>DASREE010000013.1:0-65561 GCA_035652235.1 Gaiellaceae bacterium | reverse complement strand
GCTCCCCACGCTTTCGCGTCTCAGCGTCAGTACCGTCCCAGAGAGCCGCCTTCGCCACGGGTGTTCTTCCTGATATCTGCGCATTTCACCGCTACACCAGGAATTCCACTCTCCTCTTCCGGACTCTAGCCAGAGGGTTTCCGCCGACGTCTCGAGGTTGAGCCTCGAGTTTTCACAGCGAACCTACCTGGCCGCCTACACGCGCTTTACGCCCAATGAATCCGGACAACGCTTGCCCCCTACGTATTACCGCGGCTGCTGGCACGTAGTTAGCCGGGGCTTCTTCTGGAGGTACCGTCACCCTCTGGGCTGTTCACCCGAGGAGCTTCGTCCCTCCTGAAAGCGGTTTACAACCCGAAGGCCTTCTTCCCGCACGCGGCGTCGCTGCGTCAGGCTTTCGCCCATTGCGCAAGATTCCCTACTGCTGCCTCCCGTAGGAGTCTGGGCCGTGTCTCAGTCCCAGTGTGGCTGATCGTCCTCTCAGACCAGCTACGGATCGTCGCCTTGGTAGGCCGTTACCCCACCAACAAGCTAATCCGCCGCGGGCTCATCCTCGGCCAGAAGCCGAAGCCACCTTTTCTCCGGCGCCCGCAGGCTCCGGAGGCTATCCGGTATTAATCCGGGTTTCCCCGGGCTATCCCGGTGCCGAGGGCAGATTACCCACGTGTTACTCACCCGTTCGCCGCTTTCCCCGGGCCCGAGGGCCCGGTTCTCGCTCGACTTGCATGTATTAAGCGCGCCGCCAGCGTTCGTCCTGAGCCAGGATCAAACTCTCCGTGAAGAACTGGTGTCACGTCGGCTCGCGGGCAAAGCGCCGCTCGCCGGTTGGACATCGTTTCTCTCAGGATGAGCTCGAGCTCAAAGGTCATGACCGCAGAGCGCACCCGCCCCCGGCCGGAGCCCGAGGGGGAGCGCCTGCAGCATGACGGGATTCAACCTCTCGGCCCGGAGGCTTCGAGGTCTCGACGTTCACACGCTGTTGAGTTTTCAAAGACCGCGCCGCTTGCGCGTGGCTGCGTAAAAAAGCCTCCGGCTCGCACCAGAGGCCCATCTCCTTCCGTTCCTCTACGGGTCGTATCGGACTCGGCTCGATGGGCTCCAGTGTCGGTTCTCGAAGACCTTCTTGCGCAGCCTCTTCCGAGGCGGCTCGTCCATGATAGCAGGGGTCAGGGGGGTGTCAATCGGAGGTAGCGCCGCTTGCCTGCCTGCAGCAGCGCTCCCTGCAGGCGGCCCCGAGGCACGTCGAGCTCCTCCACCACGTCCCGGTCCAGCTTGACCCCTCCCTGGGCGATCAGCCGGCGTGCCTCGCTCGTGGACGACGCGAGGCCGGCCGCGACCAGCAGCCGCGGCAGGTGCACCGGGTCGTCGCCGGGGAGCCGCCACTCCGGCACCTCCTCGGGAGCATGCCGCTCGCGCACGACGCGCGTGAAGTGCTCCTCCGCCCGCCGGGCGGCCTCCTCGCCGTGGGAGCGAGCAACGATAAAACGGGCGAGGGCCAGCTTCGCCTCCATCGGCTCGCCGCCCGGCACGGGCCGCTCTGCGACGAGCCTGTACCAGTCCGCGAGCAGCTCGTCGGGGATGCGCATCGTCCGCCCGAACATCTCCTCCGGCGGTGCGGTCAACGGGATGTTGTTCCCCAGCGAGGAGGACATCTTCTCGCCGTCCCACGACAGCAGCAGCGGCGTCGTCAGGACGACCTGGGGCTCGAGGCCGTACGCCTGCATGACCTCGCGACCGGCGAGGAGGTTGTACAGCTGGTCGGTGCCGCCGAGCTCGACGTCCGCCTCGACGGCGACGGAGTCGTACGCCTGCATGAGCGGATAGAGGAGCTCCGACACCGAGATCGGCTCCTGCGCCGCGTAGCGCTTGGCGAAGTCGTCGCGCTCGAGCAGCCTTGCCACGGTCATCGTGCGGGCGAGGCGCACCACGTCCGCGTAGGTCAGCTTCGACAGCCACTCGCCGTTCCGTCGCACCTCGGTGCGGTCCGGGTCGAGAACGACCATCGCCTGGTCGAGGTAGGTGCGGGCATTCGCCTCGATCTCCTCCTCGTCCAGGATCGGGCGCTCGGTGGAGCGGCCCGAGGGATCGCCGATGCGCGTCGTGTAGTCGCCGATGATGAGCACCCCGGTGTGCCCCTCGTCCTGGAACGCGCGCATGCGCTGGAGCGGGATCGCGCGCCCGACGTGGATGTCCGGCGAGGTGACGTCGATCCCGAGCTTGACCCTGAGCGGACGGCCGAGCGCAAGCTTGCGCTCGAGCTCGTCTTCCGGGAGGACGTGGACGGCGTTCCGGGTGAGCTCGGCGATGCCCATCGGAAGCCAACCATAGCGGTACAATCCGGCAGCTCTGTTCGGCCGTCGGGGAGAACCGAGGGGACGCCGGCGGAGGATCCGGAAGCTGCGCCTGCTGGTGCTGCTCGTCATCCTCCTCCTGCTCGGCACGGCGTCGTTCGCGTACGGGCTCGTCACGGCGCTCGCCGGAGAGATCCCGACGCTCGACCCAGCCCGCTACCACCGGGTGCAGAACAGCTACATCTACGCGAGCGACGGCCGGGTGCTCGCGATCCTGCGCGGCTCCGAGGCGAGGCGCGTCGTCTCCTCGTCGCAGATCGCCGACGTGATGAAGCAGGCGATCGTGGCGGTCGAGGACCGGCGCTTCTTCGCGCACCACGGCATCGACCTGCACGGCATCCTCCGCGCCGTCTGGGCCGATATCACCAACCAGAAGGTCGTGCAGGGCGGCTCGACGATCACGCAGCAGTTCGTCAAGAACGCCTTCACGACGGCGCAGCGCTCCTTCGGCCGCAAGCTCAAGGAGGCGGCGCTGGCCTGGCAGCTCGAGCAGCACTGGACGAAGGACCGGATCCTCACCGCGTACCTGAACACGATCTACTTCGGGAACGGCGCCTACGGCGTCGAGCAGGCGGCGCAGGTCTACTTCCACCACCCCGCCGAGGCGCTGACGCTGCCGGAGGCGGCGCTGCTCGCCGGCATGCCGGCGGATCCGTCGCTGTACGACCCGGTCACGCACCCGCGCCTCGCGAAGGCGCGCCGCCGGCACGTCCTCGAGGACATGCTCGAGCTCCAGGACATCACGCCGGCGCAGCTGCGGGCCGCCGACGCGACCCCGCTGCCGCCGCCGCAGAGCATCCGGCTCCCGAGCTCGCTCGCGCCCTACTCGTCGGCAGCCTACTTCACCAGCTACGTGGAGCAGCTGCTCGTCGACAGGTACGGGACGGGACGGGTCTTCGGCGGCGGCCTGCGCGTACGCACGTCCATCGACCTCAACCTGCAGCAGATCGCGAGCGACGCGATCTCCAAGTGGCTGCCCGACCCGAGCGGCCCGTCGGCGGCGCTCGTCGCCGTCGATCCACGCGACGGGCGCGTGCTGGCCATGTTCGGCGGGCGGAACTTCCACGAGAGCCAGTTCAACCTCGCCGTCCAGGGCGAGCGCCAGCCGGGCTCGGCCTTCAAGCCGTTCGCCCTCGCGACAGCGCTGCAGGAGGGGATCTCGCCATCGACGACGTTCGTGTCGAAGCCCGTCGCGATCACCCTCGACAGCGGCAAGATCTGGTACGTCCACAACTACGAGGGTGCGAACCTCGGCACCATCGACCTGGAGACCGCGACGATCGCGTCGGACAACACCGTCTACGCGCAGCTCGCCAGGATCGTCGGTCCCGCGCGGATCGCCGCCACCGCGCACGCGCTCGGCATCACCAGCCACCTGAGCGGCTACTTCTCGATCGTGCTCGGCGGCGAGGCCGTCAACCCGCTCGAGATGGCGCGCGCGTACGCCGCCTTCGCCGACGGCGGCCAGCGTGTCGACGGCTCCATCTTCGGCGACCATCCGCGGGCGATCCTCTCCGTCAACGGCCACCCGAACGACCCCGTGCGCAGGCAGGCGATCTCAGCGGACAACGCCGCGATCGTCACGAAGCTGCTGCAGGAGGTCGTCCAACGGGGCACCGGCGTCAGGGCCGCGCTCGCCGACGGCCGCCCGGTGGCGGGCAAGACGGGGACGACCGAGAACTACGGCGATGCCTGGTTCGTCGGCTACACGCCGCAGCTCGCCGTCTCGGTGTGGGTCGGCTACCCGAACGGGCTGCGGCCGATGCTGACCGAGTTCGGAGGCTCTCCGGTCGCCGGCGGCACGTACCCTGCGCTCATCTTCAAGACGTTCATGGAGCGTGCGCTCCGCTACCTGGGTGACGAGCCCGAGTCGTTTCCCTCCCCCGTCATCCCGCCGGCGCAGACGAAGCGCGTCGTGCTTCGCGACGGGATCTGGCAGGAGGACAACGGCCAGTGCAAGGGCACCTATCTGCTGGCCTACTTCGCCGGCGAGGGGCCCTCCCGCGTCGCCGACTGCCGGGCGGGCGAGGTGGAGGTGCCGAACGTGCTCGGCCTGAGCTTCGACGACGCGACGGTCGCGCTCTCCGGGCAGCCGCTCAAGTCGCAGGCGATCTACACGCCGGCGCGCCCGGGGCAGCGCGTCGGGGTCGTGCTCGGCGAGATCCCCGGAATCGGCTCGCACCTGCTGCCGTACGACACCGTCCGGCTCGTGCTGGCGAAGCCGATGCACGGGGTCGTGCCCGACGTCGTCGGCCGGCCGGTGCAGGCGGCGCTCGCGCGGCTGGCCGGACGCGGCCTGCGCCCCGTGGTCGCCGGCCTCCTCGCCGTGGGGGGCGAGCCGGAACGGGTGATCGCCCAGCGGCCGGCTGCAGGGGTCGCGGCCGCCCCCGGTATGCGGGTCAGCCTCGTCGTCGCGCGGTAGCGGCCCGCCCCGGCCTGCGCGGGACGAGCCGGCGGCTGAGATACGGCGAGCCGGCGAGACCGTAGCGCCACTCGGCGTCGGCGGCCCGCGTGATGCCGACGCGCCTGCCGGTCGCGACCTCGACGGGGCGGTCCCGCCCGAGCAGGACGAAGGGCGGCTCGTCGAGCGGAAGCCCGTCGTGCGCGCCGGTCACGGCGAGCGCCTGGCAGAGCCGGCCGGGGCCAGAACAGAGCAGGCGCGGGTCGTCGACTCCCCGCCGCTCGCGCATGACGTCGAGCCCGTCCGTCGGCTCGAGGGCGCGTACGAGCACAGCCTCGGCGACGCCCTCGCCGCCGCAGACGAGGTTCACGCACCAGTGGACGCCGTACGAGCGGTAGACGTAGGCGTGGCCGGGCGGCCCGAACATGGACGCGTTGCGCGCCGTACGGCCGTTGTAGCCGTGGCTCGCGGGATCTTCGTGGTCGTAGGCCTCGACCTCGACGATCCTGCCGCCGACACCGTCCACGAGCAGCGTCGCCCCGACCAGCTCGGGCGCCACCCGGTGCACCGAGCGGGCGAAGAAGGCACGGGTCAGCGGCCCGGTCAGAAGAGCTGCTGCGGCCCGCCCGGGCGCGAGCTCGACTCGAGCAGCCTGCGCGCCCGCCGGCCGAGGTCGGCGAGGTTGACGTTGCCCGTCTCCACCTGCTGCGCGAGCCGCTCGGCGAGCTCGATCGCCTGGTCGACGAGCTGCGTGTCGCCGGCCGCGTCCTGGCCCATGTCGTGGAGGATCGTGCGCTCGGTGCGCGAGGCGACGATCGGCCGCGGAATGCCCTCCACCCACACCTCGGTACGGCTTCCTGCGCCGCGCCGCTCGTCGGTGATCGGCTCCAGCGCGTAGATGCGGTCGGCGCGGGCGTACTTGCCGTAGCCGAGGAAGACCATCTTGGGCGCGCCGTCCGCCACGAGGCGATTATGACGCCGGAGGGCTGCTCGCCGCCGGCGCGCCGGAGGGCTGCTCGCCGCCGGCGGCCGCAGCCGCCGGATAGGCTCGGCGCCGTGCCGAGGATCTTCCTCTCCCCCCCGCACCTCTCCGGCCGCGAACTCGACCTGCTCCGCGACGCGGTCGAGTCGAACTGGGTCGCGCCCCTCGGGCCGCACGTGGACGCGTTCGAGCGCGAGCTCGCCGCGCTCGTCGGGGTGCCGCATGCGCTCGCGCTCTCGAGCGGCACAGCCGCCCTGCACCTCGCTCTCGTCGCGCTCGGCGTCGGATCGGGCGACGAGGTCGCCTGCTCCTCGTTCACCTTCTCGGCCAGCGCGAACCCGATCCGGTACGTGGGCGCGACGCCGGTGTTCGTCGACGCCGACCCGGGTACGTGGACGATGGATCCGGAGCTGCTCGCGGAGGCGCTCGCCGAGCGGCCGCGCATCCGCGCGGTCGTCGCCGTCGACCTCTACGGGCAGTGCTGCGACTACGACGCGATCGCCGCCGTGTGCGCGGAGCGCGGCGTAGCGATCATCCAGGACGCGGCCGAGTCGCTCGGCGCGACCTACCGCAACCGCCCGGCCGGAGCCCAGGGCGCCGTCGCCGCCTGCTCCTTCAACGGCAACAAGGTGATCACGACGAGCGGCGGCGGCATGCTCCTCTCGCGCGACGCCGACCTCGTCGCGCACGCGCGCAAGCTCTCGACGCAGGCGCGAGAGCCGGCTCCCCACTACGAGCACGTGGAGATCGGCTTCAACTACCGGCTCAGCAACCTGCTCGCGGCGGTCGGCCGGGCGCAGCTGGAGATGCTTCGCGAGCGGGTGGCGGCGCGCCGCCGGGTGAACGAGCGCTACCGGGAGCTGCTCGCCGGGGTGCCCGGCATCTCGTTCATGCCCGAGGCGCCGTACGGACGGAGCAACTGCTGGCTCACGTGCATCGTCGTCGACCCGGACGAGGCGGGCACCGACCGCGAGTCGATCCGGCTCGCGCTCGAGGGCGAGGACATCGAGTCGCGCCCGCTGTGGAAGCCGATGCACCTGCAGCCCGTGTACGCGACGGCTCCGGCCTACGGCGGGGGCGTGTCGGCCGCGCTGTTCGAGCGAGGGCTGTGCCTGCCGAGCGGGTCGGCGCTCACGGCGTCGGATCAGGAGCGGATCGTCGAGACGCTGCTCGCGACCCGGCGCTGATCAGGCGCTGGCGGCCGCCGCCACGTGGTCGAGCCAGTCCGCGTAGCGCTCGACCCTGCCGCGGACGACGTCGAGATACGTCCGCTGCAGCTCGAGCGTGATCGGGCCTGCCCCCAGCTCGTGGTCGTCGACCGAGCGCAGCGGCGTGACCTCGGCCGCGGTGCCGGTCATGAACGCCTCGTCCGCCAGGTACAGGTCGGTGCGGATGAGCGCGCGCTCCACGACCTCGTAGCCGAGGTCGCGCGCGAGCGCCAGGATCGTGTCCCGGGTGATCCCCGGCAGGATCGACGTCGACAGCGGCGGCGTCGCCAGGACACCGTCCTTGACGACGAAGACGGTCTCGCCCGGGCCGTCGGCGATGTAGCCGTCGTCGGTGAGCAGGATCGCCTCGTCGTAGCCGCAGCGCCGCGCCTCGTGCGTCGCGAGCATCGAGTTCAGGTACACGCCGGTCGCCTTGGCCGCGTGCGGGATCGTGTTCGGGCCGACGCGCTTCCAGGAGGAGATCATGGTGCGGATGCCGGCGCGCTGTCCCTCCTCGCTCAGGTAGGCGCCCCACGGCCAGGACATGATCACGACGTCGACGGGGTTCGAGCCCGTGTGCACCCCGAGCTCCCCGTAGCCGTAGAAGGCGATCGGGCGGATGTAGCACTCGTCGAGCCCGTTTGCCGCCAGCAGATCGTGCGTCGCCCGCCGCAGCTCCTCGACCGTGTACGGCAGCGCCATGTAGATCAGTCCCGCCGAGGCCTGCAGCCGCTCCAGGTGCTCGCGCAGGCGGAACACGGCCGGACCCGTGCCGGTCGCGTAGCAGCGGATGCCCTCGAACACGCCGGTGCCGTAGTGGAGCCCGTGCGAGCCGACGTGGATGCGGGCGTCGGCCCAGTCGACGAGCTCGCCGTTGAACCAGATCTTCTCGGTCTCCTCCATCCACAGGAGATGTTAGTCGTCGGAGGCGATATCCAGCGCCACCGCCCGCGCGAGGCGCACGAGCTCGCCCGGGGCGAGCGCTGCCATGTGCCGCTCGGAGCCCGCCCCGACCCAGACCCGGTCGTGCGCCAGGAGCCTCCGGTCGAGGAAGACACGGTCGACCTTCGGCAGCGGGAACGGGCACACGGCGCCGGGCGCGAAACCGGTCAGCTCCTCCACCTCCTCGGGCGAGGCGACGAGGGCGCGGCGTGCCGAGGCGGCGGCGGCGACCTTGCGCGCGACGGCCCGGCGGTCGCCCGGCACCATGGCCACGACCGGCCGGCCGTCGCAGCGGAAGACGACCGACTTGACGATCTGGTCGAGCCTGCAGCCGACGGCACCGGCCGCCGCCTGCGCCGTCGGCGTCCCCGCCGGAAACTCCTCCAGCCGGACCTCCGCGCCGGTCTCACGCAGGTAGGCGGCCACCCGCTCCACGGCCTCCGGCCACGCCCGCACGGGGCAAGCCTACCCCCGCCGCTTCGCCTTCAGGCGCCGCGGCCGCTACGGGCCGAGGTCGATGAAGCGCGCGTCGTCGAAACCCTCGGCGAGGAACCGGTCGACGAGCGTCGGCGGCGCCGGGGTGTCGATGGAGAAGGCCATCAGCGCCTTGCCGCCCTGGTTCGTGCGCGACACGGCCATGTTGGCGATGTTCACGCCCGCCTCGCCCAGCCCGGTCCCCACCCGTCCGATGACGCCGGGCATGTCGTCGTAGCGGAAGAACGCCATCAGCGGCGCGAGCTCGATCTCGATCTGGTAGCCGAGGGCGCGGACGAGCCAGAGGCGGTGCTCGCCGCCGATCGTTGTCCCCTCCACCGACACCTCGCGGCCGTCGGCCTGGAGCGAGACGCGGACGAGGTTCGTGTAGTCGGGAGAGCGCCGCAGCCGCTCCTCGTGCACCTCGATCCCGCGCTCGCTCGCGATCAGGGGTGCGTTCACGTAGTTCACCGGCTGCTCGGAGCGGCCCTGGAAGGCGCCGTTCAGCGCGGCCACGGTCAGGAGTCGCGTGTCGTACTCGGCCAGGGCGCCGAGGTACGACAGGGCGATGCGGTCGGCGCGCCCCTCGGCCAGCTCCATCGCCAGCCGCCCCAGCTTGGCGGCGAGCGGCAGGAACGGGCTGAGCACGTCCAGGTCCTCCGCTCCGACCGAGGGGATGTTGACCGCGTTCGAGACGAACGAGCCCTCCAGCGCAGCCGCGACCTGCTCTGCCACGATCACGCCGGCCCGGTCCTGCGCCTCCTCGGTCGACGCGGCGAGATGCGGCGTCACGACCACGTTGTCGAGCTCGAGCAGAGGGCCCGAGTACGGCTCGTGCTGGAACACGTCGACAGCCGCCGCCGCCACGCGGCCCGTGCGCAGCGCGGCGACGAGCGCCTCCTCGTCCACCAGCTCGCCCCGGGCGGCGTTGACGAGGCGGATGCCGGGCCGCATGCGCTCGATCGCAGCCGCGTCGATCAGGCCGCGCGTCTCGTCGGTGAGCGGCAGGTGCAGGGTGAGGAAGTCGGCGGCTGCGAGCACCTCGTCCGCCGAGTCGGCGCGCTCGACGCCGAGGTCGCGGAAGCGCTCGCGCGCGACGAAGGGGTCGTGGGCGAGGACGCGCATGCCGAGGGCGAGCGCCCGCCGTGCCACCTGCTGGCCGATGCGCCCGAAGCCGAGCATGCCCAGCGTCTTGTCGGCGAGCTCGATGCCCGCGTAGCGGGAGCGCTCCCAGCGCCCCTGCTTCAGCGCGGCGTGCGCCTGCGGGATGTTCCGCGACAGCGCGAGCAGCAGCGCGAGCGTGTGCTCCGCCGCCGAGACGACCGTCGACTCGGGTGCGTTCGCGACCACGATCCCCTTCCGCGTCGCCGCCTGGACGTCGACGTTGTCCACCCCCACCCCCGCGCGCCCGATCACCTTCAGCCGATCCGCGCGGGCGATCAGGTCGGCCGTCAGCTTCGTCGCCGAGCGGATGACGATCCCGTCGTAGCGGCCGATGATCGCAGCCAGATCGGACTCGCCGTCGACGTCGACCTCGAACCGCTCGCGCAGGAGGCGGATCCCCGCCTCCGCGATGGGCTCGCGGACGAGGACGTTCACACGCGGGCGCCCTGCGAGTAGACGTCGAGCGCGCGGGTCACGGCGACGCCGCGCTCGATGTCGGCTCCCAGGTCTGCGAGCACGAGCTCGACCGCACCGAGCGCCGTGGCGACGTCGAAGACGTCGTAGTAGCCGATGTGGCCGATGCGGAAGACCTTCCCCTTCAGCTGCCCCTGTCCGTTCGCCAGCTGCACGCCGTGCAGGTCGCGCAGCGAGCGGACGAGCTCGGTCGCGTCGACCCCGTCCGGCGCCCGGATCGCGGTCACGACCGCAGCCGAGTCGTCGTCCGGGGAGAACAGCTCGAGCCCCATCGCCTTGGCTCCCTCGCGGCAGGCACGCCCGAGCAGCCGGTGGCGCTCGAACGTCGCCTCGAGACCGGCGTCGAGGATGAGGCCGAGGGCGACGTTGAGCGCGACGACGAGCGAGGTGGCCGGCGTGAAGGCCGAGTCGAGCTGCTCCTGGGCGCGCCGGGTGCGCTCCCAGTCGAAGTAGAAGCGAGGCGAGGAGGAGCGGCCGGCTGGCGCCCAGACGGCGTCGGAGACCGACACCATCGCCAGCCCCGGCGGGGTCATCAGCGCCTTCTGCGAGCCGGCGCAGGCCACGTCGATGCCCCAGGCGTCCACCTCGAGCGGCACGGCGGCGAGGCTCGAGATCGCGTCGACGACCACGTGCGCGCCGGACGGACGGGCGGCGGCCGCCAGCGCCTGGACGTCGGCGACGACGCCGGTCGAGGTCTCGGACTGCGTCACGAAGACCGCCCGCGCGCCGCTCGTCTGCTCGAGCACCGCGGCCAGGTCGTCGGCGGCCGGGGCCTCTCCCCACTGGTAGCGGACGGGCACGACCTCGCAGCCGTAGCGCTCGGCGATCTGGATCCAGCGCTCGCCGAAGCTGCCGGCGGACACGACGACCACACGGCTGCCCGGGGAGCACAGGTTGGCGACGGCCGACTCCATCGCCCCCGTCCCCGAGGCCGTGAAGAGCAGGACGTCCGAGGATGTGCGGAAGACGAGCTTCAGCCGCTGCAGGCAGTCGCGGAAGGCGGCGCGGAAGTCGGAGCCGCGATGGTGGATCACGGGCTCGGCCAGCGCCGACAGCACCTCGGGCGGCACCGTCGTCGGCCCGGGGGTGAACAGGTAGCGCTTGGCGGGCATCGGCCTGAGCCTAGCTCAGGGCGATGCGGCGAGGGAACCGGAGCCGAGTCCGGGGGCGAGCCGTACGGTGCAGGGCGGCAGGCGACGCTAGGGTGCAGCCAGGATCGATGGCAACCGCAGGCGAGGAGCCCGACGAGATGAACGGGATGCAGCTGGACGGCGTGGTCGTGTCCGCCCGCGACCTGACGCGCCGCTACGGGGAAGGCGACACGGCCGTCGACGCGCTGCGCGGCGTGTCGCTCGACGTCGAGGGCGGCAAGCTGACCGCGGTGATGGGGCCGTCGGGCTCCGGGAAGTCGACGCTGATGCACATCCTCGCCGGCCTCGACCGGCCCACCGGCGGCGAGGTGGAGATCGCGGGCACGAAGATCACGGACCTGTCCGACACGGAGCTGACGAAGCTGCGCCGCGAGCACATCGGCTTCGTCTTCCAGTTCTTCAACCTGCTCCCGATGCTGACCGCGGAGGAGAACATCCTCCTGCCGCTGTCGATCGCAGGCGAGAAGCCGGACGAGGCCTGGCTCGAGCAGCTCCTGGAGAAGACCGGTCTCGGCCGGCGCCGCTCGCACCGGCCAGGCGAGCTCTCCGGCGGGGAACAGCAGCGGGTGGCGATCACGCGCGCGCTCGTCTCGAAGCCGACCGTCGTCTTCGCCGACGAGCCGACCGGCAACCTGGACTCGAAGACGAGCGGCGAGATCCTCCACCTGATGCGCGACTCCGTCGACAGCTTCGGCCAGACGACTGTCATGGTCACCCACGACCCGCGGGCTGCGGCGATCGCCGATCGCATCCTCTTCCTGAGCGACGGCGAGATCGTCCGCGACCTGCCGCACACCGACGCGCGGACGGTGATCGAGACGATGGAAGACCTCACCAACCACACGTGATCCGCTTCGCCGTCCGCAGCTTCTTCTCGCGCAAGCTGCGCGCCGCCCTCACCGCCTTCGCGATCGTGCTCGGCGTGGCGATGATCTGCGGCAGCTTCGTCCTCACCGACTCGATGTCGAAGGCGTTCGGGGCGATCTACACGCAGATCTACAAGAACACGGACGCCGTGGTCACCGGCAAGTCCGCGATCTCCTCGAGCTCCCAGAACGCGCCGCCCTTCCCCGAGTCGCTGCTCACGAAGGTGCGGGAGCTTCCGGGCGTGAAGGCGGCGATCGGCGGCGTGGCGGGCTCGGCGCACGTGATCGGCCGGAACGGAAAGGCGATCTCGCACGGCGGCGCCCCGCACCTCGGCTTCAGCGTCGACAAGTCGCTTCCGGAGCTCAGCTCGATCACGTTCGTCGACGGCACCTGGCCGGGGCCGAACCAGGTGGTCGTCGACAAGCGGACGGCGAGCAGCGAGCACTTCACGGTCGGCGACACGATCGGCGTGCAAGCCGAGGGGCCGGTGGAGCACCTGGCGCTGTCGGGCATCTTCAAGTTCGGCGGCTCGACGAACATCGGCGGCGCGACGCTTGCCGGCTTCGACCTGAAGACCGCCCAGCGCCTCTTCCACAAGGTGGGGCGGCTCGACCAGATCCGGGTCGAGGCGAAGCCCGGCGTCTCCCCGGAGCAGCTCGTCGCCCAGATCAGGCCGCTCCTCGATCCCACGGTCGAGCAGGTGAGGACGGGCCAGGGTCAGGCGGCGAAGGAGACGAGCGACACGAACGACGCCCTCAGCTTCCTCCAGGACTTCCTGCTCGCCTTCGGGGGCATCGCCGTCTTCGTCGGCGCGTTCGTGATCGCGAACTCGCTCTCCATCACCGTCGCGCAGCGCACGCGGGAGTTCGCGACGCTGCGCACGCTCGGCGCCTCGCGCCGGCAGGTGCTCCAGTCGGTCCTGTTCGAGGCGGTGCTGCTCGGCGCGATCGCCTCCCTCGCCGGCCTGGGCATCGGCGTCGCGCTCGCGAGCGGCCTCTCGGCGCTGTTCGACAGCCTCGGCTTCACGCTCCCGCGTGCGGGCCTGCCGCTGGAGACGCGCACGATCGCCATCTCCCTCCTGGTCGGCATCGGCGTCACGCTGCTCGCCAGCCTGCGGCCGGCGATCCGCTCGACCCGCGTCCCGCCGATCGCGGCGGTGCGCGAGGGCGCCACGCTTCCGGAAGGCCGCTTCCACCGCTACCGGAGCGCGGGCGCGGCCGTCCTCGCGGCGCTCGGCTTCCTCTCCCTCGCCTACGGACTGTTCAAGCACGGCCTCGGCACGACGCAGATCCTGACCTGGATGGGGGTCGGCGTCGTGCTCGTGTTCATCGGCGTCGCGCTCATCTCGTCGCATCTCGTGGAGCCGCTCGCGGCCGCGATCGGGTGGCCCGGCGTACGCGCCGGCGGCGGCCCGGGCCGGCTGGCGCGCGAGAACGCCCAGCGGAACCCGCAGCGGACCGCGTCCACCGCGGCCGCCCTCATGATCGGGCTTGCGCTCGTGACGGTCGTGGCGATGCTCGCGCAGGGCATCCGCGTCAACTTCCGCGACGCGGTCGACCAGATCTTCATCACCGACTACGCCATCGAGGCGCAGAACAACTTCGACCCGCTGCCGGTCAGCGTCGAGCGCGCCGTCCGCACGCAGGCACCGCGCCTCGTCGCCGTGTCCGGCGTCCGGGAAGGCGAGGCCAAGTTCGAGGGCTCGAATCGCTTCGTCTCGGCGGTCGCCCCGGGCGCGAGCCACGTCTACCGACTCAACTGGGAGGAAGGGTCCAAGCGCACGCTCGACACGCTCGGAGCCGACGGCGCCTTCATCACGCTCGCCTTCTCGAAGGACCACCATCTTCGGGTCGGCTCCCCCGTCACGATCCTCACCCCGAACGGTGCGAGGGCCACGTTCAGGATCGCGGGCATCTTCAAGCCCCCGCCGGGAGGGTCGCCGTTCGGCTCGCTGACCGTCTCCACCGAGGCGTTCGACCAGCTCTACCCGCCGTCGCAGCGGCAGAACATCTACACGTTCGTGACGATGAAGGGCGGCGTGACCGCGGCGAACACCCGCGCGCTCGAGCGGGTCCTCGACCAGTACCCGAACGCGAAGGTGGCGGACAAGGGCCAGTTCGTCAGCGACCAGATCAGCGGTCTGAACACCATCCTCAACGTGCTCTACGTGCTGCTCGCGCTGTCGATCGTCGTCAGCCTGTTCGGCATCGTGAACACGCTCGTGCTCAGCGTGTTCGAGCGGACGCGCGAGCTCGGGATGCTGCGGGCGATCGGGATGACGCGGCGCCAGGTGCGGCGCATGATCCGCTACGAGAGCGTGATCACGGCGCTGATCGGAGCGGTGATCGGCATCGTGCTCGGCATCGTGCTGGCGGCGCTCCTCGCCGCGCGCCTCGACTTCGTCGCCTTCGCCGTGCCGGTCGGCTCGCTCCTCGTGTTCGCGGCGGCGGCGATCGTCGTCGGCGTCCTCGCCGCCGTCTTCCCGGCCAGGCGGGCGGCGCGGCTGAACGTGTTGCAGGCGCTCCAGTACGAGTAGACGCGGGCCGGCGGCGTAGGGGGGCGCGGCCGGGTCGGCCCGCGAGCGAGAATGTCGGCGTGGAGTCGCTGAAGGGGAAGCTCCTCCTTGCCACGCCTGCGCTCTTCGACCCCAACTTCCGCCGCACGGTGGTGCTCGTCGGCGAGCACGGGGAGGAAGGGGCGATGGGGCTCGTGCTCAACCGCCCCTCGCCGGTGACCGTCGGCGAGGCGGTGCCCTCGCTCGGAGACGTCGTCGGCGAGGACGCGGTCGTCTACTTCGGCGGCCCGGTGCAGCCGGAGGCGGTGCTCGTGCTCGCCGACTTCGAGGACCCGGGCAGCGCGGCGACGCTCGTCGTCGGCGACGTCGGCTTCGCCTCGAGCGACGGCGACCTCGCCCTGCTCGCGGAGCGGACGCGGCGCGCCCGGGTCTTCGCCGGCTACTCCGGCTGGGGGCCGGGGCAGCTGGAGGCGGAGCTGGAGGAGGAGTCGTGGCTGGTCGAGCCTGCGGAGGGCCACGACCTGTTCCCGAGCCCGGGCGACGACCTGTTCGCCTCCGTGCTCCGGGCCAAGGGCGGGACGTACCGCCTGCTCGCGCTGATGCCGGAGGATCCGAGCCGCAACTGAGGCCGCAAGACGCCTCAGCGGGCGTCGAGCTCGAGCGGCGCCTGCGGGCGGACGCGCGGCTCCCGCTCGGCGAGGATGAGCGCGGCGGCGACGCAGCCGAGGGCGAGGCAGGCGACCCACACGGCGGCATGGCGCCAGCTGTACAGGAGGGTGCCGAGCGGCGGGCCGGCGACGAGCGCGACGCCCCATGTCAGCCCCCAGGCGCCGGAGTAGCGGCCGCGCAGGGCCGCCGGCGCGAGGTCGGCGACGTACGCCGAGGCGACGGGCGAGAAGACCATCTCGCCGAGCGTCCACACGGCCACGGTGGCGGCGAGCGCCGGCACGCTCCCCGCGAGCGCCGTCAGCCCGAAGCCGGCGCCGACGAGGACGGAGCCGGCCGCCATCACCGGCCGCGGAGGCAGACGCCTCGTCGCGAGCGAGAGCGGGAGCTCCAGGGCGACGATCGCCAGGCCGTTCAGCGACATGAGCGCCCCGTATACCGTCTTCGCGTGCCCGTGCGCGACGACCTGCAGCGGCAAGGTCGCGGTCGCCTGCAGGTAGACGAGCGCCCCGGCGAGCGAGGCGGCGAGGAAGGAGCAGAAGGTGCGGTCGGCGAGGATCGCGCGCAGGGCTCCGGTCTCCTCCTCGTGGGGCCGGCTGCGCACGCCCTGCGGCAGGGCGAAAAGCGCCACCGCGCCGAAGAGCGCGGAGGTGATCGCGTCGCCGAGGAAGACGAGGAAGAACGACCGCTCGGCGAGGAGGCCGCCGACGACCGGCCCGGCGGCGAAGCCGGCGTTGATCGCCAGCCGGTAGAGGGCGAACGCGGTCACCCGGCCGCCGGCCGGCGTCAGGTCGGCGACGAGGGCGGCCGAGGCGGGGCGGTACAGCTCGGAGGCGAGGCCGACGAGGCCGGAGAGGATGACGACGAGCGCGAGCGACGGCGCCTGCGACAGCGCCAGCGTCGCCGCAGCCGAGGCGAACATCGACAGCGCGATCGCGTTGCGCCTGCCGATCCGGTCCGCGAGGTGGCCGCCAGCGGCGGAGGCGGCCAGCGAGCCGGCACCGTAGGCGCTGAGCGCGAGGCCCGCCTCGGCGGCCGAGTAGCCGCGCTGCCGCAGGTAGAGGACGAGGAAGACGAGGACGAAGCCGCCGAAGCGGTTGACGAAGGTGCCGGCGAAGAGAACCCAGGCGGCCGGGGGTAGCCCGGCCGCGCCGCGGGCGAGGCTCAGCCCTCGAGGCACTGCCGCAGTTCGCGCGGCGTCAGCACGTGCCGGCCGAGCTCCTCGGCGGGCGGCACGCAGTCGCGGACGGCGCGGAGCACCGTCTCCGGCGAGTCGGCGAAGGGGCTCTGGATCTTCGATCCCTTGAGGAGCGCCTTCGTCGCCATCGGCGTCGGGAACGCGGCCAGGTGGGCCTCCCGGTAGCCCTTGCCGCGCAGGATCTCGTTCGCCTCGTCGATCGGGCTGGTCATGCCTCGAGCTTCTCACGGACGAGCTCGTTGACGACGCGCGGGTCCGCTCTGCCGTGCGTCTCCTTCATCACCTGCCCGACGAAGAAGCCGAGCAGGCCCTCCTTGCCTGCGCGGTAGGCCTCGACCTGACCCGGGCTCGCGGCCAGCACCCGCTCGACGACCGTCCCGAGCTCCGACTCGTCCGAGATCGCCCGCTGCGCCAGGTACGGCTCGGCGGAGAAGCCGGGCTCGCCCGCCCGGGCGATCGCCTCGTCGAAGGCGGCGCGGGACATGGACGCCCGCGCCGCGATCAGCCTGGCGAGCTCGCGCGGCGGCACCGCGCCCGGGTCGACCCCGGCGCCCGCGAGCTGGTTCATGATCACGTTCGCCGCCGCGCGCGGCTCGACGCCCTCGGCCGCCACGGCCTCGTACAGGCGGTCGCGCCCGCTCGTGACGAGGTCGACGGCCGTGTCCAGCCCGAGGTCGGCGGCGATGCGCGCGATGCGCGCGCCCGGGAGCTCCGGCAGCTCGGCGCGCAGGCGCTCCACGAGCTCCCGGCTCGGCTCGATCGGGACGAGGTCCGGCTCCGGGAAGTAGCGGTAGTCGTCCGCCTCCTCCTTGGAGCGGTGCACCGTCAGCGTGTCCGTGTCCGCGTCGTAGTCGTACGTGTCCTGCTCGACCGGCTCGCCCGCCTCGTGCAGCGCGATCTGCGCACGTGCCGCCGCCTCGATGCCGCGGCCGATGAAGCCGAACGAGTTCATGTTCTTCAGCTCCCAGCGGGTGCGGTGGCCTGTCTCCCCGAGCCGCCGCACCGACACGTTCGCGTCGCAGCGGAGCGTGCCCTTCTCCATCTCCGCGTCGGAGATGCCGAGCTCGACGATCGTCTGGCGCAGGAGCTGCAGGAAGCGGCGCGCGTCGTCGGCCGAGCGCAGGTCGGGGCGCGTGACGATCTCGACGAGCGGCGTCCCGCCCCGGTTGAAGTCGACGAGCGAGCGGGTCGCGCCGACGATCCGGCCGCCCGCCCCCTCGAGGTGCACCGTCTTGGCGGCGTCCTCCTCCAGGTGTGCGCGCACGATCCCCACCTCCAGATCCCCGCCCGCGCGCGGCACCGTGAAGCACCCGTCCAGGCACAGCGGCTCGTCGTACTGGGAGATCTGGTAGCCCTTCGGCAGGTCGGGATAGAAGTAGTTCTTGCGGTGGAAGACGGCACGCGGCGCGATCTCGCAGCCGAGCGCGAGCCCGAGCTTGATCGTCCACTCGACCGCCGTCCGGTTGGGCACGGGCAGCGTCCCGGGGTGGGCCAGGCACACCGGGCACGTGCGCGTGTTCTGCGGGTCGCCGAAGCCCGTCTCGCAGCGGCAGAACATCTTCGTCCGCGTCTTCAGGTGGGCGTGGATCTCCAGCCCGACGATCGTCTCCCAGCCGTTCGCGCTCATGAGCGCAGCCGCTCCGGCACCGGGTCGAAGCCGATCGCCTGCTCGAGCGCGTGGCCCGCCCGGAAGAGGACGTTCTCGGCGAACTGGGGCCCGATCAGCTGCAGCCCGACCGGCAGGCCGTCGGAGAGGCCGCACGGGATCGACAGGCCCGGCATTCCGGCGATGTTCGAGGGGATGGTGAGCACGTCGGAGACGTACATGGCGAGCGGGTCGGCGGTGCGGGCGCCGAGCGGGAAGGCGACGGTCGGCGAGGTCGGGCTGACGAGCAGGTCGAAGCGCTCGAACAGGGCGTCGTGCTCGCGCCTGATCATCGTCCGCACCTTCTGCGCCTGCCCGTAGAAGGCCTCGTAGTAGCCGGCCGAGAGGGCGTACGTGCCGAGCATGATGCGGCGCTTCGGCTCGTCGCCGAAGCCGTCGTGGCGGGTGCGCTCGTAGAGCGTGCCGAGGTCGCCGTCGACTGCCGAACGGTACCCGTAGCGGACGCCGTCGTAGCGGGCGAGGTTCGAGGAGGCCTCGGCCGGCGCGATCAGGTAGTAGCAGGGCAGGCCGTACTCGACGGAGAGCGGCAGCTCGCAGCTCTCCACCGCCGCGCCGAGCTCCTCGCACAGCGCGATCGACCGCTCGACCGCGGCCCGCACGCCGGGCTCGATCCCCTCGGCTTCGTTCAGCTGCCTGGGAACGCCGATGCGCAGCCCGCGCAGGTCGTGCTCCTCCGGCACCCGCACCGGCTGCGGCAGCTCGACCGTGGTCGTGTCGCACGCGTCGCGGCCGGCGATGATCCCGTACAGCCGGGCGCAGTCGCGCACCGTCTTCGCCAGCGGCCCCACCTGGTCGAGGCTGGAGGCGAAGGCGACGATGCCGAAGCGCGAGACGGTGCCGTAGGTCGGGCGCAGCCCGACGACGCCGCACAGGGCGGCCGGCTGCTTGATCGAGCCGCCCGTATCCGACCCGAGCGCCCACGGAGCGAGCCCCGCCGCCACCGCCGCCGCGGAGCCCCCGGACGAGCCTCCGGGCACACGCCCCGGGTCCCACGGGTTCCGGGTCGGCCCGTAGGCGGAGTTCTCGGTCGAAGAGCCCATGGCGAACTCGTCCATGTTCGTCTTGCCGAGGAGGTCGAGCCCGGCCTCCCGGCAGCGCGAGGCGACCGTCGCGTCGAAGACGGGCACGTAGCCCGCGAGGATGCGCGAGCCGGCGGTCGTCGCCACCCCCCGCGTCGAGATCAGATCCTTGAACGCGATCGGCACGCCCTCGCCGCTCGGCTGCTCGAGCACATGCAGGTACGCATGGATCTCCCCGTCCCGCGCCGCGATCGCCTCCAGGTAGGCGGCGTGCAGCTCGCGCGCGGAGACCTCGCCGCGCTCGAGGAGGGCCGCTGCCTCCTCGGCGGTCAGGCGCAGCGTGTCGATCACGCGCGCCCCACCCCCCACGTGCCCCCGGGGGATCCCCGGCGACCCCTGAGGTCAGGGTGGCGAGAGACGGCGCACCCGTCCGTGCCGGAACCGTGCCGGCTCCGTGCCGCCCCGCGGGCGCCGCGCACGGCGGTCCATCCCGCCGTCATACGGACGGCACCCCGAAGTAGCCGTCCTCCGGGTCGGGCGCGTTCGCGAGCGCCTCCTCGCGCGGAAGCGACGGGCGAGGCTCGTCCTCGGCGAGCACGTTGACGAGGTCGAGCGGGTGCGCCGTCGGCTCGACGCCGGCGAGGTCGAGCTCGGCCACCTTGCCGACCGCCTCCAGGATCGCGGACAGCTGCTCGCGGAAGCGTTCGACCTCCTCCTCGCTCAGCTCGAGCCGGGCGAGACGGGCGACGTGCAGCACGTCCTCTCTCGTGATCGCCATGTTGCTCAATCCTCGCAGAAGGAGACGGGCCCCTTGCGGGGCCCGTGCTGGTACCTCGACAGGAGCGGGACCCTGCCCTCTAGACCGCCTGGACGTTCGCCGCCTGCAGGCCCTTGTCGCCCTGGACGATCTCGAACTCGACGCGCTGACCCTCCGTCAGCGTCTTGTAGCCGTCCATCTGGATGGCGGTGAAGTGCACGAAGACGTCGTCTCCCTCCTCGCGCTCGATGAAGCCGTACCCCTTCTCGTTCGAGAACCACTTCACGGTGCCCTGAGCCAACGTTGCTTCCTCCTTGAACAGTGAAACGACGGCCCGGGCACCGAGCCGCCGAAATCTGGATCAACGAGCGGCGCCACTGTACCCGTGATCGCTAGGGGAAAGCAAGCAGATTTCGGCGGTACTTCGCCGCCTGAATCGTGTTGCCGAGGAGCATGGCGATGGTCATCGGCCCGACGCCGCCCGGCACCGGCGTGAGCAACCCCGCCCGCTCGGCGACACCCGCCTCGACGTCGCCGACGATGCCGTGCTCCGTCCTCGTGATGCCGACGTCGATCACGACCGCTCCCTGCCTGACCATGTCCGGCGAGAGCACGCCCGCCCTGCCCACGCCGACGACGATCACGTCCGCCTCGCGCGTGTGGGCGGCGAGATCGCGCGTGCGCGTGTGGCAGACCGTAACGGTGGCGTTCGCCCCGAGCAGGAGGTGCAGCATCGGCTTGCCGACGATCGTGCTGCGGCCGACGACGACGGCTCGGGCGCCCTCGAGCTCGACGCCGTGCTCCGCGAGCAGGGTCATGATCCCGAGCGGGGTCGCCGGCACGAACGTGGGCTTGCCCGCGTACAGCCGGCCGGCGTTGAAGGGATGGAAGCCGTCCACGTCCTTGATCGGCTCGACCGCGCGCAGGACCCGGTCGACGTCGATGTGCTCGGGAAGCGGCAGCTGCACGAGGATGCCGTCGACGGCGTCGTTGCGGTTCAGCTCGTCGAGCACCTCGAGCAGCTCGTCCTGCGTCGCCTTCGCCGGCAGTCGGCGGTCGAAGCTGCGCAGGCCGTCGGCCTCCGCCGCCTCGTGCTTCTTCGACACGTAGATGTGCGACGCGGGGTCGTCGCCGACGAGCACGGTGGCGAGGCCGACCTGCCCCAGCTGCCGCGCCTCCTCGCGCACGCGTGCCCGCACGCGCTCGGCCACCGGGCCGCCCATCATCAGCACCGCCGACACGAGCCTACGTTAACCCCCACCTAGAATCGCTGCATGCCGAGCGTTCCGACCACTCTCAGCGCGATCGTCCCGGCGACGAACGCGCCGCCGACGCTCGAGGCCTGCCGCGACGCGATCCAAGCCGCCGACGAGGCGCCCGAGGAGCTGATCGTCGTGCTGGAGGGCGCGGGTCCGGCCGACGCCCGCAACCGCGGCGCCGCCCGGGCAGCCGGCGACGTGCTCGTGTTCGTCGACGCCGACGTGGTCGTGCACGCCGACGCCTTCGCCCGCCTGCGGCGGTCGTTCGACGCCGATCCCGACCTCGCCGCCCTGTTCGGCTCTTACGACGACCACCCGCCTGCGGACGGGCTCGTGTCCGCGTTCCGAAACCTCCTGCACCACCACGTCCACCACTCGCACGCGGGCGAGGCCGTCACGTTCTGGGCCGGGCTCGGAGCGGTGCGCCGCTCTGCCTTCGAGGCCGTCGGCGGCTTCGACGCCGTCCGCTACCCGCTCCCCTCCGTCGAGGACATCGACCTCGGCTCGCGGCTTGTCGCCGCCGGCTACCGCATCCGCCTCGACCCGCACGTGCAGGGGACGCACCTGAAGGCGTGGAGCCTCGCCTCGATGGTCGAGACCGACTTCCTGCGGCGCGGCGTCCCCTGGGTCGAGCTCCTCCTTCGCGGCGAGGCGAACCGCTCCGCCCTCAACCTCGGCTGGCGCCAGCGGCTGAGCGCCGCCTCCTCCGTCCTCGCCGCCGTCTCGCTCCTGCGCGGGCGACTCGGCCGGGCAGCCGGCGCGCTGGCGGCGCTCGTCCTCCTGAACGCGTCCTTCTACGCGCTGCTCGCCCGCAGGCGGGGTCCCCGCGAGGCAGCGCTCGGCGTGGGCCTGCACGCGCTCCACCACCTCGTCGGGGCGCTGTCCGTGCCCGCCGGGGTCGTCGCGCACCTGCGCCGCCGGCCCGGCGCGTAGCTCGTGCGCGTCCTCTGCCTGTCGACGGGCCGGGTGCGCCCGAAGCGTGCCCTGCGCGGCCTGCGCCGCCACCTGCCGGGCGGCTGGGCGGGCGAGACGCTGCCCGTGAACGCGTTCCTCGTCGACCACCCGCGGGGCCGCTGCCTGTTCGACACGGGGCAGACCGCCCGCGCCGCCGCGCCCGGCCACCACCCCGCCTGGCACCCCTACCTGCGGCTCGCGCGCTTCGAGCTCGGCCCCGGGGACGAGGTCGCCGCTCAGCTCCGCAGGGCCGCGATCGCGCCGGCGTCGGTGCGCTGGGTCGTCCTCTCCCACCTGCACACCGATCACGTCGGCGGCGTCGGCGACTTCCCGCAGGCCGAGGTGATCGTCTCGCGGGTGGAGTGGGAACGGGCGCAGGGGCTGGCCGGACGGCTGCGGGGATACCTGCCGCAGCACTGGCCGCCCGCCGTTCGGCCGCGCCTCGTCGAGCCGGCCGGGCCGCCGCTCGGGCCGTTTCCCTGGTCGCTCGACCTCGCCGGCGACGGCACCCTCGTCCTCGTCCCGACGGCCGGGCACACGCCCGGGCATCTCGCCCTCGTGGCCTGGGACGGTGGCGAGGGCGTCTTCCTCGGGGGGGACGTCGCCCATTCCGCCGACGAGCTCGCCCGCACCGCGCCCGAGGTCGCGCGCTACTGCCAGGCGCAGGGCCTGACCGTGCTCCTGGCGCACGCGGAGCCGTCGTGACCTGGCCCGTGCTCGCCTGCCCGAGCTGCCGCTGCGCGCTTGCCGCCGACCTCTCCTGCCCCGGCTGCGCCCGCGCCTACCAGGCGCCCGGCGGCATCCCGGACCTGCGGCTCTCCTATCCGGACCCGCTGCTCAGCCGCGAGCAGGACGCCCGCATCGCCGCGCTGCTTCGGGCCCGTGCGAGCCGGCTCGGCTTCGCCGGCCTCGTCGACGAGCACTGGCGGCTCGTCGGCAAGCACCCCGCCCTCGCCGCCCGCTTCACCGCCGGGGAGCTCGGCGGCGGGCGAGCGCTCGCCGCCGCCGCCGCCGTCTCGCGGGCGCTCGGGCGAGCTCCCGGCGCAGGCGACCGGATCCTCGAGATCGGCTGCGGGAGCGCCGCGACTGCCCTCGCCTGCGTCGAGGGAGGCGCGTCCGCGGTCGCGACCGACGTGTCGCTCCGCTGGCTCGCCCTCGCGCGCACGCGGCTGCGCGAGCACGGCGCCGAAGGCGCGGTCTCGCTCGTCGCCTGCGCCGCCGAGCGCCTGCCCTTCCCGGAGGAGACGTTCGACGTGGTGGTCGCGAGCGACGTCATCGAGCACGTCCAGGACGCGGGCGCCGTCGTCGCCGAGGCGGCGCGGGTGCTGCGTCGGGGCGGGCTCCTCTTCCTGGCGACGCCGAACCGCTTCTCGCTCGGCCTCGAGCCGCACGTGCGGCTGCCCGGCGTCGGCTGGCTCCCGCGCCCGCTCGCCCGCCGCTATGTCGAGCTCGTCCGGCGCACGCCCTACGACCACGTACGGCTGCTCTCGTCGTTCGAGCTCAGGCGGCTCCTCCAGGTGAGCGGCCTCGAGCCGCGCGTCGAGCTCCCTGCCGTGCCCCGGCCGGAAGCGGGCTACCGCGGCTTCGAGCTTCGCTTCGTCCGCGCCTACGACCGCATGCGCGAGCTGCCGGGCGCGCGCTCGCTCCTGCTCGCCGTCGGCCCTTTCTTCCACGTGTTCGGGCGCAAGCCGCCGCTGGAGACCGAGTAGGCTCAGGCGCGATGAGGATCGGCTACGCGGGCCTCGGCTGGGCGGCACGAGGCTTCCACCTCCCGGCGGCGCGGCGCGTGGCGGGCGCGGAGCCGGTCGGCGGCTTCGACAGCTCCGCGGAGCAGCGCTCGTCGTGGGAGCAGCAGACGCGGCTGCCGGCGTTCGAGAGCTTCGAGGAGCTCCTCGAGCGCGGCCGTCCCGACGTCCTCGTCGTGGCGACGCCCCCCGCCGCGCACGCCGACCTCTGCCTGCAGGGGCTCGCGGCCGGCCTGCACGTCCTGTGCGAGAAGCCGTTCGTCTCCACGCTCGAGGAGGCAGACCGGGTGCTCGCGGCCGCCGCCGCCGCCGGGCGGCGGGTGGCGGTCAACCACGAGTTCCGCGAGAAGCCGATCTTCAAGGCGGTCAGGGAACGGATCGGCGCGCCCGACACCGGGCGGCTCGTCTTCACCCAGATCTGGCAGCTGATGGACCTACCACCGTGGGACGAGCCGGTCGCCTGGCGCGCGGCGATGCCGAACCGGACGCTGTTCGAGGGCGGCGTGCACCTCGTCGACCTGCTCCTGCACCTGCACGGTGAACTCCCCCGGGGGGTGTACGCGCGGCATTCGAGCGGCCTCGACCCTGAGCGGAACGCGGATGCGATCCACCTCGTCACGCTCGACTTCGCGGACGGACGGCTGGCGCAGATCACCATCGACCGCCTGTGCCCGGCGGGGACCCGCTACGTCGAGCTGCGGGCGGACTGCGAGCGGGCCTCGCTCCGCGCCTCGCACGGCGGCCGGGCGCTTGTCCGGGTCGGAGCGAAGCGGGCGCAGAAGACGGGAGTGCGCGTCGAGCTCGCCCCGGGCGGCCTCGCCTGGCTCGAGCGCGGCCTCGACCGCACCACGCTCGCGAAGAACCCGCGCGACGACGGGGTCTACGGGACGGCGAAGCTGCTCGAGGGCGTGCTCGCCGCCTTCCGCGAGGGCCGGGAGCCGCCGTCGAGCGGCCGCGAGGCGCGGGACGGGCTGCGCGTGATCGACGCCGCCTACCGCTCGGCCGAGACGGGCGAGCGCGTCGTTCTCGCCGACGGCTAGCCGGCTCGGCCGGCCGCGCCCCCGGCGGCCACGCGCGCGAGCAGCTCGATCACCGTCCGCGCCCGCTCGTCGTGCGAGGGGAAGGACGCCGCGCACGCGAGCCCACGCCGCCGCAGGTCGGCGCGCACGCCCTCGTCCTCGACCACGCCGCGGATCGCGCGCTCGAGGAGCGGCACCTCGGGCCGCTCGAGCGCGATCACTGCCTGCCGCGCGCCGTCGAGGTCGAGCCACGGCCCGTCCACCGTGACCACAGGGCAGCCGCAGGCGAGCGCCTCCCGAATCGGGAGGGACCAGCCTTCCTTCGTCGTCGGCAGCACGAGCGCGACCGCCGCGCGGTACAGGGCGGCGAGCGTGCCGTGGTCGAGGTGCTCGACCCGCCGCACGCGCTCGCCGGCCGGCAGCCGGGCCGCGAGCTCGTCGACCGGGACGTTCCACGTGTTCGGGCCGACGACGAGCAGGCGCAGGTCGCGGTGGTCGGCGGCCGCGCGGTCGAACGCCTCGAGGAGCTCGGGCAGGTGCCGCCGCGGCGACAGCTTGCCCACGAAGACGAGGAACGGCGCCGGCGCGCCGACGACGCGCTCGACCAGGTCGCGCTCGTCCTCGCTGGGCCGCGCTGGGCGGAAGTGCTCGCTGATCCCCGGTGCGACGACCGTGATGCGTTCGCGCGGCACGCGGTAGAAGCGCACCAGGTCCTCCTCGACGACCCCGGAGACGACGACAACCGCATCGGCACGGCGGGCGCTGTAGGCGAGGTGCCAGTTGCGCGCCCGGTGGCGGAGCTGCCAAGGCGGGACGGCGTGCTCGCCCTCGAGGATGCCCCAGTTCTCGACGACGCAGCGTCCCCGGAAGCCGACGGGGAGCGTGTACGGCGAGAAGAGGAGGTCGGTCCGACAGGCGAGCCTCGCCATCGGCACGCTCTCCCACCACAGCCCGGGGCCACGGCTCGGCAGCACGTGCAGGCGGAAGCGCGGGTCGTCCGGCACGTCGTCGACCGGCGCCGGCGCGTACAGCTCGATCCGCTCGAACGGCAGCTCGTCCTGTCTCGCCCAGGCGCGCAGCAGGTACTCGTAGGCGCGGCCGATCCCGGTCCGCTGGCCGACGAGCCGGCTCACGTCGACGCCCAGCACCATGCGGCCGAGCCTACTCAGCGGAAGACCGTGAGCGACCCGGAGGCGCGCGCGACGCGGCCGTCCGGGACGGTGGCGGTGACGACGAGCGCGTAGCTCCCGGGGCGCAACCGCGGCCCGAAGGCGCGCGTGTTCTCGCCGGGGCGCCCGGCGAAGCGGAGGGCGAGCACGAGCCTCCCCCGCCGGCGCAGCTGCAGCCGCAGGGTGGCGGGAAGCGAGAGGGTCAGGCGCAGCACTGCGCGGCGGCCGCTCCGCGTCCCCAGGCGGCGCGGCTCGAGCCGCAGCTCGAGCGGCGGGCGCAGATCGACGCGAACGAGACGGACGCGGTTGTTCTGGGCGTCGGCGACGAGGAAGCCGCTCAGGTCGGGCAGGACGAGGAGGGCCTTCGGCAGGGCGAGCTCCGCCTGCGCGGCGGGGCCGCCGTCGCCCGAGAAGCCGGCGACGCCCGTGCCGGCCACGGTCGTGATCGTCCCGTCGGGCCACACGCGGCGGACGCGGTTGTTCCCCGTGTCGGCGATCAGCAGGCCGCCGTCCGGGAGCGGCGCGAGGTTGTGCGGGCTAGACAGGCTCGCCAAAAGCGCCGGGCCGCCGTCGCCGCCGTAGCCGCGAACCCCGTCGCCGGCGACGGTCGTGATCGTGCCGTCGGGGGCGACCCGCCGGACGCGGTTGTTGCCGTTGTCGGCGATGAGCATGCCGCCGTCGGGCGTCGGCGCCACGCCGAACGGCGACGCGAGCTCGGCCTCGGTCGCCGGGCCGCCGTCGCCCGCGAAGCCGCGCACGCCGTCGCCGGCAACGGTCGTGATCGTCCCGTCCGGCCACACCCTCCGGATGCGCTCGTTGCCCGTGTCCGGAACGAGGAAGCCGCCGTCGGGGAGCGCCGCCACGCCGTGGGGCGCGTCCAGCTCGGCCTCGGTCGCCGGGCCGCCGTCGCCCGCGAAGCCGGCGACGCCCGTGCCGGCAACGGTCGTGATCGTCCCGTCCGGCGACACGAGCCGGATGCGGTTGTTGAGCGCGTCCGCGACGAGCAGGCCTCCCGACGGCGTGAAGGCGACGCCGTGCGGGAGGTCGAGCTCGGCCTCGGTCGCCGGGCCGCCGTCGCCCGAGAAGCCGGCGACGCCGGTCCCGGCCACGGTCGTGATCGTCCCGTCCGGCCAGACGCGGCGAACCGTCTCGTTGAACGGCTCGGCGAAGACGAAACCGCCGCCGGGCGCGAGCGCGAGTCCGCGCGGGTGGCCGATCTCGGCGGCGAGCGCGCTGCCGCCGTCTCCGCTTCGGCCGGCGACGCCGGTGCCGGCCACGGTTGCGATGGTCGGGACGGACGGCCCGCTCGCCGCGCCCGCTCCCGCGGCCAGCGCCGCGGCGGCGGCGGCTGCGACCAGCGTGCGCCGAGCCGCCCTCACGCACGCTCCTTCCCTGCCGAGACGACGATCTGGACGGCGAGCACAGGCCCTCGCCGGCGGCCGTCGCCTCCCAGCCGCTCGACGCGCGCGACGGCCAGTCCGGCCGCGCGCACGAGCTCGAGGAAGGCCGGCTCGCGGAGCGGGTGCCTCGGCGGCGGCGGCACGGCGCGGCCGACCGGCAGGAGCCGCTTGCCGAGGCACAGCACCGGGTAGACGAGGCGCCGCCGCGCGCGTACCGGGAGCGCGCCGAAGCCCGGGAAGCTGACGACGGCGCGTCCGCCCGGCCGGAGCAGACGGGCGAGCTCGCGCAGCGCGCAGGCGACGTCGCTCGCGTACTCGAGCACACCGAGCGCGGACACGGCGTCGAAGGACGCGTCGGGGAACGGCAGGGCCTCGATCGGCGCGACGAGGAGGGCGTCGCGCCGGTGCGGCAGGCGGGCGCGTGCGAGGGCGACCATCGCCTCCGACGCGTCCGTCCCCGACACGGTCCAGCCGCGGCGGTCGAGCTCGGCGCACAGCCGCCCACCGCCCATGCCCGCGTCGAGCGCCTCGCCGGGCCCCTCGCCAAGGAGCCGTGCGGCCGTCTCGAGCCGCGCGCGAACGAGCCTCCCGCGGCGCCCGGGGTCGTCGTAGGCGGCATCGTAGGCGGTCGCCTCGCGCTCCCACAGCTCGCGCAGCGCCGCCGTCACGCGGCCGCCTCGTCGGGTCGCTCCGCCAGCGCGAACAGCGTGTGCCCGTACGGGACACGGGCCCCGGGGACGGCGAGGAGCAGCGCCTCCAGCTCGAGCAGCCCGCGCCCGACGGCTGCCCGCAAGCCGCGCTGCGGCCGCGGCACGCCGCTCAGCGTCGCGGTGGGCGCGCGCGGCGAGCGCCCCCGCGCTGCCGCGGCGAGCGACGGGAGCGCGTTCGCGTACGTGATCCGCCGCACCGTCAGCCCGGCGCGCTCGAGGTCGCCGGCGAGCGTGACCGGATCGTACAGCCGCCAGTCGCCGCGCTCGGGCTGCGCCCGCCGGGCGCCGTTCGTGCGCACGAGGAGCACGCCGCCCGGGCACAGGACACGGCGGAGCTCCGCCAGGCTCGCGTCGAGGACGCGCTCGTGCACGTGCTGGAGGACGTCGAGGGAGACGACGAGGTCGAACTCCTCGTCGCCGAACGGGAGGGCGTCGAGCGGGGCCGCGTACAGCTCCGCTCCGGGCGCGACCGTGCGGGCGAGCTCCACCGCCTCGACGCTGATGTCGACGCCGCACAGCCGATCGAACCTGCGCGTGCTGGCCGCCCAGGCGAGGAAGCCGCCGGTTCCGCAGCCCGCGTCGAGCAGCGCGCCGCCGCGGGCGACCGAGTCTCGCAGCAGCCGCCGCGCCACCGCGCGCATGCCCCGGTGCCACCAGTGCAGCCGGTCGACCTCGGACAGACGACGGTAGTAGTCGCCCGGGACGTTCTGCACGGGCTCAGCCGGACGGGCTCTCGGCTGCGGGCCGCGGCGCCCGCCGCGCGAAGACCGTGGCCAGCGAGGGCGCGAACCCCCGGCTGACGCAGGCGCGCTGGTTGAGGACGAGCATGAGCGCGTACGTCGCGAGGCGGACGCCGGCCGCCGCGGTGATGCCGCCGAGCGAGATCGCGACCGCGTTCGCGCCCAGGCTGAAGGCTGCGCCGACGAGGTTGTTGTGCATGAGCACGTCCTGGCGCTCGCGGGCGACGAGGACGGAGCTGTACGGAACGGCGAGCGCCGCGAGCGGGAGCGTCCAGGCGAGCACGGCGAGCGGCGCCGCGGCGCCCGCGTAGCGCTCGCCGAACAGGACGGTCACGAGCGGCGATCCGGCGCTGACGACGAGCGCCACGCCGAGCATGGAGCCGAAGCCGAGCAGCGCCGAGCGGCGGAAGAGGGGCGCCGTCTCGCTCGCCGGCGCCGCGCTGTAGCCGGACAGGAAGGAAACCGAGAACAGGCCGATCGCTCCGAGGAAGAAGGCGACCGGCTTCAGGGCCGCCCCGTACAGGCCCGTCTTCCCGTGCCCGAGGATGAGCGCGACGAGCACGACGTCCATCGTCAGGATCGTCGCGCGGCACGCCCCGTAGACGAGCAGCGGGAAGCCCTGCGTCAGCGTCGAGCGCCAGGCGGCCAGGTCGACGCGCGGCCGGACGTAGCCGTAGGCGCGCGCGACGAGGACGACGATGACGAGCCCGTAGGTCGCCTCGCTCAGCGCCTCGAGAAGCGGCACGCGGTCCGCGTGGCGTGGCGAGGCGACGAGGAGCACGATCGCCCCCAGGAAGACGACGCGCGAGGCGATGTTGCCGTACGCGACCGCGCGGGCCTGGCCGATCCCGAGCACCATCCAGCGCAGGTTCAAGGCGAGCGCGGGCAGCACGAGCGCGAACCGCGGCAGCACGTGGCCGGCCGAGGGCGAGTTCGAGAAGTAGTAGGTGACGAGTCCGAGCACGACGGCCGCGCCGACGGACAGCGCCAGCCTGAGGCCGAGTACGGCGTCCGCGAGCTGGCGGAAACGCTCGGGGCGGCGCGAGATCTCGCGCACGTTCAGCTGCTCGGTGCCCGAGTCGACGACGAGCCCGAACCAGCCGATCAGCGCGATGCCGAAGGTGATGAGGCCGTACGGACCGGGCGTGAGCTCGCGCGCGAGCCAGATCTGCACGGCGACGCCGATCGCGCGCGCGATCCACTCGCCCGCCGCCAGCGTGAGGAAGCTGCGCAGGACGGCGCTGAGGAAGGAGTGCCCGAAGAGAGCCCGGTGCACGCGGGCCCTGAGCTCGGCGCTGCCTACGGCTGCGACCCCCCGGGAAACCTCGGAAGGATCCAAGGCCCGTAGCTTACTGTCGGCCGTGGCCGGGACTCCCGCCTCGCGCGGCGGCGAGCGCCCGCGCCTCGTCGATCGCCGCGAAGTAGCCGTCCAGGTGGCGCTCCTCGCTCCACAGCCGCCGCCAGGCCTCGTGGCCGCGGGCGCCGAGCTCGTCTCGCAGGGCGCCGTCCGCCCGCAGTCGCTCCATCGCCTCGACCAGTTCCGCCTGCGTCCGGTAGACGAGGCCGGCGCCCGCCTCGCCGACGAGCTCGGGCAGCGCGCCCAGGTCGTGCACGATCGCCGGCGTCCCGCGCGCGAACGCCTCGAGCAGCACGAGCCCGAACACCTCGTAGCCGACGGAGGGGACGAGCAGGGCCGTCGCGCCCGCGTACAGAGCGCCGAGCTCGCCCTGCGCTACCCTCCCCAGGAAGCGGACGTGGTCGAGCCCGGCCGCCAGCCGTCGCAGCCGCGGTCCCTCCTCACCGTCGCCCGCGAGCACGAGGTCGGCCCGCCGGTAGGCGCGGAACGCCTCGACGAGCACGTGCGCGCCCTTCAGCCGTTCGAGCCGGCCGACGAACAGGAAGTACGGCCGCCGCGGCGGCGGGGCACCGCCCGGCTCGACCTCGACCGCCGGAAGGAAGTGCGGCAGGTGGCGCATCGGCCTTGTGAAGCCGCGGGCGCGGTGCGCCTGGAGAGTGAAGCGGCTCGGCGCCAGGAAGAGGTCGACGCAGTCGAGGCTTCGCTCCAGCAGCTGCGTGTACCGCCACAGCTGCGGCGGCCGGCGGAAGGCGAACGTGCAGCGCAGGCAATGCGGCTCGACGCACGGCTCCCGGTTGTCGCGGAAGAGAACGTGCATCGGGCACACGAGCCAGTGCTCGCTCGCCGTGTACAGCTTCGTGCCGGCGCCGTAGCGCAGCACGCCCGGTCCGCCCGCGAGCGAGACGTTGTGGAAGTGGACGACGTCGAAGCGCCTCCCGCGAAAGACGGCGTCGAGCGCCCGAGCGTGCAGCGCCGGCCGGCCGGTGAGGTAGGTGGCGAGCGCCGCGGCCCGTGGAGCGCCGCTGGCGAGCGGGACGACCGTCACGCCGGGCTCGTGCGGGAACGCCTCCGCGGCCGGGCTGCCGCCGAGGGCGGCGTAGGCGTCGCGGCTGTGCACGACCGTGACGTGGTGCCCGCGGCGGGCGAGCGCGTTCGCCAGGTGGTAGGCGTGGAGCGCGTCGCCGCCGAAGTGGTGCGGCGGGTAGAAGGTCGTGAGCAGGCAGAAGGACAGGCGCCCGCGCTCGGACACGGCCGCCCCGCTCACGCTCGTCCGCGCCCGCCGCGCTCCCGGGCGGCCCCGTGCAGGAGCTCGCGGAGCGCCTCGGCGGCCGCCGTCCACGAGCGGCGCGCGACGCGCTGGCGCCCGCGCTCGGCGAGCGAGCGGCGCAGCATGTCGGAGCCGAGCAGCCGCTGGATCCGCTCCGACAGCACGGCGGCATCGCCCGCAGGGAAGAAGAGCGCGTCCTCGCCGAGCGTCTCGCGGTGGGCGGGGATGTCGCTGAGCACGACCGCCGCACCGCACGCCGCGGCCTCGACGGCGGGCAGCCCGAAACCCTCGGCGAGCGAGGGCAGGGCGACGGCCGAGGCGGCGCTGTACAGGCAGGCGAGGACGTCGTCGGTGACGTAGCCGGTGAGCAGCACCCCGTCTGCGATCCCGAGCGCGCCGATGCGCTCGCGCACCGCGTCGGCGGCGGAGTGGTAGGGGTCGGCGTCGAGGGCGCCGGCGATCACGAGCCGCGGCGCGTTGCCGTCTTTGCGCACGAGCGCGTACGCCTCGAGTAGCGTGGGGATGTCCTTGTGCGGGCTGATCCCGCCGGCGTAGAGCAGGTACGGCTCGCGAGCGCCGAGGCCGAGGCCGGCGAGCGCCTGCTCCACCTCCGCCGCGGAGCGGGGGTAGAAGACGGGATCGGGCGCCTCCGACACGACGGCGATGCGGGAGGCAGCGATCCGCAGCCGCGCCGCGATCTCGCTCCGCGAGGTCTCGGAGACCGTGAACAGCCGGCGGGCGAGCGCGAGCGCGAGCCGCTGCTTGAGCGTCCACAACGTGCGCGCACGCCTGGACGGGAGCGTCAGCTGCGGGAAGTCGTCGGCGATCAGGTCGTGCACGCCGACGACGGTGGGTGCCCCGACGGAGGGGAAGTACGTGTACACGGACGGAAAGAGGAACGCGTCGAAGCGGGCGCGCGATACGGCCGCGCCGAGGCGCAGGAGGTCACGCGGCGGCCGGTACGACGACGCGGAGGCGGCCTCCGCGGGCGGGCGCGAGAGCGGGACCGCGAGCACCTCCGCCGCCGCCGGGAGCTCTGCTCGTCGCGCGCTCTCCTCGTCGATGACGAGCACGTAGCGCGTGTCGGGGTCGACCTCGACGAGACGCCCGAGCGCGTTCCGCGCGAAGCGCCCGTACCCGCGACGGTTGACCCAGCTCGTGGCGTCGACCCCGATCCTCACGGCCTCGGCCGTCCGCGTGAGACAAGCGGGCTCATCGCACCTTGAGGATGCTGCGGCCGCCACCGCGCAGGTAGCCGACCGCCTCGCCGAACGCCCACACGCACACGTAGAGGAGGACGAGCGGTGTCGCCAGCAGGAACTCCCTGCGCAGCCGCCGGCGGGAGAAGACGTTCCGGGCGATGCGCGCGTACAGGAGCGGCACGAGCAGCGGCGTGCCGAGCGCGTACAGGACGCGCTTGCCTCCGAGCTCGGGGTTGCGCATGCCCGCGTACGAACGCGAGTAGTGGTAGCGCTGCGACAGGAACTCGCGGGCGTCGAAGTCCTTGTCGTGCTCGACGACGGCCTGCGGCTCGCAGTGCAGGGCAAAGCCGCGCTCGACGAGCCGCGGATGCAGCCAGTTCTCCCAGCGCCCTTCGCGCAGCAGGTCGTCGATCTCCTCGAGCGCCGCCCGCCCGTAGGACACGTTCATCCCGGGCAGACCCGGTACCGGGCCGGCCGGCATCGGCTCCATGACGGCGCTGTACTCGCAGAAGAAGGCCGCCCAGTCGCGCAGCCGGCGGACGGCGACGTTGCGCACCGGCCCGCCGACGACGCCGTGCCCGGCCCGGTGGCCGGCGAGCAGGCGCTCACCCCAGGAGGGCGTGACGAGGCAGTGGTCCTCGATCAGCGCGACGACCGGCGCGCTCGAGGCGTAGACACCCGCCGCCCGCAGCTCCGGGACGGCCATCGGCTCGTCGAAGGAGAGCAGCTTCACGTGCGGCCAGCGCTGCCGCACCTGTGCGCGCGTCGCCTCGTCCGTCCAGTCGGCGACGACGACCTCGGCGCCGGGACAGTGCTCGGCGAGCGCCTCCAGGCAGCGTCCGAGGTACGGCTGGCCGTTCACGGACGCGACCACGACCGACAGCTCGGAGCCGCTCACCGGCCGCGCAGCGCGTCGAGATGACCGAGCGCCTCGCCCGCCGCCCAGGCGGCATCGAAGCAGAGGAGCGCCGGAAGCGCGAGCAGGAAGCGCGTCCGGTGGCGGCGGCGGGAGAGGACCTCGCGAGCGCTGCGGGCGACGAGGACGGCCGGCACGACCGCCGCGAGCGCGACCCCGGCCGCGTTGCGCGCGGCGCCGAAGCGCGCGCCCCGCTGGCGGCCGAACGCGCGCCCGTGCGCGAGCCGCTGGCGCAGGAAGGCCTGGAAGCCGGCGGAGCGGCCCTGGAAGACGACGACGTCCGGGTCGTGCCAGAGGCGAACGCCGTCCGCCGCGAGCGCGCGGTTCACCTCCGGCTCCCAGAACCCGTCGCGGTAGAGCTCCCGCGTCCGCTCGAGAAGCTCGCGCCGGTAGGCGCAGTTGTCGCCGGGGATGTCGGCGTGCTGACGGCGCGGGAAGGGGCGCATGTCGCGCGCGTAGCGGCAGAAGTACTCGGCCCAGTCGCTCGCCCGCAGCCCCTCGCCCGGCTCGATCGCGCCGGCGACGACCTCGTCGGCGGCGAGCGCGGCGCGGAGGCGCTTGGCCCAGTCGGGGGCGGGGCGCATGGGCGAGATGGTCAGCGCCACGATCTCCCCGCTCGCCGCGTCGATCCCGTCGCGCCACAGCGTCGGCACGAGCGCCCCTGGCCGCTCGAGGAAGCGCGCGAACGGGTAGCGCCGGCGCACGTCCTCTCCGCTCGAGCGCGGCTCGCACACGATCACCTCGGCGTCGTGCGCCTGCGGCGCGAGCGCGTCCAGGCAGCGCTCGACGGAGCCGGGAGCGCCGTTCGAGCCGACGACGATCGACAGCGTGGGCGGCACGCCGGCCTCGGCCCTGGCCCGGTCTAGCCGACCAGCTCGACGTCGAGGAGCGCGTCGACGAGCTCGCCCTCCTCGTGGTACGCGGCTTCCGTGTTGACGGCCCAGACGTCGTGGTGCGAGCCGTCGAGCAGGTTGAGCGTGGCGAGGATCGCGGTCCACATCGAGTGGTCCTGGTTGTTGTAGCGGTGGAGGCCGTTGCGGCCGAACGTCTTCAGGTTCTCGAACCCGGCCAGGTAGCCGTGCAGGACGGCGACGGCCTCGCGGTAGTCGCCGTCGTACATCGGATAGGCCTTGGGCACGCGCACCTTGACGCCGTCGCGGACGTCGGAGGGCTCGACGAGGCCGATCCGTGCCAGCTCGTCGGTGGCGAGCGCGACGGCCTGGTCGTCGGGGAGCTCCCAGATCTCGTCGCCCTCGAAGCAGAAGTACTCGACGCCCAGGCAGGTGGTGCCCGGCTTGACCATGTCCGGGCTCCAGGCGCCGAAGTTCTGCACCCGGCCGGCGCGCGTGCCCGGGTCGTGCAGGTAGATCCAGTTGTCTGGGAACGGCTGCTCGCGGTCGATGATGAGCGCGACGAGGCAGAGCGAGCGGTAGCGGAGCCGCCCGGCAGCCGCGAGGATCTCGTCCGGCGCGGCCGGCTCGAGCGAGAGGACGAGCTCGCTCAGCGGGATCGACGAGAGCACCGCGTCGACCGGCAGCTCGAGCGTGCGCCCCTCGGTCTCGACCACGAGCGTGTTGACGACGTCGTGCTCGTGGCGGATCGCCGTCGCCCGGTGGCGCAGACGAACGGGGATTCCCCGCCCTTCCACCCGCGCCTGCATCCGCTCCCACATCTGGCCGGGCCCGAGCCGGGGGTAGTGGAACTCCTCGATCAGCGTCGTCACCTTGCGCCGCTGCAGGTGCAGCGCGGCGAGGAGCGCGCGCCAGAAGGAGAAGTCCTTGATCCGCTGCACCGCCCACTCCGAGCGGATCTCGGAGCCCGGGATCCCCCACAGCTTCTCGGTGTACGAGGCGAAGAAGGCGTCGTACAGGCGGCGTCCGAAGCGGGCGGTCACCCAGTCCTCGAACGTCTCCTGGTGCTCGCGGCCGGCCGACAGCCGGCTCCACAGGTAGGAGAGGGAGCACATCGCCGACTCGTACACGCCGAGGCGCTTGACGACGTCGCGCGCCTGCAGCGGGTAGGCGAGGAACTTGCCGTCGTAGTAGATGCGCGACAGGCGTGGCCGGACGAGGAAGTCCTCCCCCATCACGTCCTCCCACAGCCGCTGCACGGGTGCGAGCTTGGTGAAGAAACGGTGGCCGCCGAGGTCGAAGCGGAAGCCGTCGTACTCGACGGTCTTGGCGATCCCGCCGACGGCGCCGTCGGCCTCGAAGACGACGCCCGGCGCGCCGCGCAGGCCGAGGACGTAGGCGGCGGTCAGGCCCGCCGGGCCGGCCCCGAGCACGGCCGTGCCGACCGAGTTCGGGTTGTGGCTCATCGACCGGACGCGCGCATGGCGCGACGGGACGATGCCGCGCCGCGACGCGACCTCCCGAGCCTCGAGACGAGGTGCGTTCCCACGACCGGGGCGAGTCTACCCGAGCGCCACGCCGGCCCCGGTCAGGCCCGGCGGCGCCCCTGGGAGGACCGCTGCTCGAGCGTGCGGTCGAACGCTCCGACCGCCTCCGCGAGCGCACGCCGCTCGGCCGCGAGGCCGGTGAAGGAGCAGGCGAGCCGCCGCTCGCCCTCCTCCGTCAGCCGCAGGTGCGTCACGCGCCCGTCCAGCTCGGACGACTCGCGCCGGACGAGCCCCGCCTCGACGCTCCGTGCGACCAGCTCGGTGACCGTGCTCTGGGCGAGCTGCATGCGCTCGGCGAGCTCGGTCACGGTGGAGCGCTCGCTGCGGTCGGGCGCGCCCTTGATCATGAGCAGGAGCAGGTAGCGCTGCGGCGTCAGCCCGCAGCTGTCGGCGATGCGCTCCGAGCGGCGCAGGAAGTTTCGCAGCTGGGCGCGGAACTCGGCCACGGCGACGACGGCGTCCAGGTCGACCCGGTTCGGCGGCACCCCGTGACCTTACGAGATCCGCACCCGGCGTGGGTCGGAGCGCGCCGCCTGCCCGGCCCAGCGAGGAAGACGAAGGCGACGAGCGGATTCGAACCGCTGTACAAGGCTTTGCAGGCCTCTGCCTAACCTCTCGGCCACGTCGCCGCGCCTGACATCGTAGCCCGCCTCGACGCGAGCGCCCTACGCTCCGGCGGCGGCCCGGCGGGCCTCGAACGCCGCGATGTCCGCTTCGTGCTCGAGCGTGAGGCCGATGTCGTCGAGCCCGTTCAGGAGTCGGTGCCGCGTCGCCCCGTCCACCTCGAACGGGAGCTGCTCGCCCGTCGGCCCGACGAGCACGCAGCGCTCGAGGTCGACGGTCATGGTCGAGCCGCGGTCGAGGTCGACGCCCTCCATCAGCCGCTTCACGTCCGCCTCGTCGAGCTGCACGGCGAGCATCCCGATCTTGCCGGCGTTCGAGCGGAAGATGTCGCCGAAGGACGGCGCGATCACCACGTCGAAGCCGTAGTCCTGGAGCGCCCACGCGGCGTGCTCGCGCGACGAGCCGCAGCCGAAGTTGCGGCCGGCGAGCAGGATCTTGGCGCCGGCGAACTCGGGCCGGTTCAGCTCGAAGCCGGGGCGCGGCTCTCCCTGCTCGTCGTAGCGCCAGTCGAAGAAGAGGAACTCGCCGTAGCCGGTGCGCTCGATCCGCTTCAGGAACTGCTTGGGGATGATCTGGTCGGTGTCGACGTCCGGACGGTCGAGCACCGCCACCCGGCCGCTGACGACGCGCAGCGGCTTCACGCCGGCACCGCCTCGAGCTCGCGCACGTCGACGAAGCGGCCCGCGATCGCCGCCGCCGCGGCCATGGCCGGGCTGACCAGGTGCGTCCGGCCGAGGCGGCCCTGGCGCCCTTCGAAGTTGCGGTTCGACGTGGACGCGCAGCGCTCGCCCGGCTGCAGCACGTCCGGGTTCATGCCGAGACACATCGAGCAGCCCGCGTTCCGCCACTCGAACCCGGCGCGGCGGAAGATCTCGTCCAGCCCCTCCTCCTCCGCCTGGCGCTTGACGGCCGCGGAGCCCGGGACGACGAGCGCCTTCACCCGCGGCGCGACGCGCTTGCCCTCGACGACTCGGGCGGCGATGCGCAGGTCCTCGATGCGCGCGTTCGTGCACGAGCCGATGAAGACGCGGTCGATCGTGATCTCCCGGATCGGCGTCCCCGGCCGGAGCCCCATGTACTCGAGCGCGCGCTCGGCGGCGGCGCGGTCGTCGGGGTCGGGGAAGTCGGACGGGTCGGGGACGACGCCGCCGACCGGCACGACCATGCCCGGATTCGTGCCCCAGGTGACCTGCGGCTCGAGTGCCGACAGCTCGACCTCGAGCACGCGGTCGTAGACGGCGTCCTCGTCCGAGGCGAGCGCACGCCAGCGGTCGAGCGCGCGCTCGAAGGCCGCGCCTTTCGGCGCGAACTCGCGGCCTTCCAGGTAGGCGAACGTGGTGTCGTCCGGGCCAACCATGCCCGCTCTCGCGCCCGCCTCGATGGACATGTTGCAGACGGTCATCCGCCCCTCCATGGAGAAGCCGCTGATCGCCTCGCCGACGTACTCGAAGACGTGGCCGACGCCACCCGCGACGCCGACCTTCGCGATCATCGCCAGCACGAGGTCCTTGGGCGCCAGCCCGAGCGGGAGCTCGCCGAGGAAGCGGACGAGCGTCGTCTTCGGCTTGCGCTGGGGCAGCGTCTGCGTCGCGAGCACGTGCTCCACCTCGGAGGTGCCGATGCCAAAGGCGAGCGCGCCGAAGGCGCCGTGCGTCGCCGTGTGGCTGTCGCCGCAGACGATCGTCTGGCCGGGCTGCGTCAGCCCGAGCTCCGGGCCGATCACATGCACGATCCCCTCGCGTCCGCTCCCGGTCGCGTACAGCGGGATGCCGAACTCCTCGCAGTTGCGCCGCAGCGCGTCGAGCTGCGCTCGCGCGAGCGGATCCTCGACCGGGCCGGACGTCGTCGGCACGTTGTGGTCCATCGTCGCGACCGTCAGGTCCGGCCGGCGAACCTTCCTCCCCGCCAGCCGCAGGCCGTCGAACGCCTGCGGCGAGGTCACCTCGTGGACGAGGTGCAGGTCGACGTACAGGAGGGTCGGCTCTCCCTCCGCCTCCCGGACGACGTGCTCGTCCCACACCTTCTCGAACAGCGTCCTGCCCATGGATGCAAGCCTACCGCGACGCCCGCTGTTCCGGCCAGCCAGCCTTGGCCCGTCGGTTGCGCGCGTGCTGGTACAGGAACGCCGCTGCCGTTCGTCACGATCGAGGTGATCGAGCTGGAGCCCGGGCGGGCCGGGATCCGCGTTCACTGCCGAAGCTTCGGCGAGGTCGCGCTGGACCTTCCTCACCGACCACTTCCTCGTGCTCGCGTACATCGCGGGCGACCCGCACCTTCGGGTGCGCGACATCGCGGCGCCGGGAGCGCTGCCACCAGCAACCCGCACAGAGCCGTTCCGACGATCCGCCGCCGCATGCTCGACCAGCGCAGGATCCTGACACGCGCGGCAGCCGGTGCGCGCACCCGCCCCGCCTGCGGCGGCCGTCGGCTAGACTCGTCTGCCTAGGTAATGCCTAGGAGAAGGAGGAGATCGTGGCATCGAGAGCTCTGGGGCTGCTCGCGCTCGCAGCGTGCGTCGCCGCCGTCGCCACCGTCCCGCGCGCCTCGGCGCGCGCCGCCGCCGAGCGGGCGACGGTGTTCGCGGCCGCGTCGCTCACGGATGTCTTCCCGCAGATCGAGCCGAACGCCTCGTACAACTTCGGCGGCTCGAACGAGCTGGCGTTCCAGATCGAGCAGGGCGCCCCTGCGGACGTGTTCGCCGCGGCGAGCCCGACCTACCCACAGAAGCTGTACCGCGAAGGGCTCGTCGAGCAGCCCGTGATCTTCGCCACGAACCGGCTCGTCCTGGCCGTGCCGAGGTCGAACCCGGCGCACATCAGCTCGGTCTACGACCTGAGGCGCAAGGGCATCCGGCTCGTCGTCGGAGACCCGGCGGTGCCGATCGGGGCCTACACGCAGAGGGTCTTGGCGCGGCTCGGCCTGGCGAAGGTGCGGGCGGTCAGCAGGGAGCCGGACGTGCGCTCGATCCTGACGAAGATCGAGCTCGGCGAGGCCGACGCCGGTTTTGTCTACGTCACCGACGTGGTCGCGACGAAGGGGAAGGCGAAGGCGATCCGGATCCCGGCCAGGGCGCAGCCGCGCGTCGCCTACGAGGTCGCGGTCGTCAAGGGCGCGCCGCACGTCGACGCCGCCCGCGCGTTCGTCTTCCGCCTGCTCGGGAGCTTCGGCCGCCGCAAGCTCGCCGCGGCCGGCTTTGGCCTTCCCTGACGGCGGTGGCGGCCCCCCCTTCGACGTCGGCTACGCGGAGCGCTTCGCCCGCGTCCATGTCCTGCAGCGCACACGCGCGTGAGGACACCGCCTGGGCAGAGCTTTCTGAGGAGCGGATGATGGGACTCGAACCCACGACCTTCTGCATGGCAAGCAGACGCTCTAGCCAACTGAGCTACATCCGCCCGAAGGGGCCAGTATAGCGCCGGCCTCTACGGCGTCCGGGCGTCCAGGGCGTCGTTCACGAGCCGGTCGGCCAGGTCGTTGCACTCCCGGGGCACGGCCCGGTAGGTCACCGTCCCCAGCCGCTCTGCGAGACGCCGCGCCTGCGCCGACAGCTCCCGGAGCACCGGGTTCCTGACGCGGTACTCGCCGCGCATCTGCTTGACGAGGAGCTCCGAGTCGGACACGACCTCCAGCTCGTCGATCCCGTGCACGGCCGCCTCGGCGAGCCCGGCCAGCAGCCCCCGGTACTCGGCGACGTTGTTCGTCGCGTCCCCGATCGCCTCGCCGCGCGCGGCGAGCACGGTGCCGTCCTCGGCCTCGAGCACGAAGCCGTACGCCGCCGGACCCGGGTTGCCGCGCGCGCCGCCGTCGGTCGACAGCCGCGCCTTCACAGGAGCGGGTAGATGTCGAAGGCGGGCTCCTCGTACGGGTGCGCGCGCCTGAGCGCGGCGACGACCTCGTCCTGCCGCTCCGCCGGGAACACCGTCTCGAGGCGGAGCTCCGCCACCCGCTCCTCCTGCCCGGCCCGCCCGACCGTGGGCGCGGCGCCCTCGCAGCCGAGGAACGTGCCCGTCCCCTCCGTGTACCACGAGCAGCGCTCGTAGGCGCCGATCCGGCCGGCGCCGGCCGCGAACACGGCCTCGCGCACGGCGTCGAGCGAGTCCGCGGGCACGAACACGACCAGCTTGCGCCGATCGCTCACGCGTTCTCGCGCCGCTCGCCCGCTGCGGAGCCGCTCCCGGGAGGGCGAACGACCACCGCTCGCGCCCGACCTCTCGCTCCGGCGCCGTCCGCCGACCGCCGCCCGCGGCGCCGGTTCGCCTTCTCGGTCACCGCACCTCCCCCGCCGTGTCGATCTGCGCCCGCTGCAGCCTGCCCGAGTAGTCGACGTAGATCGACTTCCACTCGGTGAACACGTCGAGCGCCGCCTGCCCCGCCTCGCGGTGCCCGTTGCCCGTGTCCTTCGTGCCGCCGAAGGGGAGGTGCACCTCGGCGCCGATCGTGCCGGCGTTGACGTAGGTGATCCCCGCCTCCAGGTCGCGCATCGCCCTGAAGGCGAGGTTGACGTCGCGCGTGAAGATCGACGACGAGAGCCCGTAGCGGATGCCGTTCGCGACGCGGATCGCCTCGTCGGCGTCGCGGACGCGGATGAGCGCCGTCGTCGGCCCGAAGATCTCCTCCTGGGCGATCCGCATCGTCGGCTCGACGTCGCCGAAGATCGTCGGCCGGTAGTAGAAGCCGCGCTCGAGGCCGTCCCCGGTCGCGATCTCGCCGCCGGTGAGCAGGCGCGCTCCCTCGTCGCGGCCGATCTCCGTGTACGAGTGGATCTTCTCGAGCGCGGAGCGGTTGATCACCGGCCCGACATCCGTGTCCGGCTCCCAGCCGGGCCCGATGCGCATGCGCTCGGCTGCGGCGACGAGCCGCGACTGCAGCTCGTCGTACACGCGCTCGTGCACGATCACGCGGCTCGCGGCCGTGCAGCGCTGGCCGGAGGTGCCGAACGCCGACCACAGGATGCCGTCGACGGCCAGGTCGAGGTCGGCGTCGTCCATGACGATGATCGCGTTCTTGCCGCCGAGCTCGAGGTGGACGTGCTTGAGGTTGTCCGCCGCCGCCCGCAGCACGGCCACGCCCGTCTCCCGGGAGCCCGTCAGGGTCACGACCGGCACCTCCGGGTGACGCACGATCCGGTCTCCGACCTCCCGGCCGAAGCCGTGCACGACGTTGACGACGCCCGGCGGCACCCCCGCCTCAGCGAGCAGCTCGACGAAGCGCTGGCCGAGCAGCGGCGTGTCGTTCGCCGGCTTGAAGACGACGGTGTTGCCGCAGACGAGGGCGGGCACGATCTTCCACGACGGGATCGCGATCGGGAAGTTCCAGGGCGTGATCACGCCGACGACGCCGATCGGCATGCGCACGCTCATGTTGAACTTGTCGGGCAGCTCCGACGGCGTCGTCTGGCCGAACAGCCGCCTCCCCTCTCCGGCCATGTAGAAGCTCATGTCGATCGCTTCCTGGACGTCGCCGCCCGCCTCGGGCAGCACCTTGCCCATCTCGCGGGTCATGAGCTGGGCGAGCTCCTCCTTCGCTTCCCGCACGAGCGAGCCGAAGCGGAAGAGGATCTCGCCGCGCCTCGGCGCAGGCACGAGGCGCCACGAGGCGTACGCGTCGCGGGCCGCCGCCACCGCGCGGTCGACGTCCTCGGCGGTCGACTTGGGGAAGGTGCCGATACGCTCGCCGGTTGCCGGGCTGACGCTCTCGAACGTCTCGCCCCCGGCCGCGTCGAGCCACTCGCCGCCGATCAGGTTCCGGAACGTCCGCGACCCGGTGGCCACGGAGCGAGTCTAGCCGCCGGCCGGGACCTCGATGCTCGGAAACGTCCCCGGCGCCCGCGCGCGGCGGCGGTCTCGCACGACCCGCCGCTCGTCCGGCCGTGCCTGCGGCGATCGCCGCCGGTCCGGCCCGCGCCGGCGGTCGATGATCACGGTGACGTCGGGATTGTCCTTGTAGTGCTCCACGAGCCGGTCGTACAGCTCTTCCTTCAGCTCCGGGGGGACCACGCAGTAGATCACGGCCTGATTGTACGCAGTCTCCTGGGGAGCGCCACTATCCGGACGGCCCGTGTCGCGGCGGCTCTTCCCCGCCCGTGAGTCGGGGGACGATCAGGCCCGCCTCGCTCAGGTCGGCGTTCCAGCGGCGGAACGACTCGTCGAGGTCGGCGGGCTCGTGGCCCCGCTGGGCGAGACGCACCTGGGACGTGCCGAGGACGACTCGGTACTGGTACCAGGAGATGTCCCAGCAGACGGTGACCACCACCTCGGGGTTGGTGCCCGACAGGCCGACGATGCTGATCTCGGGCCAGCCCAGGCTCCGCGTCAGGCCCTCGACCGTGCGCCGGTGCGGGCTCGTGTTGAACACGTTCGCCGCCTCCACGATCGCCTGCTCGCCGGCGCTGAGATGTCGGAGCGCCGGCTCCGGCACCGTCTCGACCGCCGGCCCCGGCCGCCCGAACAGGCGGCCGATCAGGCCGCGCCGGTGACGCTCGCCCGCCTGGACGAGCATGCCGGGCCCCCCCTCGGTCATCCATCCGGCTGCGAGCGCCTGCTCCTTGCACAGGACGCACACGTCGACGAACTCACGGCCGTCCGGCGAGAACCGGAACGGCCGCTCCCCGACGAGGATCGACCGCCCGCAGATGGCGCACGTCTCCACCGGCCTCGCACCCGCCATGACGCCCGACTATAGGCGAGCGGCCGCCGTCGGCCGCTGCCAGGGGCCCGGATCGGCCGATCGGTAGAAACCCGCAAGCACGGCGCGAGACCTCGCCGATGCTGGGCCTGAAGGGCCGGTCGACACTCTCGCCCGGTGAGCGCGCTCGACCTGGCCCGCTGGCAGTTCGGCGTCACGACGCTGTACCACTTCCTGTTCGTTCCGCTCACCATCGGCCTCGCTCGCTCCCGCCGGACGCGAGCTCCGCGCCGAGGCGCTCACCGTGCGCCTGCGTGAGGCGGGGCCGCCGGTCCTCGACCGGGTCGAGCTCGCGCTCGCGCCGGGCCGCGCGGTCGCCCTCATCGGCCCGAGCGGCGCGGGGAAGACGACGCTCGCGCACTGCCTCGTGCGCTTCCGCGACCCCGACGGGGGGCGCGTTCTCCTGGACGGACGGGACGTGCGCGAGCACCGCCAGGAAGACGTCCGCCGGGCGGTCCTGCTCTCGAGCCAGGATGCGTACCTGTTCTCGACGAGCATCCGCGAGAACCTGCGCATCGCCCGTCCGGGCGCCGACGACGAAGAGCTGCGCGAGGCGCTGCGCCGGGCGCGTGTCCTCGACTGGGTCGACGCGCTGCCGGACGGGCTCGACACGCACGTCGGCGAGCAGGGCCGGCTCGTCTCGGGCGGGCAGCGCCAGCGACTTGCGCTCGCGCGCGCCTTCCTCTCGCCGGCGCGCTTCCTCGTCTTCGACGAGCCGACCGCGCACCTCGACGCGGCGGCGGGCGCCGGCATCGTGGATACGATCCTCGAGCTCGCGGTCGAGCGGAGCGTGCTCCTCGTCACGCACTCGCCGATCGGGCTCGAGCGCTTCGACGAGGTGGTCGCCCTCGAGCCGGGCCCGAGGGGAAGCAGGACCCGGTCCCGCTCCCTCGCCGGTGCGCCCGAGGCGAGCCGGGGCCGCTCAGCTAACCCTTGACGGCCTCCTTGGCCTTCTTCGCCTCCTCGATCAGCCTCTGGGCGATGTGCGCCGGCACCTCCTCGTAGCGCAGGAAGCTCATCGAGTAGTCGCCGCGGCCGCCCGTGAGCGAGGTGAGCGACTGCGAGTAGGTGAGGATCTCGGCCATCGGCACCTCGGCCCTGATCGTCGTCATCCCTCCGGCGGGCTCCATGCCCTGCAGCCGGCCACGGCGCGCGTTGAGGTCGCCGTTGACGGCGCCCACAGCCTCGTCGGGCACCGTCACCTCGAGCTCCATGATCGGCTCGAGCAGCACCGGGTCTGCCTTCTGGTAGGCCTCCTTGAACGCCATCGAGCCGGCGATCTTGAACGCCATCTCCGAGGAGTCGACCGTGTGGTACTGGCCGTCCACGAGCTGCACGGTGACGCCCTGCACGGGCGCCCCGGCCAGCTCTCCGTGCAGCATCGCCTCCTGGATGCCCTTGTCTACGGCGGGGCGGAACCCCTGCGGGATGACGCCGCCGACGATCTTGTCCTGGAACTCGTAGCCCTCGTGACCCTCGCGGGGCTGGATGACGATCTCGCAGTCGCCGAACTGGCCGCGTCCACCCGTCTGCTTCTTGTAGCGCGCCCGGGCACGGGCCTCCTTGCGGATCGTCTCCAGGTAGGGAACGCGCGGCTGGTGCAGCTCGACCTCGACGCCGAAGCGCCGCTTGAGGCGCTCGACGGCGACCTCGACGTGCATCTGCGAGAGCCCGGCAAGGAGCTGCTCGCCCGTCTGCTCGTCGCGGCGGAGGACGAGGGTCGGGTCCTCCTCGGCGAGGCGGCGGAGCGAGGCGCTCGCCTTGTCCTCGTCCCCCTTCGCCTTGGCGGTGACGGCGAAGCTCATCACCGGGGCCGGGAAGTCGATCGTCGGGACGGCGACCTCGCGCTCGACGTCGAGCAGCAGGTCGCCGGTCTGCGTCTCCTTCAGCTTCGCCACCGCCCCGATGTCGCCGGCCACGAACTCGGAGGTCGCGGTGTGCTCCTTCCCCTGCAGGATCAGCAGCTGGCCGAGGCGCTCCTTCCCGTGCGTGCGCGCGTTCGTGAGCGTGGAATCGCCCCTGACGGTGCCGCCGAGGACGCGGAAGACGTTGATCCGGCCGGCAAAGGGGTCGGCGATCGTCTTGAACACGAAGGCGGCCGTGCCCGCGCCGCCGACGTCGACCGGCGAGCCCTTGCGCGCAGGCGAGGGGACGCCCTCGACGAGCAGGTCGAGAAGGGCCGTCGTGCCCAGGTTCTTCGTCGCCACGCCGCACGCGACCGGGAAGATCGACCCCTGCGTGACCGCCTCCTTGAGCGCCCGTGCCACCTCCTCGACTCCGAGCTCCTCGCCCTCCAGGTACCGCTCCATCAGGCCCTCGTCCGTCTCCACGACCGCGTCGAGCAGCTTCTCGCGGTACCCGGCGACCGTCTCGGCCATGTCGGGGGGGATGGGGACGGCGGCGCCCTCCCTGCCAGCCTCGGGGCTCGTAAAGGCCCTCATGTGCAGCAGGTCGACGATCCCCGTCAGCTCGTGCTCGGCGCCGATCGGCAGCGCGACGGCGATGCAGGCGGCGGACAGCTGCTCCTGAATCTGAGCGAGCGCACGGAAGAAGTCGGCCCGTTCCCGGTCGAGCATGTTCACGAACACGACCCGGGCGAGGTTGCCCGCGGCGGCGCGCTTCCACATCCGCCCGGTTCCCACCTCGACGCCCATGACCGCGCTGACCACGACGAGCGCGCCGTCCGCGACGGCCAGACTCGCCACCGCGTCGCCCTGGAAGCCGGCGTCGCCCGGCGTGTCCAGCAGGTTGATCTTGCGCCCCTGCCAGTCGGCGTGGCAGACGGAGGCCGAGAGGCTCATCTGCCGCTTGTGCTCCTCCTCGTCCCAGTCGGCGACGGTCGTTCCCGACTCGACGGTCCCCAGCCTGTTGACGCCACCCGACTGGAAGAGCATCGCCTCGACCAGCGACGTCTTCCCCGTGCCGCGGTGGCCGACGACGGCGACGTTGCGGATCTTGTCCGGCTCGGAGACGGCCATGAAGCGGGAATCACCTCCCGGGTCGACGACTGGAGGACAAGCTTAACCGCGCCGCTCCCGGCCTCGGCCGGGGTGGCTCGGGGCCTCAGTCGGCCGTGGCCGAGCGCGCGTGGACGCCGGACAGCCGCGCCCGCAGCCGCAGGATCGCCTTCGTGTGCAGCTGCGATACCCGCGACTCGGTCACCCCGAGCACGTCGCCGATCTCCCGCAGCGTCAGCTCCTCGTAGTAGTAGAGCGTGATGACGATCTTCTCGCGCTCGGGCAGGGCCGCGATCGCCTCGGCCAGCGCCTCGCGCGTCTCCGTCTCGTCGAGCGCCGCCTGCGGCTCGGGGCCCTCGGTGTCCTCGATCGTGTCGATGAGCGCGATCTGGTCGCCGCTCGAGGACGAGATCGTCCACACCTCGTCGAGTGCGGCGATCGACGAGCGGGCGATGTCGGTCAGGCTCTCGTCCAGCTCCTGCTCGGAGATGCCGATCTTGGCCGCGATCTCGCTGTCCGTCGGCACCCGGTGCAGCTGCGCCTCGAGCGCGGCCATCGCGCGCTCGATCTCCCGCGCGCGCGCCCGCACCGACCGCGGCACCCAGTCCATGGCGCGCAGCTCGTCGATGATCGCCCCCTTGATACGCGTGATCGCATACGTCTCGAACTTCACGTCCCGGTCGGGGTCGTAGCGCTCGATCGCCCCGATCAGTCCGAGCAGCCCGTAGGAGACGAGGTCGTTCTCGTCCACGTGCGCGGGCAGGCCGCTCCCGAGCCTGCCGGCGACGAACTTGACGAGCGGCGCGTAGGTGAGGATCAGGCGGTCGCGAAGCGCCTTGTCGCCCGTGCGCCGGTACTCGCGCCAGAGCCCGCTCAGGTCTTCGGCCACGCGCAGAGGATACGAGTTGGCCCGGCGGGTCCGGTCGTCGCCCGATGGATCGGCGCGAGGTCGGCGCCCGCTGCTCAGCGCGAGCGAAACGCGCGCAGCATGAGGCCGACGAACCAGACCGCGATCGCCCCGGCGCAGACCGCGACGATCCAGCGGCCCGCCCCGCCGCCCGTCGCCGACCCGGCCGTGAACGCGACGCCGGCGAATGCCGCCGCCAGCAGGAGGAAAAGCGCACCGAGCGCGCGACGGTGAGGTGGGACGGCCACGGCGCTCGACTCTACCCGGCGGCCGGCTCCGGCCCGCCAGTAGACTGGCCACGACCCAGGGGAGTAGCTCAACGGTAGAGCACCGGTCTCCAAAACCGGGGGTTGCAGGTTCGAGTCCTGTCTCCCCTGCTGGCGAGGGCGCTGCGAGCCCGGCCTCCGTAGTTTCCCCGGTGCGGCAACCGCGTTTTCTCGGACGCGTACCCGCCGGCAGCCGCACACAGTCAGACCATGCCCGAGAGCGCAGACGCGTGCCGGAGGCCGCTGTGCGGCCGGTCGTTCTGGATGAGCAGGTGCCTCCACTTCGACGTCCGCGATCCGTGCGGAGCGCACGGGAAGGTCGTCGGCTACGTCCCCGGCGCGGACGAGGAGCATCCTGCCGCCATCGTCGTCCGCTCGCGCTGGCTCACCTACAAGGTGGCGGTCGGCAGCGTGGCCGCGATCGACGGGGTCAACCGCATGGTCCGTCTGTCGGCCCCCCTCCGCCGCGGCCGCCGCTTGCCGGCCGTCGCCTGATCGACGCTCGCGGACCGCCGGCGCGCGGCGACCCGGATCGACGCCGGGCTTGACGGCGCAGGCGGGTTGCGCCACCGTTCCGGGTGGCGCAGGCCCGTCTCCCGGCGGAGAGCACGTGAAGGTTGCGGCAGGGCGGCTAGGCGGGAAGGTCCCCCGGCTCGTGCAGGGCGTCTCGCTTTCCCGCGCCGCGGACCGGGTCGAGTACGTGGTGCGCGGAGCCGTCGTCATGGGGCGCGACCCGGGGGGCGGCCTCGAGCGCGTGCGCGGACGCCTCGACCGCCGCCGCGACGGCAAGGCTCTCCGGATGCTCGGACGCCCCCTCGACGACATCTATCCGATCGACCAGGCGTGGCTCGGGCACCTGCACGAGGCGATGGGTTGGCCGTGGCCGTGCCCCGGGCTCGCTCGCGCCTCCGAGCTGTACGGGGAGGTCATGGCCAGCTTCGCCCGGCTCGGACTGCCGCGGCGTCACGCGGGCTGGTGCGACGGCGGGCAGGCGTTCACGGCCACCGCCTGGTGCCTCGTCTCGCACCTGCAGCCGAGGACGGTCGTCGAGACCGGAACCGCCCGCGGCGTCACCTCGCGCCTCGTCCTGGAAGCGCTCGAGCAGCAGCCGAGCGGACACCTGTACAGCATCGACCTGCCGACCGTCGACTCCCGGCTGCACGCGCACATGGGCATCGCCGTGCCGCCCGAGCGCCGGGGGCGTTGGACGACGCTCGTCGGCCCGTCGCGGCGCCTCCTGCCGCGGCTGCTCGATGAGCTCGGCACCGTCGACCTGTTCGTCCACGACAGCCTCCACACCGGTCGCAACACGCTGTTCGAGATCGAGCAAGCGTGGAGCCGGCTCACGCCGGGCGGCGCCATCCTCGTCGACGACGTCTACCAGAGCCTCGCCTTCCACACCTTCGTCGAGCGGGCCCGGCCACCCGTCAGCCTCGTCGGCGCGCAGCCGGACGGCGGCTACCGGTTCGGCGTCGCCGTCGCGGCCGGACGCGGGCCGGGCCGGTAGCCGGCGGGCAGGCCACGGTGCTGCCTCAGAGCTTGTAGCCGATCTCGCGCAGGAGCGCGTGCCGCGCAGCCGCTTCCTGCTCGCCCTCCACCCCGAGCGGCGCGGCGCCGTCGACCACGCCCACGACCCCGCGTCCCGCCGGCGTCTCGACGAGCACCACCTCGACGGGGTTCGCGGTCGCGCAGAAGACGCTGCACACCTCGGGCACCTGCTTGACCGCGTTCAGCACGTTGACCGGGTAGCCCTCGCGCAGGAAGACGAGGAAGGAGTGGCCCGCGCCGATCGCGCGCGCGTTGCGGACGGCCAGCTCGACCAGCTCCTGGTCGTTTCCAGCCCGGCGGACGAGCCGGGGGCCCGACGACTCGCAGAAGGCGATGCCGAAGCGAAGATGGGGCGAGCTGCCGGCGAGCGTCTCGTACAGGTCCTCGACCGTCTTCACGAAGTGCGCCTGACCGAAGATCAGGTTGAGCCCTTCGGGCTTGTCGACCTCGACCGTGACCAGCCTCGGCTCGGCGTTCATCCCCGTCGCCTCCTCGACGGCGAGCATCGCGCGCCCGACGGGCCGGCGCCATCGGTCGCAGCCCTGACACGTCTTCGGGGAACTACCGAGCGCCCGACGGTGGGAGACAGCGCTCCCCGAGCTCGCCGCGCGGCCGGCGGCAAGGCGGCGGGCGGCCGGAATCCCGCCCGCCCGCCGTCCGGGAGCCAACCTCGGCTCAATCGAGCACGAAGGTGACCTTGAGGTCGACGCGGAAGCCGATCACCTCGCCTCCCTCGACCTTCACCTGCTGCTGGCTGACCCAGGCCCCTCGGATCCCGTGCACCGTCTGACCCGCCTTGGCGATGGCGACGCGGATGGCGTCCTCGAAGCTGACGGGCGACTCGGCGGTGATCTCGATGACCTTCGCGACCGAGGTCAGGGTCTCCGCCCGTTCGGGCGCGACAGCGGCCATAACCGGCTCCTCCCTTCGACGAGAACCGAGCGAGTGTCGCTGCCAGGGGGCCGCACCGCGTCGGGCGCGCCCCTGATCCCCGTGCGGGTTTTCCCCGGGTCTTCCGCCGGCACGGCTCGGGCCCGCCCCACCGGCTCGAGGCCGGCAGGACGGGCCCCGGGGTCACGCGGCTACGAGGCGTGCCGCTCCAGCACGACCTCGAACACCTCGACGTCGGTTCGCCGCATCGCCGCGTCCGGCGGCGGCTCCATCGCGTCGAGCGTCTCGCTGCCTGCGCGCAGGTCCTCCTCGGAGGCGAAGCGGACGGCGATCCGAACCCGGCGTCCGGGCCGGTCGGCGAGCACGACCATCGACTTCGCCGGGACGCCCTCGGGCGGCCCGTCGGTCGACTCGATCTCCCGGACGAGAGCCTCGAGCGCGTGCTCGTCGGCGTCGAAGGTGGCGACGCGGAGGTACTCGGGCATTGGGTCTCCTTGGTCGGGTGCGGCAGGAGCGTATCGGCCGGACGCCGCCGCGTCGACGCGGCGGGCGACGCGCCTGGGGAAGGTCGGCTCGCACGATCGGGGCTCTCCTGCAGCCCGCCGACAGGAGCCGGCGGCCTCGACACCGAGGAACGTGCGTGGGCAGGCTCCTCGGCAGGCGTCGGCGCGCGGCTCCCCGCCGCCACGGCGATCCCCGTTTCCGGGGACGCTCGAGCGGCGAGGGTGGGGATCGACCTCGCTCTCGGCACGGCCGAAGAGACAACCGTGATGCCGAGAGACGCCCGCGCCGTGCTGCACAGGCTCCGCCGCGAGCGCGGCAGAGGCTCCGTCGCGGCGATCGACCAGCTCGCAGGGCTGGCGGAGGCGAGCCGTGCGCTCGCCGTGCATCTCGCCGGCGAGAAGGAGGGTCTGCGCGCCGACCGGCTCGCCGCCCTGGAAGCGCACCTCGCGGCGCTGGAGCGCGACATGCGGCTTGCCCGTGAGGCGCTCGACGAGCGCGGCGCCGGCCGGGCTATCGAGCTCCTCTCCCGCGCGGTGGACGAGCTCGGCGCCGCCGAGCGGACGCTCGCCGCCAGGGGCTGATCCCGCGCGGGCGGCTTCCCGCCGTCCGCACGGACGCGGCCTCACCCGCGGGCGAACTGTCGCCGGCGTTCGTCGGCGTCCGCGCCGAGGAGGCCCGAACGGAAGCCGATCGCCACCGCATGCGCACGGTTCCGCGCGCCCATCGCCCGGCACAGCTTCCGCACGTGCTTCTTGACCGTGTCGGGCGCGACGAACAGCCGGCGAGCGATGTCCGCGTTCGACGCACCGTCGGCGACAAGCTCGAGCACCTGCAGGCTGCGCGCGCTCAGGCGCGGGATCGCGCCGGCGCCGGCGGCGTCCGAGCTGTGCCGGCCGGCGAGTCCCGTTCCGCCGAGGCGCAGCGAGACGATGCGCTCGTCCGTCCCCAGCTCCTGTGCTCGGCGGTGCACGAACGGTGGCGCGCTCGCTTCGACCATGCCGGATGCATCGGCGCCAGGTCGACGCTCGAGCATCGCCGGTTGCGCTGCTCGAGCTTCCCCCACGGGGGTGAACCTCCGCGCGTTTGGACTAGCCTGGTGGCATGGAAGGCACGTCCCAGCCGACGACGTGCGTCGTCGCCGACGACCACCCGGCCATCCGGGCTGCGGTGACGGACATGCTCGCTCGCGAGGGCTTCGCCGTCGTCGCGGCGGTGAGCGACGGAGGCGAGGCGCTCGCCGCCATCGACAGGCACCACCCGGACGTCGCCCTCCTCGACCTGCGCATGCCGACGCTGACGGGGATCGACGTCGCCCGCCGCGCCAGACGGAGCTCGCCGTCGACGGCCGTGGTCTTGTACACCGCCTACGCCGAGCAAGCCCATCTGGCCGACTCGCTCGACGCCGGCGCGCGGGCGTACGTCCTCAAGGAGGCGCCCCTGCCCGACCTGCTGCGGGCGATCAGGACGGTGCTCGGCGGGGGCACCTACGTCGACCCGGTGCTGGCAGGGTCGCTCGCCTCGGCGGCGGCGAGCACGCCGGCCCCGCAGCTCACCCAGCGCGAGCGGGACGTGCTGCGGCTGCTGGCCGACGGGAAGTCGAACGAGGACGTGGCCAAGGCGCTCTACCTCTCTCCCGAGACCGTGCGCACGCACCTGCGCAAGGCCATGCGCAAGCTGGACGCCGACACGCGGACGCAGGCGGTCGCGACGGCGATCCGGCAGTCGCTCATCGCCTGACGCTGACCCGCTGGCTTCCCCCGATCTGGGGAAGGAACGAACGCAAAGGCGTGGATCCGCCGACCCGGCGGCCCTGCCGACAACTGTGCCGAGATGGCGATCACGGTCGAGTCCGAACAGGTCCGGGTGTTCGAGTGGCGGCTGGAGCGCCTCGCGCGCGCCGGGTTCACGGGCGAGGACCTCTACCTCCTCGCCTCGAGCGCCGAAGTCGACCTGTACGCCGCCCTCGCGCTCGTCGCGCGGGGCTGCCCGCCCGAGACGGCCGCGAGCATCCTGCGTTGATGGACTCGGCGAAGCGGCGGCGGCTCCTGTCGGCGTACGAGCGGCACGCGGCTCGGTTCGACAGCATCGCCGAGCGGCGGGCGGTCGGGCGCGGCCCGCTGCCGCCCGTCGTCCGCGAGCGCGCGCCCGGAGCCGAGCCGGTCGTGTCACGCGAGCGGGCGAGGGCCGCCAACCTGACCGACAGGCAGACCGAGGTGCTCGCGCTCCTCGCCACGGGGGCGAGCAACGCCGAGATCGCCGAGAAGCTGCGCGTCTCCACGGAGACGGTGAAGTCACACGTGAAAGCGCTCCTGATCGCGCTCGACGCGCGTACGCGCGCCCACGCCGTCACGCTCGCCTTCTGCGCCGGCATCCTGACGGTGCCGTGGCGGTCGGGAGCGTCGCTCGCCGGAATGGACGCGGACCGCTTCCAGCGCCCGCTCCGGATCGCCTACTGAGCGATCGTCGACGGCGCGCACCCGGCCCGCCCCCGACTGGACGGGGAGATGAGCCGACAGCCCCGACTCGGCCGACGGGACGGCGCTCACTCGGCCGACGCTGCGTCGGCTCTCGGCTCGGAATGCCGCGTGCGCGCCGGACGTTGGCGGGAGCGAAAGAGCCATTCGCAATGGTGGAGGTGATGTCGTGAACATCTCCCTGCTCGTGCTCCGGCTGGTACCGGGACTCCTGTTCATGGGGCACGGACTGCAGAAGCTCGTCCCGGCGCGGCTGTCGCCGCCGCTTCTGTCGGCCCACGGGCCGAGCGCGACCGCAGCGGCGTTCGAGCAGATGGGCCTCGGGCCGGGCTTGCCGCTCGCGCTGCTCGCTGGCGCAGCCGAGCTCGGCGGCGGCTTCCTGCTCGCCTCCGGGCTCGTCACCCCGCTCGGAACGGCCCTCGTCGCGGCGGTGATGACGGTCGCCATCCTGGTCGTGCACCTGCGCAAGGGGATCTGGGCCGCGGCCGGCGGCTTCGAGTTCCCTCTGCTCATGCTGACCGGCGCCTACGCGGTGAGCGCGCTCGGACCGGGCAGCCTGTCGATCGACGCCTGGGCCGGGATCGGCAACTGGACCGCGATCCACTGGGTAGCCGCGGACGCGGTCCGCTCCGGTGCCGCGGTCGGGGTCGGGGCGACTGCCGCGCTCCTTCTGCTCGGCGCGTTGCTCCTCCGCCGCCTGGCGCGGCACGGAGGCCAGGCGCTGTCACCCGCTCACTGAGGACGCTCGCAGCCGGTGCCGCCCCGCGCTCGCGACGCCGGGCCGGCATCGGCCGGGCGCTCCTCAGCGTGCCGACTGGCCTGCGTCGCCGCCGCGGCGGCGCTCGGTGTCGAGCAGGCCGCGGCGGAAGGCGATCGCGACGGCGTGCGTGCGCGTGCGGGCATGCATCTTCATCCGCAACGCGTGCAGGCGGCTACGCATCGTCTTCGCCGAGATCGACAGGCGCTCGGCGATCTCCACGTCGGTGAGGCCGTCCGCCATCAGCTCGAGCAGCTCGAGCTCGCGCGGCGAGGGCCTCGGCGGCTCGAACAGCGCCGCCGCCACCTCCCGGTAGCCGGTGAGGTGCCCGGGGTCGACCGATTCCCTCGCCGCCTCGTCCATGACTGTCTCTATCGGCCACGAGGCGGCACGGCGTTAGCCGTCGCTTCTGTCGCCGGGGCTCGAGCTCGCCGGCGCAGCTCACCCGCGCACGAGTACCGTTACGGCGGTGAGCCAGGCAGCCGTCGAGCTCGTCCTTCGAGGCTACCGCGCCTTCGTCGCAGGCGACTTCGACACGGTCGCGGAGATGCTCGACCCCGACGTCCAGTGGACGGCGATCGAGCCGACGCTGCCGTCCGGCCACGAGGACGTGATGGCGATCCTGGCCGAGCGGCGCGCCGACGGCCACCGGGTCGAGATCGAGCGCTGCGTCGGAGTCGGCGACCGCGTCGCGGTCTCCTTCCGCGTCGCCGGCGTCGAGCGCGACGTCTCCGACGATCGGCCGCTGCAGACGCGCCGCTACTTCACGGTCGGCCGCTATTCGGCGATCGTGACCGTCCGGGCGGAGCGGGTCGTGCGGGTGCAGGAGTACCCGCACTTCTCGGCCGCGCTGGAGGCGCTCGGCCTCGAGCCGGAGGAGTAGCCCTGGCGCTGCCGGCGGGGGCACGCTGGTGGTCGCTGCGCCGGGCGCAGAGCCTGAAGCCCGCCACCTACCGCTGCCCGTTCTGCGGTGGTTTCCTGCACGCGATGAGCCCGCACGTGCTCGTCGCGCCCGAGGGCGACGCCGCCGGGCGGCGCCACGCGCACACGGCCTGCGTCGAGTCGGCGAGGCGCGCCGGCCGGCTGCCGACGCGGGACGAGTGGCTGGCCTCCGAGGCAGGCGGCGGCCCGCGCGGCCGGGGCCTGCCCTGGCGGCGGACGCCACCGCGTGAGGCCGAGCCGCCGGGGCGCTGAGCCAGCTATCGTCCGAGCGATGCGGGTTGGAGTGCTCACCGGCGGCGGCGACTGCCCCGGCCTGAACGCCGTCATCCGCGCGGTCACGCGCCGTTCGCTCGACCGCGACCACGAGGTGATCGGCGTCGTCGAGGGCTGGCGGGGTCTCGTCGAGAACCGCCTGCGGTCGCTCGGACGGCGCGAGATCTCCGGCATCCTGCCCCGCGGCGGCACGATCATCGCCACGAGCCGCACCAACCCGTACACGCTGGAGGGAGGCGTCGAGCGCGCGCTGCGCACGTTCGGCGACAACCTCGACGCGCTCGTCGCGATCGGAGGCGAGGACACGCTCGGCGTCGCCTCGCGCCTCAACCTGGAGCACTCGCTGCCGGTCGTGGGCGTGCCGAAGACGATCGACAACGACCTGTCGGGCACCGACTACACCTTCGGCTTCGACACGGCGGTGGCGATCTGCACGGAGGCGATCGACCGGCTGCACACGACGGCCGAGTCGCACAACCGCGTCATGGTCGTGGAGGTGATGGGCCGTCACACGGGCTGGATCGCGGTCATGAGCGGCATCGCCGGCGGGGCCGACGTGGTGCTCATCCCGGAGCAGCCGCTCACCGTCGAGGACACCTGCGCCGAGATCCAGAAGCGCCACCGCCGCGGCAAGGACTTCTCGATCGTCGTCGTAAGCGAGGGCTACAAGCTGACGTACGCGTCCGGCGAGCAGCTCGAGGTGACGCAGGCAGCCCCTCGCGACCAGTTCGGCCACGTCCGGCTGGGAGGCGTGGGCGAGTCGCTGGCGCAGGAGATCGAGTCCCGCACAGGCTTCGAGACCCGGGTGACCGTGCTCGGGCACGTGCAGCGCGGAGGGACGCCCACCGCGCGCGACCGCGTGCTGGCGACGCGGTTCGGGCTCGCCGCGGCCGACCTCGTGCACGAGGGGCGCTTCGGCCGGATGGTGGCGCTGCGCGGCGACGACATCGTCGACATCGCGCTCGAGCAGGCGGTCGCCGAGCTGAAGCGGGTTCCGCCGGGCTGGTACGAGGTGGCGAAAGCCTTCTTCGGCTGACAGGCCCTCTCGAGCACGCGCCCCGCGGGCTCACCCCGTCACGGCAGCCTGAGGAACGGCAGGTACTCGGTCAGGTCGACGGGAAGCGGCGCGGGGACGTCGTCTCCCCGGCAGACGGCCGCGTTCTGCAGGGTCGCCTCCTGCTGCTGCAGCCACGACCGGTACGCCTGCTCGCGCCCGAGCCCGACGAGCGCCGACACGATCGCCCGTCGCACGAGCGTCGCCGGGAAGACGGCAAGCGGCAGCGACGGCCCGAGCGGGCGGACGACGACCGTGCCTTGGCTCGTGGTGACGATCCCGTCGCGTCCCGTCGGCAGAGCGAACACCCCGCGGGGGGCCGTCGTCTCCAGCGCGACGCCGCTCGTCTGACCCGCGAGCCAGTCGACCGGCGTCGCCGCCGCCACGAGGCGCGCCCTGGTCGAGCCGTACGCCGCCCGGTACGCCGCCACGGCGGCGCTGGTCGGTTCCGCCACCTGGAGCTGCGACTCGATCTGGCGTGCCCGCAGCTCGTCTGCCAGCACCGTGCGCGCCAGCGAGCGGGTCGCCTTCGCGCGCGCCAGCGCCGCCAGGTAGGCGGCACGGCTGCCGCGAAAGCGCTCGCCGACGACGACGTTCTCGGCCGTGTCGACCTGCCTCGCCGTCACCGTCACCGCCTGACGGCTCGCCGCCAGGGCGAGGAGCGCGCTCCCGGCGACCTCGGCGTCACCCGTCAGCGCCGTCAGCCGTGCGCGGGTGGACATGGCGAGCGCCGGGACCGCGCCGAGCGTGCAGAAGACGTCACCGGGCAGGTCGAGCTGACCCTCCGTGAGCGACGAGTCGAAGCCGGGTCCCGCCTCCTCCGGCCCGTCGCACAGGCTCTGCGAGCGGGCCCACAGGTAGACGCAGGCGGCGGCGTGCTTGTCCGCGTCCGCCGGCACCGGCCTGTACGTCGCCCAGCCCCACGACCAGACGGAGGCGAGGCCGAGCTCCCCCGCCACCTGCCGCGCCGCGAGCGCCTCGAGCTTGACCACCTCGAACCACGCCGCCGCCGGCTCGAGGCCGTTCCGGCCGCCCGCCCCCGACTCGAACTCGAGCATGAGGCCGAGCCTGGAGGCCGGGACGCCGAGCGCCGTGAAGGCGGCGATCGCCTGCCGCATCTGCACGCGCAGGATGCGGCTGCCCACGATCGGCCCGGCGGCCGCCACCCCCTTCACGTTGGGGTAGAACTCGCGCACGACGTCCGCCACCTGGGCGACCTGCCGCCACCAGTCGGCCGCCTCGCCGCCGCCGTACGGGGGGCTCGGGACGAGCAGATACGGATGCGCTCCCCGTGCCGCCAGCTGGCGCAGGAAGGCGAGCACGTTCGCCCGGTACTGGGCGTTCTGCGGCGACCATGGCGTCGTCAGGCTGGCGCCGAACAGCTCGTTCTCGGCGATCGCCGGCGTGGAGCAGCCCGTCGACCTGACGGCGACGTCGTACAGCTTGTTCGCCGTGTCCACGATCGTGGCCGGATCGGCGGGGACGTCCGTTGTGCCGACGCGACTCTTGAAGGTCAGGTCGAAGTACGCCGTCGCGGCACCGGCCGCGCGCAGCTGGGCCGGCAGGCCGCCGGTGCCGGGCGTGGCCAGGACGAGCCCCGGCTGGGCGAACACCTCCTTCCAGAACGGCACCGTCGCATCGGTGTAGTCGATCCACAGCGGCGAGGAGGCCGGGAGCGAGCAGGCGGGCGCGGCGGCGTGCGGCGACCCGGCCCCGGTGGCGGCGGCAGCGGCGGCGCACAGGAAGGCGGCGAGCAGCAGGCGCACGGCAGCTCTATCCTGCCCACACAGGCGGTCGTCTCGGCGGCGACACCCGCCGGCGTACGGCACGCGAGAGCTGGACGGGCGCCTCCTCCGCCGCCGGCCGCAGCCGTGGCCGCGGCGCGTACACGGGCACGCCCTCCACGGTGGCGACGCGGCGGTACGCCCGCCGTAGGATGGCGGCGGTCTTGCCCGAGCGGTCGAGAGAGCCGACGCTCTGCACCTGCGCGACGAGCGCCGGGCGACCCTCGGCGAGCGCCTGCCGCGCGTCGCCGAGCGCGCCCGGGATCGCCTCCAGGTTCCGGCGCCACATGTACGGGATGGCGGGCGCCCGGTCGGCGAGGTAGTAGACGTCGGCCGCGGCCCAGACGAGCAAGACCGGGTCGCCCGTCCGCGTGTGGCGCTCGATGTAGCGGGCGACGGCGCCGTCGCGCACGAGGTGCGGGTCCCGCGGCCAGACCGCCCTCGCCTGCGCGCCGCCGCCGGCGAACCACAGGGGGGCCGTCACCGCGACCGTACCGGCGGCCGCGGCGGCGCAGACGGCGGCGGCGAGCCGCAGCCTGGCACGGAGCAGGCGCTCGACGCCCGCTCCGGCCAGGACGGCGAGGGGCGGCACGAGCTGGAGATAGTAGTGCGGGTGGAAGTTCCCGCCGCCGACGACGCCGAGCGCGGCGGCGCCCAGCCACAGGCGCACGAGCAGCGGCGAGCGCCGCCAGCCGGCGAGCGCGAGCAGCGCGAGCAGGCCGAGACCCTTGGCGACGGCCGGAAGCGACTGCTGCAGGAGGTCGAGGCGGTGGACGAGCGACCCGGTCACGATCGAGTCGCCCTCGCCCCGGTAGCCGACGACGGCGAACCACCAGCGGCCGAGGTCGCCGGCGGCGAGCGCCCCGACGAGCACGGGCACCGCCCCGGCGGCGAGGACGACGAGCGCCGGCCGGACGGCCCGCCGCCGCTCGGTCCAGGCGAGGAAGACGACCGCGGCCAGGGCGGCGTCGAATCCCGACTGCTTGACCATGACGGCGCAGCCCGACAGGAGGCCGGCGACGACGAGCCAGCCCGGCCTGCGCCCGCGCAGGTAGCTCGTGAACGCGAGCAGTGAGAGAATCGCGGGCAGCGACGCGACGAGCTCGCCGGCCAGGGTGAACGACTCGAGGAAGGGGGAGGCACCCGCACTTGCCATCAGCAGCGCGCAGGCAGACGCCGTTATCCTCCCCGCGACCCGAAGGGCGACGAGGAACGTCGCCACGACGGTCGCTGCGGCGGCGGCCGCCGCCACGCCACGGATGACCCCCGGAGAGCCCCCGTCAAGGTGAAGGATCGCCCGGAAGACCAGTATCAGCCCCTGTGGGCGGTCGACCCACACGTCTCGGTAGAGGGCGTCGGAGCGCTCCCACAGCCGGGCCGCCTCGGCATACCCCCCCTCGTCGGCCGTGAGCGGCGCGCCCCAGAAAGGGAGGCGGAAGAGCACCGCGAGCGCCGCCGCCGCCAGCGCCACGAGCGCTGGGGCTCGCCATGCGCCGGCGTCGACCGCCGCAGCGCGGTCGCCGCCGGGCTCGCGCTGACCGCGACGTTCGCGCTCGCGATCGTCCTGTTCGGCCTGTCGCTGACCGCCGATCGCTACCTCCTCGTCCTGCTCGTGCCGGCGCTCGTCCTCAGGCGCGGACGGCTGTACCTGCGCGATTTTGGCTCCTTCGCCGTGCTCATGCTCGTGTACGGGGAGATGCGGGGCCTGGCGCACGTGCTCCACCCGAGCCCGTACTACCTGCCGCAGCTCCGCCTGGAGCGGTGGCTGTTCGGGGGTTACGTCCCCACGGTCGAGCTGCAGCACTGGTGGTGGACGGGGACGCTGCACTGGTGGGACAAGCTCCTGTTCGACGTCGCCAAGCTGCACTTCGTCGTCCCCCCGCTCTTCGCCTTCGGGCTGTGGCTCAGGCGGCGGGCGCTCTTCTTCCGCTTCGCCTCGAGCATGCTCGTCCTGTCCTTCGCCTCTGCCCTCGTCTTCCTGCTCTACCCGGCCGCGCCGCCCTGGGCCGCCGGGCGCACGCTGCTCATCCCGACGGTGACGAGGATCGACGACGGGCCGTGGTCAGCGGTACCGAACAGCGTCTCCCTCTCCAGCGTCATCCAGGGCAACCCGTACGCCGCCATCCCCTCGCTCCACGGCGGCTACGCGTTCCTCGTCTTCCTCTTCGTCGCCAGCCTCGCCTGGCCGACGCGCTGGCGCTGGCCCGTGGCGATCTCCGCCGCCCTGTACCCACTCGCGCTGTCGTTCTCGGTCGTCTACACCGGGAACCACTACGTCGTCGACCTCCTGCTCGGCTACGCCTTCGCTGCCGGCGCCTTCGCCGGCACGCGCTCCTTCTGGCGCCGGCACGGCCTGCCGGAGTAGTCGCGGGGCAGCCGTGTTCGGGTAGGACTTCTCCGAGCCGCGGCGAAGCTGCAGGCGGTGCGGGAGCAGAGCCATCTCGAGGAGATGCGCGCCGCGATCCGTGGCGACCTCGAACGGGCGCGGGCCCGACGCCCGTCGATCTTCGAGCGGCCGAGCGCCCCTCCCGCGCCCGCGTCGAAGCCGGCCCCGCCGGCCCGCCCGGCCTCCCCGTCGCAGGCGCCGACGGCCGCAGCGCCCCTCCCGCCACAACCTCCACTCCCACTCCCGGCCGACGCGGGAGAAGGCGCGGCCGAGGCGTCGCCCGACGCTCCCGTCCTCACCCTGGCGCCGGAGGCCGAGCGCACCCGGCCGCAGCCGCTCGTACGCCGCGTGCTCGCGCGGCTCAGTCGACGGACCTGAACGCGCCGAGGACGGCGCCGACCGTACCGCCGCGCGATCTTCACGTCGTTCCCTCGGCCCGCTTCACGAACGAGGCGTACGACCGGCGAGGGAGCGCGGCCGCGAGCAGCCCGCGCCGGGCGCGCCGCCTCGACCCCCTCTCCGTCGAGCCGCTGCTCGCCCAGGCGGCGCTCGCACGCTCGCCGGACGACGTCCCCCGGCTCGGGCAGCCGTGAACATGCCGCCGCGTGCCGCCGCGCGAGGCCAAGTGCGGCGGCGGGCCGGCTGAGCGGCGGTACAATGCGGCCGCCGTGCCGTACCGGAAGGCGACGATCCGGCCCTACCGGGCCGAGGACGAGAGCCTCCTGTTCAGCCTCGCGCGCGAGGCCTTCGGCGGACAGGCCGCCTGGAGCGACCGCACCGCCCTCGCCGGGCTGGAGACGCAGACCGTGTTCGTCGCCGAGCTGGAGGGAGAGCACGCCGGCTACGTCGCGCTGCACCGGGAGGGCAGCACCATCCGCGTCGAGCAGCTGCTCGTCAGCCCCCGCCACGGGCACGAAGGCATCGGCAACCAGCTGATCGACTACGCCGAGGGCTACGCGATCGCCGAAGGGGCGACGACGCTCCAGATCGTGGTCGAGCCCGACAACCGGCTCGCGCGCGACTTCTACCTGCGGCGGAAGTTCGTGCCCACGGGCGACGGCGTGCTCGAGCTGCGCCTGCCGCAGCGCTGACACGGGATAGGCTCACGGGCCGTGAGCGTGCTCGCGACCCAGGTCGACCGCGACTCCGACACGTTCGCGGCCCGGCGAGCCCGCATGGAGGCGCTCGTCGCGGAGCTGCGCAGCCGGACGGCCGAGGTGGCGCGCGGCGGCGGCGAGGAGGCGCTCCGGCGGCACCGCTCGCGCGGCAAGCTGACCGCGCGCGAGCGCATCGACCGGCTCGTCGATCCGGACACCGCCTTCCTCGAGCTCTCCGCCCTCGCCGCCTGGGGCCTGTACGGCAACGAGGCCCCCGCGGCCGGGATCGTGACCGGAATCGGCGTCGTCGAGGGGCGGGAGTGCGTCATCGTCGCGAACGACGCGACCGTCAAGGGCGGAAGCTACTTCCCGCTCACCGTCAAGAAGCACCTGCGCGCGCAGGAGATCGCGGAGCAGAACCGGCTGCCCTGCATCTACCTCGTCGACTCGGGTGGCGCCTTCCTGCCGCTGCAGGCCGAGGTCTTCCCCGACCGCGATCACTTCGGCCGCATCTTCTACAACCAGGCGCGCCTGTCGGCGCAGGGGATCCCTCAGATCGCCTGCGTCGTCGGCTCCTGCACCGCCGGCGGCGCGTATGTGCCGGCAATGTCGGACGAGACGGTGATCGTCAAGGGCACCGGCACGATCTTCATCGGTGGGCCGCCACTCGTGAAGGCGGCGACGGGCCAGGAGGTGACGGCGGAGGAGCTCGGAGGCGCCGACGTGCACACGCGGCTGTCGGGCGTCGCCGACCACTACGCGACCTCGGACGAGCACGCGCTCGCCATGTGCCGCGAGATCGTCCGCCATCTGGGCGGCGCGAAGCCTGAGCCGCCGTGGGAGCGGACGCCGCCGGAGCCGCCCGCGCTCGACCCCGCCGACCTGTACGGCCTCGTCCCCGAGGACTTCCGCCACCAGCTCGACCCGCGGGAGGTGATCGCGCGGATCGTCGACGGCAGCCGCTTCCACGAGTTCAAGGCGCTCTACGGCGAGACGCTCGTCTGCGGCTTCGCCCGGCTCGAGGGCTATCCCGTCGCGATCCTCGCCTCGAACGGCGTCCTCTTCGCCGAGTCGGCCCGCAAGGGGGCGCACTTCGTCGAGCTCGCCTGCACACGGCGGATCCCCCTCGTCTTCCTCCAGAACATCACCGGCTTCATGGTCGGCAAGGAGTACGAGGCGGGCGGCATCGCACGCGACGGCGCCAAGCTCGTCACCGCCGTCGCCTGCGCGCAGGTGCCGAAGTTCACGGTGATCACCGGCGGCTCGTTCGGAGCCGGGAACTACGCCATGTGCGGGCGCGCCTACTCGCCGCGCCAGCTGTGGATGTGGCCGAACGCGCGCATCTCGGTGATGGGCGGCGAGCAGGCTGCGACCGTGCTGACGATGGTCGGGGACGCCGACCCGGACGAGATCCGCGCCACCTACGAGGCGGAGGGCAACCCGTACTACTCGACCGCGCGCCTGTGGGACGACGGCATCATCGACCCGCTGGACACGCGCCGGGTGCTCGCGCTCGGGATCGCAGCCGCCCTGAACGCGCCGATCCCGGAGACGACCTTCGGCGTGTTCAGGATGTGAGCCCGCAGCAACCGACGAGGAGCGGCAGAGCACCTGCCGGGCTCAACGGTCGTGGACGTGGCGGATCCCCCGGCCGGGAGCCCGGCGGCGGGATCGGAGGGACGCGCCGGGCGCTCGCTGCGAGGGCCTTCGGCCGCAGCTGGTTGCCGCCGGCTCGGGACTGAGCGCGCCCCCAAGTCGGGCGCGCCAGCCGACGCCCTCCGGCGCCGTATCTACCATCGAAGCTCCTGCGAGAGAAGGGGGCTTCCATGCACAGGCTACGACGCATCCGGCCGTCGCCCGCCACCGTCATCGCGGCGATCGCGCTCCTCGTCGCACTCGGCGGCACGAGCATGGCGGCGGTGACGATCGTGATCCCGAAGAACAGCGTCGGCACCGCCCAGCTGAAGAACAACGCCGTCACGTCCGCGAAGGTCCAGAACGGCTCGCTGCTGCGGGCCGACTTCAAGGCCGGCCAGATCCCCGTGGGGCCGCGCGGGCCCCAGGGCGTGCCCGGCCCCGTCGGCGCGCGCGGACCGACGGGGCCCGCCGGGCCGGCCGGGCCGGCCGGGCCTTCCGCCGTCAGCAAGTGGGCCCTGATCGGCAAGGACGGAAACGTCATCGCCGGCTCGCCCGGCGTGATCGTCTTCCACACGACGGGCACGGCCGACTACTACGTCTCCTTCGGGACGCCGGTGAGCGGCCACGCCCTCCTCGCCACCTGGGCGCTGCGGGATGCGGACGGCTTCTCGCCAGGCTTCGTCACCGCCACGATCTGCGGCGGCGGGCCGGAGGGCTCGGTCTGCCCGACGGCGAACACGACCAGCACCGTGTACGTGCAGGTGGTGTTCGGCGCCCCGGACCACGCGTTCTACATCGCGGTCCTGTAGGCGGCTCGGCGGCCGCAGGCCGGCTCCGGTCGGCCTGCGGTCCGCTCCGCCTCGCCGAGCGGCCCCTATGATCACTCGCTCACGACGAAGGAGGACGATGTGAAGACGTTCGCACGGCTCCGTCCTTCGCCTGCGACCGTGATCGCGACAATCGCCCTCGCCGTCGCGCTCGCAGGCACAGGCTACGCGGCCATCCGCTTGCCTGCGCACAGCGTCGGCACCGCCCAGCTGAAGCCACGCTCCGTCGGCACCGCCCAGCTGAAGCCAGGGTCCGTCGGCACCGCGCAGCTGAAGCCAGGGTCCGTCGGTAGCCCCCAGCTGAAGAAGGGCTCCGTCACCTCCGCCGAGGTCAAGGACCACTCCCTCGACAGGGTGGACTTCAAAGCGGGCCAGCTCCCCGCCGGCCCACGCGGACAGACGGGCCCGCCGGGCGTCCCGGGGCCGAGGGGCGCCACCGGCCCGACCGGCCCGACCGGGCCGATCGGGCCCGCCGGGCCGGCGGGGATTCCGGGCGCAGGCGCCCTGTGGGCGCTCGTCGGGAAGGACGGCAACCTCCTGAACGGCACCGTCGGCGTCTCGGTCACCCACACGGTCGGGTCCGGTCGCTACTACGTCAGCTTCGGCTCGCCGCTCAGCGGCAAGGGGGTCGTCGCCATGAGGGCGCTCCGCGACGCCGACTCGGACCTCGCCGGCACGGTCTACGCGGCCATCTGAGGCGGGGGAAGCGAGGGCGTCAGCTGCGGCCTGTCCGGCGCGGGCAGCTCGACCGCACTGGTCGAGACGACGAACGCAGGCGAGACGCAGCTCGAGGACCACGCCTTCTACATCGCCGTCGTCTCGTCGTGAGCGCCGCCGGGGTGCAGGCCGCCGGGGCAGCGCCCGGTCCCGGCGGCCCGTCCCCGCCGCGCGCTAGGTTCCCGCCATGCACACGCTCCAGCTGACCGACGACGAGCTCCGCATCGTCCGCGCCGCCCTGCACGCCTACCTCGACGACTTCGGGCACGAGGAGGCTGAGGTGCTCCGGCTCGTCAAGGCGCTTCTCGCCAAGCTGCCGCCCGAGGAGCAGCCGAGCCGAGCCGCCACGTGACCGCCGCGCCGCCGCCGCTGCGCGTCCTCCGCGACGGAGACGTCGTCACCGTCACGCTGGCACGTCCCAGGCGGCGGAACGCGCTCGACGCGGCGCTGATCGAGGCGCTGCGCGAGGCGTTCGCCGACGTCGGCGACGCGCGGGCCGTCGTCCTCCGCGGCGAGGGCGAGAGCTTCTGCGCCGGTGCGGACGTCGACTGGATGCGCTCGGCGGCCGACCTCGGCTACGAGGACAACGTCGCCGACGCGATGCGCCTGCGCCGCATGTACGAGGCGGTCGACCGCTGCTCGGCACCCGTGCTCGCGCGCGTGCAGCGGCACGCGCTCGGCGGCGGCGTCGGCCTCGTCGCCTGCGCCGACGTCGCGATCGCCGCACAGGACGCGACCTTCGCCTTCTCGGAGGTGAAGCTCGGGATCATACCGGCCGTCATCTCGCCGTTCGCGCTCGCGCGCGTCGGGGCGGCCGCCGCGCGCCGGTACTTCCTCACGGGCGAACGGTTCGACGCCGCGACCGCCCTGCGCATCGGGCTCGTGCACGAGGTCGTCCCCGCCGGCGAGCTCGACGCCGCCGTCGACCGGGTGCTCGCCGAGATCCTCGGCTCCGGCCCGGAGGCGGTGCGCCACGCGAAGCGCCTCGTCCTCGACGCCCCGCTCGACGGCGCCGAGACCGCGAGGAGGATCGCCGAGCGGCGGACGAGCGAGGAGGGCCAGGAGGGGCTGAGGGCGTTCCTCGAGCGGCGGCCACCCGCGTGGTCGCAAACGGCCGCGTCCGGCTAGGAGCCCGGGTCTGTAACGGCGACTGCGGCGCTCCGGACGAGACTGTCGGTGAGTGGGCGGCAGAAGCGCGCCGTGAGTGAGCGGACGGTGGCTGTGAGCGTTGCGAGTGGACGCCGTTTTGCTGCTGGAGCGCTT
>DASREE010000012.1:0-16630 GCA_035652235.1 Gaiellaceae bacterium | reverse complement strand
TCGATTGGAACGGCGGCCGGAGGCTGTGCGCGCGCCGCCAATTCGCCGCGTAGCAGTTTGAGGTTCGCGAGCGAGACTCCCTCGTGAATGAAGAACAGGAGCCCAACGCCGATCCCGACTGACGCCTCGATCGCCTGCAGTCCAAGGCCGTAGGCGATGCCGTGCGCGTAGGCGACACCGTAGCCCGTCAACGCGGAGGCGATCGCGACCTGGGTGAGACCAACGTTGCCTGGCCAGAAGGGGAAAATGGTGACGACGTTCATCAGCAGAAGCACGACGCCGGCGGCTGGCAGTCCGGAGTGGATGCCGAAGGCCCGCAACGCGGCGAGAACCGCGAGCAACTGGCAGAGCCAGCCGCCTGTCTGGGAGAGGACTGCGGCCGCGGTCCCACCCGGTGAGCGCATGATCCCGAGACCCTCTCTTCCCATCGCAAGCAGCCGCCGGGCCGTGCCGCGACTGTCCAGGCGAGACACGTGCGGGCGCCGGCCGCTTACGAACGCGAACGCGAACAAGACAACGCCGATGCATGTCACCGCGAGCAGACTTGCCCGCACAGCGTTCGGAACGTTCGCTGTCACGACCACGTAGAGCACGAGCAGCAGCACCGGGATCAGGTCAAAGACACGGTGCGCGAACACGGTGCCGACCAGCGTCGCCCAGGTCCCCTTCCGGGCCGGCAGCTTGCGCGTCAACACAGCGACGCGTGCGAGTTCGCCGATCCGCCCCGGTAACACTGCGTTCGCAAACAGCCCGACCGAGAAGGCAGAAAAGACCAGCGGCACAGCCGGGTGCGGCGGCGGAACTGCGCAGCGGATAACGATCGTCCAGGCGAGCGCGCGCACGAGGACAGAGAGGAGGTTGAGCGCAACCGCCGCCGCGACCCACCACCAGCCGACAGCGGCGAACGCGTCGCCGAACCCCGAGAGGCTCGAGCCACGCGACAGCAAGAGCAGCGTGACAGCCGCGACGAGCACAAGCCCGATCGCGAGCCGAAACGCTCTCGACCGGCGGATGCGCAGTAGCCGCCGTGTACGCAGAGCTGTGCTGGTTCGGAATCGCAGCAGCGGCTGGGGATCTCTTCCCGTCAACCGGCGACGAGCAAGCGGCCGGCCGCGCCGCCCTCGCCGCGGACGAACAACAGCGCAAGCAAGGCCCCGGCTACGGGGACAGCTGCGGAGACGACGAAGGTCACATGCATCCGGTCAGTAGAGCCGTCACGACCCGGGTTGCCCCGCCCGCGCGCAAGCTGCAAAGCGCTCACCTGGCACCTCGCCGAGCAGCATCTCGACGCCCAAAAACGCGGAGCGCGACCCAGATCCCGGTCAGCAGACCGGCTACGCCGAACAGGACCCGCTCGTCGAATGACCGGCCCGGCCCCCGCTCCTGCATCGCGCCACAATAACGGAATCATGGTTCCGCTTGCGCCACGCTTCCGCGATGCCGGCCACCCGCCGGGCAACCGCGCACGCATTGCTCGAAGCGGCCCGCGCAGCCTGGCCGCCCTCGCCTACGCGAACATCGCCCACGCCCACGACAACGGCGCAGATGGGTGCGCCGGCGTCATCGTCGGCGACGCCTGCCAGCTGCCCCCGCCTGCTCACCCGCGACGCCCGCGACTTCCTCGACCGCAAACGCACCTGCTTGCATGGAGCGGCTCGGTGTCGGTGTCGCAGACCTGGTCCTCACCTCGACGCCGTATGCGTGCGAGGTCGGCGAACTCCACAAGCACGATCGCCGGCCCGGCACCGTCCCGGCGGGAGGCGCTCCCGGTTCGCGGCAGAAGGCCGTGGCCGCACGAGGCCTGGGCGGCCACCCCGCTCGGCCCGCTCTGGCAGCGGCCCCTGGACGTCCACTAGCGACGGGCGTCGCCCCGACCCCACAGGGTGAACAGCACGATCAGCCCGCTCAGCACGGCGAGCGCGATCGACAGGGTGTGAAGGCGGTTCGCGTCGATCCGCTGGCCGAAGGCGAGACCGAGCAGACTGGCCGAGAGGATCGTGCCCAGGTAGCGGGAGGTCTGGAAGAGACCTGAGGCCGAGCCGATCTGTTCGTGCGGGGCCGCCTCGACCATCGCCGCCTGCAGACCGAGGTTGTTGAGGCCGGAGCTGACGCCGAGCAGCGCAAGCAAGCCGGCGGTCGCGAGATCGCTCGTCGTCTTTCCGATGGCGAGCAGGGCGAGCGTCCCGGCGGTCATGCAGAGCGAGCCGGCGACAACGGCAGGGCGCGGCCCCGAACGCTCGATCGCGCGGGCGGCGAGCGGGGTTGTGAGCACGCCCACGCCGGCGATCGGCAGGATCACGAGCCCGGCCTGCTCGGCGCTCAGCCCCTTCGCCTCCTGCAGGAAGCTCGGAACGCCGAAGAAGACGGAGTAGAAGACGACGTTGACGAGCGCGAACTGAGCGTAAACGCGGAGCAGTTGCCTGTTCGCGGCAAGCGTGCGCACGTCGAGGAACGGCTCGGGAGTGCGGCGTTCGACGTGCGCGAACGTGGCGCCGGCGGCGAGCGCGAGCGGCAGCGCCCACCAGGCGACGCCCCGGTCGAGCGAGAGCAGAAACCAGAGCAAGCTGACGAGCGCGGCGGCGAACAGGACCGCGCCGGCCGGGTCGAGCCGGCGCAGCTCCCCACCGAGCGACGTTCGCGACCGCGGCGGGTCGGCCGGCAGGACGCGGGCGGCAAGCGCGAGCGCGAGCGCGACCAGCGGCAGGTTGACGACGAAGATCGCCCGCCAGCCCTGCCAGCCGACGAGGTAGCCGCCGAGCGTCGGCCCGACCGCGGCGGAGACGGAGGCGAAGACCGAGAGCACGCCGAGCGCGCTTGTCTGCCGCTCCCGGATCGCGCTGCGCAGGATGCTGAGCCCGGCCGGATAGAGGGCGGAGCTGCCGGCCGCCTGGACGACGCGTACGGCGACCAGCGCAGCGAAGCTGGGCGCGAACGGGGCGGCGATGCTGGCGAGGCCGACAAGCGCGAGCCCGGCGAGGAAGATGCGCTTGCGCCCGTGCAGGTCGGCGAGCCGGCCCGAGAGCGGTTGACCGACGGCGCTTGCGAGGTAGTAGGCGGAGATCAGCCAGGAGGCGGTCGAGAAGTCGAGCCGGAAGTGGCGGGCGAGGTCGACGAGCGCGACCGCGATCATCGACGAGTTGAGCGGGTTCAGCAGCGTCCCCGAGGCGATCGTCGCGAGCAGGCCCAGCCGCGCCCGCCCGCGCGGCTCGGCGGCGGCGGCGATGGCGGCGGCCGCGGCGCCGTCCGGGGACGGCACGACTACGACCGGCGGCCGCCGCGCCGGGTCGCGAGCCACTGCTCGAAGTCTTTTGCGACGATCCGCTCGCCCGTCAGCCCCTCCGCCGCGGCGGAGGCGAGGAAGACGGCCGGCGGCCCCATCACCTCGGCCGGCAGCAGCGCCCGCCGCTGCTCCTCGGGCAGCCCCTCGGGGATCATCCCGCTCAGGGTCGCGCCGCCCGGCAGCAGCAGGTTGACGGCGATCCCGTGCGGGCGCAGGTCTTCGGTCATGATCAGGCTGAGCGACTCGGCGCCTGCGCGGGAGGGGCCGTACGGGACGAAGCCGCGCCGGCGCATCGTCTCGTGGTTCATCGTCACGGTGACGAAGCGGCCGCGGCGCTGCTCGAGGAAGAGCGGCGTGAACGCGCGCGCGACGTGGAAGTAGCCGCTCAGGTTGGTCGCGATCACCTCCGCGAACCCCTCCGGGGTGACCTGCCAGAACGGCTGCGGCGCTTCGAGGAAGCGCGGGTTGACGGTGCGCATGCCGATGCCGGCGTTGTTGACGACCAGCTCGAGCCCGCGCCACCGCGCCCGGATCTCGGCGGCGGCACGCTCGGCCGAGGCGGGGTCGCGCACGTCGAGCGTCAGCGGCTCCGCGCGCAGCCCCTCTCCGCGCAGCCGCTCGACCGTCTCGGCGAGCCGCGGGGTGTCGCGCGCCGCGACCGCGACCGTGGCGCCGGCGGCGAGCAGCGCCCGCGCCATCGCGAGGCCAAGCCCGCTCGTCGCCCCCGTGACGACCGCGCGGACGCCGTTGAGCTCAGCCGTCACGGCCGCCCTTCGAGGCCGGCCGGCGCGTCGGCGCTCTCGGCGGCGGGGCCGCGCAGCGGGATCTCCCGCAGCAGCAGAGAGACGGCGAGTGCCGCCGCGACCAGCGGCGCCGCGGCCAGGTAGACGGTGTGCAGGGAGGCGGCGAGCGCTGCGCGGGCGTACAGCGGCACCGTGATCGTCGCGGCGAGCAGGTAGGCGGTCACCACCCAGGAGAGCCGTTGGAAGCCGTGCAGGTCGATGGCGATCCGCGGCGGCGCCGTCGAGACGATCGTCTGGTCGAGCGCAGCGAGGAGCATCGCCAGCGGCACGCCGAGGAAGGCGGCGATCAGCTGCCGCTGGCTCAGCGTCTCCACCCGCGCCTCCTCCGCCCCGGCCGGCGTCGTCGGGCGCGGCCGCGCAGCCGGCGGGCGAAGCGGCCGAGCAGGCCCCCGCCCGACGGCGCCGGCGGGCCGCCGTTGTTGCGATCGATCGTCGCCCGCGACGCTGCGAATAGCTCGGCAGCCGGGAGCGCACGCGCGGCGGTTGCCTTCACGGGCGGCGAGGGCAGCAGCACGCGCCAGCGTGCGCGGCCTGTCTCGACGACGACCCAGCCGGCGCCGTCCTCGTCCCGCTCCTGCCAGCCGGACGGGTCGCCGTCCATCAGCCGGGAGCGGAGCGGAGGTGGGTGTCGAGGAAGGCGAGGATCCGCGGCCAGGCGTCCTCGGCGGCCTCGGCGTCGTAGCCGACGACGGCGAGGGGGCGCAGGGCACGCTGGAGCGGCTGCGGGATGCTGTGGTTGAGGAAGCCGTGGCCCGCCTGCGGGTAGATCTTGAGGTCGTAGGGGATGTCGCGCGCGGCGAGGAAGCGCTCGAGCCGCTCCGCGTCCGGCAGCAGCCGGTCGCGGCCGCCGTAGCTGGCGACGACCGGGCAGAGCCCCTCGAGCTCCTCGACCCGCTCGGGCACGCGCCCGTAGTTGACCGACACCGTCCGCGCGGGCGCGCGGGCGCCGAGCAGGAGCGCGAAGCCGCCGCCCATGCAGAAGCCGATCGCACCGAGCCGCTCCGGGTCGGCCTCCGGCCGCTCGCGCAGCGCCCGGAAGGCCTGCTCGATCCTGGCGAGCCCAAGCTGCGAGCCACCGCGGGCCAGGTCGCGGATCGCTCGGCTGACGCAGGCGAGCCGCCGCCCCGGCCCGTACAGCTCCGGCGCCAGCGCGAGGTAGCCCTCGCCCGCGAGCCGGGCCGCGATCCGGCGCAGATCGTCGGTCAGCCCCCACAGCTCGCTCAGCACGAGTAGCGCCGGGTGCGGCCCGGCCCCGTCGGGGGCGGCGAGCACGGCCGGCACCGCCCCCGCGTCCAGGCGCAGCTCCAGCTCGTGGAGCGTGCTCATCGGCGGAGCGGCTCCCGGGCGAGGCGGGTGCGGGCGAGCGTCTCGCCGGCGAGTGCGACCGGCTCGAGCTCGTGCGCGTCGTGCAGGTTGAAGATCATCCCGTCCAGGCCCGCGTCGAGGAAGGCCTCTACCTGCTCGACCACTCGGTCGGGCGTCCCCGCGAGCACGTAGCCGCGCAGCTGCGCCTCGTCGATCGGACGCGCGGCGCGCAGCGCGTCCAGCTTGCGCTCCAGCTGCGCCTCGTCCTCGGCGACGACGAGCGCGCCCAGGCGCGTCTTGGTGATCTCGGCCGGGTCGCGACCTGCCCGCTCGCAGGCCTGCTCGAGCACCGAGAGCTTGTGCCGGATCGCGTCGAGGTCGCCGAAGACGTTCCAGGCGTCGGCGTAGCGGGCGACCAGCGGGATCAGCCGCCGCTCGCCGCCGCCGCCGACCAGGATCGGCGGCCCTCCCGGCCGCAGCGGCCGCGGCTCGTTCAGCGCCGCCTCGATCCGGTAGTGGCGCCCCGCAAGGCTCGGCGCCGGCTCGCGGAACATCGCCCGGCAGATCTGGAGCGCCTCCTCGAGCCGCTCCAGCCGCTCCCGGATCGGCGGGAAGCGGAAGCCGTAGCCGCGGTGCTCGTCCTCGTTCCAGGCGGCGCCGATGCCGAGGATCGCCCGGCCGCGGGAGACGACGTCGAGCGTGGTGACGATCTTCGCGAGCTGGGCCGGGTTGCGGTAGGTGACCCCGGTCACCATGGTTCCGAGGCGGGCGCGTTCGGTGCGGGCGGCGATCCCGCCGAGCAGCGTGTACGCGTCGAGCATCGGGTCGCTGCGCGGGCCGACCGAGGGGATCTGGTACAGGTGGTCCATCACCCAGAGCGAGTCGAAGCCGGACCGCTCCGCCGCCTGCGCGATCGCGGTGATCCGGTCGAACAGCCCCTCGCCGGCGACGTCGGGATAGGTGAAGTTCGGGATCTGCAAGCCGATGCGCGTCACCGCCTCCACGGTTGCCCCCTCGGCTCCGTTCGGCGGGTACGGCTCACGCCTCGCTCCTCGACGTCTCGACCAGGCGCCGCTGGTCGGGAGTGAGGCTGCCGACCGTACCTGCCTCCTCGGCGATCGATTCCGGCTGCGAGCCGGGCTCCCAGCTCGTCAGCTCAATCCGGGGGAACGCCAGCGTCAACAGCAAGCCCGCCGCGGCGAGCCCGACGCCGACGGTGAAGATGTCGACGATCCCGTTCGCGAGCGACCGCCGCACTGCCGCCACGAACTGCAGGTACACGGTGTGGCCGTGCGGCAGCGTCGAGAAGTGCTGCCGGATCGCACGCTGCGCCTCCGGAGTCAGCAGCGACTGCGGCGAGATCGTCGTCCCGGCCAACTGCTTGCGCGCGGCGGCGGGCGCGTAGCGGACGAGATCGGTCGAGAAACGGTTGACGAGAATCGCGGTCATCACCGGCACCGCGACGGCACCGCCGAGGTTGGAGAAGAGCTGCCGGCCGGAGTTGACGGTGCCGAGCAGCCGGTGCGGGAAGGCGCTCTGAACGGTCATCGAGAAGATCGGCATCGTCGTCCCGATCCCGATCCCGAGGACGATCATGTCGCGGATCACCTCGCCCGAGCCGGAGGAGGCCGACAGGCGGCTGAAGAGGACGAAGCCGGCGACCGCGAAGCACATGCCGATGATCGCCTGCAGCTTGTAGCGCCCCGTGCGGGAGATGATCTGGCCGCCGATCGCGGAGCCGGCCACGAAGGAGAGCATCATCGGTGTCAGCACGACGCCCGAGTTCTGGGCGGTCTTGCCGACCACGCCCTGCACGAAGAGCGGGATGAAGCTGAGGCTGCCGTACATGCCGGCGACGATCAGGAACGAGATCGCGACCGAGAGCGAGAAGACGCGGTTTGCGAACAGCACCGGACTGAGGATCGGCTCGGCCGCGCGCCGCTCGTTGAGCACGAACAGCGCGAGCAGCACGGCGCCCGCGGCGAAGCAGACGACGATCTGCCAGGAGGCCCAGGGGTAGCTGGTGCCGCCCCAGGTCACGGCGAGCAGCACCCCCACGAGCCCGCCGGTCATCAGCGCGCTCCCTTCGAGGTCGAGCCGGATCCGCCGCCGCAGGCGCACGCGGGGCATCACGACGCCGATCACGAGCCAGGCGAAGGCGGCGAGCGGCAGCGGCACGAGGAAGACGTAGCGCCAGCCGATCTGATCGGTGATCGTGCCGCCGAGCGTCGGGCCGACGATCGAGGCGAGCCCGAAGACGCCCATCACGACGCCCATCCAGCGGCCCCGCTCGCGCGGGCTGAAGATGTCGCCGATCGACGCCGTCGAAAGGGCCATCATCGCGCCGCCGCCCAGACCGGAAACCACGCGTGCACAGATCAGCCACAGCATCGACTGCGCAGCGGCTGCGAGGATCGCCCCGAGCACGAAGACGGCGATCCCGACCAGATACAGCGGCCGCCGCCCGTAGAGGTCGGAGAGCTTGCCGAAGATCGGCACGGTGACGGTCGAGGCGAGGATGTAGCCGGTGAAGACCCAGCCGTAGAGGCTGAAGCCGTGCAGATCGGCGACGATCGTCGGCACCGCCGTCGAGACGATCGTCGAGGAGATCGAGGACGTGAACATCACCAGCAGCACCGCCGAAAGCGCCCACCAGCGGTAGCTGCGCTCGATCAGGTTCGTCTCTTGCACGGGGCCGCCCCAGGTCAGCAGGTGGTGGCGGCGCGTCGGCGTACCGGTCATTGCTCTCCGTTCTGCGGCGTCGAGGCGGTCGGGGTCGCCGGCGGCGTGATCGTCGGCTGGGCACTCGCGCCGAGCACCGGACCCGCGTCGAGCTCGGCGGCGGCCGAGTCGAAGCGGCCGGCGCTCGAGCTGACCAGCCGCGGGCTGCCGTCGATCGCCTCGGCGGCGTTCGCAGCGAGGACGGCGCCGCCCAGCAGGCAGGCCGACTGGCCGAACCTGCGGGTGCGCCTGCGATCGGTCCTTGTTCGGGGCGGGGGCACGGCCGGGGCGACCTGCTGCCGCTCGAAACCGGGTCCCGCGGCGGCTGCCGCCAGCCAGGCGCGCTCTGCGCGGCGGGCGAGGCGCAGACAGAGAACCGCCATCGGCAGCTCGACCAGAGCGGCCTCGACCGCCGCGAGCGCGAGCTCGCGGCCGGTCGCCGCGGTCAGCAGGTCGAACCAGGCGTCGCAGAGAAGGAGCGCCGCCGCCGCGCTGGCGGCGCCCTCCAGCCACGGCGAGCGCCGCCAGGCGCTGACCGCGACCGCCGCCAGCGTCGCGGCGAGCGCGATGTCGAAGCCGGTCCAGGCGATGTCCCAGTGCGCCGACAGGTGCCGGGCGGGCAGCCGCGTCGCCAGCAGGACGCTCCAAGGCAGCAGCAGGATCGCAGCTGCCGCGTAGAGCGCGGTCACCAGGCGGCGCCTGTGCGCGGTCGCGGCGGCGGCCGAGGTCACGCTCCCCTCCGCGCGAGCGTGCGTGTTCTCGCGGCGAGACGGCGGCGTTTTTCGAGCAGCTCCCGCTCCAGCCGCTGCAGCGCCTTTCGGCGCGCGCTCACGAGCGCGAGTTGCGCGTCGACGTGCGCGGCCGCCTGCTCGAGGATCGCCCGCCGGTCGGCGTCGTCGCCGCTGCGCTGCCAGCGGTCGCGCAGCGTGGCGCGCGCCTCTTCCGCCTCGAGCAGGCTGCGCAGCTCCTCGAGCGAGACGCCGAGCAGGTCGCGCAGCCGCAGCAGCTCGCGCAGACGCGTCACCTCGCGCTCGTCGTAGACGCGGTGACGCCCCTTCTCGTGGCCGGGCGGAACCGGCAGCAGACCGATCTCCTCGTAGTAGCGGATCGTGCGCGGGGTCGTCCCCGCGAGCGCGGCGACCTCGCCGATCCGGTAGCTGCGCTCGGTCGCAGCCGCGCTCATCCCGTCGCCTCGCCGAGACGGCCTTCCTGCCGCGCCGCCGGCCGGTGCGCCGGGCGAAGCAGCGAGACGGCGGCGCCGAGCAGCGAGAAGCCCGCCAGCACCCAGACCGCGTGGTGCATGTTGGCGATGAAGGCGTTCACCTGCGCCTGCGGCAGCCCCGTCGCCAGCCCGGAGAAGATCTTGAACAGGGCGGTCTTGGGGATGCCGGAGGTGACGATCGCGAGCACGAACGAGATCGAGACGACCGCGCCCGTGTTCTGGAGCATGGTGCGCGTGCCGGCGGCGACGCCGCGCCGGTTCGCCGGCACGACGCCCATCATCGCCGAGGTGTTGGGGCTGTTGAAGACGCCGGAGCCGATCCCGACCAGGGCGAGCCAGGCGGCGCTCAGCCAGTAGGAGCTGCCTGCCTGCAAGGTCGTCATCGCCGCGAGCCCGGCGGCGGTGAGCAGCATCCCCAGCGCTGCCAGCAGCCGCGAGCCGTGCCGGTCGGCGATCCGGCCGGCAAGCGGCGCCGCGACCAGCATCGCCAGCGCCATCGGCGCCAGCCGCACGCCCGCCTCGATCGGGTCGTAGCCGAGCGGCCCCTGGAAGTAGAAGACGAACAAGAACAGCAGCGCGAAGCGGGAAAGCCCGTTGATCAGCGCCGCGCCGGAGGCGGCGGCGAACAGCCGGTCGCGGAAGATCGTCAGGTCGAGCAGCGGCGCGCGCACGCGCCGCTCGACCGCGACGAACAGCGGCAGCAGCAGCACGGCCGCGCAGAAGCCGGCGAGCACGTACGGGTCGCTCCAGCCGTCGAGGCCGCCGCGGGAGAGCGCGAACACGAGCCCGCCTAGCCCGAGCAGGTAGCTGGCGCTGCCGAGCGGATCGAGGCGCCGCTCGCGGTCGAGGCTGGCCAGCTCGCGCAGGACGAGCGCCGCCCAGACCGTGCCGAGCGCGCCGAGCGGCACGTTGAACCAGAACACCCAGTGCCAGGAGAGCTTGACGAGCAAGCCGCCGAGCACCGGCCCGACCACCATCCCGACCGCGCCCACCATCGAGTTGGTGCCCATCGCCAGCCCCAGCTGCTCGCGCGGAAACGCATCGGTCACGATCGCGGTCGAGTTCGCGAACAGGAAGGCGCCGCCGACGCCCTGCACGATCCGCCAGCCGATCAGCTCGCCACCGCTCGAGGCGAAGCCTGCGCCGAGCGAGGCGAGCGTGAACAGCGCGAAGCCGAGCACGTACGCCCGCTTGCGCCCGAACAGATCGGAGAGCCGCCCGGCGGTCAGCACGAGCACGGTCGAGGCGATCATGTAGACGAGGATCACCCAGACGAGCGCGAGCAGGCTCGTATGCAATGCCCGCTCGAGATCGGGGAGCGCGATCAGCAGCGTGCCCGAGTTGACGGTCGCGAGCAGCATGCCGACGCTGGTGCAGGAAAGCGCCCACCACCTGTAGTCGCCGCGGCGCGTGCGGGCGGCGGACGCCGCAGCGTCCGCCGCCCGCGAGCCAACAGAGGCGGCGCAGTGCCCAGCCGACCGACCCCTCGTCCGTTGCTGCGCTCGCACACCCAGCATGATCTTTACGTTAGCGTAAACTAGGCGATGCGGTAGCTCTGCGCCCAATCCGGCAGGCGTTCCGGCTCAGCGGCCGGCCGTGAGCGGCGCGGGCCGGCGCTCGCCGGCGACGAGCGCGAGCTCGACCATCGCCGCCAGCGAGAGGCGGCTGGCGTCGAGCACGAGGTCGAAGTTGTCGTCGTCGCGCAGCTCGAGCCGGTAGAGGCGGCGGACGTAGCACTCCCGTGCCCGGTCGTCGCGGGCGACGAGGTCGCGGGCGCGCTCGAGCGGCAGGTAGTTCTCGCGGGCGTATTCGCGGGCGCGCCACTCGAGCGGCGCGTGAACGCGCAGGTGCAGCGTCCCCGGCTGCTCGCGCAAGACGGCGAAGGCGGCGCGGCCGAGGATCACGCACGGCTCGCGCGCGGCATCGTGGATCGCCCGCTCGGTGAGCTCGCGCATGGCCTGGGGCCGCCGCAGCTCCTCCGCGGCGGCGGCGGCCCCGCCGAACGCGACCGCCAGCGAGAGCCCCCACTGCAGATAGGGGCCCGGGAGATGGCGCTCGAGATCGCGCACCGAAGGCGGGTCGAGCCCGCAGCCGGCCGCCACCGCAGCCACGAGCTCGTCGTCGAACAGCCGCACGTCAAGCTCGCGCGCGAGCGAACGCCCGAGCTCGTCGCCCCGCGTTCCCTCCTGCCAGGAAATCGTCCACACCCGCACGACATTCCTTTCGTTGCGCAAGGTAATCTTACCCGATGTCGACGACCGAGAAGCGCCCGCCCACCAGGGCCGACGCCGATCCAGAGCAGGAGGAAGCCCCGCGCGCGGCAGAACCGGAGCGGTCAAGCCGATCGACACTCACCAGCGCCCTCTGGGGACTCGCGCTCTGGCTCGCGCTCGTCGAGCTCGGCTGGTATCTGATCCACGAACTCGTCCGCGCAGCCGGCTGAGCGCAGAGCGTGAGAGATGGCGAAGACCAGGAAAGACACCAGCACGGCCGGCTCGATTGCGCAGAGCGCGGCGGAACAGCTCGCCGCAGCGCTCGAGGAGCTCGTCGTGCTGCTGATCCGGCAGCGCGTCGACGCGACCGACAGCGGCGGCCCCAGCTCGCTGACAGCAACGCAGCAGCTGGCGCTGACGCTGATCGAGGACGAAGGCCCGCTGCGGCTGCATCCGCTCGCCGAGCGCCTGAACACAAGCGATGCAACGGCGACGCGCGCCGTCGACACGCTCGAACAAGCGGGACTGGTCAGGCGTCTGCGGGATCCCGACGACGGCCGCGGCGTGCTCGTCTCGACGACGCAGCGCGGCCGTGACGCGGTCGCAGCACGGCGCCGCCACCTGATCGGCACGCTCGAGGAGGGGGTCTCAGGCCTCACCGCCCACGACGCCGTCAGGCTCGCGCAGCTGCTCGGCGAGCTCAACCGCCTCCTCGATGACCACGGCCTCCCCCTGCTCGCGATCGACGCCTGAGCCGCGCGGCCCGTTGAGGCAGCCCGCCGGCGTCGGAGGATATGCATAATGGCATTATGGTTTTGCCCGCGGCAGAGCTGACGGAGGCCGTCGAGGAGCTCGCCGTCGCCTGGGTGCGGCTGCTCGCCGAGCCGCAGCAGCTCAGCCTCGCGGCGGCTGGGACGCTCGCGACGCTCAGCCGCAGCGGCGCTCGTTCGATCGGCGAGCTCGCGGCCGGCGAGCACGTCTCGCAGCCCGCGATGACCCAGCTCGTCGACCGCCTCGAGCACGCCGGCCTGGTCGAGCGCCGCCGCGGCGCCGATGACCGGCGCGTCGTGGACGTCAGCATCACCGCAGCCGGGCAGGCGCTGCTCGACCGGCGCCGCCAGCTGCGCTCGCACGCGTTCGCCAGCCTGTTCGCGGCCCTCGGCCGCGACGATCGTGCCGCCCTCGCGGCGGCCGTTCCCGCGCTGCGGCAGCTCGCCGCGCTCGCGCGCGAGCCCGACCGGCGAAAGGCTGCCGCCTGATGAGTGCGACGGCGGCGAACACCAACCCGTTCCGGCAGCCGAAGGCCGTCTTCGCGGTCGCGCTCGCCTGCGTCGTCTCCTTCATGGGCATCGGCCTCGTCGATCCGATCCTGCCCGCGCTGGCCGTCAAGCTGCAGGCGAGCAAGAGCCAGGTCGAGCTCCTGTTCACGAGCTATCTCGTCGTCACCGCGGTCGCGATGCTCGTGACCGGCTGGGTCTCGAGCCGGATCGGCGCCAAGCGCACCCTGATCGTCGGGCTCGTGCTGATCGTCGTCTTCAGCGCCCTCGCCGGCACCGCCGGCAGCATCAACGGCATCGTCGGCTTCCGCGCCGGCTGGGGCCTCGGCAATGCGCTCTTCATCGCCACCTCGCTGGCCGTGATCGTCGCCTCCGCCAGCGGCGGCTTCGCCGGCGCGATCATCCTCTACGAAACCGCGCTCGGGGTCGGAATCGCCGTCGGCCCGCTGATGGGCGGCTACCTCGGCGGCATCAGCTGGCGCGGCCCCTTCTACGGCGTCACCGTGCTGATGGCGATCGCCCTCGTCGCGACGGTGATCCTCGTCGAGCCGACGCCAACGCCGACGCGGCGCGCATCGCTCCTCGATCCGCTGAAGGCGCTCCGCCACCGCGGCCTGCTGACGATGGGCCTGACGGCGCTCTGTTACAACTGGGGCTTCTTCACCGTGCTCGGCTACGCGCCGTTCCCGATGCACGTCGGCACGCACCAGCTCGGCTTCATCTTCACCGGCTGGGGGATCCTCGTCGCCATCTTCGCGATCTTCGGCGCGCCGCGGCTACAGGCGCGCTTCGGCATCGCCCGCACCCTCTACGTCAACCTCGCGCTCTTCGCGCTCGACGTGCTCGTGATCGCGATCTTCACCGACTCGCGGACGACGCTGATGGTCGCCGTCATCGTCTCCGGGATCTTCATCGGCACCAACAACACGATCACGACGCAGGCCGTGATGAGCGTCGCCCCGGTCGAGCGGCCGATCGCCTCCGCCTCCTACGGCTTCGTCCGCTTCATCGGCGGCGGCCTCGCCCCCTACTTCGCCGGCAAGCTCGCCGACGCGCACGGCGACCACCTCCCCTTCTACATCGGCGCCGGCGCGATCGTCGTCGCGATCGGCGTGCTCGCCACCGGACACTCGCTGCTCGCCGAGTCAGAGCGGCGCCAGGCCGCCGAGGCGCATCACGTGCCGGCGGACCAGGCGCCGATCGCGGAGCCACTCGACAGCGAGGCGCAACTTCCGCCCGAGCCGTGGACCGCCTCGGAGCCGGCCCTCGGCGAGGAGAGCTAACCAGGCGCCGGGGCGGGCGCTGCAGCCGTCGACTTCGCGCCCCGCCCCGGTCCGTCAACTATCCACCTTCTCCGCGCCCACGGTGGCAGCCAGCTCAGGCGGCGGGAGTGGGAGCGGCCTGGTGGTGACTGTGGCCGATCCGCGCCCAGGCGCGCGCGAAGGCGAGCGTCAGGAGCGCGGCGACGGCTCCAGCCCCGACTGCCGCGCCCGCCTTCACGGCTTCGCTCGCCGACCAGCCGATCCCCGCCCAGTTGCCGATCGCGAAGGCGTTGTCAAGCGAGTAGTCGCCGGGGCCGCCGAGCGCGCTCACCACGTAGGCCGCCGTCAGCATCAGCAGCGGGAACTCGAACCCGCCGTTCGCGCCCCAGATCCCCCGGCGCAGGTGGACGACGAGGATCGCAACCGTCATCACGGCCGCGAGCAGCGCCGTCGCGAGCGGCGTCACCAGCCCCGCGGCAAGCAGGAACCCGCCGCCGACCTCCCCCAGCGCCGCCAGAAGAGCCAGCGGCAGCGCGGGCGCGAGGCCCATCTGCGCGAAGCCCGCCGCGGTCGCCCGCGGGCCATGCGCAGCAAGCAGCGGCAGCGAGAAACGCGTGGGCACCAGCTTCTGCAACCCGTGCCCGATGAACAGAACACCCGGCACGAGCCGCAGCACGAGCAGTGCGATGTTCATGGACGAATCACCTCCTTGTGCGCGCAAACGTCGCCGGGCCGGGAGGTATTCCGGCCCCGGCCGGCACCAGGAGACAAGCTCAATTGCGGCCGCGGACGATCGCCAGCGCGCAGGGCGCGTGGTGGGCGACCGCCTGGCTGACCGAGCCGAGCACGAGGCTGGCGAAGCCGCCGCGGCCGCGGCTGCCGACGACGAGCAGCGTCGCTCCCTGCGCCTGCTCGACGAGGACGCGCCCAGGATGTCCCTCGACCTCGACTCCTTCCGCCTCGACGCCCGCCTGCCGCGCCTGCTCGACGGCGGCGACCAAGGCAGCGTCGGCGTTCTCGCGGGCGAGGTCGGCGAGGTCCGGGTTGGGCAGTAACGCACCGCCGATGTACTCGGCCGCCGGAACCTCCCAGGCCGCCACGACCCGCAGCGGCAACTGGCGCATCTTCGCTTCCTCGATCGCGAACCGCAGCGCGTGCGCCGCCGCCTCCGACCCGTCGATCCCGACCGCAACGAACGACATCACGCCTCCTCTACTAAGCGGAACCGCTATTCCGTTATCGTAGCCGAGCCGACGACGTTCCTTGCACCGTGCAGACACCCCTTCCGAACGAAGAACGGCAGCACTACGGCATCACCCTTGCCGCGCTGACCGTCGCCGCGACCGCCTACGCGTTGCAGCAGACGATGATCGCGCCCGCGCTGCCCGTGCTCCAGCGCGACCTGCACACCACGACGACCTGGACCTCGTGGCTGCTGACCGGCTTCCTGCTCAGCTCCGCGGTCTCCACCCCCCTGCTCGGAAAGCTCGGCGACCAGCACGGCAAACAGCGGCTCCTGCTCGTCACGCTCACGTTCTTCTTCGCCGGCTGCGTCGGCGCGATCTTCGCCTGGAACATCTGGTCGCTGATCGGCTTCCGCGTGATCCAGGGCGTCGGCGAGGGCATCTTCCCGCTCGCCTTCGCGATCATCATCGACGAGTTCCCCTCCGAACGCGCCGGTCTCGGCATGGGTCTCATCTCCGCCACCTTTGGTGTGGGTGGCGGACTCGGGCTCGTCCTCTCCGGCTTGATCGTCGACAACCTCTCCTGGCGCTGGCTGTTCGTCGTCGGCTCCGCCGGCGTCGCGCTCGCCTTCGCCGCCGTCTGGCGCTTCGTCCCCGAGTCGCCGATCACGACACCCTCGCGGCTCGACCTGCGCGGCGCCGCCTTGCTCTCGGCCGCCCTCATCTGCTTCCTGCTGCCGATGAGCGAGGCCGACCACTGGGGCTGGAGCTCAGCGCGAGTCGTCGCGCTCTTCGCCGTCTCGGCCTGCGCGCTGGTCGTCTTCGCGCTGGTCGAGCTGCGGGTTCCTGAGCCGATGGTCGACATGCACGTGCTCGCGCGCCGGCCCGTCCTGATCGCCAACCTGACCGCGCTGATCGCCGGCTTCGGCCTCTTCGGCGCCTTCATCCTCATCCCGAACTTCGTCGAGACGCCACGCGGCTTCCCCGGTGCGGTTGCCCACCTCGTCCACTACGGCTTCGGCGCCTCGCCAACCCGGGCCGGCCTCTACCTGCTGCCCGGCACCCTCGGCGGCTTCGTCACCGGCCCGCTCGCGCCGCTGCTCGCCCGCCGCTTCGGCGACCGGGTGCCGCTCTCGCTCGGCATGCTCATCTCCGCGGCCGGAATGGCCATCCTCGCCACCCTCCACCGCCACCCCTGGCAGGTCATCCTCGCGATGGCCGTGATCGGCACCGGCATCCCGTTCGCGTTTGCGATCATGCCGAAGCTGATCGGCGAAGCCGTCTCGCAGGCCGAAACCGGAGTCGCCAACGGCATCAACACCGTGATGCGCACCGTCGGCGGCGTGATCGGCGGCCAGGTCGG
>DASREE010000011.1:0-24288 GCA_035652235.1 Gaiellaceae bacterium | reverse complement strand
CGGCCTCGACGTGGGCGCGATCGAGTTCGTCCACCGGCGCCTGGTCGAGGAGCGCGACGAGGGGCGCGCGATCCTGCTCGTCTCGCTCGAGCTGGACGAGATCCTCTCCCTGTCCGACCGCATCCTCGTCATGTACGAAGGCCGCATCGTCGGCGAGTACGGGCCGGACGTGAGCGAGGAGACGCTCGGCATCGCCATGACCGGCGGCACGCTGTCCGGCAAGGCTGCAGCCGCATGAGCGAGCGACTGCCGCCGACCGAGGGCAGGCCCGAGCCGGAGCTCCCGCTCGGCCTGGCGGCGCGGCTCGAGCTCTGGCAGCGCGCGGGCGGCGTCGTCACGCCGCTGCTGACCACCATCTTCGCCTTCTTCATGGGCGGCCTCGTCGTGCTCGTCATCAGCGGCAAGAACCCGCTCAACACCTACAGGGAGATCTTCACCGGCTCCGGCATCAACTGGTTCGGCTCCTACTGCTCGTATCCGTGCACGTCCTCCGGCAACCTGCAGCAGACGCTGATCCAGTTCACCGCCCTCGTCCTCACCGGGCTGGCGGTCGCGTTCGCCTTCCGCTGCGGCCTGTTCAACATCGGCGGGCAGGGGCAGTACATCGTCGGCACGGTGGTGGCGGTGCAGATCGGCGTCTCCTTCTCGTCGCTTCCGACGGCGGTGCACGTCCTGCTCGCCGCCGCCGCCGCCACCCTCGCCGGTGCCCTGTGGGCTGGCATCGCGGGCATCCTCAAGGCGACCGTCGGCGCGCACGAGGTGATCTCGACGATCATGCTCAACTGGATCGCCCTGTGGGTGGCGAGCTACCTGATCGGCTTCGGCGGCCCCATGCAGGACCCGGCGGCCGGTCCCGTCCCCGTGACGAAGGAGATCGCGTCGAGCGCGAAGTTGCCCGTCGTGTGGGGGAGCCAGCTGCTGCAGGGCCTGCACGTCGGCCTCTTCGTCGCGCTCGCCGCTCTCGTCGTCTACTGGATCGTCCTCGGCCGGACGACTCTCGGTTACGAGGTGCGGGCAGTCGGGTTCAACGCCGAGGCGGCCCGCTACGGCGGCATCAGCGTCTCACGCAGCTACTTCCTGGCGATGGCGATCTCCGGTGCGTTCGCAGGTCTGGCGGGGTCGCTGGACATCCTCGGCTGGCAGTACCGGCTCGACTTGACCTCGGTGCAGACGTACTCGCAGATCGCGTTCATCGGCATCGCCGTCGCCCTGCTCGGGCGGAACACCGCCGTCGGCGTCTTCTTCGCCGCCCTGCTGTTCGGGGCGCTGAAGACGGGGACGTCGACGCGGAACCTCGACCCGACCGTGTTCAAGCCGGAGCTGGCGAACAACCTGACGCAGCTGATCCAGGGCCTCGTCGTGCTGTTCGTCGGCGCCGACGTGCTCATCCTCTCCCTGTGGAACGTGCGTCGAAAGCTCAGGCTGCCGCAGCGCAAGAGGAGCCCCGCCTGACCGCGCCCACCGCGACCGCACCGGGCCGCCTGGCCTCCTCGCGGCTGCTCACCCCCGGCGGCGTCGCCACGCTCGGCATCGCGCTCGGCGCCGTCGCCCTGTGGCTCGTCCTGCCGCCCGTGACGAGCCGGACGATCGCCGTGCCCCTCGTCGTCGGCGCCGCCGGCGCCGCCGCCGGCGGCTGGGCGATCCGCCGGGGGGGACGCCGCATCGGCTGGGGTGCGGTCGCGAGCGGCCTGATCGGAATGCTCGGCGGCGTCTTCGTCACCCGCGCGAGCGCCGCCCACCTCTCGGACGTGATCACCTGGTCGACGCTCGTCTCGCTGACGCTCGTGTACATGACGCCGCTGCTCTTCGCCGCGCTCGGGGGCATGTTCTCGGAGCGGAGCGGCGTCGTGAACATCGGGCTCGAGGGGATGATGCTGATGGGCGCCTTCTTCGGCGTCTGGGGCGCCGACCGCACGAACTCGTGGGTGCTCGGGGTCGTTGTCGGCGTCCTCTCCGGGGCGCTGCTCGCGCTCGTCCACGCGTACTTCTCGATCCACCTGCGCTCCGACCAGATCGTCAGCGGCACGGCGATCAACTTCCTCGCGCTCGGCATCACGGGCTACCTGTACAACGACATCTACGGCGAGAAGGGCACCCCGGGCGACCTGCCGGCGATGCCGAACGTGAACCTGGACTTCCTGGCCGCCGTTCCTCCCCGCACGCTCGGCCACTTCCTCCAGGACTCGCTCAGCGGCATCAGCCTGATGACCCTGCTCGCGCTCGCGCTCGTCGTCCTCTCCTGGATCGTGCTGTTCAAGACGGCGATCGGCCTGCGCATCCGGGCCTGCGGCGAGCACCCGCGCGCCGCCGACACGGTGGGCATCAACGTCTACGCCATCCGCTACGCGGCGGTCACGCTCTCCGGCATGCTGGCCGCGCTCGGCGGGGTGTTCCTGTCCATCGGCTTCTCGCACTCCTTCACCGAGAACATGACCGCCGGGCGCGGGTTCATCGCCCTCGCCGCGATGATCTTCGGCAACTGGCGCCCGTTCGGCGCGCTGTGGGCGACCCTCCTATTCGGCTTCTCCAGCGCGCTCTCGCCGCAGCTCGAAAACGTCGACGCGTGGGCGAACTACAGCACGCTGTTCGCCGCCCTCCCGTACCTGCTCACGCTGATCGCAGTCGCCGGAGTGATCGGCCGCTCGATTCCACCCGCCGCCGATGGCCGCCCCTACAGGAAGCAGTAGCCGGCGCGGCGGCCAGCGCGGCGCAACGACGCGCCCGCCCGCTCCCAATCCGCGCGCCTGGGCGGCGCTCGTCTCCGGCACGATCGCCGTGCTCGCCGTGCCGGCCGGCGTCGCGCTCTCCTGGTACTCGTCCGCGATCACGCTCGTCCAGTCGTCGAGCTCGGCAGGGGTCGCGCTCCTGTTCGGCGTCTACGCGATCGTGATGGCGAGACGGGGCCGGGAGACGGTGCAGCTGACGCTCGGGCGCGCCCGCCGCGAGAGGGTCGCGCGCGCTGGGAAGATCCTTGGCGTGACCGGAATCTGCGTCGCGCTGACGACGGGGCTGGCCGTCGGCTTCTACGGTCTGCTCAACGTGTTCGCGCACTGAGTCCGCGCCATCCGCAACCGGCTCGGGACGTCCGCGAGCGTCTGTCGTAGAATCGGCTGCGGATGTTCGAGATCGGCTCCAGCCTCAAGGAGGCGCGGCGGCGCAAGGGCCTCGACCTGGCGGCCGCCTCGGAGGCGACGAAGATCCGCGTCCGCCACCTGCAGGCGCTCGAGGAGGAGCACTTCGACGTGCTCCCCGGGCAGACCTATGTCCGGGGCTTCCTGCGCAGCTACGCGGACTTCCTCGGCCTCGACGGCCAGCTGTACGTCGACGAGTACAGCTCGCGCTTCTGGGTGAACGAGGACGGCGACCCGCGGGCGCCACGCAAGGTGCGTGTCCGCCGCCGCCAGCACGGCCGCATCGAGCTGAACATGATCGTGCTCACCCTGGTGGCGATCGCCGGCGTGACGGCGCTCGTGATCGCGGCCTGGAAGTTCGGCGGCGCCGGAGCCGGGGCCGCGAAGAAACCGTCGGCCGGCGTCCCGCGCGTCCACGCGCCGAGGCAACGGCTTGCCCACCTCGTCGTACGGGCCGCCACCGGGAGCTCGCTCGTCGACGTCCACGCCCAGACCGCGAGCGGCGGGCTCGGGAGGCTGCTCTTCCACGGCACCCTGGAGCGCGGCGAGACGCAGACGTTCGTCGCACCGAGGCTCGCGCTCACGATCGGCTCCCCCGCGCACGTGCTTCTCCGCCTGAACGGCGCCGGGCCCCTCTCGCTGCACGCCGGCTGCCCGCGAGCGGTCGTCGCCACGCCGCGGGAGATCACGACGACACCCAGCTGCTAGGTGGGCGCCGCCGCCGGATCGCGGCCGCGGGCTGCGATCGTCGTCACGGGGAGCGAGCTCGTCCGGGGCGAGCGCACGGATCTCAACGGCCCGTTCATCGCCCGCGAGCTCCTGTCGCTCGGCGTCGAGCCGGCGCGCATCTCCATCGTCGGCGACACGCCGGGCGAGCTGGCCGCCGCGCTGGGGGAGGGGCTCCAGGCCGAGCTGTGCGTCGTCTCCGGGGGGCTCGGCCCGACGCACGACGACCGCACGGTCGAGCTGCTCGCCGCGGCGGCAGGGCTCGACCTCGTCGTCGACCCGGAGCTGGAACGTGAGATCGAAGCCCGCTCGCGCGCGGTCGCCCAGCGTCTCGGGCGGCCGTACGCAGACTTCGCAGCAGGTGTCACGAAGCAGGCGACCCGGCCTGAGGGCTCCATCCCGATCGGCCTCGTCGGCACCGCACCCGGGCTCGTCGTGGTGGTCGACGGCAGCGTCGCCGTCGTCCTGCCTGGGCCGCCCTCCGAGCTCAGGCAGCTGTGGCCGCGCGCCCTCGAGCTACCGCCCCTCCGCAGGCTCCTCGAGCGGGCGCGGTCGCCCGGCCGGCGCGTGCTCCGCTTCTACGGGGCGAGCGAGTCGGCCGTCGCACGGGCGCTCGCCGACGCCGGCGGCGACGGAGACGGGGTGGAGGCGACGATCTGCGCGCGCGACTTCGAGATCCACGTCGACCTGCTCGTCGAGCCGGGCGCGGAGGCGCGTGCCGACGAGCTGGCGGAGAAGCTCGTCGCGCCCATCCGGGAGCACCTGTTCGCCGCCGACGAGCGCGGGGTGGAGGAGATCGTGCTCAGCCTCTGCCGCGCGCGAGGCTGGACCTTGGCGACGGCCGAGTCGTGCACCGGCGGGCTCGTCTCGGCCCGGCTCACGTCCGTTCCGGGGGCGAGCGACGTCTTCCGCGGCGGTGTCGTCGCCTACGCGAACGAGCTCAAGCGAGACGTGCTCGCGGTGCCTCCCAGCATGCTGGCAGAGCACGGCGCCGTCTCGCCACAGGCGGCCGAGGCGATGGCCGCCGGAGCGAGGGCCCGGCTGGACGCGGACGTGGCCGTCTCGGTCACCGGCGTCGCCGGCCCGGCGGGGGGGACGCCCGAGAAGCCGGTCGGCCTCGTCTACCTCCACGCCGAGACGCCGCTGGCGAGCCGCGGCGCCGAGCTCGACCTGCCCGGCGACCGCGAGACGATCCGCGCGCGCGCGACGGTGGCCGCGCTCCATCTCCTCCGCAGGTTGCTGCAGGCGGCCGAGGTGCGCGCCGAGACCTGAGCGGGTCGGCCGGAGAGCCTCGCCTGCTTTCCCGGCACGCTTCCCTGACGGAGACGCGACATCCGTGACGGAGACGCAACACCTCGGTACGGCCTCGCCCGCTACCGTCGGCGGCGGTGACCGTCTCAGACTCTTCTGCGGCCTCACGCTCCCCGGCCACGTGCTCGACCTGCTCGCCGAGTGGCAGGAGCGCGAGCTCCGCGGCGGGCGGATCGTCCGGCGCGAGAACCTCCACGTCACGCTCGCCTTCCTCGGCAGCCGCCCCGCCGCCGACGCCGGTCGCGTCGCCGCCGAGCTGGGCGCGGCGGCGGCCGCCACGCGCGAGGCGATCCGGCTCCGCTCCCGCTCGTACCGGGAGACGCGCAGCGTCGGCATGCTCGTCCTCGACGACGACGGCGCGCGCGCTTCGCGCCTGGCAACAGACGTGCACGAGCGGCTCGAGCGGCTCCGCGTGTACCAGCGCGAGCGGCGGCCGTGGCTCCCGCACGTCACCGTCCTGCGCTTCCGCCGGCCACCCCGGCTTTGCCCTGCGCTGCCCGACCTGGGCGAGTTCAGTCCGTCCGGAGTGGCTGTCTACCATTCCCTGCTTCGCCCCGGCGGGGCGAGGTACGAGGTTCTCCAATCGTTTGCGCTAGGAGGCTGATCACGTTGGATCGCGCAGAGGCACTCGACACCGCGCTCGGCCAGATCGAGCGCCAGTTCGGCAAGGGGTCGGTCATGAAGATGAGCGATCGCGCCCAGGTGTCGGTGGGGGCGATCTCGACGGGCTCGCTCGCGCTCGACCTCGCGCTCGGCATCGGCGGCCTCCCCCGGGGCCGCATCATCGAGATCTTCGGCCCGGAGTCGTCGGGGAAGACCACCCTCGTCTACCACGTCATCGCCGAGGCGCAGCGCCGGGGCGGGATCTGCGCCTTCATCGACGCGGAGCACGCCATCGACCCTCAGTACGCTCGCCGGATCGGGGTGAACATCGACGAGCTGCTCGTCTCCCAGCCGGACACCGGCGAGCAGGCGCTCGAGATCGCGGAGCTCCTCGTCCGCTCGGGCGCGCTCGACGTGGTCGCGATCGACTCGGTCGCCGCGCTCGTGCCGAAGGCGGAGATCGAGGGCGAGATGGGCGACAGCCACGTCGGCCTCCAGGCGCGCCTGATGAGCCAGGCACTGCGCAAGCTCGCAGGCACTCTCAACCGGACCGACACGATCTGCATCTTCACCAACCAGCTCCGCGAGAAGATCGGCGTGATGTTCGGCAACCCGGAGACGACGCCGGGCGGCCGGGCGCTCAAGTTCTACGCTTCGGTGCGCCTCGACATCCGCCGGATCGAGACGCTGAAGGAGGGCGTCGAGGCGATCGGCAACCGGGTGCGCGTCAAGGTGGTCAAGAACAAGGTCGCACCCCCCTTCAAGCAGGCGGAGTTCGACATCATCTACGGGTCCGGCATCTCCTGGGAAGGGACCGTGCTCGACGCGGCGCTCGAGCGCAAGATCGTCCACAAGTCGGGCTCGTACTTCAGCTTCGACGACGAGCGCCTCGGCCAGGGGCGCCAGAACGCGACGGCGTTCCTGCGCGAGCACCCGGACGTCTGCCAGCAGCTCCTTGCCCGGATTCAGAGCCTCGCCGATCCCGAGCAGATCGTCTCGGCTCGCCTGCTCCCGACGACCACGCCGGCTGCCGATGTCGAGCCGGTCGAGCCCGCGGAGGAGGGAGCCGCCGGCGCGAAGGAGCCCGCCGCGGCCTGATCGTCGTGGCGCGGCAGCAGGATGCCTTCGCCGCCGTCGTTGCCGCGCTCGAGCGGAGGGATCTGACCGCCAGCGAGCTCGACCAGCGGCTCGCTCGCGCCGGCTACGCCGACGAGGCACGGGCCGACGCGCTGGAGCGCGCCCGCCGCGCTGGCTACCTCGACGACGAGCGGGTCGCCCTCGAGCGCGCCCGGCGTCTCGCCGACCGGTGCCTCTCGGACGCCGCCATCCGCGCGGATCTCGAACGACGCGGCACTCCCGCAGAGCTCGTCGAGGCGGCGCTCGCCGCAACGGGCGACGAGCAAGCTCGCGCGGATCGGCTCGTGCTCGCCGGGAAGGTCGGCGGCGGCGCCCGCGCTGCCCGCGCGCTCGCGAGGCGCGGGTTCTCGCCGGAGACGGTCGAGCGCGCGCTCGGCCGGGCCGTTGCGGAGCCGCTCTGAGCCCCGCTAGGATTTGCCTGCACGACTCGACACTTTGTCTGCACACGAGCACTTTCGAATCGGACTTCCTGACCCACCCGGAATGCAGCGACAGCGACGAGAAAGGAGCGACGAGGAGGCGAGAGTCAGGGTGACGTAGGCCTCCGCCGGCGGCGACCGAGCGCCGCCTGTCCCGATTCGCAAAGACCGGCCGTGCGGGCTTGCTGCCGGGTCGAGCCCGTGTTCTTCCCGAACGCGGAATCGACCGGAGGGGCTCTCGTGGCATACGTCGTCGGAATCCTGATTGGCCTCGTCGCAGGTGCTGCGGCAGCGTGGGCAGCGCTGGCCTGGCTCACCGGCTCCAAGCTGGCTGCCGCCCGCCGAACCCGGCACATCCTGCTGTCCCAGGCTCGCACCGAAGCCGAGGCGATCCGGCGCGAGTCGGAGCTCGAGGCGAAGGAGGCCGCGGTGCGGCTGCGCGCCGACGTCGAGCGCGAGCTGCAGGATCGCCGCGCGCAAACGCTCCGCGACGAGGAGCGGCTCCGGGGGCGCGAGCAGGAACTCGCGCGGCGCATCGTCGAGCTCGAGCGGCGCGAGCAGGGCATCGCCGACCGCGAGACGCACGTCAAGCAGCTCCAGGAGGAGTTCAAGCTCGCCAAGGATCGACAGCTCGCGGAGCTCGAGCGGATCTCCGGCCTCACCGTGAACGAGGCGAAGGCAGAGGTGCTGGCCCGGTCGGAGGAGCTCGTCCGGCACGAGCTCGCACGGCGCGTGCGCCAGCTCGAAGAGGAGGCCCAGCTCGAGGCCCGGCGGCGTGCGCGGAACCTCGTTGCCGACTCGCTGCAGCGGGTGGCCGCGAGCCACGCGGCCGAGACGACCGTCTCGATCGTCGAGCTTCCCTCCGACGACATGAAAGGCCGGATCATCGGCCGCGAGGGCAGGAACATCCGCGCGCTCGAGCACCTGACGGGCGTCGACTTCATCATCGACGACACGCCTCAGGCGGTCGTCCTGTCGTCGTTCGACGGCATCCGGCGCGAGGTGGCGAAGCTGACGCTGCAGCGACTGCTCGAGGACGGGCGAATCCACCCCGCCCGGATCGAGGAGATGTACTACCAGTCGAAGGCCGAGGTGGACGACCTCGTCCGGCGGGCGGGCGAGCAGGCGGTCTTCGAGTCGCATTGCGGCGAGTTCCACGAGGAGCTGGTGAAGGTGCTCGGCAGGCTCAAGTTCCGCACGAGCTACGGTCAGAACGTGCTCAAGCACACGCTGGAGGTCGTGCATCTCGCGGGCATCATGGCCAGCGAACTCGGCGCAAGCGTGAAGACGGCAAAGCGGGCAGCGCTCCTTCACGACCTGGGGAAGGCGCTCACGCACGAGGAGGAGGGCTCCCATGCCCTCATCTCGGCTCGCTGGGCAAAGCGGTACGGAGAACCGGACGGTGTCGTCCACGCAATCGAGGCGCACCACTACGAGGTGCAGCCGCAGACGGTGGAGGCGGTCCTCGTGATCACAGCCGACGCGATCTCCGCGTCCAGGCCGGGCGCGCGCGGCGAGAGCCTCGAGTCGTACATCAAGCGGCTCGAGTCGCTCGAGGAGCTCGCAGGGCACAAGCCGGGCGTCGAGCGCGTGTACGCACTCCAGGCCGGGCGGGAGATCCGGGTGATCGTCAAGCCGGACGAGATCGGCGACAACGAGGCGATCCTGCTCTCGCAGGAGATCGCACGGGACATCGAGCAGCAGCTCGACTACCCGGGGCAAATCAAGGTGACCGTGATCCGCGAGTCCCGCGCCGTCGAGTACGCGCGCTGATCGCGGCCCGGGCCGCGCCCCTCGCAGCACGTCCCCGGCGAGCGGGGCACCCCAGCCCACCACCCGCTGCGAGCATAGCGAGGAACTCCGTACGCATGTGAGACGCAGGCGTGCCGATTCCGCACCGACCATCGGTCGGTGCGGAATCGCCGGAGTCGCGGCCGCCGCGGCCGGCGGCTGCGCCGCTGCGCGCCGTCCGGCTTCGGCGGGCGACTCGAGCCCGAGCCGACGCAGGAACACCCACCCCAGGCCTGCAACACTAGGAGGACGCATGCTGACGAAGTCCCGGCGGAAACCCACCGAGACGATCACGATGCTGCGCCCGCTGGCGACGGCTCGCCGGGCGCCACGCCGCACCCGGCGCTGGCCCTGGGTCGCGGCCGCCGGCGGTTTGCTCGCGGTCGCGGCGGCGCTCGCCTACGCCGTCTTCGCCTGGCCGCGGGGCGGAGCGTCGCTCGACCCCGAGGCGCTCGTACGCGTCCACCGGCCGGCGTTCGGCACATCGGGCATCCGCATCCGGGCGCAGACCGAGCGCGGTCGTGCCGTGCCTGTCTCGCTTCACCGTGATGGCAGCGTTTGGCCTGCCGTGCGCGTCCCAGCCGGGGAGCGGCTCTCCGTGGAGGTCGTCTTCCGGCGGCCCGGGTGGGTGAGCTGGCTCGCCGGCGGCGAGCAGCGTCTCCACCTCGAGCTGACGGCGCCTGTCTCCCATCTGACCACGCGCTGGCTGCTCGTTCGCCGCGGTCAGCCGGTGCGGCTGCGCTTCGACCGAGCCGTCAGCGAGCTGGCCGTCCGCCGGGGGCGGATCCTCCGCCTGCGGCAGCTCGCGCATCCGCGCTCGACCGTCAGCCTGGGCAAGCTCGGCGTCGCCGGCTCCGTCGCCGTACGCGCGGTCGCCAGACGATGGGAGCGGCTTCCGGCGCCGGACGTCGTCACCTGGTTTCCGCCCGGGCGCTCGGCCCGCGTGCTGATCAGCCCCCGGCCCGGATCGAAGCTCGGCCTGGATACGCCGATCAGGCTTCGCTTCTCGAAACCGCTCGCCACCGCCCTGCACGGCAAGCGCCCGACCCTCGAGCCCCGGGTTCCCGGCCGCTGGGTGGCGACCGACGCGCACACGCTCGTCTTCCGTCCGTCCGGGTACGGCTTCGGGCTCGACGCCCACATTCACGTGAAGCTGCCGGTCACCGTGAGCGCGATCTCCGGCGACCGTCTCGCGCCTGCGCGAACGCTCGCCTGGCGGACGCCGACTGCCTCGCCGCTCCGGCTGCAACAGCTGCTGGCGGAGCTCGGCTACCTGCCGCTCAGCTGGTCGCCGGCGGGCGCCGACCCGCCGCGGACGCTGCGGTCGGAGGTGAACGCCGCGCTCCGGCCACCGCCCGGCCGCTTCTTTTGGCGCTACGCGAACATCCCCGGCTCGCTGCAGCGGCTGTGGGTGCCCGGCCGCGGCAACGTCGTCACCCGCGGAGCGGTGATGGCCTTCCAGCGCGACCATGGCCTGACCGCGGACGGCTACGCCGGCCCACAGGTGTGGCGGACGCTCATCGACGCCGCCGTGAACGGCGCACGGGCGCGCAGCGGCTACAGCTACGTCATCGTCCACCGCACCGTGCCGCAGTCGCTCACGCTCTGGCACGACGGCCAGGTGGTCCTGACGTCGCCGGCGAACACGGGCATCCCGGTTGCGCCGACCGCGCTCGGGACGTTCCCGGTCTACTCCCACCTCGTGTCGACGACGATGTCCGGCACGAACCCCGACGGCAGCCACTACCGCGACCCCGGCGTTCCCTGGGTGAGCTACTTCAACGGCGGAGACGCGATCCACGGCTTCAACCGTGCGTCGTACGGCACGGCGCAGAGCCTCGGCTGTGTCGAGCTGCCGCCCGCGCAGGCCGCACGGGTGTGGCCCTACACGCCGGTCGGCACGCTCGTCACGATCGAGCCCTGACGCCCGCCGTCAGTCGGCCTCAACCGCCGTCAGTCGGCCTCCGAGCCGACGAGCACCAGCACCGGCCGCCGCTGGAGGTTCGGCACGGCGAGAGCGGCCGCGAGCCCGACGACGAGCACGGCCGCGCAGATGGCGAAGGTGATCGTGTAGCCGACCTCCTGCGGCTGTCCGTGCGCGGCATGGCTCGCGATCACGCTGGCGGCGATCTGCGCCCCGATCGCGCCGCCGATCGTCCGGACGATCGTGTTCATGCCGGTCGCGACGCCGGTCTGGTCGCGCCGCACCGCGTCGACGATGAGATGGGCCATCGCCGCGAAGGCGAAGCCGATGCCGACGCCCATCAGCGCCGACCCGACGTACACGTGCCAGTGCCGCGTGTGGGCGAGGGTCAGCAGCACGAACGCGAAGGCTGCGATCGCCGAGCCGAGGACGAGCGGCACCTTGGAGCCGACCCTGCCCGAGAGGCGGCCGCCGAGCAGGCTGAAGGCGAGGACGGCGACGGGCATCGGGATCAGGAACAACCCCGCCTCGGTCACGGAGGCACCGAAGCCGAAGCCCGCCGAGACCGGCGTCTGGACGAACTGCGGGATGAGCAGGAAGGCGCCGTACATCCCGAAGCCGAGCAGGAACGCGGCCGTGTTCGTCGTCCACACGACGCGCAGGCGCATCATGCGCATGTCGACGAGCGGATGGGCCGCCCGCACCTCCGCCACCACCCACGCAGCGGCAAGCGCGAGCGCCGCCGCGACGAGCCCCACCGTCCGGGCCGCCGTCCAGCCCCAGGAGGGCCCCTCGCTCACCGCGAGCAGGAACGAGATCAGCCAGCCCGAGAGGAGCGCTGCGCCCAGCCAGTGGACATCGCCGGGCGCGCGCTGCGGCGACTCCGGGATGATGGCCGCCGAGACGGCGAACGAGGCGGCGGCCGAGGCGAGCGGGATCCAGAACAGCCAGTGGAAGGAGAGGTGGTCGAGGATCGGACCGGCGAGCACGATGCCGAGGCCGCCGCCGACGCCGAGGAGCCCGGACACGACCGCGATGGCGCCCGCGATCCGCTCGCGCGGGAACTGATCGCGGACGATGCCGAACGAGAGCGGGACGACAGCCCCGCCGAGGCCCTGCACCGCGCGGGCGAACAGCATGAGCGGCAGCGAGCGGGCGACCGCAGCGAGCAGGCTGCCGACGAGCACCGCCCCGAGCGCCACAAGCAGCATCCGCTTCTTGCCGAACATGTCGCCGAAACGCCCGGCGATCGGCGTCGCCACCGACGTCGCCAGCAGGAAGACGGTGAAGATCCAGGTCACGCCGGTCGTCGACGTGTGCAGGGCGCGCTCGAGCGCGGGAAGCGCCGGAACGACGAGCGACTGCAGGAGCGCGTAGGTGACGCCGCCCAGCGCGAGCGCCGGAAGCGCCCACGTCGACCTCGTTCGCGCCCCCTCGGCGTGCACGACGGCCGACGCTATCAGCCGCCCGAGGCACTCCGGGAGGGGGACGCGTCACGCGCCGCCCGGGCAGGCCGCCCTCGTGCGAGCGCTAGCATCCTCTTACACGGACGCGCCAGCCGCCGGATGCTCCCGATGCCCGCCTCGTACCACATCACCACGTTCGGATGCCAGATGAACGCCCACGACTCGGAGCGGATCAGAGGCCTGCTCGAGGAGCTCGGGCTGGGGGAGGCCCCGGCACAGGAGTCGGCGGACGTGCTCGTCTTCAACACCTGCACCATCCGCGAGAAGCCGGACCAGCGGCTCGCGGCGCATCTCGGGAACGCCGCCGCGCTCAAGCGCCGCCGCCCGGAGACGATCGTCGCGGTGGGTGGCTGCTACGCCGAGGCGCAGCGGGAGCGGCTGTTCGAGCTGTACCCGTTCGTCGACGTCGCCTTCGGCCCCGGCACGATTCACCATCTCGCCGAGTGGCTCCATGCCGGCGGGCTCGACGTCCCGCGCTTCGCGTTCGGCACGGCGGAGGAGCGGCGCTTCTCCGCCGTGCTGCCGGCGCGGCGCGAGCGGCGCGTCCAAGCGTGGGTGCAGGTGTCGATGGGCTGCAACTCCGCCTGCGCCTACTGCATCGTCCCGGCCGTGCGCGGCCGCGAGATCAGCCGCCCGCCCGGCGAGATCGTCGCCGAGGTGGCGGCCCTCGCGCGCGACGGCGTCCGCGAGGTGACGCTCCTCGGGCAAAACGTCAACTCGTACGGCCGCGACCTGGGCGCAGCCGCCGGCGCCGACTTCGGCGCGCTCCTGCGCGCCGTCGACGCCGTGGACGGCATCGAGCGCATCCGCTTCACCAGCCCACACCCCAAGGACTTCCGCCCGAGCGTGATCGAGGCGATGGCCGAGTGCGCCGCCGTCTGCGAGCACGCGCACCTGCCGCTCCAGTCGGGCTCGAGCCGCATCCTCAAGCGCATGCGGCGCGCGTACGATCGCGAGCGCTACCTGCGCGTCGTGCGTGACCTGCGCGACGCCGTCTTCGACCTGGCGCTAACGACCGACCTGATCGTGGGCTTCCCGGGCGAGACGGAGGCGGACTTCCAGGAGACGCTCGCCCTCGTGTCCGAGGTCGGCTTCGACGGCGCCTTCACCTTCGTCTTCTCGCCGCGCAGCGGTACCGAGGCGGCGTCGCTGCCCGACCAGGTGCCGGACGAGGTGAAGCACGACCGCATCGAGCGGCTCGTCGACCTCGTCCAGCAGCTCGCCGCGCGCGCGAACGCCGCCCGCATCGGGCGCGTCGAGGAGGTGCTCGTGGAGGGGCCGAGCCGCGGTGACGGAACGCTGCTCCGCGGGCGGACGCGGCGGAACACGACCGTCAACTTCCAGGGAACTGCCCATCCCGGCGAGCTCGTCCCGGTGCGCATCACCTCGGCCACGTCGACGACGCTCGGCGGCGTGCAGGAAGCGCTCGTCGCAGCCTGAAAGCGCGCAGCGCGCGGATGCTGCCTGCCGGCCTCGTCCTCGGGATCTTCGGCCCCACCGGCTCGGGCAAATCGGCCGTCGCCGAGGCGCTGACGGCGCGCATTCCGGCGGAGATCGTCTCCGCCGACTCGATGCAGGTCTACCGGGGCGTGCCCGTGCTGACGAACCAGCCGGCGGCGGCGACGCAGCTGGTGGCGATCTGGGAGCTCGGTCACGAGGGCTCCGTGGCCGAGTACGCGGCGCTCGCGCACGCGGCGATCGACGCCGCCCTCGCCCGCGGGCGGACGCCCGTCGTCACGGGGGGAACGGGGCTGTACTTCCGAGCGGCGCTGGCGGAGCTGCGGCTGCCGCCCGCGCCGGCAGCGGGCGCCCGTCGGCGCTGGGAGCGGCTGTACGACCGCGTCGGTCCGGCGGCTGCGCACGCCCTGCTCGCGGAGCGCGACCCGGCGGCGGCGGCGATGGTGCACCCGAACGACCGCCGGCGCGTCGTGCGTGCCCTCGAGCTGGCCGAGGAGGGAGCCTCCCTCCGGCCCGACCGCGACCGCCTCTGGTCGCAGCAGACGCGCCACCCGACGCTGATCGTGGGCCTCGAGCTGACGCCCGCCGAGCTCGAGCGGCGCATCGAGGAGCGCACGCGGCGGATGCTGGCGCAGGGAGCTGCGGAGGAGGCCCGCCGCGCGCTCGCCGGGCCGATCTCCTCGACTGCGGCCAAGCTGATCGGCCTGCGCGAGGCGGCCGAGCTACCGGCCGAGCAGGCGCTCGAGGCGATCGTCCGGCGCACGCGCCGGTACGCCGCCTACCAGCGGAAGTGGATGCGCAGGATCCCCGACCTTGCTAGCGTCCGTGCCGACCGGCCTCCGTGTGACATCGCCACCGAGATTCTCGACCTGGCGCGCAGCCGGGAACCAGTACCTGCTCGCTGAGCGCGCCGCTCTCGGGCACGCGCTGTCCGCGGAGGAGGTGCGCCGCGCTGCCGCCGGCTCCGACGGCATCCTCGAGGTCGTCAGCTCGAGCCGGAACGAGGCGGAGATCCTGATCTGGAACCCGGACGGCTCGCAGGCGGAGCTGTCCGGCAACGGCACGCGCATCGCCGCGCGCTGGCTCGCGGACCGATCTGGAGCGGACGAGGTCCGGATCCGCGTCGGCACGCGCGAGGTGGTCGCGCGCATGCGGCCCGACGGCACGGTCGAGCAGGATCTCGGCCCCGTCGAGGTCGGTGCGCCGGAGCGGCTCGACGACGTCGAGCTGACGCCGGTCTCCGTCGGCAACCCGCACGCGGTCGTGCTCGGTGATCCGGCCGAGATCACGCGCCTCGGGCCGCTGCTCGAGTCGCACCCGCGCTTCCCGGAGCGCACGAACGTGCAGGTCGTGCACGTCAACGGCCCCGGCGACGTGACGGCACGGGTGTGGGAACGCGGTGTCGGGGAGACGCTGTCCTCGGGCACGAGCGCAGTCGCCGTGGCGGCCGCGACCCACGGCGAGGGCACCGTCGTCGTGCACTTCCCGGGCGGGCCGCTGACGGTGAGGCTCGACGGGGGGAGGGCTCTCCTGACCGGACCCGTCGAGCAGGTCTGCTGACGGCTGACGGGCGAAGACAGGCACTCGGCGCACAATCGGTACGCTCTCGCGCGCAGGCCGCTGCTATCGTCGTCTGCTCCCCGGGGGTGGGTGGGGGATTGGGACGGGACCGGCACGCTCGCGGGCCGGCACGCTCGCCCCGCCCGCCGGAGCCGACGGGCGGCACCGCGCCTCCCAGCGCTCCGCGGGCTCGTCGGGGAGGCGCGGCGCGACCAGGCACGCGGCCGCGACGTGCCCCGGGCGGTCAGCCCGTGCCGATGCCGAACGCGCGCAGCGTCTCGTTCAGGCTCAGCTTCAGGTCGGTCGACTCGCTGCGGCGCCCGATGATCAGCGCGCAGGCGACCTGGTAGGTGCCCGAGGGGAACTCGCGCGGCCGCGTCCCGGGCACGACCACCGACCGCGGGGGCACGTAGCCGCGGTGCTCGACCGGCTCGGCCTCCGTCACGTCGATCACGGGCACCGACGCCGTCAGCGACACGTTCGGGGCGATGACCGCCTGCTCGCCGATGACGACCCCTTCCGTGACGATACAGCGCGAGCCGAGGAACGCCCCGTCCTCGACGACGACCGGCCGTGCCTGCACCGGCTCGAGCACGCCGCCGATGCCGACGCCGCCGGACAGGTGCACGTCGGCACCGATCTGCGCGCACGAGCCGACCGTCGCCCAGGTGTCGATCATCGTCCGCGGCCCGACCCAGGCGCCGATGTTGACGTAGCTCGGCATCATCACCACGCCCTCGGACAGGAACGAGCCGTAGCGGGCGACCGCCGGCGGCACCACGCGCACTCCGAGCCCCGCGTAGCCGCGCTTGAGCGGGATCTTGTCCAGATACTCGAACGGTCCCACCTCGACGGGCTCGACCTGCCTGAGCCGGAAGTAGTCGAGGATCGCCAGCTTCGCCTCCTCGTTCACGACCCAAGCGCCGTCCGACCGTTCGGCCACCCGCACCTCGCCGCGGTCGAGCCGTGCGATCATCGCCTCGACGGCGGCGGCGTCGACCGAACGCCTCACGCCACCTCGCGCAGGACCGCCGCCGCGCGCTCGCACTCCTCGACCGTGGGCACGAGCGCGAAGCGGACGTAGCCCTCGCCGGCGGCCCCGAGGTACGCCCCCGGCGCCACGACGACGCCGTGCTCGAGCAGCCGCTGCGCGTACTGCTCCGAGCTCTCGCCGGCTGGAGCCTCCACCCACAGGTACATCGTCGCCGCGCTCCCCGCCACCCGCACGCCGCGGGCGCCGAGCGCTTCGAGCACGAGCTCCCGCTTACGCCGGTACACCGCCCGCACCCGCTGCACGTGCAGCTCGTCGCTCCACGCCGCGACCGACGCCCGCTGCACGAACTCCTGCGGCGCCGTGCCGACCGTCGGCCGGTACGCCCGCAGCGCGTCCATCACCCACGCCGGCCCGGCGACGAAGCCCGAGCGGTACCCGGTCATCGACGAGCGCTTGCTGAGCGTGTTGAAGACGACCATGCGCGAGCGGTCCGAGACCTGGAGCGCCGACGGCGGCGGCTCGACGAACCACAGCTCGCTGTAGGCCTCGTCGGAGGCGACGAGGAAGTCGTGCTCGGCCGCGAGCGCGGCCAGGCGCTCGTACAGCTCGAGCGGTGCGACCGCGGCGGTCGGGTTGTTCGGGTAGTTCACCCACACGACGGCCGTGCGTGCAAGCGTCTCCCCGTCCAGCTCGTCCAGGTCGGGCAGGAACGCCTGCTCTTCGCGGAGCGGGACGTGGACGACGCGCGCCCCCGCGAACAGGGCGCCGCGCTCGGGCACGGGATAGCCGGGCTCGGTGACGACGACCGTATCCTTGCCTGAGCCGGGATCGAGCACAGTCTGCGCGAAGCCGAAGATCGCCTCCTTGCTGCCGAGCGTCGGGACGACCTCCCGCGCCGGGTCGACGACGACCCCGAACCGGCGCTCGAGCCAGCCCGCGATCGCCTCGCGCAACTCGGGCAGCCCCTCCGCCTTCGGATAGCCGCGCGTCTCCGCGAGCGCGGCCACGAGCGCCTCGCGCACGATCGGGTCGGCGGGCTCGCGCGGGTCGCCCTGCCCGAAGTCGAAGATCTCGATCCCGGACGCCGCCGCCTCGCGCTTTGCCTGCTCGATGCGCACGAACGGGTACGTCGACTGGGCGGTGAGGACGGGGGAGACGTGCACGGGCGAACGCTAGACGATCGAGCGAGCTCGCGGCGCCGCCGGCCGCGCCGTCCCGGACGGGCTCGGCGACGCGCGACCGCAGCGCTCGCCGCTCGCCGAGCCCGTCCCGGCCGCCGCGACTGCCGGCGGCAGCCAAGGGGGCATAATCCCTCCGTGACCGCGCATCAGCCCGACCCCGCCCCGGGCGCGGAGCCCGAGCGCGGGCTCGTCGTCGCCGTGCTTGGACAGGGACGCAAGGTCGAGGAGCTGGCGGAGCTCCGCGAGCTCGCGCGCACAGCAGGGGTGGAGCCCGTCGCCGACGTCGTCCAGCACCGCCCGCGGCCGGATCCGCGCACGTACGTCGGCAAGGGGAAGCTCGAGCAGCTGAAGCACGCGTTCACGGCCCATGCGGCCGACGTGCTCCTGGTCGACGACGAGCTCGAGCCGGCCCAGCAGCGGCTGCTCGAGGACGCGCTCGAGGCGCGCGTCGTCGACCGCACGCAGCTGATCCTCGACATCTTCGCCCAGCACGCCGTCTCCGCCGAGGGCAAGCTCCAGGTCGAGCTCGCGCAGCTCGAGTACAACCTGCCGCGCATGCGCGGGATGTGGAAGCACCTCGAACGGCTCGGCGGCGGCGTCGGCACGCGCGGGCCCGGGGAGACGCAGCTCGAGAGCGACCGCCGGCTGGCGCGCCGCCGCATCGCCATCCTCAGGCGCAGGCTGGCAGAGCTGAGCAGGCAGCGCGCCATCCGCCGCAAGCAGAGGCGCCGCTCGCACACGCCGACGGTCGCGCTCGCCGGCTACACGAACGTCGGCAAGTCGACGCTCCTGAACGCGCTCACGGACGCGGCGGTGCCGGTCGAGGACCGCCTGTTCGAGACGCTCGACCCGACCACCCGCGCCTTCGAGCACGACGGACGCCGCTACCTCGTCACGGACACGGTCGGCTTCATCCGGCGGCTCCCGCACCAGCTCGTGGAGGGCTTCGCCTCCACCCTCGAGGAGACGCTCGTCGCCGACCTCGTGCTGCACGTCGCCGACGCCTCCGCGCCCGACGACCGGTTGCACGAGATGATCGACGCCGTCCACGCCGTGCTGTCGGAGATCGGCGCCGACACGCTCCCCGTCGAGCTCGTGCTGAACAAGGCCGACCTGGTCGACGCACTCGGCCGCCGCCGGCTCGAGAACCGCTTTCCGGGCGCCCTCCTCGTCTCGGCGGCGACGGGCGAGGGGCTCGACCAGCTGCGCGCGCGGATCGCCGAGCGCTTCGCCGGCCGCTTCGCGACCGTCGACCTCCTCGTCCCCTACGACGAGGGCGCACGACTGGCCGAGCTGTACGCGCTCGGCCCGCCGGTCGAGCTGCGCGAGGACCGACCGGAGGGCGTCTTCATCCGCGCGCGGCTACCCGAGAGCGAGCTGCGCCGGTTCGCGCCGTTTCTGGTCGCCGAGGCTCCCCGCGAGGGCGCGACCTCCGCGGCCCGGTGATCGAGCTTCCCGTCCGGCGCCTGCGGGAGGACGCGGTGCTCCCCGAGCGCGCCTACCCCGGCGACGCCGGGCTTGACCTCGTCTCGTGCGAGCGCGTCGTGATCGGGCCGGGCGAGCGGGCCGTCGTCGGTACGGGCATCGCCGTCGCCATTCCCGACGGGCACGCGGGACTCGTCGTCCCGCGCTCCGGGCTCGCCGCGCGGCACGGGCTCGGCAAGGTGAACACGCCCGGGCTGATCGACGCCGGCTACCGGGGCGAGCTCCGGGTCGTGCTCCTCAACACCGACCGCCGCCAGAGCTTCACGGTCGAGCCGGGCATGCGCATCGCGCAGCTCGTGGTCGTGCCGATCGCGCTGGCGCAGCCCGTCGAGACGGACGAGCTCCCGGACGCCGTCCGGGGCAGCGCCGGATTCGGGTCGTCGGGCACGTGACCGGAGAGCCTCGCCTGCGCGTGTCGGCCGTGCTCCGCTGGCGCAACCGCGTGCTCCTCTGCCGCCACGAGAAGGGCGACAAGGAGTACTGGCTGCTGCCCGGGGGCGGCGTCCACTCGGGCGAGAGCCTGCTGCAGGCACTCCGGCGCGAGCTGCTCGAAGAGGTGGGGATCGACGAGCACATCTCCTTCGAGGGCCCGGTCGCGCTCGTCGACTCGATCGCGCCGGCGAGGGCGTTCGCGCGCAAGCACGTCGTGCACATCATCTTCGCGGGCGACCTGTCGGGCCGGTCGCTCGAGCGCGTCACCTCGCAGGACGCCGCCGTGCGTGGGCACCGGCTGTTCACCCTGGCGGACCTGGACGACGTCGTCCTGCACCCGCCGATCCAGCGTTTCCTCGCCCGCTGGCAGCCGGGCGACCCGAGCGTCTACCTCGGCGCCCTGTGGGCGCCGTGATCCTCGCCCGTCCGGGCCGGGGCGCGCAGCCGGCCGCCGCCTCCGACCGCGACCGCTCGGCCGGCACGAGGCCGACGCTCTCGACGGTTCGGCGAGGCCACCGCCCCGGGCCTCCTACAAGCGGCCGCCCCGGGCGCGGGCTCGGCCCGCCGAGACGGCGTGCGCCGCCGCCTCCAGCTCGTCCTCGAGCGGCTCGAGCGCCGGTACCTCGCCCGTCCGGTGCCCCACCGCCTGAGCGAGCAGCCAGTCCGCAAGCCACGGGTTCCGCGGGAGCAGCGGCCCGTGCAGATACGTTCCGATCGCGCGCCCGACGCGGCAGCCCTCATACCCGGACTCGCCGTCGTTCCCGAAGCCGGCGAGGACGCGCCCCAGCGGCTGCGCGCCCGGGTCGAGGAGGGTACGGCCGCCGTGGTTCTCGAAGCCGGCGAGCGTCTCCCGCCGGCCGGGCTCGAGCTCGCACTCGAGCAGCACGTCGCCGATCATCCGCCGCTCGCCCGCCACCGTCTCGAGCGGGAAGACGCCGGCGCCCAGGAGCAGCTCTCCGGCACGGTCGCGATAGAGGCGTCCGAACAGCTGGTAGCCGCCGCAGACGGCGAGCGCGGCCGTGCCGCCCCGGACCGCCTCGACGAGCGCAGGCCCGCGCGCAGCGAGGTCGTGCGCGACCATCGTCTGCTCGCGGTCCTGGCCGCCGCCGACGTAGAAGAGGTCGACGTCGGCCGGGGTCGCCTCGCCTGGCTCGATCGCCCGGACCTGGAGCGCGATCCCCCGCCAGCGGGCCCGCGCTGCGAGCACGGCGATGTTGCCGCGGTCGGCGTAGATGTTCAGGTAACCGGGGTAGAGGTGCCCGACGACGACGCGCTCGACGGCGGTCATGCCGCACGCTCCCAGTACGGCCGCGCGTGCCCGCGCCGCGTGACGATCTCCTGCAGGGCGAGCATGGCCGTGTACGTCGGCAGGAAGACGAGCTCCCCGCCCGCCGGCGTCAGCTCGAGACCTCGGTCGAGCGCCGCCTCCAGGTCGGGCACGACCTCGATCGCCGAGGCGGGAAGGCCGCCGTACTTGAAGCGGAGCGCGAGCTCCGCCGCGCGCTCGCCCGTCGCGATCAGCTTGTCGAGGCCCTGTCCCAAGAGCTCGAAGTCGACGTCCCAGATCCAGGACACGTCGCGGCCGTCGGCGATCGCGTCGTTCAGCGCCACCACTGCGAGCCGCGGCCCCTCGTCCGACACAACCGTCCGCAGCGCCTCGTTCGCGCCGGCGGGATTCTTGATCAGCAGCACGAGCAGCCTCCGCTCGCCGAGCAGGATGCGCTCGAAACGCCCGAAGGCGGGGGAAGCCTGCTCGAGCCCTGCGACGACGTCGTCCAGCCCGGCGCCGAGGGCGAGCGCGAGCGCGGCCGCCGCGACCGCGTTGTACACGTTGTACAGCCCCGGCAGCCGCAGCGCCACCCGCCGCGTCCCCCGCGGCGTCTCCAGGTCGAAGGCGCCGCCCTCCGTCCCTGCGAGCACGACGCCGCGCGCGGCCACGTCCAGCCGAGGCCGCGCGTGCCCGCAGGCGCGACAGCGGTAGTCGCCCAGATGGCCGACGTAGGCGGCGGCGTAGTCGTACGGCGTGCCGCAGCGCAGGCAGTACTTCGAGTCGGCGGCATGCTGGAGATCGGCGCGCGCGTGCCTGGGATCGTCGACGCCGAACACGACGCTGCAGGCGTGCGCGCGGGCCAGGTCGGCGACGACCGGGTCGTCGCCGTTCACGAGCAGGACGGCCTCCTCCGGCAGCTCCGCCACCATCGCGCGCCAGCGCTCGGCGACGAGCTCGAGCTCGCCGTAGCGGTCGAGCTGGTCGCGGAACAGGTTCGCCAGGCAGACGGCCCGCGGCCGGACGCGCCGCGCCACCTCCGCCACGGCCGCCTCGTCCGTCTCGAACAGCCCGAGCTCGGCGCCGCGCGCGCCGAGCAGCGTCGAGGCGATTCCCGAAACGAGGTTCGCACCGGCGCCGTTCCGCGCCAGCCGTACCCGCCGGCCGAGGATCGAGGCGGCGAGCGCGCAGGTCGTCGTCTTGCCGTTCGTGGCCGAGACGAGCGCGCAGCCGCGCGGGAGGCGAGCAGCGAGCGCGCCCATCGCCTCCGGGTCGACCGCCGCCAGCAGCTTGCCCGGCAGCGTCGTGCCACCCCCGGCGCGCGCGAGGCGCGACAGCCGGCCGACCATTCGCGCCAGCGCCACCTCCAGCTCGAGTCGCATCACGGCCAGTCTAGGGGCCGCGCCTCGGGGCCGCGTCCGTCAGCGAGCACCGCCTTCTCTTGCGTCCTGGCACATACGCTCTATCGTTATTGCCATGGCGAGGCGTCGCGCGTACCGGGCGATCTCCCGTGTCGACCCGAAGGCGCTGGCCGAGTTCCAGGCCGGGATCCGCAAGCGCTACTCGGACGAGGAGATCCTCGGCCAGCTCGCCTCCTGCGCACGCCGCCTCGGCCGCTCGCCGACGATGAAGGAGTTCGCCGCCGACCGGGAGACGACCGTCCATCCCCAGACGGTGATCGAGCGTTTCGGCAGCTGGAACCGGGCCAAGCGCGCGGCGGGTCTCGTCCCGCGGCGCTTCGCGACGAAGGACGAGCTCCTGCGCTGCCTCCGGGAGCTCGGCGAGCGGCTCGGGCGCACGCCGACCGCGAAGGACGTGGACGCGAACCGCGGCCTCGTGCCGTCGAAGTCCCTCTACTGGCACACCTTCGGCTCGTTCACGGACGCGCTCCGGGAAGCGGGCTTCGACGTGCCGGTGGGGGAGGAGAGGCTCGAGCGGGCGATCGAGCAGGGGATCGAGCTCGCGCGCCGCCTCGGCCGGCTGCCGAAGTTCGCGGACTGGGCGGCCGCGCGCCGGGCGGAGCCCTCGCTGCTCAGCGAATGGCAGGTGTACCGCATGTTCGACGCGCGGCGCGGCGCCTGGGCGACGTTCCAGTTCCTCGTCCGCCAGCGCCTCGCCGAACAGGGCGTCGCCGTCGCGTCGGACGGGTCGCTCCGCGCTTGACGCCCGCCCAGCGGCGCGGGGGATGGGGCGCTCACGCTCGTACCCGCTCGTGCCGATACGAGGACGGAATGGCACGACCGCTGCCGAAGCTCCGGCCTGGAGGCGATCCGCCCGAGAAGCCGCTGACGCTGGCGGACGCCGAGCCTGCGCACCAGGACGACGAGGAGAGCGAGCCGCAGCTCGGCGACCCGTTGAAGCTGTACGTCCGCCAGATCGGGGACGGCCCGCTCCTGACGGCGCGGGAAGAACGGGAGCTCGCCCGCCGCAAGGACGCGGGCGACGAGGCGGCGAAGCGGCGGCTGATCGAGTGCAACCTCCGTCTCGTCATGTCGATCACGCGGCACTACACGAGGGCCGGCGTCCCCCTGCTCGACCTCATCCAGGAAGGCAACCTGGGGCTGATCCGGGCTGTGGAGAAGTTCGACTACCGCATGGGGTACAAGCTCTCCACCTACGCGACCTGGTGGATCCGGCAGGCGATCACGCGCGCGCTCGCCGACCAGGGACGGCTGATCCGCCTCCCGGTGCACGTCGCAGACCAGGTCCGGCGCGTGGCCCGGGCCCGGCGGATCCTGGCGCAGAAGCTGAACCGCGACCCGACGCTGGCGGAGATCGCCACGGAGAGCGGCTTTCCCGAGCAGCGCGTGAGGGAGCTTCTCGAGCTGGTCGAGGACACGATCAGCCTGGAGACGCCCGTCGGTGACGGCGACAGCCTGTACGCCGACCTGATCGAGGACGAGAGCATGGAGCAGCCGGAGAGCGCGACCGCCGAGCGCCTGCAGGCGGCCGAGCTCGCCGCCGCGCTCGAGCGGCTCGAGCCGAGGCTGCAGGACGTCCTCCAGCGCCGGTTCGGCCTCGCGGGCGGGCAGCCGCAGACGCTCGAGGCGATCGGCCGCGAGCTCGGCATCACGCGCGAGCGCGTGCGGCAGCTCGAGACGCGGGCGCTCAGGGAGCTGCGCACGCTCGCCCCCGAGCTCGCCTTCTACCTGCGCGACGAGTAAGCGGCCCGTCGCGGCCTCGCGCGGGCCGCCGGATGCGCCGGCCTGCCGCGTGCGCTCAGTAGGGGACCGCTTGGATCTCGCGCAGGCTCGCGAGCCGCCGCAGCGCCTCCACCTCGATCTGGCGCACGCGCTCCCGGGTCAGCCCCAGCCGGCGCCCGATCTCCTCGAGCGTCTTCGGCTCCTGGTCGTCCAGCCCGTAGCGGAGCGCCAGCACCTCGCGCTCGCGCTCGGTCAGCGCC
>DASREE010000010.1:0-125292 GCA_035652235.1 Gaiellaceae bacterium | reverse complement strand
TCGGAGCGACGGCTTGCACTGGCCCCGCCGCGACGGCTTGAAGTGGCCCCACCCGCCGTCGGGTTTCCTGTCTTTCCATCTATATCTGATCGTCCGCCCGCGCGCAGTCAACTCGCTCGTCCTCCGCGTCGCTTGCTGCGGGCGAGCCCGTGCTTGAAGCGCCACGACTCGCTCCCGGTCTCGATGATGTGCGCGCGGTGGGTGAGCCGGTCGACGACCGCCTTCGCCAACCGCGCGTCGGGGAAGACCTTCGTCCACTCGGCGAAGGGGAGGTTGGTGGTGACGATCAGCGAGCCGCGCTCGTTGCGCTCGGAGATGACCTGGAAGACGAGCTCGGCCGCCCCCGCGGGGAGCGCCAGGTAGCCGAGCTCGTCGATCTATGCCGACGTCGGCATAGCTGGACCTACGCCGACCCCGCGACTATGCCGACATCTGCTCGGTGGAGGTCGCGGATCGCCTGCTCAGGGCGGGCTTCTCGACCGGGTCGTCCGCTGGATTATCGGCATAGTCACAGCGCTTCGAGGAAGGCGAGCACGGCGTCCGGCGGCCGGTAGCGGCCGAGCGGGACGTTGGTCGGGGCGAGGAGCGCGAGCGCGTGCTCTTTGATACTGAGGTCGGCGTGCAGGTAGGGCTGGGTGGAGCGGACGTCGGCGTGTCCGAGCCAGAGGGCGATCACGGTGGTGTCGACGCCGGCTTGCAGCAGCGCCATCGCGCAGCTGTGCCGGAGCGCGTGCGGGTGCAGCCTCTTGCCGTTGAGCGACGGACACTGCTTCGCCGCGTTGGCGGCATGGCTGGCGAGGCGGCGTTCGATCGCGTCGCGGCTGAGCCGTCTGCCGGTGCGGGTCGGAAACAGCGGATCGTGCGGGCCGGCGCGCTCTTTCAGCCAAGCGGTGAGCACGGCCTGTGCTGCGGCGGTGAGCGGCACGGAGCGGTGCTTGCGGCCTTTGCCTTCGCAGCGGACGTGAGCGCCGGTGCCGAGCATGATGTCGGCGCAGTTGAGTGCGATCAGCTCGGAGACGCGCAGTCCGGCCTGGAGGGCGAGCGTGAGCAGCGCGCGGTCGCGCCGGCCCTCCCAGCGGCTCGGGTCGGGAGCGGCGATCAGGGTTGTGGCTTCCTCGGTGGTGAGGAAGGTGATCGTGCGTTTCTCGAAGCGCTTGGGCGGGATCGAGAGCACGCGCGCGATCACGGCGGCGTGCTCGGGGTGGCGGAGCGCCGCGTAGCGGAAGAGCGACCGGATCGCGGTCAGGCGCAGGTTGCGCGTCCTGGGGCTGTTGCCCCGCTCGCCTTCGAGGTGCTGGAGGAACGCCGCGATCAGCGTCTCATCGAGGTCGTCCCAGTCGAGCGAGGAGGGCTGCTTTCCGGTCGTCTCTTGGACGAAGCGAAGGAGGAGCCGCAGCGTGTCGCGGTAGGAAGCGATCGTGCGCGGGCTGGCCTGCAGCTGGCTCGTGAGCCGGTCGGTGAAGAACGCCTGCAGGGTCGGGGCGATCAGGGTCATGGCCGCACCGCCTGGGTGTGCTCGAGCAGGCGGGCGGCGTGGCCGAGAAGCTCCGGCGCCGCGGACAGGTAGTGGTAGGTGTAGCGCGGCTCGCGATGGCCGAGGTAGGTAGCCAGGAGCGGCAGCCGCGCTTGGACGTCGAGGCCGTCGCGATACCAGCCGAGCAGGGTGCGCACCGCGAAGGTGTGACGAAGGTCATGGATGCGCGGACGATGTGCGGCTTCGGCGCCGACGCCCGCGCTGTCGCAGAGGATCCGGAACGTCGACTGGACGCACTCGTAGATGATCCTCGTACCGTTGAGCGAGACGAAGAAGCTCTCGCTGCTCGGACGGGGACGGAGCGCGTCGCGCCGCCGGCCGTACCCCTGCAGCGCCTGCACGGTGCTTGGCTGCAGCGGCACCTGGCGCGACTTGCCGAACTTGGAGCGACGGATGAGCAGGACTCGCTCCCTGTCGTCGACGTCGTGGCGGTCGAGGCGGATCGCCTCTCCGACCCGCAGCCCGGTCGCCGCGAGGAGCCCGATCAGCGTCTCGTAGGTCGCGGCTCTGAGCGGCTGGCGGATCGCCCGGCGGGCCTCGTCCATCAGCGCGGCGATGTCCGCGTCGCCGTAGATGAAGGGCGGCCGCCAGCGCCGCCGGATCGGGATCAGCCCGGCGGGCGGCACCTCGGTGCGCGGGTCGATCCCGGCCAGGTAGCGGGCGAACCCGCGCACGGCCATCATCCGCCGGCCCGACACGGTCGTCCCCGCCGGGGCGTCGGGGGCGAGCGCCCAGGCGACCGCCGCCTCGACCGTCACGAACTCGATGTTGTTGGCGTCGAGGTACGCGACGAACCGGGGCAGGAGCCGGGCGGCGTCGGCGAGCTGGTGGCCGAGCAACCGGCGCAGCCGCAGGTACTCCTGCAGGTGCTGGGAGAGCGCGCTCATCGCCGCGCTCCCGGCCACGGCTGGGCGACCTGACGCAGCCGCCCGAGGTCGATCTTGGCGTAGATGGCGGTCGTGGCCAGGTCGCGGTGGCGCAGCACCTGGCTGACGTCGATCAGGGAGGCGCCCTCGCGCAGCAGCTCGCTCGCCAGCGTGTGCCGCAGCCGGTGAGCGCCCACATGCCCGACCCCGGCTCGCCGGCAGGCTCGTTGCACGACGTCGCCGACCAGGTCGGCTCGGACCGGACGGGTCGGAGCGCGCAAGGTAAGGAACACCCGCCGGCTGTCGTGCGGCCCGCGCTGGGACAGGTAGGCGGCGAGCGCCTCGCCGACGTCGCTCGGCAGCGGCAGCCGGTCCTGGCGGCGGGCCTTGCCGCGCACCACGAGCTCGCCGGCGCGCCAGTCGAGGTCGTCGAGCTCGAGCCGCGCCACCTCGATCGAGCGTAACCCGAGCCGCGCCAGCAAGATCAGGATCGCGAAGTCGCGCACCCCGTCCAGGCGCGAGCGGTCGCAGCCGGCGAGCAGCCGCTCGACCTCGACCCGGGCGAGCGTCCGTGGAATGCCCGTGTCCCGCCAACCCGCCACCGGCGGCACCGCCTCCGCGAGCGCGAGCGCCGTCAGGCCGCGCAGGTGGAGAAACCGCAACAGCGAGCGGAGCTCGGCGACGCGACCCTTCGCCGAGCCGACCGAGAGGCGAGCGCACTCCCGCACGAGAAACGCCGATACCTCCGCGCCGGTCAGGCCGGCCACGCCCTGCTCGTCGTCGGCCGTGACTCGCTCGCCGAGGAACCGTCGCGCGAGCGTCTCGTAGCGATGCACCGTGGCCGCCGCCAGACCCCGCTCCCCGACAAGCCACTGCCGGTACTGACCGATCAGCCCCTCAAGCGGCGTCCGCCCCTGCGGGGCGTCCTCGGGCGCCATCACCCCGACCTCCCGCAGATACAGCACCAGCTGGCGCAGCTCGCCAGCACTCGCCACGCGCCGATCCCCACCGGCGCGCCGTGCGGCGCGAAAGGCCTCGACCGCGGCCATGTCGAGCTCGCCGAGCCCCACGCCCTCGTCATCGATCCAGCGGCCCAGCTGACCCAGCACCTTCAGCATCCCGCGCACGGTGCCCGGCGTGTAGCCCAGCTCCAACAGCCGGACGCGATAGCCCTCCACGAACGGGCCGAGCGAACCCGGCTTCCTACGAGTACCCGACATCGTCGCCTCCTTGTCGAAGCAGCACGCTTCGACGATCGAAATGGCTAGTCGGGCGCCGAAACTATGCCGACAATCCCGCCGGCGACTCGATCAAGAAGCCCCCCGTGAGCAGGCACGTCGCGGTCGCAGCCCGCGGCATGTCGGCATAGTCGCGGTGTCGGCGTAGGTCCAGCACGACGAGCTCGATCCGGGCGTAGCGGGAGACGACCCGCTGCAGCTCGCGGCGCGACTCGGCCTCCTGCAGCTCGTTCGCGAGGCCGGCGAGGGTCGCGAAGCGGACCCTGCGACCTTGTTGGCAGGCACAGACGGCGAGCGCGATCGCGAGATGTGTCTTGCCGCTGCCCGACTCGCCGATGAGGATGACCGACTCGCGGTCGGCGATCCAGGAGCCCTCGGCGAGCGCGGCGATGGTGGCCTGCGGCACGGACGGGTTGTCGTCGAAGCGGAAGTCCTCGAGCCGCTTGACGAGCGGGAAGCGGGCGTCGAGCAGACGCCTGCGCTCGCGGCGCTCGGCCCGCTCGGCGACCTCGGCTTCGAGCAGGGCGGCGAGGTAGGCGAGCGGCGTCTGCTGCTCGCGCGCGGCCTCGGAGGCGAGCGCGCGGAAGCGCTGTCTGACCGTCGGCAGGTGGAGCTCGCGGGCGTGCGCCTCGACGAGCGTCTCGAGCGCCTGCTTGGACGCGCTCACCGCCTGCCTCCACGGAGGGTGTCGTACTCCGCGATCGAGGGTTGAGGTCGGGTGGCGAGCGCGCGCAGCCGCTCGGGAAGCTCAGCGAGCGGCGCCGGAGTCAACCGCTCCTGGCGGCGGGCGAGCACCGCCACGGCGCGCCCGTCGAGTGCCGCGGCAGCGAGGGCGCCGCGAACGGCGAGCTCGACCCGCGCGGGCCCGTGCTCGCGACAGAGCAGCAGGACGTCGACCATCTGCCGCGCGGCTTCGGAGGCGCCGTAGCGCTCCTCGATCCCCTGCCAGAGCTGATCGAAGCAGGCAGGCCACGCTCCGCGCTCGCGCTCCTGGCGCAGCGGCAACGAGCCCTTGAACGCGCCCGGCTTGCGCTTCAGGAGCTCCAAGTAGTGGTCGAGCCGGGCGGCGGTCTGGAAGCGGCCATGCAGGCGTGAGTGGCGAGCAACCGGCCTGCCGTCGTGGCTTATCACGATCTCGCGCGCCCCGATCCGGGCCGCCACCCGCAGGCCGACGAGCGAGACCGGGACCGAGTAGCGATTTTGGCGGATCGTGACCAGCGCCTTGGAGTCGACGCGCGGGCTCGCCTGCTCGCAGGCGTCGAAGTCCTTGAACGGGAGCGGCTTGAGCCCCCGCGTCTCGACCCGGAGCGCCTCCCCGACTGTCTCGGGGCGCCCACGGATCCGCCGGGCGAGGTCGGCGAAGCAGCCGTCCTCGAGCAGGTCGTTGAGCTCTTTCAGCGAGGTGACGCTCGGCACCGGCACGAGGTGCGCCCGGCGGAAGCGTCCGACCTCGCCCTCGACGCCGCCCTTCTCGTGGGCGCCCTCCCGGCCCGGGCGGGTGAAGGACGACTCGAACAGGTAGTGGGAGCGCAAGGCGACGAAGCGGTCCTGCTCTGCCCGGCGGCGGCCGCGCAGCACCTGCTTCACCGCCGAGCGCAGGTTGTCGTAGCGGATCTGCTCGAAGACGCCGCCGAAGAAGCGGAAGGCCTCGGCGTGCGCCTCGAGGAAGGCCTGCTGCGTCTGACGCTCGAAGGCGATCACGAAGGAGGCGCCCGAGTAGCAGGCGCGCATCACGAACAGGTACACACGCCGGCGCTGGCCGGCGAGCACGACCTCGGCCTCGCCCCAGTCGACCTCCGCCTCCACGCCGGGCTCGTGCACCTGCGGCACGAAGACCTCGTCGACCGGATCGCCGAGCTCGCGCCGGCGGCGGCGCACGTACTGGCGCACCGTCGTCTCGGCGACGTCGGCGCCGTGCTCGTCGCGGAGGCGCTCCCAGATCCGCTTGGCGGTGTGGCGCTGCTTGCGCGGCGCCTCCCGGTCGGAGACGAGCCACTCGTCGATCAGCGGCCGGTACGGCCCGAGCTTCGGCGCCGGGCGCCCGCTCGGAGACTTGCGCGGCGGCGGCCAGGGCGAGACGAGCGCCTGCCGCACCGTCCGACGATGGACGCCGTGCCGGCGCGCCAGCTCCCGGATCGACAGCCCCTCCCGCTCGCGGTCCCTACGAATCCGCTCGAACAGCTCCACCCTCGATCCCATCCTCTCTGCGACCTCCCGCTCGGGCTCCGAAAAGCCTGAACGCTCGGCTCGCGATCGGACGGGGGTGGGGCCAAATCAGGCCGTCGTAGTGGGGCCAAGTCAGACCGTCGAACTCATGAAGCGCGAGTCGTGCCGCGCCCACGGGACGGCGGCCACGACCACCCCGTGCTGAGGGCAGCGGACGCGGGGCGCTTCCGCCTCCAGGTAGCAGCGGGTCGTCCCCAGATCGAGCGCCCGCCAGCGCCGCCTGCCCTCGCCCTCGTCGTAGCCGGGACAGCGCCGCCGACAGACGCCGCAGCGGCGCCGCTCCCGCCAGCCCGGGCGCACCGCGACAACGAGCGCACCCTCGTCGAACGAGACGTCCTCGACCACCGTCCGCTCGACACCCACCAGCCCAGCCCATACTCTCACCCCGCGCACGCCGTTCCCCTCCTCTCCGATCCGACCTCCGAACAGCCGGAAACGTAGAGAGGGAGCGGCGTGCGCTCTAGCTCAGCCGCTCACATCAACCCACGGAAACGTGCGAAGCGCCAGAAAATGAAGAGGACGACGAAGAGGATGCGTCCTGTGAGAAGCAACTCGCCCATTCCTGGCTCCTTCCATTCGGTTGCTTACCGAACACATTACAGAAGCCGTACTTTAGTCGGTAATGGACGCTAGCTGCCCCGGTCACGCCTGCTTCGAGCTGCTCGGGCGCAAGTGGACGGCGCAGATCGTCTGGGCGCTTCTCGACGGGCCACGCCGGTTCTCCGTGCTCCTCGGAGCCGTGACCGGAGTGAGCGACAAGATGCTCAAGCGGCGCCTGAACGAGCTCGAAGCGGCTGGCATCGTGACGCGCACCCAGCACGCTGAGATCCCGCCGCGGGTCGAGTACGCCCTCACTCCGGCCGGGCTCGCGCTCGAGAGCGTGATCGTCGAGATGGAGCGCTGGAGCCGCGACCACGCGAGCGATCAGCCGTAGCCGGCGGTGCGCCTGGACGCGCGCTCCGTCGGAGCGGACGCGCTCGTCGCAGCTCGGGCGTCTCAAGGCGAGGTAGCGGGCGAAAGACGCGCGCCGGCCTGCGGCCGCCGGGCTCGCTACCCGGCCGTTCCGGACTCCGCGGGCGCCGGGACGCGGCCGTCGCCGCTCGCCGCAGCCTCGTCGACGAGCTCCGGGATATGCGCGAGAGTCGGGTCGATCGTGCCGACGCCGTCCATGCGCACGAGCGGGGCCGGTGGTCTTGCGTGCTGGGCGGCCAGCTCGCTCCGCGTCAGCGGAGCGACTCGCTCCTCGCGAGCCCACACCGGCTTTCCGTCCTCGGCGCGGAAGTGTGGGATCACCTGCTCCGAGATGATCTCCATGTTCTTCAGCGCCATCCACTTCGGCATCGTGCCGAGCTCGCAGCTGAACACGAGCCGACCGGCGCCGAGCTCGTCGGTGAACTCCTCGAGCGACTCGATCACCGTCTCGGGCGAGCCGACGACGATCCACTTCTCGGCGACCAGCTGGTCCCACGTCATCTCCCACATGTTCGTCGCGCCGTGAGAGCCGCTTGTCAGCACGTGCTCGAGCGAGCGCTTCGACATGTAGCCGGGCGGCGTCAGGTGGTAGACCGGCGTCTTCAGGCCGTTGCGGAAGTACCACATGATGTGCGGCTCCGCCTCCCTGCGCGCCTGCTTGTCGGTCTCGGCCACGTACAGCTGGACGGTGCCCGCGACCTGCTTCGGGTCGGCCTTGTAGCCGAACTTCTCGGCCGCCTCGTAGTAGCCCTTCGCCGCCTTCGCGAGCGCAGCCCGGGGCGAGAACACCTGCATGAACGTGTAGCGGTGCTTCGCCGCCGCCTCGATCGTCTCGAGCGACGCCGCGCCGGGCAGCCACACGGGCGGGTGCGGCTGCTGCAAGGGGCGCGGCCACGGGTTGACGTAGGGGATGTGGAAGTGCTTTCCCTGCCACTCGAACGGCCCCGGCTCGGTCCACGACTTGATGATCACGTCGTGCGCCTCCCAGAAGCGCTCGCGGGCGGTCACCGGGTTCATCCCGTACGAGTGGTACTCCATGCCGGTGCCGAGGACGAAGCCGGAGATCACCCGGCCGCCGGACATGACGTCGAGCATGGCGATGTCCTCGGCGGTACGGAGCGGCGTCGCGTGCGCGTTGAGGATGTTGCCCATCACGCCGATGCGGATCCGCTCGGTGTGGGCGGCGACCCAGGCGGCGGGCAGGTTCGGGTTGGGCATGTTGCCGTAGGCCGTCTGGTGGTGCTCGTTCGTGAGGATGCCGTCGAAGCCGAACCTCTCCGCGGCGATGTTGATCTCCAGGTAGTCCTCGTACAGCTTGTGCCCGATCTGCGGGTCGTAGTACCTGTTCGAGAGGACGACCCAGCTCGACTCGATCTCGTCCCCCGGCGGGATGTAGGGATAGGGCATGAAGTTGATGGCGTAGAACTCGAGCCGTCTCATCGTTCGGCCTCCTCGACGAAGCGAAGGATCGCGTCGGCCAGCTTGCGGGGCTCCTGGATGACGAGGCCATGGCCGGTCGGATGCTCGTCGCCGCTCACCCGCTCGAGCCGCGCGTTCGGGAGCAGCTCCGCCCAGCGCCTCGGGTGCGCGTTCGGGACGAGCCGGTCGTCGTCTGGCTCGATCACGAGCGCCGGCGTCGTCACCCGCGGCAGGCGGTGCTCGAGCTTGACGTCGTAGCGCGGGTTCCAGGCGAGCCGGGCGAATGTCGCCGCCTCCCCGTAGCCGCGGATGGCCGCGTCCAGGTCGTGCGGGTCAGGCAGGTAGTCGAGGTAGTCCCCGGCTCTGCCGTTGAAGAGGATGTCCGCGATCTGCTCGGGGGGCATGCGCAGGAAGTCGGTCATCGGCGCTTCCGGGACGCGCAGCCCGGCGGGGGCGATCAGCGTCAGGGTCTTGACGCGGTCCGGGTAGAAGATCGCGAAGTCGCCGGCGATCCAGCCGCCGAGGCTGAAGCCGATCAGGTGCACGCGCTCGAGCCCGAGCGTGTCGAGGAAGGCGCGGTAGTGGAGCACGAGATCGTCGAAACCGGCGAGCCAGTCCGGGCTCGGCGTGTCGCCGAAGCCGGGATGCTCGGGTGCGATCAGGTCGACCTTCTCGGACAGCATCTCGTAGAGCGGAAGCCACATCCTCGTCGCGCCGGCCCCGTGCAGGAAGACGGTCGCCGGCCCGGCGCCCTTGCGCCGGTACGCGACCTCGAGGCCCTGCACGTCGACGGTCTCGGGGTTCGTGTAGTGCGGCGACCAGGGTTTCGCCGCCGCCGTCGCTTCAGCCATCGTTCCCCCTGTCACGTCGTGGGTGAGGGGCGAAGTATGACGCACCCTCGCGAGCAGCGACCCCCCGTGGAGCAGTAATTTCCAGCGCCCGGCTCACCGAGCACGGGGTCGAGTGAGCCCGGCTGCAGGCGGCGAGAGGCGGGCGGAGCACCCGCGCGCTCCGCCCGCTCCCGGCGCGAGCCGCCGCGCGCCGCCGAACGACGTCGGGGAAGCCGACGCCCGGACTCGAACCGGGGACCCCTTCATTACGAGACCCGCCGTGCTCTTGGATTTCGCCCTGCAAACCGGCGGGTTTTCCGTCCGCGCCGCGGGCCGTGATCACGGCGTGATCACGGTTTTGCGCTCAGGCGGGGCACCGGTGGCTCGCCCGGTAGGCGGCGAGCGCCTCGACGACGGCCGTCTGGTCGGCGTCGCCGGCGTGCACGTAGCGGCGCTGGTAGAAGCCGGCGTCGGCGTGCCCGAGCCGGCGGGCGGCGGCCGCGTCGGGGACGGTGGGGCTGAGCGCAAGCCAGGTTGCGTGCGCGTGCCGGAGCACGTGCGGCGTGACGCCAGGCAGGCCGGCCGCGGCCGCCGCCCGCCGGAGGCCGAAGCGGACACGGCCCGACCGGGCGAGCCGGCGCCCGCGCTCATCGCAGAACACGGGCGTTCCGTCGGCCGGCCGGCCGCTGGCGAGCCGGTGGCGGCGAAGAAGCGCGGCCGTCTCCCGGTCGAGCACGATCTCGCGGGCGCCGGCGTCCGTCTTCGTCGTCTCCCGGCGGATACGGGCGACCGGCGGGTCGGCGTCCAGGTCGAGCCCGCCCGGCCCCCAGTCGAGCCCGAGCGCCTCCCCGATCCGGCAGCCGGTCCCGGCGAGCAGCGCAACGAGCGGGGCGACGAGCGACCGGCCGCGAGCGGCGTCGTCGCGACCGGCGGCGGCGAGCAGCTCGTCCGCGTCCGCGGGTGTCAGCGTGCGCGTCCGCGCCGCAGGCGGCGGCGGGAGGATCACCCGCGGCGGAGGCTGATCGACGAGACCGCGCACATAGCCGTCGCGGAGCACGGCGGAGAGCGCGGCGGCGGCGTGGCGGGCGACCGCGCCGCCGGCCTCGACGGTCAACCGATCGACGAGCGCCTGGACGGTGCGCGAGCTCACACAACCGGCGGGAAGATCGGCGAACGCGAGCCCGGAGCGCTCGTCGCGGGCGGCGAGCACGTACAGGCGCAGGTCGCGTTCGTACAGGTCGAGCGTCGCCTGCGAGTAGCGCCGGCGCGAGCGGGTGAGCGCCTGCCCGTCCCGGGCGCGGGCGAGGAAGCAGCAGGCGAGCTCCCCGACGGTGGCCGACCGGCCCGGCCGGTCGGGAAGCCGGCCGGCGCGCAGCCGCCGGCGGGTCGTCTCCCGCCAGGCGACCGCCTCGGCGAGCGTGGCGAACGTGGCCGTGTACGCGCGGCCGGCGTGCTGGACGCGGGCGACGTAGCCGGGCGTGCACGTGCACCGCCGGCCGGACCGGCGGGAGAGCCTGCACGTTCGCGAGTGCTGTTCGACCACGCCCCGTGCCGCCCGCCGCCGCGCCGGCACTGGGAGAAGCGAACGGCGGCGGGCGGGTGGTCGGGACACGCCCTTCTAGAAGGGGAGCGTGTCGTCGGGGCGGAGCGTGTCCACGCGGCGGCGGAGCGCCCGCCACTGGCGCATGGTCAGCGGCGAGATGCTCCGGTCAAGCCAGCGGACGAGCCGGTTGACGCGTTCGACGGCGAGCGCGAACGCGGCGCCGAGCAGGAAGGCGAGCGCGAGCAGAAGCCACATCCGGTATTCGGCGGCGGCGATGCCGGCGACGAACCCGACCGCGAGCCCGTGCCCGCCGTGGAAACGTCCCCTCATCAGCGTTCCTCCTTGGCCGTGAGACCCGATCATTGATCGTCACCCGCTCGAGATCAAGCCTCGAGCGGGGGGTCGGCGAGGTTCCACAGTCGCTCGCCCGGGCGCAGGCTGAACCCGCCCCGGCGGGCGCGCGGCACGGGCGGCGGGGCGGCCGGCGCGAGCGTCCGCTCGGCCACGTACCGCTCGAGATCGCGCTCGGCGACGCGCACAAGCCGGCCGTCGCGGAAGACGGGAAGCTCGCCGGAGCGCACGCGCCTGCGGACGGTCGGAAGCGAGCAGCCGAGCCGCTCCGCCGTCTCCGCCAGCGTCAGCAGCCGGCTCACGCCGCCCGCCCCCCCCGCCTTTCGTCCCGTCTTTCGTCCCGCCCGTCGCGGGTACGAAACGCGGGACGAAACACGACAAGCGCGGACGGGAACGGCGCCGGCCCGCGGCCGTCCCCGAACCGTAGCCGACCACGGAGGAAGCGAACCTCGCCGCGTAGCGCCCACTCGTGCCACCAGCGCGAGCCGGTGCGGGCCGGGACGAGCACGACCGCGAGCACGCCCTCGGCGACCGAGGCGAGCCAGGCGCGCGCCAGCCAACGCCCGGCCTCCGAATACGGCGGGTTGCAGAACACGCGGCCGGCCCACGGCCGGGCGAGCCCGTCGTCGGCCCGCGTGTAGAAGCAGGGCGCCTTCGCCGTCTCCCGCGTGGCACACGGGTCGAGCTCGAAGCATCCGAACTCCGCCTCGAGCTCGGCGACCAGCCCTGGCGGCGTCGCCCACTCGTCCCCTCCCGTTCTCGCGTAGAACGCCGCCCGCCGGGCGCGCCGGGCACGGTAGGCAGCCCTCCGGCAGGCGTCCGAGCAGAACCGCCGCCGCCGCCCGGTCCGGGCGGGCTCGAACGGGCGCCGGCAGCGAGCACAACGGCTCACGGCCGGCGCCGCCTTCTCTCCCGGGGAGGCGGGAAACACTCCGGGCACAGGAAGCGGCGCGAGCGCGGCGCCCTCGCGCAGTAGACGAGCCGCCCGCAACTCGCGCAAGCCGTGAACTTCGCATACCCGAACGCGGCCGCCGCCCGGAACGCAGACGAAGATGGCGACACCGGCCGGCTCAACGCACATCCCGCGTCAGTCCGAGCCGGTTAAGGACAAGCGCGTGCGCCCGGCAGAAGCCGAGCGGGCCGCGCCGCCTCGCCGGCGGCCGGAGCCTGACCCTGAACTCGACGGGCCGGTCGCAGCCGCGGGCCGCGCACGTCTCCGGCGGCGGCGGAACCGGAACCGGGCCGCGCCAGGCGAGCGCGCGGACGGCACGCACGTGCGCCGGCGCGGCGTCAACATGATCTGCTCCAGGGACGGCCTGGAGGCCGCGCTCGACGCCCGGCGGGTCGGAGAGCGCCTCCTGCGCGCCCGTTTTGCACGCTGGCGCTGCTTGCTCTAGCGAGTTTGCGGCTTGCGGGCTCATCGGCCGCCTTCCTCGAGCACGGCGGCGACCAGCGCCGCCAGGTACGCCGCCAGCGCGAGAAGCGCCAGCAGGCGCCCGCGCGGCGGGCCGCAGAACGGCGCGAGCAGAAGCTGTACGACCAGCTCGACGACCGCCGGGGCGTAGGCAACGCCGGCCGCGGACGGCTCCGGTTCCCGGGTAGTTCCTGCGAGCCGCCAGCGGAAGCCGCGGCGGCCGAGCTCGCGCTCGGCGAGGCCGGCACGCCGCAGCCGGTCGAGCTCGCGCAGCACATCCTGCTTGCGGCGGCCGACCCGGCGCGCGAGCTCGGAGCCGCTCGCGCCTGGCGCCCGCTCGAGCTCGGCGAGCAGCAGCCGGCCGAGGCCCGGCTCGGCCGCGTCCGGGAACGGCCGCCCGCAGGCGGGACAGGTGGGCGGTCGGGAGGGGGCGGCCGCGGCCGACGCCGGCAAGTGGACCACCTCCCTTCGGGCGGGCGCGGCCGTCACGGGCCCGCCCCCTCCCGGCCGCCCGCCCGCTCCGCCCGCTGCTCGGCGAGCGCCCGCCGCAACACCGCCGCCGGCACATCCAGCGAGCCTGGCCGGCGGTCGAACGTGACCAGACCGGCCCGGCGGGCGGCGAACAGCCGCTCCTCGAGCTCGCGGTGTGACCACCCGAACACCCGGCCGACCGCGCGCCAGGCCGGGCCGACACCGTGCGAGCGCCGGTAGGCGGCGACCGCCAGCACGAGCAGGCGCTCCTCGCGAGTCACGCCGCCGACGCCTCGGGCTCGCAGTCCACGTGGACGACGGCCCCCGTCCTCGCGTGCCACACCGCCCCGCTTCCCGCGGGCAGCAGGCGCCCGCAGCGCGCGCACACCGCGGCACGACGCAGGACGATGGGCTTCCAGGGCTCGTCCGCGGCACGGACGAGCGCGAGCAGGTCGTCGAGCAGCAGCGTCGCCCGCCACGGTTCCCGCGACGGACGCCAGACAACGATCGGGACGGTGCCGGGCGGCGCCTCCGCCTCCGCCTGCCGCGACCACTCGACCGGCCGGGCGCGCTCGGCGCGCTTCACTTCAACGTGCAGAACAAGCCCGCCCGCGGCGAGCGCGAGATGGTCGCCCGCCGCCTCCAGGCTGCGCACGGTCAACTTGGCGGCGCGCAGCGCCGCGGCAACTTCCGCCTCGCCGCGGACCCCCTTCCGCCGCGATCCGGCGCCCATCAGCGAGTGTGCTCCTCGGCGCGGCGAACAACGATGCGCCGGGCGCGCCCGCGGGTGGGCTCGCGAGCCCATTCGATTTCGACGCCGACGGCGCGTAGCGCGACCGCCGCCCGCCTGAGCCGGCCGCTGAGCGCGCGCGGCGTCGCCGGCCACGCGCGCGGCGCGCGCTCTGGCGTGAGCTCGCCGAGGAGCTCGGCGGCGGTACCCGTCCACCCGCCGCGCCGCTCGACGAACCGACGGACGGCGTCGGCGACCGGGTCGGACTCGACGACCTCGGCCGCGAGCCCCCCCGCGGCCGCCGTCGCGTAGGCCGCCGCGCCGGCTTCGGGCGCGAGGCCCAGGGCGCGGTCCACGGCGGCGAACACGCGGTTCGCGTCGGCCATCCGCGCGAGCCGGCTCGGGCGGACTTCCGGGAGGACGCGCAGCACATCGCCAAGGAGGTCGAGAAGCGCGCCGAGGACCGCCGGGCGCGCCGCTTCGAAGTCGCCCAGGATCTCTGCCTCCGTGCGCCGCCGTTCTGGCGGAAGCTCCTCGAGCTCGATCGCGAGCAGGCGGTCGGCCAGGTCGCCGCGGAGAGCTCCGGGGTCGATCGACGATAAGACGACGATGCGACGGAAGCTGACCACCGATAGGGCGCTGTCGGTATACAGTGCACGTCTGACAAGCCCGTCGCCGGTCGAGGCCCGGCAGATGGCGTCGCTGAGCCACGGCTCGACCGACGACACGTTGTCGAGCGCAACGATGTACGAGCCGGCGGCCGCGACGCACCAATCCGTTACGTCGCGCGGCGCGGCTCGTAGCGGGGCGGGCGAGGGGTCGAGCAGGTCCGCGAGGACGCGTGCCGCGGTGGACTTGCCGGCCCCCTGGACGCCGGTCAGAAGGAGGACAGGGTGCGGAATGTCGGCGAGCAGGGCTGTGATGAGGTAGGCGAGCACCGCCGGCCACGCCTCTTGCTCGACGTTAAGCACGTTGCGCAGCCGGTCTAGGGATCCGCCGCGGGTCGGTTCAGGCAACGCCGCCGTCAGCTCGGTGCGCCGAAACAGGACCGCAGACCGTTCGGCGATGCGCCAGCCGGCCGGCTCGACGAGGACTACCCGGCCGCTGGTATCACCGAGATCGAGCACAACCTGCTGCGGCTCCGGACGCGCAATTCGAAGATGGAGTTCGCGCGCCGCCCCGGCCTGCGCCTCGCCTTCGAGGACGAGAAGCGAGTCCGCCAGCGCTGCTGCGGACGGCACGCGGCCGTGTGCGTCCGCGTAGGCGGCCGCCAGCTCGGCGCGCAGCGACGGGCGGCCGCCCCGGAGGAGGCGCGCGACCCGCGGGCCGTCGCGCGGCACGGCGAACGCCTCGCCCGCCGGCGAGGCGTGCAGCTCGAACCGAGCACGCGCGAGCTCGACGAGCTCGTCGGCGGCCGATGTCCGGCGACGGCCGGCGGGGCGACCGGGTGTGTAGTGCGCCATCGAGACGGCGATCGCCTCGACCTCGTCGGCGGGAAGCGGCGGCGAGCAGCGGCCGGCGTTGACCGCGGCGAGCGCGGGCGCGATCTCGGACGGACGAAGGCCGCGCCGCCGCATGGCCCCGGCGAGGCTGGTCAAGACGTCGTGCCGGCGGCCCTCGGGGATGATGCCGTCGCCGGCGCCGTCGCCGTCGCCGCCGCCGTCGCCGCCGCCGTCGCCGCCGCCGCCGCCGGGCGGTGGTGCGCGGAAGTAGCTGACAACAGCCTCAGGGAGCGGCGCGGGCGGGATGTGCCACGGCTCATGGCCGGGGAGCCACGCGTAAGCCGCCCCCGTCTCGGGATGGCGACTCGGGGGGACGAGGCAGAGACTCGCGCCCGCGCGGAGCTCGAGCCCCGCCCGGGCGCGCCGGCGGAGGCCATCTGTGGCGGCGAAGTAAACATGGGGGAACCCCCGGCCCGTGCGCAGCGCAGGCGTCTCCGGAAGGTCGCCACCGAGCAGCCCCAGGAGCTCGCGTTCGGCCTCGTCCGTATCCGCCTCCAGAACGGCGAGGTTCGAGGGGCCGAGGACGACGGCGAGGTTATGCCCGCTGCCGAGCTCGGCGGCGAGCGCGTTCGGATCGCCGCCCGGCGCGGCGTGCTGCCAGCCGCGCCGTGCGGGGCGTTTGCCGACCGCCGGCACGAGCGCCCAGCCGAGAGCAACGTACCGGCGGAGGAGCAGGGCTACACTTAGAGCCGCATCGCGAGTGGGGGGGGCGCCACCGGCGCCCTCCGCCACCGTCACCGTGCCGCCCCCGGGCGCTGTTCCTGCCTGGCGAGGTATTCAGTGATCGCACGACGCGCGACGGCGGCGACCGGAAGGTCCTCGGCCTGGGCGATGCGGCGGAGCGCGGCGAGGCGCTCCGGGGCGACTCCGACGCGCAGCCGGACGCGGCGGTTTCCCCTCGGTTGCATGGCGGCAGGTTGCCGGCTCCCGCCCTCCGTCTGCGCGCTGTTTCGCGAGGGCATAAAATCCGCTCTGTGAGTGGATTTCTGAGTTCACGGGACGCGGCCCTGCTCCGTCGGCTCACCGAGTTCGGGCTCAACGTGAGCCCGACCAAGCTCGCCCGCTGGCGCAGGGCGGGGTTGATCCCGCGCCCGGCAGGCCGAACCCGCGGCTTCGTCCCGACTGACGCGATCCCGGAGGAGGAGGTCGAGCAGGCGGCCGCCTGTGCCCGGCTGCTGGCAGGCGGCGTGCGCAGCCTCGACGAGGCCCGCGTCCGGCTGTACGCAGCCGGGTGGGAGCTCGAGCACGCGAAGGTCGCGGCATCGTTCCGCCGCCGGGCGGCCCGAGTGCTCGAGCGGGAGCGGGCGGCGGCGACCGCGAAACGGAAAGCGCCCGTCCCCGCCGAGCGCATCGCCCGCGATCTGCGCAGGATCGGCGGGGACGTCGGAGCCGTCTCCGTCTTCGACCCGGAGACGGAGGAACACCGCCCGAGCGTGAGCCTGTACCGGGCGGTGCGAGCCCGCGCGCTCGCGGGCGATCCGGACGTACCCGAGGAGGCCCGCTGGCTCGCTGACGTGCCGGCCAAGCTGGAGGCGGCGCCGGACGAGCGTATCTGCAGGGCGCTACGACAGGTCTATGTCCTCTACGCGCGCGCGCGCGAGGACCTTCTCGTCCGGGCGACGATCGACTACCTGTGCGAGCCCGCATCGCCGTGGTGGGCTCTCCTCCGGCCTCCGCCGCGGACGCCTGACGGCGCGGCGCCCCCCCTGTTCTAGCGCATCGACATGTGCACATAGAGGGGACGGGAATCAACCGTCCGAACCGTCCGACCGTCCGAACACGCCCCGAAACCGCTTGGTTGAGCGATACATCGTCGGACGATGTTCGGACGGTTCGGACGGTCGTCGGACGGTCGTCGGACGGTCGAACGCTCGACCGTCCGAGACAAACTCCCTGCACATAGAGGCATTTCGGACGGTCGGACGGTTCGGACGGTTGATTCCCGTCCCCTCTATGTGCACATGTCGATGCGCTAGAACAGTGGGGCGCGTGCTGTTCAGACCGCCGTCGCCCGCGCCCAGCGGTCAGGCCGCTTCCGACCGGCGGCCGCCTCCGCCCGCGGCGTGTTCGCCGCGCCAGTCGATCCGGGCGAGGGTGGCGACGAGCTCGGCGGGCGCGATCCGGGCGATGTACCGCGACGTCCCGGCGATGTTCGCGTGTCCGAGCTGCGCTTGGATCATGTGCAGCGGGACGCCGCGGCGGACGAGCTCGGTCGCGTGCGAGTGCCGGAGTCCGTGCGGGTGCACGCGCTTGGCGATCCCGGCGCGGCGGGCAAGCCGGGGGAGCAGCGCGCGGACGTAGCTGGCGTAGAGCGGCCGGCCCTGGAGCGTGCAGAAGACGGTCGGGGCCCGGGCGAGGCCGAGCCGCCGGCGCGCCTCGAGCCACAGTTCGAGCTCGGCCGGCGGCCCGCCGAGGATGCCGCACACGCGATGGCGGTCGCCTTTCCCGTGCAGGACCGTGACTTCGGCCCGCTCGAGGTTGATGTCAACGGGACGGAGGGCGAGCGCCTCGGACACGCGCAGGCCGGTGCGGGCGAGAAGGTCAACTAGCGCCCGGTTGCGGATCCCGGTCGGCGCCCGCCGACCGGCGGCGGCTTTCAGGCGTTCGACTTCGTCCACTGTCAGCGGTTCGGGCGGGAAGCGGCGTCCTCTCGTCGCCGCCGGCCGGCCGGCCCGGTGGCCGGGCCGGGTTGCCGGGCTACGGCTTCCCCTGCGCACCCGATCCGATCCGGGCGTCGATCGCGTCGGCGAGCTCGCGCAGCGCGGCCGAGACCGTGCCCGCCGACTGGATCTCGAGCCAGCGCCCGCGGCCGGTCGCGACCGTGTAGCTGGCCGTCTCGACGTCGTAGAGGACGAGCGGAAGGCCCCGTCCGTACGCCCGTCGGCCGAAGTTCAGGATGTTGCCCATTTCTAACCTCCAGTGTTGCTTCCGATGATTTTCAACATTGAATAGCAGCCGGCTGCGATGACGTCGCGGAAGTGACATCAATTCCGGTCGGGGGAGCGAGTCGCGGCGTACGCTCGCCCGCGTCATTGATGATCGAAAAGGAGGCCAACAATGGCGCGTGACGAAGACACTGACGAGCGGCTCGAGGAGACCGAGCACGGCCTCGCCCGCATCGCCGCCGCCCGCGGCGAGACGAACTCGAACGACGAGGAAGAGGAAGAGGAGGACGGCGGCGAGCCCGCCGAGCGCGCCGCGGTGGCGACGGTGCCGAGGGAGCATCCGAGCTCGGCTCGGCTGGACGCGCTCGAGGCCGAGGTCGCTCGTCTGCGCGGCGAGAACGCTCGTCTGAAGAAGGTGGCCGGCCTCGAGGCGCGCCGCGACGACCCGGCCACGGTCGGCGACGTGCTCGACGCGATCAGCGCCGCCGACGAGGCGCGCCGGGCCGAGGAGGCCGCCTGCTGGCGGCGCCGCTGCGACGAGATCGCCGAACGGGTCGAGAGCCGGCTGCTGGACGCGGCCGCCGGGCTCGAGCTCGAGGACGAGCTCGAGGACGAGGACGAGGGTGCGAGCCGGCGGAAGCAGCCAGCGAAGCGCTCCCGCAAGGTGCGGGAGCGCGTTCGGCTTCCCGTCCAGCTCGAGGGTGAGCGGTACCTAAGCTTGCGCGAACTGGACGTCCTGGACGGAGACGAGGTCGTGCTGGACGGGCGCGTGATCGGCCGGGCCGTGCGCGACCGGCACGGCCGCGTCACCCGCGTCGTCGCGCTCGAGCGCGACTAGGCGATGGCGCGCGGCCGGCTGGTCGTGCCCGCGGCCGAGTGGGAGAACGTGGCCGACCATCTCGAGCAGGAGTGGCGGCCGGGCGACCACGTGACCCTGATCGGCCCGACCGGGTCGGGCAAGACGCACGCGGCGCTCGAGCTGGCCGACATGACCGGCTACGCGCTCCTGCTGGCGACGAAACGCCGCGACCCGCTGCTCGAGCGGCTGCCGGCGGCCGGCTGGCGGATCGTCGGTTCGTTGCGCGAGATCAGGTTCGCGGAGCACCGCGGCCGGTGGCGGCCGCTCACCAGCCACGTCGTCTACTGGCCGGCCCGCTCCGGTGAAGGGCTGGAAGCGCGCCGGAAGCTGCAGGCGGGCGCGATGCGAAACGCGCTCGACTGGATCGACAAGACCGGCGGCTGGACGACCGTCATCGACGAAACGCTCTGGTTCTGCCGTAATCTCGGGCTCGCCCGCGAGCTCGAGTCCGTCTGGTTTCAGGGGCGGACGCAAGGAGTCTCGCTCGTCGCCTGCGCGCAACGGCCAGCGCACGTCCCCCGTCTCGCCTACTCGCAGAGCCGGTTCCTGTTCCTGTGGCGGACCGGGGACGGTTCCGATCTCGACCGGCTCGCCGACATCTCCTCGGGGATCCCGCGCCGGCTGATCGAACGCAGCGTGCTGCGGCTGGACGCCGACGCGCACGAGCTCCTGTTCCTGGACGCCGAGCAGCGCGTGCTCGCCCGCACGATCGCCCCGCCACGCCCGGCAGGCCGCCGGGCCGTGCGGGCCGCCCCCGCCCGTGAGTGACCGCCCGGACACGACCGCCCGGGTGCTGAGCGAGCTCCTCCGCCACCCTGGACGCCCGGACGCGACCGTCGCCGCCCGCCTGCACGTGCACCCGTCCGCGGTCACACGGATGCGGCACGCGTACGGTCTCGACGCGCACACGAACCGCGCCGGCAGCCTCCGCCGTCGCGTCCCCGGCGGGTTGCTCGCCCGGGTCGAAGAGCAGCTCGGCGTCGCCATCCGCGACGTCGCGCCGCTCCCGCCCGCCGGCGGCTACTACCGGCTGCCACGAGCCGACCGCGACCGTCCCCCGCTACCACGGCGAGCGCCGGCGCCACCGGAAGAGAAAGCGAACACTGAAAACTGACAGAAACTTCAACGGTTAACTGCAAATTGAACAGTGTTCAATTCTGCGTGCGCATCCCCTTACGCGCGCGCGCGCGTAGGGACGATCAGTTTTTGAACACCCGCGCCCGCTACTCTCGTTTCTGAACATGGCCTACCCGTCCGCGACCAAGCTTGAGGCGCTGCTCCTGCTGCGACAGGGTGTCGGCGTCCGCGACGTCGCCCGCCGGCTCGGCGTCAGTCCCGGCACGATCATCAACTGGCGCGACCGGCGCCACCCGCTCACGACCGCGACCGCGCCGGCGACCCGGCGAGCGTCAGAGCCGAGCCGTACTCCCGCCGCCTCCCCGCCCGCTCACACGCCCGCGCGGCACCCGGAACCTCCGGCCGCACCGCCCCCGCCCCCCGTCCCCGCCGGCGGCTGGCGCGTACTACCATCCTCACAGGTCGTCTGGGACCGACGCGCCAGCTAGCTCGACGCCGCCGCCGCCCGAGCTCCACGCACGGCGGTCGAGCCCCCCCGAGGTCGTCGAGTCCAGGTCGTCGAGTCCAGGTCGTCGAGCTCCACGCCCGAGCTCGAGCCACGCACGAGCTCGAGCTCCACGCACGGCGGTCGAGCCCCCCGAGGTCGTCGAGTCCAGGTCGTCGAGCTCCACGCACGAGCTCGAGCTCCACGCACGAGCTCGAGCTCCACGCACGGCGGTCGAGCTCCACACCCGGAGCTCGAGCTCCACGCACGGCGGTCGAGCTTCACGACGCCGCCCGGGGCGCCTCCGTGATCACAGTGTGATCACAGTTTTGTGATCACGAGGGAGCACTTGTGACCACTCCTGACACGGAGCCCGTTCTCCCGGAAGCGGCCTACTTGCAGGGAAAACGGCTTAGATAGGGGAAGCCGACGCCCGGACTCGAACCGGGGACCCCTTCATTACGAGTGAAGTGCTCTACCAGCTGAGCTACGTCGGCGCAGCGCGAGCTTCGCGGAGGGAAGCTTACCGGCCGAGCCGCGGTCGCGAACGACCGGGACACGGCTGCTTGTGACGACTGCCGAGACGCCTGCGCACCAAGTATCGTCCGGCGTCGATGGCGGAGGTCCTCGCTCTGTCCGAGGCGGTCGCTCACCTCGTCGGCGACGGTGACACGGTCGCCCTCGAGGGCTTCACGCACCTCATCCCGTTCGCCGCCGCGCACGAGCTCATCCGCCAGGGCCGCCGTCGGTTGACGCTCGTGCGGATGACGCCCGACGTCGTCTACGACCAGCTGATCGGAGCCGGCTGCGCCGAGCGGATGATCTTCTCCTGGGGCGGCAACCCGGGCGTCGGCTCGCTGCACCGCTTCCGGGACGCGGTCGAGCGACAGTGGCCGGGTCCGCTCGAGATCGAGGAGAACTCGCACGCAGGCATGGCCGCAGCCTACGCAGCCGGCGCCGCCAACCTCCCCTTCGGCCTCCTTCGCGGCTACGCCGGCACCGATCTCGCCGAGCACACGAGCTCGCTCGCCTGGGTGCGCTGCCCGTTTACGGGCGAGGAGCTCGCAGCGGTGCGCGCCATCCGCCCGGACGTCGGCATCATCCACGCGCAGCAGGCCGACATGCGCGGCAACGTGCTCATGTGGGGCATCACCGGCGTGCAGAAGGAAGCCGTGCTGGCGTCGAAGCGGTCGCTCGTCACGGTCGAGGAGATCGTGCCCGAGCTCGAGCCGCGGCCCGGCTCCGTGCTCATTCCCTCCTGGGTGATCGGCGCCGTCTCCGTCGCCCCCGGCGGCGCGCACCCCTCGTACGTGCACGACTACTACCCGCGCGACAACGTCTTCTACCGCGAGTGGGACGAGATCAGCCGCGACCGCGACGCCTTCCGAGCCTGGATCGAGCGGCACGTGCTCCAGGTCGAGGATGTGGAGGGGTACCATCGCAGCCTGCGCGAGCGGGCTTACGCATGACGGGCGCGACGACGAACGGCACGACCGGCTGGTCCTCCGACGAGATGATGGCGATCGCCGCGGCGCGGCGGCTTGCGGACGGCGCCACCTGCTTCGTCGGCATCGGCCTGCCCAGCCTGGCCGCCAACCTCGCCCGTGCCACGCACGCGCCCAACCTCGTCCTCGTCTACGAGAGCGGGACGATCGGCGCGAAGCCGAGGGTGCTGCCGCTGTCGATCGGCGACGGCGAGCTTGCGGAGACGGCCGACTCGGTCGTCTCCGTGCCGGAGATCTTCGCCTACTGGCTGCAGGGCGGGCGCATCGACGTCGGCTTCCTCGGCGCGGCGCAGATCGACCGCCACGCGAACCTCAACTCGACCGTGATCGGCGACTACGACCGCCCGACGGTGCGGCTCCCGGGCGCGGGTGGCGCGCCCGAGATCGCCGCGTCCTGCCGCGAGACCTACGTGCTCCTTCGCCAGAGCCTGCGCTCCTTCGTCGAGCGGCTCGACTTCCGCTCGAGCGTCGGCTACGGCGACGGGCCGGGCAGCCGCGAGCGGCTCGGCCTGCCCGGCCGCGGAGTGACCGTCGTCGTCACCGACCTCGGCCTGCTCGAGCCCGATCCGGAGACGAAGGAGCTCGTGCTCACGCACGTCCACCCGGGCGTGTCCGCGGACGAGGCACGGGCGCAGACCGGATGGCCGCTGCGCGTGGCGGACGACCTGCGCGAGACGGCGCCTCCGAGCGAGGCGGAGCTGGTGGCACTGCGCAGCCTGCGCACCGCCGGGGAGGACGGAGCCGAGCGGTGAGCACGATCTCGCACGGCGAGGCGGCCCCGCGCGGGGAGCTCGATCCCGACCCCCCGTACGACTACCCGGACTACGTCGGCACGCGCCTGCGGCATCCGACACGGCCGCTCGTCACCCTGCCGGAGACGCTGACCGAGCTGACCGGCCCGGTGTACGGCCACGAGTCGGTCGGCGAGCTCGACCACGACCTCACCCGGCAGGCGCCGGGCGAGCCGCTCGGGGAGCGCATCATCGTCTCCGGACGCGTCCTCGACGAGGCGGGACGTCCGGTGCGGGACACGCTCGTCGAGATCTGGCAGGCGAACGCCGCCGGTCGCTACGCGCACGAGGTCGACCGCCATCCGGCTCCCCTCGACCCCAACTTCCACGGCGCCGGGCGTTGCGTCACCGACCGGGAGGGCCGCTACCGCTTCGTCACCGTCAAGCCCGGCTCCTACCCGTGGCGGAACCACCCGAACGCCTGGCGACCGGCGCACATCCACTTCTCGCTCTTCGGCCGCGCCTTCAGCTCGCGGCTCGTGACGCAGATGTACTTCCCCGGCGACCCGCTCCTCGCGTTCGACCCGATCTTCCAGTCGGTGCGCGACCCGAAGGCGCGCGAGCGGCTCGTGAGCCGCTTCGACCTCGACCTGACCGAGCCCGAGTGGGCGCTCGGCTTCGCCTGGGACATCGTCCTGCGCGGCCCGGCCTCGACGCCGATGGAGACGTGAGCGGGCGCGGCAGGACGCCGTCGCAGACGGTCGGGCCCTACTTCGCCGTCGGCCTGACGAACGAGCGCTGGCCGCAGGTCGTGTCGCGCGACCATCCGCGGGCGATCCGCATCCGCGGGCGCATCGTCGACGGCGCGGGCGATCCCGTTCCGGACGCGATGGTGGAGATCTGGCAGGCGAACGAGCACGGCCGCTACGCGCACCCGGCCGACGCCCGCGAGGAGCTCCCCCTGGAGGAGGGCTTCACCGGCTTCGGTCGCTGCGGCACGGACGGCGACGGCGAGTTCGAGCTCGTCACCGTCAAGCCTGGCCCCGTCCCGGCGCCGGGAGGCGGGATGCAGGCGCCGCACGTCGAGGTCTCCGTCTTCGCCCGCGGCCTGCTCAAGCGGCTGGTCACGCGCATGTACTTCCCCGACGAGGAGGGGGCGAACGCTGTCGATCCTGTGCTCGCGCTCGTCCCCGCGGAGGAGCGGCCGACGCTGGTCGCCGTCCCGGACGGCGACGCGCTCCGCTTCGACATCCACCTGCAGGGCGACCGGCAGACGGCCTTCTTTGCGCTGTGACGAGCTGTTCGGGCCGCTGTTCACGCCCGCGCCCCTGCGCGAGGCGGTCTCGGGCCGCGCCTGGCTGCAGGCGATGCTGGACGCAGAGCGGGCGCTGGCCGCAGCCGAGGCGCAGGCCGGCGTGATCCCCCCCCAGGCGGCAGAGGCGATCGCCCGCGCCTGCTCGGCGGATGCCTTCGACCCCGCGCGGATCGGCGCCGATGGGGCGGACTCGGCCGCGCCCGTCGTTCCGCTCGTCCGCGCGCTCCGCTCCGCAGTTGGCGAAGAGGCGGCCCGCTACGTCCACTGGGGAGCAACGACGCAGGACATCGTCGACACGGCGGCGATGCTCGTCGCCCGCAACGCCCTCGGCCTCGTCGGCGCCGACCTCGACGCCGTCGCGGCCGCGTGCGCCGCCCTGGCCGAGCGGCACCGCTCGACGCCGATCGCCGCGCGCACGCTGCTGCAGCAGGCGGTGCCGTCCACGTTCGGGCTCAAGGCGGCCGGCTGGCTCGTCGGGATCCTCGAGGCGCGGCGGCTCCTGGCCACGGCTCGCGGCGGGCTCGCGGCGCAGCTGGGCGGCGCCGCCGGCACGCTCGCCGCGCTCGGCGAGCGCGGGCCCGAGGTGCTGCGCCTGTACGCGGCCGAGCTCGGCCTGGTCGAGCCGGTCCTCCCCTGGCACGCGAACCGTGTGCGGATGGGGACCCTCGGCGCGGCGCTCGACCTGACCGCCGGCGCGGCGGCGAAGATCGCGCTCGACCTCGTCCTGCTCGCGCAAACCGAGGTCGGCGAGCTGGCCGAGTCCGCCGAGGGTGGCCGCGGCGGCTCGTCGACGATGCCGCACAAGCGCAACCCGGTCGGCGCCGTGCTCGCGCTCGCCTGCTGGCGGCGGGCGCACGCAGCCGCCGGCGTGCTTACGGGTGCGCTCGCCCAGGAGCTGGAGCGCGCCGCCGGCGCCTGGCAGGCGGAGTGGCAGTCGCTCTCCGACGTGCTCGCCTCGACCGGGGGCGCGCTCGCCTCGGTGCGCGGCTCGCTCGAGGGCCTGCACGTGGACGAGGAGCGCATGCGGGCGAACCTCGAGCTGACGGACGGAGCCGTCATGGCCGAGCGGCTCTCGTTCCTGCTCTCAGCCGAGCTCGGGCGACCGGAGGCGCAGGCGATCCTGGAAGCCGCCGCCCGCTCCGGCCGTCCGCTGCGCGAGGCGCTCGCCGCCGATCCCCGCGTCAGCGACCGCCTGGCTCCCGACCGGCTCGACGACGCCTTCGACCCGGCCGGCTACCTCGGCTCGGCCGAAGCGTTCGTCGACCGGGCGCTCGCCCTCTACCACAGTGAGAGAGGAGGCACGTGATCCCCCGCCACCGTTTCGACGGCCGCAAGGACGAGGACGCGCCCGTGCTCGTGCTCGCCAACGCCCTCGGCACCACGCTCGAGATGTGGGAGCCGCAGATGAAGGCGCTGACCGAGCACTTCCGCGTGCTCCGCTACGACGCCCGCGGCCACGGCCGCTCCCAGGTGCCCCCCGGGCCGTACTCGATGGAGGACCTCGCCCGCGACCTGTTCGAGCTGCTCGACGCGCTCCGCCTCGACGTCGTCGCCTTCTGCGGGCTCTCCCTCGGCGGCATGGTCGGCATCTGGGCCGCCGCCGAGGAACCGGAGCGCTTCGACCGTCTCGCCCTGTGCTGCACCTCCGCCTACGTCGGGCCGCGTGAGATCTGGGAGGAGCGGGCCGCGCTCGTGCGGGCAGAGGGCGTGGGCGCCGTCGCCGAGTCGGTGCTCGAGCGCTGGTTCACGCCCGGCTTCCACGCGTCGCATCCGGAGGTCGTCGACCGCTTCCGCCGCATGCTGCTCGAGACGCCGCGCGAGGGCTACGCGGCCTGCTGCGACGCGATCCGCTTCTGGGACTACCGGCCGCGGCTGTCGCTCCTGTGCACGCCTGCGCTCGTGCTCGCGGCCGAGGACGATCCTTCGACACCGCCCGACCACAGCCGGCTGCTCGTCTCCCGCATCCCCGACTCGGAGCTCGTCATCCTGCCCGGCGTTCGCCACATGGCGAACGTCGAGCAGCCGGAGGCGTTCACGCAGACCGTGCTCGAGTTCCTCCTGTCGGACATCGGCCCGTGACCGGCTCGCTCTACGAGCGCGGCATGGCCGTCCGGCGCGAGGTGCTCGGGGACGACCACGTCGACCGCGCCGCCGCCCGTACGACGGCGTTCACGGCCGAGTTCCAGGACCTGGTCACCCGCTACGCCTGGGGCGAGATCTGGACGCGGCCGGGGCTCGACCGCCGTACGCGGAGTTGCATGACGCTCGTGGCGCTCGTGGCGCTCAACCGCATGGACGAGCTGGGGCTGCACGTGCGTGCTGCGCTCCGCAACGGGCTCGCGCCGGACGAGATCAAAGAGGTGCTGCTGCACACGGCCGTCTACTGCGGCCTGCCGGCGGCGAACGCAGCCTTCGCCGTTGCGCAGCGCGTGCTCGAGCAGGCGGGAGACGAGGCCGCCCCCAGCTGAGACGAGGCTCCCGGGCTGCGCGCCGCGGCCCCGCCCGCTACGCTTGCGCGCGATGGCCGGGCTCTTCCGCGACAAGACGGCGCTGGTCGAGCCGGGCGAGGCGTTGCCCGGACGCCCCCATGCGATGCCCGTGCCCGAGCGCCACGAGGTGCTCGGGACGCCGCTCCGTGCGCCGTTCCCCCAGGGCTGCGAGCGGGCGGTGTTCGGCATGGGCTGTTTCTGGGGCGCGGAGCGGGTGTTCTGGCAGGCGCCCGGCGTGTACACGACCGCGGTCGGCTATGCGGGCGGGTACACGCCGAACCCGACCTACGAGGAGGTGTGCAGCGGCCGGACCGGGCACGCGGAGGTCGTGCTCGTCGTCTTCGACCCGGCCGCAGCGAGCTACGAGGACATGCTGCGCCTCTTCTGGCAGAACCACGACCCGACGCAGGGGATGCGGCAGGGAAACGACGTCGGCACGCAGTACCGCTCGGCCATCTACTGCGCGGGCGAGGAGCAGCGCGCCGCCGCCGAGCGCTCCCGCGCCGTGTACGGGCGGTCGCTGGCGGAGGCGGGCTACGGGGAGATCACGACCGAGATCGCCGTCCGCGACGACTTCTTCTACGCCGAGCCGTATCACCAGCAGTACCTGGCGAAGCACCCGAACGGCTACTGCGGCCTGGGCGGCACCGGCGTCGCCTGCCCGGCCGGGCTCGTCACCGAGCGCGCGTGAAGATCACGGCAGCGGTCGTCGCGCGCGCGTGCGGGCCGTTCACGCTGCGCGAGCTGGAGCTCGAGGCCCGGGCGCGGGCGAGGTGCCCAGCCGCGTCTTCGCCGCTGGGCTGTCGGGGGCGCGGGCTCGCCGTTCCTCCTCCGCTCGCTCGGGCCCCGCCTGCTCACCAGGCCTCAGCGCCCGAGGTCGGAGCCCGGCGCCACCACCGCCTCGAGCAGGAACGGCTCTTCCCGGCCGGCGAGCCCGGGCACGACGTCGTCCAGGACGCGTGCGAGCTCGCCCGGCCCGGACACGCGCTCGGCCCGGCAGCCGAGAGCGCGCGCCAGCGCCGCGATCTCGACCTCCACGCCCGGCCAGGGGCCGGCGACGCCCTGCTCGGCCGCGAGCTCGTCCATGACCCGGTAGCCGCCGTTCGCCAGCACCACGTAGAGCACGCCGGCGCGATACCGCGCCGCGCTCCACAGCGCCTGCATCTGGTAGAGCGAGGCCCCGTCGCCGACGACGGCGGCGACGGGCCGGCCCGGCAGCGCGAGCTTGAGGCCGGCGGAGGCGGGGAGCGCGAAGCCGAGTCCGCCCATGGCGGCGCTGACGAAGCCCAGGTTGGCGCGGGCCGGCAGGCGGGCGTGCAGCTCCGGGCGGCTCGACGGGCACTCCTCGACGAGCACGGTGTCCGGCGGCAGCCGCTCGGCGAGCGCGGCGAGGACGTGCCCGGCGCGGAGCGGCTCGCCGGGCCCGAGCGGCGGAGGAGGGGGAGGCGGCGCGGGCGGCGCGGCTGGAGGCGCCGCCTCCCGGCGCGGCAGCGCCCGGGCGAGCGCGCGGCAGAGAGCGGCAGGGTCGGCGAGCACCGCCGGATCGGCGGGGCTTCGATGCGCCTCGGCCGGGTCGTCGGTAACGAGCGCGACCCGTGTCCCTGCCTGCACCAGCGGCCCCGGCTCGTAGCCGTACTGGCGGAAGACGGGCGCGCCGACGACGAGCACGAGGTCGAACGGCGCCAGCGTCTCGCGCAGGCGCGAGCGCCCGGCGGGCAGGTGGCCGACGAACAGCGGGTGGTCGTGCGGGAAGCCCGCCCGCGCACCGAAGCACTCCTGCCAGACGGGCGCGGCCAGATGCTCGGCAAGCGCCACGAGCGCCGTCCACGTCTCGGGGTCGTCGGCGCGGGCGCCGACCACGAGCGCCGGCGAGGCTGCGGCGGCGAGGAGCCCGGCGAGCTCGTCCACCACGGCCGGGTCGGTGCCGCGAGCCCGCAGGAGCCTGGCCGGCGCGGCCCGCTCGCGCTGCTCGCCCGCCGGCGCGAGCCAGTCGTCCTGCGGGACGATCACGATCGCAGGGCCCCGGCCCGTCTGCGACTCGTACCGGGCGCGCGCGATCGCGCCGGGCACGTCCTGCGGGCGCACCGGCTGGTCGATCCACACCGGGTAGTCGCCCGCCAGCCCGTGCAGGCGCCCGGCCAGGAAGGGCTCGAACGCGAGATGGCGCCGGTCCTGCTGGCCGACGAGGACGACGAGCGGCGCCCGGTTCACGCGCGCCGTCGCGAGCGCCGCCACGGCGTTGCCGAGACCGGCCGTCGTGTGCAGGAGCACAAGCGACGGCTCGCCGCGACCGATCGCGTAGCCCGTGGCCATGCCGACGACGGAGCCCTCGTGCAGGCAGAGCAGGAAGCTGAGATCGTCGGGCAGGTCGGCGAGGAAGGCGATCTCGGTCGAGCCCGGGTTGGCGAAGATCGTCGTCAGCCCGTGCTCGCGCAGGACGTCGAGCGCCGCGTCGCGAACGGTCGGGTCGGCGCTCACGCCGAGCAGGCGGCGAGTGGACGGCCGGCGCGCAGGATGCGCGAGAATAGCCGATCGTGACCGCGCTGCACGAGCTCGACGCCTGTCAGCTCGTGCGGCTCGTCCGCTCCCGCCAGGCGAGCAGGCGCGAGGTTGCCGAGGCGCATCTCGACCGGCTCGAGGAGACGAATCCGCGCGTGAACGCGATCGTGGCCGCCCGCAACCGGGCGGACGTGCTGCGCGAGGCAGGCGCGGCGGACCGCGACCACGACCGCCGCTCGGGGCTTCCGCTCGACGGCGTCCCCGTCTCGATCAAGGACCACTTCGACGTCGAGGGCCTGACCCACGACGAGGGCGTCAGGGCCCTCGCGGGCCGGCGCTCCCCCGGCTCCTCGCTCGTCGTCGAGCGCCTCGTCGCTGCGGGCGCGCTCGTCGTCGGCAAGGCGAACCAGCCGGACTTCACGATCCGCTGGAACACCGTCAACGGCCTGCACGGCGCGACGCGGAACCCGCGCGACCTGCGGCTGAGCGCAGGCGGATCGTCCGGCGGAGACGCGGCCGCCGTCGCCGCGGGCATGGCGGCGATCGGGCTCGGCACCGACTACGGCGGCTCGATCCGCGTTCCGGCCACCTTCTGCGGCATCTTCGGTCTGCGACCGACGCCGGGCCGCGTGCCGCACGTGCAGGCGCTCGACCCGGCCGGCTACCCGCCGACTGCCGACATCATGTCGGCGCCCGGCCCGCTCGCGCGGTCGCTCGGCGACCTGTGGACGGTGCTCCGCGTGCTCGCCGGCGCCGACCCGCGCGACCCGGTGAGCGTGCCCGTGCCGGCACCGCCCGAGCGCCCGCTGCGGCCCGACCCTCCCGTCGTCGCCCGGCTCGACCGCCACACCGGCGCCGTGCTGGCGCCGGAGGTCGAGCGCGAGCTCGACCGCACCTGCGCCGCGCTCGAGCAGGCAGGCTACCGGGTCGTCGACGCCGGCTTCCCGGGCGGGACGCGCGCGCCCGAGCTGTGGGCCGAGCTGATCGGGCCGGAGCTGATCTTCGCAGCCATGCCTGCCTGGCGCGAGATCCTCAACGACTCGAACCGAGACCACATCGACAAGCTCTTCGGCGGCGTCTTCCAGCCGGAGAACAGGGTCGATCGCTGGGTCGCCGCCTACGTCGAGCGCAAGGCGATCGCCCAGCAGACGTCCACCTGGATGGAGGCGCACCCGCTCGTCGTCGCCCCGGTCGCCGGCATGCCGACGCCGCCGCTCGACTTCGACGACTTCCTCTCGGTCGACGAGACGCGCGACCTCTTCGACCGCATGCGCTCGATCGGCTGGGTGAACCTGCTCGGCCTGCCCGCGGTCGCGCTCCCGAACGGGACGCAGGTCGTCGCCCGCCGCTTCCGCGAGGCGGAGGCGGTGCACGCGGCGCAGGCGGCCGCCGCCGAGCTTCCGCCGGTAGCGGTCGCACACGTGCCCTCCGGCATCTAGCCTCGTCCGCGCCGGGCCGGTCGCGCCGTCAGCCGCCGGAGCGCCACCGGGACGAGCGCCAGCCGGTGCCGGCCAGGCGGCACGAGCGCCCCCTCGGCCGTGACGCGATCGCGGCGGCCGTCGAGCGTCGCGCGCGCGAGCGGGAACGGCGGTCGCACGAGGAGCGTGCGCGGCGAGTCGCTGACGAGGCCGCGGCGCGTCACGTGCGAGATCGTCCACAACAGCCGCTCCGAGCCGAGCGCCTGTACACGCCAGCCCCAGACGGCGGCGCGCGGCAGCCAGGATGTGTAGGCGAAGCCGGTCGGAGGCGGACCGTGGCGGCGGTGCGCGAGCAGGAAGCGGAGCATCGCCGGCAGGTCGTGGTCGAACTTGAACACCCAGCCGTGCACGTGGTGGTGGAGCCGGACGACGACCGGGGCATGCGGGTCGAGCCGCTCGACGGTGCGGTAGAAGAAGCCGGTCTGCTTCGTGCTCTCGCCGACGACGACCGTGTCCTGCGGGTTCCACCACAGCTCTAGCGGCACGCCGGCGAAGGCGATCGTTCGGGCGAAGAAGACCGGGCTGCGGCGCACGTACAGCCAGCGCGCCTGCCGCGGCGTCCCCCCCACCTCCCGCGTCGCCGCCTGCTGCTCGCGCCAGCTCTCGCCGGAGAGCGGGAACTCATACCAGCGGCGGAGCAGGTTCGTGACCGGGTCGGCCGCGACGGCGGCGGCGAACAGGTCGGGCTGGCGGGCGAGGAGCATCAGCGTCTCCTGCCCGCCCATGCTGTCGCCGGCGGCGTACACCCGGTGCGGGTCGTAGCGCAGCCAGGGCAGTCGCCGGTGGACGAGCTCGGGCAGCCTCGCCAGCTCGGCGATGTCCGGCGGCCACGCCCACGAGCGCCTGGGGATGACGCGACCGTGCAGGCCGGGGTCGAGCACGATCAGCCCGAAGCGGCCGGGAAGGTCGCCCCAGCGCCGCGCCCACCGCGACGGAGTGAGGCCGCGCGAGTGCGGCGAGACGACGAGCGGGAGCGGCGGGTCGCGGTGCGGGCCGTACCAGGCCGGAAGCGCGACGAGCACGGAGTCGTGCCAGCCTCCCGGGCCGCGGAAGCGCACGATCAGCCGGCGCGTCCCGGTCGACGCCGTGCCCAGGCTCGCCCACGTCGCCGCCGCAGCGGCGAGCGCCAGCACGGCGACGAGGCAGGTACCGGCGCGCGGGCAGCATGCGAGCGGGAAGCGGCGCCGGCTCGGTCGAGGCATGCGCCGAGTGTCGACACCGCCCAGGCGCCGCGCCATGGGCCGAGCGGGCGATCGCCGGGCCGGGCATGCAGGGCCGCGCGGCCGGCCGATCGGGGGGACGTGCGCTCCGCCGCCCGGCCCGCTTCGCGACCGCGCGGATCAGACGCGCTCGAGGCCGACGTAGTTCTCGGCCAGCGACCTCGCGGCCGCCTCCGAGGTTGCGACGTAGGCCAGCTGCGCCAGCTGCAGCTTCACTCCGAAGCCGTCGTCGCCCGGGAAGCGGTGCAGCATGGAGGTCATCCACCAGGAGAAGTGCTCGGCACGCCAGACCCGGCGCAGGCAGGTGGCGGAGTACGCCTCGAGGCCGCTCGCGTCGCCGCTCCCGTACCAGACGGCGAGCGCGTCGGCGAGCACGCTCACGTCGTGGGCAGCGAGGTTCAGGCCCTTCGCGCCGGTCGGCGGCACGATATGGGCGGCGTCGCCGGCGAGGAACAGCCGCCCGTGCTGCATCGGCTCGCACACGACGCTGCGCATCGGCGTGATGCCCTTCTCCAGCACCGGCCCTTCGCGGAGCGTCCAGCCGTCCGTCTCCAAGCGCCGGTGCAGCTCCTCCCACACCCGCGCGTCCGACCACTCCGCCAGCTCGTCGTGCGGGTCGCACTGCACGTACAGGCGGGTGAGCGACGGCGAGCGCATGCTGTGCAGCGCGAAGCCGCGCTCGTGGTAGGCGTAGATGAGCTCGTCGTGGGAGGGCGCGGCGGCGGCGAGGATGCCGAGCCAGGCGAACGGGTACTCGCGGGTGTAGGCGGTGAGGACGCCCGCCCGGACGCTGTCGCGGCAGATGCCGTGGAAGCCGTCGCAGCCGGCGACGACGTCGCACTCGAGCTCGGCCTCGCGCCCCTCGCGCCGGAAGCGGATGACGGGACGGTCGGAGGTCAGCCGGCCGAGCGACACGGCCTCTGCCCCGAACAGGGTCGGCAGGCCGGCGTCGAGCCGGGCGGCGATCAGATCCTTGACCACCTCCTGCTGGCCGTAGACGGTGATCGTCCGCCCGCCCGTCAGCTCGTCCAGCGCGATCCGGTGCCTGCGGCCCTGGAAGCGGAGCTCGATGCCGCCGTGCACGAGCCCCTCCCGGTGCATCCGCTCGCCCACGCCCGCGGCGTCGAGCAGGTCGACCGTGCCCTGCTCGAGCACTCCCGCGCGCACCCGCTGCTCGACGTACTCGCGGCTGCGCGACTCGAGCACCACCGACTCGATCCCGTGCAGGTGCAGGAGCCGCGCGAGGACGAGGCCGGCCGGACCCGCTCCGACGATCCCGACCTGCGTGCGCACCGGACGAGATTAGGGCACTCGCGCGAGCCCGAGCAGCCGCGCCGCGTTCTCCTTCAGGATCAGCGGCCGCACCTCCGGCTTGACGTCGAGCTCGGCGAAGTCGGCGAGCCAGCGCTCGGGCGCGATCAGCGGGTAGTCCGAGCCGAACAGGACGCGCTCGCGCAGGAGCGTGTTCGCGTAGCGGACGAGCTGCGGCGGGAAGTACTTCGGCGACCAGCCGGAGAGGTCGATGTAGACCTGCTGCTTGTGCAGCGCCACCGAGATCGCCTCGTCCTGCCAGGGAAAGGACGGGTGCGCGAGGACGATCGGCATCTCCGGGAAGTCGACGGCGACGTCGTCGACGTGCATCGGGTTCGAGTACTTGAGGCGGATGCCGCCACCGCCCGGAAGCCCCGAGCCGATGCCGCTGTGCCCCGTGTGGAAGAGCGCGATCAGCCCGGCGGAGGCGATCTCCTCGTACAGGGGGTAGACGGAGCGGTCGTTGGGGAAGAAGCCCTGCAGGTTGGGGTGGAACTTGAAGCCGCGCACGCCGTAGTCGGCGATCAGCCGCCTCGCCTCGAGCAGCGCGCGCCGCCCGCGCGCAGGGTCGACGCTCGCGAACGCGATCAGCACGTCCGGGTTGGCCGCCGCCGCCTCCGCCACCTCCTCGTTCGGCACCGGCGGCTGACCGGTCACCGACTCGGCGTCGACCGGGAAGACGACCGCGGCCATCGAGCGCTCGCGGTAGTAGGCCGCCACCTCGGCCGCAGTCGGCCGCCCACCTTCGTGGCCGAAGTAGCCGGCGGCGGCGGCGCGCAGCTCCGGCCCGAGCCCGTCCGCGCCCGTGCGCGCCGAGCGCTCCGCGTGCGTGTGCACGTCGATAGCGACGACGCGCTCGACGTCGATCACCGTACGTACCCCTCGAGCCCCGGCCGGATCCGCTTCTCGTCCAGGAACTGCGTCAGGCCCTGTTCGCGGCCGCGCTCGGCGTCCAGCAGCTGCGACTGCTCGAGCTTGGCGTACAGGTAGTCCTCGGCCTGGTTCCAGTCCATCGAGCGGCAGTGCTTGAAGCCGAGCTTCGCGGCGCGCAGCACGATCGGGTTCTTCTGCAGCAGCTCGCGTGCGAGCGACTCGACCTCCGTGCGGAGCTCGGCGAGCGGCACGCTCGCGTTGACGAGCCCCATCGCGGCCGCCTCCCTGCCGCCGAACGTCCGCCCGGTCATCACGTACAGCAACCCGACGCGGCTGCCGACCGTGTCCGCGAGCGCCTTCGAGACGACGCTTCCCGGCGGGATGCCCCAGTTGATCTCCGACAGGCCGAACGTCGCCTCGTCGGCCGCGACGGCGAGGTCGCAGGCGACGAGCGGCGTGAACGCGCCGCCGAAGCACCAGCCGTTCACCATCGCGATCGTAGGCTTCGAGTACGTGCGCAGCATCCGCCACTGCCACAGGGCTGCGTCCCGGCGCACCTTCAGCTGGACGTGCTCGGGAGCCGCGTCGACGTCGCGGAAGTACTCCTGCAAATCCATCCCGGCGGAGAACGCCTCGCCGCTACCCGTCAGCACGAGCACGCCGCAGCCTGCGTCCGCCTCGAGCGCCTCGAGCACCTCGATCATCTCGCGGTTCAGCGTCGGGTTCATCGCGTTGCGCTTCTCGGGCCGGTGCAGCGAGACCCAGGCGATCCCGTCGGCGACCTCGACCCGCACCGTCTCCCACCTTCCTGTCTCGCCGCTCATCGCGTCGCTTCACTCCCTTCGCCACGTCAGGCTGCCTGACAGATGATGCGCTAGGCTGCCCGCGCTCTGCAGCCACGGGCCGCCTACCTCGTCGGACGCCTCGAGCGCGCCCTGCGCCGTCAGCTCGACGAGGCCCTGCGCCAGCACGGCCTGACGACGCCGCAGTACACGGCACTCTCCGTCCTGCGCGCGCGCAGCGGCCTGTCCAACGCCCAGCTCGCTCGCCGCGCGCTGATCACGCCGCAGTCGATGAGCGAGGTCGTCGCCGCCCTCGAGGCGAAGGGCCTCGTCCGCCGGCGTTCCGACCCGGACCACGGCCGTATCCTGCGCACGGAGCTGACCGAGCGCGGCGCCGCGTCCCTCGCCGCAGCGGACGGCACCGTGGACGAGATCGAGGCGCAGATGCTGGCGGAGCTCGCCCCGCCCGAGCGCGAGCGCCTCCTCGCCTGGCTCGCGAGCTGCGCGCGCATGCTCGGCGCCGGGATCGAGTCCGCCTCCTAGGTCTGGCGCCGTCCCGCGGCTCACCGGCGCGCCCCCGGCGCGCGCTCGAGCTCCTCGGCCAGCTCGGCGCGGAGCCGGCGCTTGTCGTACTTGCCGACGGGCGTCTTCGGGATCTCGTCCACGACGCGGACGAGGTCCGGGAGCCACCAGCGCGCCACGCGGCCGCGCAGGAAGTCGACCAGCTCCCCGGGCTCGACCCGCCGCCCGGCGGCGGGGACGACGAGCGCGGCCGGCCGCTCGCCCCACTGCGCGTCCGGGATGCCGACGACGACCGCCTCGCCGACCGCCGGGTGGGTGGCGAGGGCCTGCTCCAGCTCGATCGAGCTGATCCACTCCCCGCCGGACTTGATCAGGTCCTTCGCACGGTCGACGAGCTCGACGCGCCCGTCGGGGAAGATCCGTCCGAGGTCGCCCGTGCGCAGCCAGCCGTCGTGGAAGCGGGTGTGGTTCGCGTCGTCGTCGGGGTCGAGGTAGGCGCGGATCACCCACGGCCCCCGCGCCTCGAGCTCGCCCACCGCCTCGCCGTCCCACGGGAGCACGGTGCCGTCCTCGGCGACGTGTCGCAGCTCGACGAGCGGCGTCGCGTGGCCGACGCTCGTCACGGCGCCACCCTCCTCCCCGCCCAGCTCCGCGCCCGGCCGCACGGTCAGCGCCGTCCCGCTCGGCGACATCTCCGTCATCCCCCAGCCCTGCATGAACTCGATGCCGCGGCGGACGAGCTCCGCGACGAGCGAGCGCGGCGGCGGCGCGCCCCCGACGAGCACGCGGCGTAGCGACGACAGGTCGCGGCCGCCGTCGAACGCCTCGAGCATGCGGATGAATACCGTCGGCACCCCGGCCGCGATCGTCACCCGCTCGGCCTCGACGAGCTGCGCGAGCGCCTCCGGGCTCGCGTCCCCGCCGGGTAGCACCAGCCTCGCCGCGGCCAGCGCGGCCGTGTACGGCATCCCCCAGGCGTTGGCGTGGAACATCGGCGTGATCGGGAGCACCGTGTCCTGGCGCGAGACGCCGTGCGAGTCGACCTGCAGCGAGGCGAGCGAGTGCAGCACGACCGAGCGGTGCGAGGAGACGACCGCCTTCGGGCAGCCGGTCGTCCCGCTCGTGTGGCAGATCCAGGCGGCGTCGCCCTCCTCGGGCCGGCGCGGCTTCCAGCTAGCCTCCTGCCCGGCGAGCAGCTCCTCGTAGCGCCGGCAGCCGGCGAACGCCTCGTGCACGGGAGCGCCGTCCTCCATGACGACGATCTCGCGCACCGCCAGCCGCTCCCGGAGCGGCGCGAGCAGACCGGTCAGCGAGGCGTCGACGAAGAGAACGTCGTCGCCCGCGTGGCCCGTCAGGTGCACGATCTGGTCGCCGGTCAGGCGCACGTTGACCGCGTGCACGACCCGCCCGGCGCAGGGCGCGCCGAGGAACAGCTCCACGTGACGGTGGCCGTTCCAGGCAAACGTGCCGACCCGCCCGCCGGCCGGGACGCCGAGCTCGTCGAGGACGCCCCCGAGCCGCAGCGCCCGCTCGCCCAGCTCGCGCCAGCTCCGCCGGTCGATCCCGGCCGGCGTCGCCGAGACGACGTCGACCTCCCCGCCGAGCTCGAGCGCCCGGCGCAGGACGAGGTCGAGCGTGAGCGGGAAGTCCTGCATCAAGCCCTTCAGCACCGCCCGCGAGAGTATCAGGGCGCCTGACGTTGTGCCCGGTGTGCGCGAGGCGGCTCGACCGCCCCCGTGCGCCTGATGCTGCGCCCCTCGGCGAGCGTGATCGCGGTGCCGACGAGCGCGAGGTGGGTGAACGCCTGCGGGAAGTTGCCGAGCTGCCGCCTGGCGACCGGGTCGTACTCCTCCGCCAACAGCCCGACGTCGTTGCGGAGGTCGAGGAGGAGCTCGAACAGCTCCCGCGCCTCGCTCGTCCGCCCCTGCAGGGCGAGCACCTGCGCGAGCCAGAACGAGCAGGGCAGGAAGACGCCTTCGCCGGCCGGCAGGCCGTCGACGTCCCCCTCCTCGCTGCGGTAGCGGAGCAGGAGCCCGTCCACGGACAGCTCCCGCCGGATGGCGTCGACCGTGGAGACGACCCGCTCGTCCAGGGCGGGCAGGAAGCCGACGAGCGGCATGAGGAGCACGCTCGCGTCGAGGCGATCGGAGTCGTACGACTGGGCGAACGCCCGCTTCGTCTCGCACCACGCCCGCTCGAGCACCTGCGCGCGGATCTCGTCGCGCACGGCCCGCCACCGCTCGACGGGCCCGTCGCGCCCGAACTCCTCGCACTCGCGGACGGCGCGGTCGAACGCGACCCAGGCCATCACCTTCGAGTGCGTGAAGTGCCGGCTCGGGCCGCGCACCTCCCAGATGCCGGCGTCGGGCTGGCGCCAGCCCTCCTCCAGCCAGTCGAGGAGCGCTCGCGTCAACGACCACACGTCGTCGTCGGGGGCGGCGCCGTGCAGCCGCGTCTGGTAGAGCGCGTCGAGCACCTCACCGTACACGTCGAGCTGGAGCTGCTCCGAGGCCGCGTTCCCCACGCGCACCGGCCGTGAGCCTTCGAAGCCGGGCAGCCAGTCGACCTCCCACTCGGCGAGCCGCCGTTCGCCGGCCAGCCCGTACATGATCTGCACGTCCGCCGGGTCGCCGGCCACCGCGCGGAGGAGCCACTGCCGCCAGGTCACCGCCTCGTCGCGGTAGCCGGCGTTCAGCATCGCGAGCAGCGTCAATGCCGCGTCGCGGAGCCAGCAGAAACGGTAGTCCCAGTTGCGGACGCCGCCCACCAGCTCGGGGAGCGACGTCGTCGGCGCCGCGACGATGCCGCCGGTCGGCGCGTAGGTGAGCGCCTTCAGCACGAGCAGCGACTGGTGCAGCTCGTCGTGGTAGTCGCCCTCGTGCGTGCACGCCCCGGCCCAGTCGAGCCAGAAGTCCTCCGTGTCGTCGAGCGCCCGCTCCGGGTCGATCTCCTCCGGGAGGTGGCCATACGAGGGAAACCAGGTGAGCACGAAGGGCACCCGCTCGCCCTCGCGGAGCTCGAACTCGGACACCGTGCGCATGTCCTCGCCGCGGACGTCGACGGGCGTCCGGAAGCAGAGCGCGTCCGGGCCGGCGATGGCGACGCGGGCGTGGTCGATCCGCCGCACCCAGGGCACGATCCGGCCGTAGTCGAAGCGGATGACGAGCTCCGAGCGCATCGGCACCGTCCCGTCGATCCCCTCGACGATGCGGACGATGTCCGGGGCGCGGCCGCGCGGGGGCATGAAGTCGATCGCACGCACGGCCCCGGAGGGGGTCTCGAACACCGTCTCGAGGACGAGCGTGTCGCGCCGGTAGCGTCTGATCGCCCGGCGGGGCTCCTCCACGGGGGCGAGCAGCCAGCGGCCGTGCTCCGGCGTGCCGAGGAGCGCGGCGAAGCACGCACCCGAGTCGAAGCGGGGAAAGCAGCACCAGTCGATCGAGCCGTCGCGGCCGACGAGTGCCGCCGTGTGCAGGTCGCCGATGAGCGCGTAGTCCTCGATCCGGCGCATCCCGGCAGCCTACGGGTCACGCGGCTGCGCGGTTTCCGCCTCGAGCGCAGCTGACGCCGGCCGCGTCAGCTCGGCCAGGAACGAGAGTCGAGCGCGGCCAGGTACAGCTCGTCCTCCTTCCAGGTGTGCACGACGATCAGCGCGTGGAGCCCGTACAGCAGCTCCTGCAGCCTCGCGACGTTGTCCGGGTCGGCCTGCGCGAGGTCGTGGATCCAGCGCCTGATGGCGAGGTGGTCGTAGTTCATCGACACGGCCGAGAGCGAGTCGCCGAGCCGCTCCCGCAGCTCGGGGTAGAGGACTCGCTCGTCGAGCCAGGTGTGCGGCGAAACCTGCTCGTTGAGGAAGACGAGCACATCCTCGATCGCCAGCCGCCGGCCGGCCGCGTCCAGCTGGGCGACCTCGCGCGCGGCCCGCGCCAGCCGGTCGGCCTCCGCGTTGAGGCGCTCGTGCTCCCGCCTGAGGATGGCCACCCGGTCGACCATGCGGCCATCCAATACCCGCATCCCGTGGGGTGAATCGGCGGCGACGCGGATCGAGGCTACGAAGTTCCCACGGAGGCGAGCTGCTCGGTGCCCGCGCCGAGCTCGCGGCGCAGCCGCACGAACAGGGCCTCGAGTGCGAGCTTCGGCTGCAGGTTCAGCTCCTCGTACGCCCGCCAGGCCTCACGCACCGCCTCCGCGGCCTGCACCGCGCCGCCGAGCCGCCCGACCGACGCATCCGCCTCCAGCTCGGCCAGGTGGTCGTAGTGCGCCGCGACCGAGGCCGCGCCGACGGCGACGCAGACGAGGTCGCGGTACCAGGCGGCGAGCTCCTCGAGCGCCTCCAGCACCCCTTCCCGCTGCGCGCCGAGCTCGGCCCGCCGGCGGCGGAGCTCCGCCTCCCGGTCCGTCAGCTGGAGCCATTCGAGCTCCTTTCCCACGCGTTCCTTCGCCTCCTCCGCCCCCTCGGCGACGAGCGCGAGCACCCGCTCTGCCGCATACGCGGGCGCGAACCCCGAATCGGCGTAGACCGCGCGTGCCAGCGCCAGAAGCTCCTCCCGCCGTCCCGCCGCCTTCGCGTCGAGAAGCCGCTGCGCCCGGTCGAGCCTTCCGCCGGCGACCCGCGCCACCGCGGTCGCCCGCTCGGGCGGAAGGCCGGGCGCCCACGCGTCGACCACCGCCCGCACGGCTCGCTCGGACAGACGCGAGAACGGGACGTGCTGGCAGCGCGAGCGGACGGTCTCGGGCAGCGGGCCGAGCTGGTCTGCGAGCAGGACGACGACGGCGTACGCGGGCGGCTCCTCGAGGTCCTTGAGGAGCGCGTCGGCGGCCTCCGGATTCAGCAGGTGCGCGGACACGATCAGGTAGACGCGCCGCTCCGCCTCGAACGGCCGCATGTGCAGGTCGCGGCGGAGGGCCCGGATCTCGTCGATGCGGATCTGGTCGCCGAGCGGCTCGAGCAGGTACAGGTCGGGATGCGCCTGCCGGACGACCCGCCCCGGGTCGCCGATCAGCTCACCGGCGAAGGCGAGCGCCGCCGTCCGCTTGCCGACGCCGGCCGGCCCGTGGAAGAGGTAGGCGTGGGCAGGCCCCTCGGCGACCGCCGCTCGCAGCAGGCGCTTCGCCTCCGCCTGCTCGACGATCTCCGACAACACGGCGACCATTCAAGCAGGCGCACGTCCGGGCACCGGCCGCGCCTGCCTGCTCAGCTGCCCGCGACCACGAGCCGGAGCTCCTCGCGGACGCGCGCGGCGACCTCCTCGGGCGGAGGCGTCCCATCGAGGAGGACGACGCGCTCCGGGAAGCGCGCAGCGACCGCCCGGAAGCCCTCGGCGACCGCACGGCGGAAGCTCTCGTCCTCGCGCTCGAGCCGGTCGGGCTCGGCAGCGCGCCTGGCCGCCGCCGTCGCCTCGTCGACGAGGAGGACGAACGTGCGGTCCGGGAGCAGGTCGGCGACGGCCGCGTTCAGCGCCAGGACGGCGTCGAGGCCGAGACCGCGCGCCACGCCCTGGTAGGCGAGCGACGAGTCGAGGTAGCGGTCCGAGACGACGGCCGCGCCGCGGGCGAGGGCGGGCCGGATGACCAGCTCGGCGAGCTCGGCGCGCGCCGCCGCGAACAGGCTCGCCTCCGCCCAGGCCCCCATCTTCGGGCCGCCCAGGAGGAGCTCGCGGATCCGCTCGCCGAGCGGCGTTCCGCCGGGCTCGCGGGTCGTCACGACCTCGTGTCCCCGGCCGGCGAGGAAGTCGGCGGCGAGGCGGGCCTGCGTCGACTTGCCTGCGCCGTCGACTCCTTCGAACGTGACGAACACGGGCCGCCTAGCATAGATCTGTGCGGGCGCTCGTCACCGGAGGCGCGGGCTTCATCGGCTCGCACGTCGCCGACGCGCTCGTCGCCCGCGGCGACGACGTGGTCGTCGTCGACAACCTCGCCTCCGGGCACCGCGAGCACGTGCCGCCGGCGGCCGTCTTCGAGCAGGTGGACATCCGCGACCCCGACCTGCGCCGCGTCTTCGACGAGGCGCGGCCGGAGGTGTGCTTCCACCTCGCGGCGCAGGCGGACGTGGGCACCTCGGTCGCGCGGCCCGACTACGACGCAGACGTGAACGTGGTGGGCACCGTGCGGGTGCTCGAGGCCGCGCGCGCCCACGGCGCGCCGGTCGTGTTCAGCTCGACCGGCGGCGCGATCTACGGCGAGTGCGACGGCCCTGCGGCCGAGGACACGCCCCGCCGGCCCGTGTCCCCGTACGGGATTGCGAAGCTCGCGGCCGAGGAGTACCTCGCCGGCTGGAACCGCCTGCACGGCACGAGCCACGTCGCGCTGCGGTTCGCGAACGTCTACGGGCCGCGCCAGCAGCCGGAGCTCGAGGGCGGCGTCGTCGCCATCTTCCTCGACCGGATGGCGCGGGGGGAGGGGACGCAGATCTTCGGCGACGGCTCCCAGACGCGCGACTTCGTCTATGTCGGCGACGTCGTCGAGGCGCTCCTCGCCGCTGTCGGCGTCGGCGGAGGCGTCTTCAACGTCGGCACGGGTATCGAGACGAGCATCAACGAGCTGCACGCGCTGTGCCGGCGCGTGAGCGGGTCGACCCGCGGGCCCGCCTACGCCGCTCCCCGGCCGGGCGACGCCCTGCGCAGCGTCGTCGACCCCTCGCTCGCCGCCCGCGTCCTCGGCTGGCGAGCGCGGGTGCAGCTGGAGGAGGGCCTCCGCCTCACCTGGGCCGCCGTCGCCGGCTGAGGCGGACGCAGCAGGAATTCGCCCGTCGGCGCGCGAACTCGCGAGGGCGACGATGGACCATTACCTGCCCGGATACTCGGCGCGGCCCGAGATCGACTGGCGCCGCGCCGCCCTCGCCGTGACGGCGGTCGCCGCGCTCGAGCTCCTTCTCCTCGTCGGGCTCGGCATCGCCTATCTGGGGCGCGGCTGGTTTCACAACGCCCGCAGCGTGCACGCGAGGACGCCTGCGGCAGGGGCGACGCGCCACGCGCCCGCTGCCGGCGCCGGCCGCGTGCGCGCCGTCACCGCGGCGCGTCGCGTCGACACGCATCCCCTGCAACCGCGGGCACGGACGCCGCTCCTCGTCCTGAACGGCAACGGCCGGCCGGGTGCGGCCGGCGCCGAGGCGCAGGTCGCGCGGGCGCACGGCTATCCCGTCGGACACGTCGGGAACGCGAAGCGGAGCGACTATGCGCGCAGCGTGGTCATGTACGTGCCCGGCTTCGGACGGGAGGCGCGCCGCCTCGCTCGCGACCTCCACCTCTCTGTCGTCACCCCGCTCGACGGCCTCACCACCGGCCAGCTCGGCCGGGCGAAGCTGGCCGTCGTCGTCGGCGCGCACGCGTAGCCGGCCGCTCCTCAGGACTCGCAGGAGGCCTGCGAGGGCGGCACGCGGTTGACGCCGGCGTTCACCTTCGCACGGGCGCGGTCGAGCATCCCGCCTGGGATGCCCGCGGGCCCGTACGGGTCGAGCGTGTACGCCTGGTTGAGGGCGACGTAGGCGTCGTGGTAGCGGCCGATGCAGTAGTCGTAGCTCCCGAGCGCGAGCCAGGTCGACGAGTTCGCCGGCTGCAGGCGGGCCGCCCGCTCGTACTCGCGTACGGCCGCCTCCCGGTCGCCCGCCTGCTCGTAGGCGAGCGCGAGCTGCCAGACGGCGTCGACGGAGAACGGGTTCAGCGAGATCGCGTCCCGCGCCCGTGCGGCCCCCGCGCGCGGGTCGCCGGCGAGCGTCGCCGCCTCGGCATCCTGCACCCGCTTCGTCGCGAGCCAGGGTGCGAGAAGCGAGTAGGCGCCGCCGAGGAGGCAGGCGACGGCCCCGGCGGCGAGGAGCGGCCGCAGCCGGAGGCGCGCCCCCGCACGCTCCCACGCCGGCCCTCGGCCGCCGAGCCCGCTGGCGAGGCCGCCGAGGAAGAAGACGGGGCCGCTGACGGCGACGAACTCCCAGTCGATGTCGACGAGCGCGTGCAGCACGTACGTGGGCAGCGCGATGGCGAGGGCGACAGCCGCCGCGCGCTCCTCGCCCGACAGCCGGCGCACGGCCGCAGTTGCGGCGGCGAGCGCGGTGAGGGTCGCGCCGGCTCCGAGCAGGCAGCCGACGATGCCCGTCTCCGCGAGCGCCTGCAGCGCGATGTCGTGCGGCTCGTTCGTGACGATCCCGCTCGTACGGACGCTTCGCCGCGCAATCGAGAACGTCGCTGCGCCCTTCCCGAGCCCGGGCGCCTGCTCGAACAGCCGCCACGCCTCCTGCCACCAGCTCCAGCGATTGTCCGAGCTCAGCTCGCCGAGCCGGCTCGACCTCGTGCCGACCTGGGCGCCGCCGCGGAACTCGTCCAGCCACCTCCCCGGGCCGCCGCTCGCCGCGGAGGCGGCGACGACCCCGGCGACGGCGAGCACGGCGACGACCGCCCCGATCCGCCGCGCCCACAGGCGGCGGAGCGCCGTGTCGGCGAAGGAGCGGTCTTGCCTGTCTGCCCACAGCGCCGCCGCGATCACCGCAAGGCCGGCGATGATCGTGACGAGGGCGAACCACGCGCCGTCGTGGCGGCGGACGCCGAGCGGCTGCCCGTCGTCGGCGATCCCCGGCCGGGTCGACGCCCAGCCGGCGACGGCCGCCGCAGGCACGACTGCGACGACGAGGGCACCGAGGCTCTCCAGCCGCGCCGGCACGAGCGCGAGCCAGAGAAGCACGGCGACCACGGCGACGGCGATGCCCGCGCGCGAGTACGTGAGCACGAGGGCGATCACCGCCAGGTAGAGGAGGACGACGCCCGCGACCCTCGCCTGTCGCCGCCACGAGCGGCGCGTGGCGAGCCAGAGCCCGAGCGGCAGCGCCAGCGCGCAGACGAGCGCGAGCGCGTTCCAGTACCCGATCGGCTCGCGCAGGCGGGCGACGCGCCCCCCGTCCGGAAAGAGCGAGGGGAACACCTTGCCGAGAAGCGCCCAGCCGACGACGCCGAGGAGCAGGGCGGCGAGGGAAGCGGCGACCGACCTCGCCGGCCGCGGCACGAGCGTCGCGCACGCGTAGCCGAGCACGGCGAAGGCGAGGTAGACGAGGCCGCGGTTGAACGCGGCCCAGGAGAGGTCGGCCGCGATCGACCAGCCCATGCTGGCGCCGCTCCAGGCGACGAAGGCGGCGAGCAGGCCGAGCGCCGCGGCGGCCACGCGCCGCGGCGGCGAAAGAGGCAGCGCCCCGGCGAGCGCCGCGGCCACCGCCCCGAACCCGATCACCTGCGCGAACATGCCGATCCAGAACAGGCGGCCGGAGCTGAGGCCGCCGCCGAAGAAGAGGCAGACGGTGAGGAGAACGCCGGCGGCACCGAGCAGGAGAAGCCCCGCGGGCGCGCGCATCGCTGGCGGACGCTACCAGCGGCCGCCGCCGGACGCGTCGCCGCGTACGCTCGCGCGAGGCCGGACTAACAAAAGCTTCACGCCGGGATCACGGGCGGCATACGGCGGTGCGTGAGACTGGCTTCGCTGGCCGGAGGAGCCGACCGTAGCTTCGCGTACACTCGCATGACGACGAAACGACTCGCCGGACTGTTCTGACCGGCCCCGCTGTTCGTGACCTGGACCCTCCACCGACTCGCGCTGCTCGTCGCCCTTGCCGGCGTGCTCGCGGCGGCGACGGCCGAGACGGCCTCCGCCAAGTCGTGCGGCGTGCAGGTGATCGACGACTGGTACGGCGGCCACCTGACGAAGACGTACCCGTTGCGCTGCTACCGCGACGCCCTCACGATCGTCAACCAGCGGGCGGACATCTCCATCTACACGAACGCGCGCCAGGATATCCTCCTCGCCCTCCAGGCGGCGATCGCGCGCGGCCGTCGAGGCGGCGGGGGCAAGGGGCCCGGCGCCCCGGCGGCGGCGGCCGTCCTGAACGATCCTGCGACCGCCGACGCGCTCCCTTCCTTCCTCGGAGGGCCGGACGCGAAGGGCGGGGGCCAGGCGCCCGACGCGATCCGGCCGGTGACGACGAACCGCGCCCCGCGGACGACGACGAGCAGCCCGATCGACACGGTCATCAACGCCGGCAACTCGAGCGCGAGCTCGGTGCCACTGCCGGCGATCGTGCTCGGCGCGATCGCCGGGCTCCTGCTTGCGCTCGGCTGCGCGGCCTACCTGGCGCGCCGGCGCCAGATACGCCGCCAGACGCTCAGGCCGCAGCCCGAGTCGGGCGCACGCAACCCGTAGCCGCACCGAGCCCCACCGCCGGCGATAGCTGTCGTGTGCGCGCCGGCGCGGGCGGAAGACGACCCCTTCCTGTCGCCGGAATCCCTGCAAATCGGCCAGTTCCGGGGCGGTGTCGGGCGGGTAGAATGGATCCGTCCGACGGTGTCTCTACGGTCCGATTCCCTTTTGCGACGAGAGAGCCCGGGAGGCAGACGATGGCGACCGTAGAACGCACCCAGATCAGCGACACCGACATCCTGAACACGGTCGTCGACTCGACGAAGTCGCTGGGCGTCCGGCGCTACCTGACGATTCCCGGCCGCGACCCCTTCGACGAGATCGAGTGGGAGGTGCGCGACGCCTCCATCCCGGGCAAGGACAAGCCCGCGTTCGAGCAGAAGGGCGTCGAGTTCCCCAAGTTCTGGTCGCAGACGGCCACCAACATCGTCGCGCAGAAGTACTTCCGCGGGAAGCTGGGAACGACCGAGCGCGAGTCGAGCGTGAAGCAGATGATCGGCCGGGTCGTCTCCACCATCGGCGAGTGGGGCAGGACCGGCGGCTACTTCGCGTCCGAGGACGAGGCAGAGACGTTCGAGGCCGAGCTGAAGGCGATCCTCGTCAACCAGCTCGCCTCGTTCAACTCGCCCGTGTGGTTCAACGTCGGCTTCGAGGAGAAGCCGCAGTGCTCGGCGTGCTTCATCCTCTCCGTCGAGGACTCGATGGAGTCGATCCTCGACTGGATCCGCCGCGAAGGGATCATCTTCCGCGGCGGCTCCGGCTCGGGCGTCAACCTGTCCAAGCTGCGCTCGTCGAAGGAGCAGCTGTCGAAGGGCGGCTACGCCTCCGGGCCGGTCTCGTTCATGCGCGGCGCCGACGCCTCGGCCGGGACGATCAAGTCGGGGGGCAAGACCCGGCGCGCGGCGAAGATGGTCATCCTCGATGTCGACCATCCGGACATCGAGGAGTTCATCTGGTGCAAGGCGCGCGAGGAGCAGAAGGCGCGCGTGCTCGAGGCCGCGGGCTACGACATGACGCTCGACTCTCCCGACTGGGCCTCGATCCAGTACCAGAACGCGAACAACTCGGTGCGCGTCACCGACGCGTTCATGCAGGCGGCCGAGACCGGTGGGGAGTGGAACCTGACCGCGCGCACCGACGGAACCGTCGTCGCGACGACGAGCGCCCGCGACCTCCTGCGCCAGATCGCCGAGGCGGCGTGGCAGTGCGCCGACCCGGGCATCCAGTACGACACGACGATCAACGCCTGGCACACGTGCCCGAACTCGGGCCGCATCAACGCGTCGAATCCGTGCTCGGAGTACATGCACCTCGATGACTCGGCCTGCAACCTCGCCTCGCTCAACCTGATGAAGTTCCGCCGCGAGGACGGGGAGCTCGACGTGGAGGCGTTCGAGCATGCGGTCGACGTCGTCTTCCTGGCGCAGGAGATTCTCGTCGGCTACTCCTCGTACCCGACGCCCGAGATCGAGCGGAACGCGAAGGCCTACCGCGAGCTCGGGCTCGGCTACGCGAACCTGGGCGCGCTGCTGATGGCCCGCGGCCTCCCCTACGACTCGAACGAGGGCCGCGCCTACGCGGCGGCGATCACGGCGCTGATGACCGGCCGCGCGTACCGCAAGTCGGCCGAGATCGCCGCCCGCATGGGACCGTTCGCCGGCTACCGGCGCAACGCGGGTGCGATGATCGGCGTGATCGCGAAGCACCGGGCGGCGGTCGGCAACATCGACCACTCGGCCTCGGTGCCCGACGACCTGCTCTCGGCGGCGCGCCGGGCGTGGGACGAGGCGCTCGACCTCGGCGAGGTGCACGGCTTCCGCAACTCGCAGGCGACCGTGCTCGCCCCGACGGGGACGATCAGCTTCATGATGGACTGCGACACGACCGGGGTCGAGCCCGACTTCTCGCTCGTCAAGTCGAAGAAGCTCGTCGGCGGCGGCGAGATCACCATCGTCAACCGCACCGTGCCGATGGCGCTGGAGAAGCTCGGCTACGCGCCGGACGAGGTCGAGCAGATCGTGGCCTACGTCGACGAGCGGAACACCGTCGTCGGCGCGCCGTTCGTGAAGACCGAGCACTACCCGGTGTTCGACTGCGCGATCGGCGAGCGCGCGATTCACTACACCGGCCACGTGAAGATGATGGGCGCCGTCCAGCCGTTCATCTCCGGCGCGATCTCGAAGACGGTGAACATGCCCGAGTCGGCCACGGTCGACGAGGTCATGCGCCTGTTCGTGGACGCCTGGAAGCTGGGCGTGAAGGCGATCGCCATCTACCGCGACAACTGCAAGGTGGCGCAGCCGCTCTCCGGGAAGGCGGACAAGGCGGCGGGGACGCTCGCCGCGCACGGCCTCGCCCCCCTTCCGCAGCGGCGTCGGCTGCCCGAGGACCGCACCGAGGTCGGACGCAAGTTCCGCGTCGGCGAGTACGAAGGGTACATCCACGTCGGCCTGTTCGAGGACGGCACCCCCGGCGACATCTTCGTCGACATCGCCAAGGACGGGACGACGATGGCGGGCCTGATGAACTCGCTGATGATCGCCGTCTCCATGGGCCTCCAGTACGGGGTGCCGCCGGAGGTGTACGTCTCCAAGCTCTCGCACATGCGCTTCGAGCCGTCCGGCGCGACGAACGACCCGGACATCCGGGTCGCCAAGTCGATCGTCGACTACATCTTCCGCTGGTTCGGAAAGAAGTTCCTCACGCCCGAGCAGCAGGAGGAGGCGGGGATCCTCTCGCCCGAGGTGAAGGCCCGGCTCGCCGAGCGCTACTCGAACGGCGGCGCCACGCCCGCCGCGGGCGCGCCCGCCCCGTCAGAGAAGCCGCCGCCCGGCCAGACCGCGCTCTTCAACTCGTGGGAGGACGCCGTCGAGTGCGCCCGCTGCGGCGGCCGCATGGTGCGCACCGGCTCGTGCTACACCTGCCGCGACTGCGGGACGAACACCGGCTGCTCGTAGCAGCGCCTCGGTGACCCGCCAAGCAGTGGGGATGCGCCTCGTCTGCGAGGCTGAGCGAGTGGTATGCGCGCACTCGGTCAGGCATCCACCCCGGAAAGTCCAGTGAGGACCTCTTCGGCGATCTCGTCGACGGCGAGCGGATCCCGTGGACGCGACGCTCCCGGCCGCCGGCCGGACCCCTCGCGCTCTCAGCCGACCAGCCTCGGGCCGGCCGGCCCGAGCGCGGGTGCGGCTGGACGGGCGCCGCCTCCGCCGGCCGGGCCGCGCGGGTTCCGCTCGAACTTCCCCCAGCTGCGCTCGCGGCGGAGGAAGCCGACCGTCCCCTTCAGGCGAGCCCAGGCGAGGATGGGGCGGTAGGCGAGGAGCTCGATCGGGCCGAGGAGAGCAAGCCTGGCCAGGTCGCGCAGGCGGTACTCGCGGCTCGCGGCGTCCTCCAGCCAGATCCCGGCGCTCGCGAGCACGGCGTTCGCGAAGGCGACGACGCCGAGGAAGAGCAGGAACGTCTGCCACTCGAACAGTCCGAGCGCCACGGCCAGCGCGACGCTGACCGTTCCCGCGAGCTCGAACACCGGCGCGAGCGCCTCCGACAGGAGGAAGAACGGCGCTCCGATAAGCCCGACCGCCTTGTAGCGCGGGTTGCCGATCATCCGGCGGTAGTGCCAGATCACCTCCAGCGTGACGCGCTGCCAGCGTGCGCGCTGCCGGACGAGCGCCTGCGCCGAGGCCGGCCCCTCCGTCGTCGCCACCTTGTCGGGCAGCGCGACGATGCGGTACTTGCGGCGCGTACGCAGCAGGTGCTCGTGGATGCGGAAGGTGATCTCGATGTCCTCGCAGCTGAACGCCGGCGAGAAGCCGCCCACCTCGTCGATCACGTCACGCCGGTAGAGCATGAAGGCGCCGCTCGTGCAGAGCATGAAGCCGAGGCGGCTCCAGGCGAGGCGGTCGTTCAGGAACGAGCGTAGGTACTCGAGGTGCTGGAACGCCCCCAGGAACGACATGTCGGCGGCGGGGCCCGATCCGTCCGCGCCGTCCGCATGGTTCTCCGGATGGGTGGAGACGCCGATCCTGCTCGTGACGCCGACCACTCGCGCGGGGTCGCGGTGGACCGGCGCCATCGCCTTGATCAGGGCGCGCCGGTCGTAGATCGTGTCGCCGTCGACCCCGCACACGTACGGGTAGCGGCAGAAGTCGAGAGCCAGGTTGAGGGCGTGCGCCTTCGAGCCGCCGTTGACCGGGCTGTCGACGACGACAAGCCGCGGATCCGTCCGGCTGCGGTACGTGACCGGGTCGTCCCCGCGCGAGAACGCCTGCTGCGAGAACATCGCCCGCCGCTCGAGGGCGAACTCACGCTCGAGCAGGGCGAGGGTGCCGTCGGTCGAGCCGTCGTTGACGAGGATCACCTCGTGCTGGGGGTAGTCGAGCCCGAGCAGGGAGCGGACGACGGGGACGACGACCGCCTCCTCGTTGTAGACGGGGACGATGACGCTGACCGGCAGCACCTCCCCGGAGACGAACAGCGCGTCGAGACTCTCCGCCCGGCGCTGGCGGACGCGCCGACCGTTCTCGAGCGCCGAGACGGCGAGCAGGGCGACGTCGCAGACGAAGACGACCGCCAGGTAGGAGAGGCAGAAGACGACGAGCCAGTGCAGCGTCTGCGTCATTAGGCGGCCTCGAACGTCGAGGCGACGCGTCGCCTCCCCGCGGCCTCGACACCGCCGGCGAGCGTGCCGGCTCCGGCGCCGACGGCGCTCTCGACACGAGAGCCGCCGGCCGCCACGATCTTGTCGAGCAGGGCGCGGCTCGCGGCGCGCGTGGCCGGGTCGGCGGTGTCTGAGTCGACCAGGAGCTGGTCGATCAGGCCGAGGTTCTGGAGCACCTCCGCGCAGCTGTTGCGTGCGAACGCGTCTGCGTGGTCGAGCATGGGCAGCAGCTGCGGCAGCACCGCCGGGCCGAGGTCGACGAGCGTTTCCTTCGCCGCCTGCCTCACCCACCAGGTGCGGCTGGCGAGCAGCCGTGCGATGCCCGCGGCGCTCGCGACGCTGCCGAGCTGCCCGAGGGCTCTCGCCGCGCGGATACGAACGAACCAGACGGGGTCGTCGAGCAGCGACTCGAGATGGCGGACGGCCTTCGCGCTCCCGCGCTCGCCGAGCGCCCGGCACGCCGCCGCCCGCACGTCGGCGTCGCGATCGCGGCACAGGCGGAGGAGCATTCGCTCGACCGTCGCGTCGGCCGCGTCCGAGCGCGCGAGCAGGCGCGTGCCGACAGCACGCACGCCGAGGCTCGGGTCGTCGAGCAGCGGCTGCAGCAGCCGGGCGGGGAGCGATCGCCGCTCGAGGATCGGGACCGCCCAGGACGCCGGGCAGCGGCCGCTTCGCAGCGCCTCGATCAGCAGCGCCGTCGAGCGTTCGTCGTCGATCTCGGCGAGGACGGTCACCGCCGCAGCTCGCATCTCCTCGTCCCCGAGGCGGAGCATGCGCTCGAGATCGGACACGCACTCGCGGTGCCCCGCCCGGGCCAGGATGCGAACCGCCTCCACCGCGCGCCAGCCCTCGCGCGGGTCTCGCGCGGTGGCGGCGACACCGCGCTCGTCGGTATCCATGACGTAGCGCACGAGTGCCCGGGAGAGCTCGGGATCGGATGCCGCGTCGGCGGCGAGCTTCGCCACCGTGCCCCACCGCAGCCGATGCCCTCTCGCTCCCCGACGCAGGTCCGCGACGAGGCGGTCGTGCGCCGCGCGGTCGACGATCATCCATGCGGACAGCCCGAGCCAGGCGGAGAAGACGACGAGGAAGGCGAGGACGTACGGCGTCACCGAGCGCCTCCGCGAAGCGGGCGATCAGCGCGACGGGGTGCCCGACGAGGCAGGCGGTGGGCATCGGCGACTGCCGGTCGGCGGTCGCAGGCGGTGCTGGGGCTCGCGGTCAACTCCGGCCGGCCCGGAACCGGTCACTCGTCGAGCCGGATCAACCGGCGCTCGAGCGCGATCGCCACGGCGTGCGCAAGCGACCGGCCTCCCAGCTTGCCGATCGCCCGGCGCTGACACGACTTGACCGTCTCCTCCGCCACGAACGTCGACTCGGTCGCGGTGATCCGCTTCGCGATCTCCCCGGGCTCGAGGCCGTGAGCGGTCATCTCGAGGCACGCCCGCTCGCGCGCGCTCAGCTCGGGTGCCCTGCGCACAGGCGCCGGGAAGAGGATCACCCGCGCGGCGCCGCGCGCGGACGGCGACGGGTCGGCGTCGAGGGCTAGGCGCTCCGGCGACAGAGAGAGGTGGTCACGGCCAGCCGCATGCACAGGTCATGCGTCGGCTCAGTGCTCCGGTCGAGGGAGCCTCGTTCGAGTGATTACGCGTGCGCGCCAGCAGGGGCCGCCTGGGCGAGCAGCCCGGGACCGGCGGCGCAGGATCACTCAGTCGCCGGCGACGGTCATCCGGGACTGCCGTCGAGGGGCAACGCCTGCTCAGACGGGCTGCGCCGCCTGCTGGAGCGCGGCCACGTACTCGGCCGAGCTCGAGATGGTCGCGTAGTAGGGGAGCGTCTTCTCGATCGCGAAGTCGTGCAGCTCGTCCGAGAACCCCTGGCAGCAGTCGGCGAGCACGGTGATCTCGTAGCCGAGCTCGGCGCCGTAGCGGGCGGTGCTCTCGACCACCCAGTTCGTCGCGATGCCGGCGAGGAAGAGCTGCTTCGTGTCGCGGGAGCGCAGCATCAGGTCGAGGTCGGTGTGGGAGAACGCGCTCGAGTTGAAGTTGACGACGACGAGGTCGTCCGGCTCCGGCTTCAGCTCGTCCGGCACGGCCGCGTCCCAGGAGCCGCGCAGGAAGGCGTTCCGCTCCTGGATCGACTCGATCAGCGGGTAGGTCGGCTTGCGCAGCTCGGGGAACCCGGGACGGAACTCGATGTTCACGTACACGACGGGAACGCCCGCCGCGCGGCTCGCGGCGATCGCGGCGGCCGTCTTCTCCAGGCAGCCGTGCTTCTCCACCTGCGCCGCCGTGCCCGAGAACGCGAACACGCCCTCCGGGCGGACGAGCCCGTTCTGGTAGTGGAGCACGAGCAGCGCCGCCACCGCCGGCTCGACGATCGTGGTCATCATCGCTCAGCCTCCTCCGCAGGGAAACGCGACTCCTCGAACGCCGGCGATCATATGCCACCGCGTGCACCGGCCCTCGCCCGCGAGCGCCGGCGGCTACGATGCAGGCGATGGTGACGCTGCTCATCCCGGTGTACATCCTGGGCTTCGTCCTCGCCGTGTTCGGCGTGCTCGTGCTGCTCGGCCGCTTCCGGGGCGGGCGCTACCTGCGCCCGGTCGTCCAGCTCCTGCTCCGCGTCCCCTACCTGGGCACGCTCGTCCGCCGCCTCACCGAGTCGGCGCTCGAGCGCTCGAACCCGGAGCTCGCGAGCGCGATCAAGAAGCTCGAGCGGCTCGGCGCGAGCCGCGACCCGCGGCGTGCCCAGCAGGCGCTCTCCCAGCTCACGCCCGCCGAGCGCAAGGCGTTCATGGCGGCGGCCGGCGAGTCGCAGCAGTTCCCGACGCCGACGAACCGCGCGCAGCGGCGGCGTCTCGAGCGGCAGCGCCAGCGCGGCTGACCCCGCCCTCCCGGCGCCCCGTCCGCTGGCCGGCCGGCCCGGACGCCCGAGGGGATCAGGGCCTGCGCTCGTCGTAGCGCTCGAGCCCGTCCTCGGGGATCGGCTCCCAGGGCGCGGCGTAGGCGACGAACTGCCGGTAGGAGGGCCGGATCCCCGGATCCTCGTCGAACGTGCCCATGCGCACGCTGACGACCAGCGGGTCCTCCTGGCTCTGCGCCCACAGGGCACCGCCGCACGCGGAGCAGAATGCTTTCGCGAAGCCGTCCGCAGGGCGGTAGGCGGCGATCAGCTCCTCGCCGGCGACGACGCGGAGCGAGCCGGGGACGACGCGGGCGGAGACGGCGGCGGCGCTGCCCGTCCGGCGCTGGCAGCGCGTGCAGTGGCAGTAGCCGGCGGAGACGAGCGGCTCGGTCACCTCGAAGCGCACGCCGCCGCACAGACAGCGGCCGGTGAGCGGGAGGCGCGGCACGGGAGAAGCCTACGGAATCGCGCCCGGCCCGTGCCGCTCGCGACCGCAGACGCCGCCCCGGGCGGGGGTCAGGGGCCCTGCCAGTCGAACGGGAAGTGCTTGCTCGAGCGGCCTTCCCACCGCCAGCGGAAGCCGAACGCGTCGACGTCGTCGGCCGTCGCCCGGCCCCAGGTCGCCACCTGGCCGGGCCCGACCTCCGCGCCCGGTGCGTTCAGCACCTGCACCCGCCGGCCCGGCGGCGTCGTCGGTCCCGTCAGCGCCTCGGCGCGGGCGGTCGCCCTGCCCGGTACCTCCGCTGCCCAGGAGGACAGGTCGTCGGCGATCTCGAACGTGATCGGCGCGTACTCGACGCCCCGCACCTCGCCGATTGCCTGCGCGAACTCCGCCGGCCAGCCGCCGCCGCGGCCGCCGAAGATGACGCCGAGGGCCTCCCGCTGGCGCTCGTCGGCGCGCTCGTCGACGAACATGCCGAGCGTCACCTTGCCCTCTCCGGCCCACAGGTTGCCCTCGAAGGCGCCGACGGCGACGACGTTCAGGCTGTCCAGGCGCACGTCGCCGTAGCTTCCCTCGCGGATGTGCCAGGCGAGGATCCCCTCGCAGTCGCCGTCGGTCGGCGCCTGTGCGAACGTGCACGGGCAGGGGATCGCGCACTTGCACACGTCGAACCAGTCACCTACGACATGCCACCTCGGAACATCGGGCATCCCGCCTCCTTCCGTCGCCAGCGAGAGCGTACGACAGCGCGGTCAGGCTCGCCAGCGGCCAAGCCGTCTGCAACACGGCCCGCCACGCGGAAGCTAGCCTGCAGGACCCCGCCTCAGCGCCGCCCGTGAACCGCCGCACCGCACACCCCTGGCTCGTCCTCGTGCTCGTCTGCCTCGCGCAGTTCATGGTCGTGCTCGACGCGACCGTGGTCAACGTGGCGCTGCCGTCGATCCAGACCGACCTGCACATGAGCGAAGCGGACCTGCAGTGGATCGTCAACGCCTACACGCTCGTCTTCGGCGGCTTCCTCCTCCTCGGCGGCCGCGCCGGCGACCTGATCGGCCGCAAGCGGGTGTTCCTCGCCGGGGTCGTCGTCTTCACCGCGGCATCGCTCCTCGACGGGCTGGCGCAGTCGTCCGAGTGGCTGATCGTGGCGCGGGGCGCGCAGGGCCTCGGCGGCGCGCTCGTCTCGCCGGCGGCGCTCTCGATCGTGAACACGACCTTCGCCACCGAAGCCGAGCGGGCGAAGGCGCTCGGCGTCTGGAGCGCGATTGCGGCCGGCGGAGGCGCCGTCGGCCTGATCCTGGGCGGCGTCCTCACCGACGTCTTCTCGTGGCCATGGGTCTTCTTCGTCAACATCCCGATCGGCGTCGCGACCTTCGCCCTGTCCGCGCGCCTCATCCCGGAGTCGAGAGACGAGCGCAGGCATCGCAGCTTCGACCTCGCCGGCGCGGTCACCGTCACGGCGGGGCTGATCGCGCTCGTGTTCGCGATCGTGCGCACGAGCGCGGCCGGCTGGACGTCCGCGCAGACGCTCGGCGTCGGAGGCGCCGCGATCGTCCTGCTCTGCCTGTTCGTGGTCGTCGAGTCCCGCTCGCCCGAGCCGCTCGTCCGCCTCGACATCTTCCGCGTGCCGACGCTGCGGGCGGCGAACATCGTCCTCTTCTTCGTCGTTTCCGGCCTGTTCGCGATGTTCTTCTTCAGCTCGCTCTACAACCAGGTCGTGCTCGGCTACACGCCGATCCAGGCAGGCCTCGCGTTCCTGCCCTTCACGGCGGGGATCGTCCTCGGCGCCGGGCTCGCGCAGCAGCTCGGGGCGAGGATCGGCCTGCGCCCGACCGCGCTCGCGGGGATGGTCGTCGCCTCGGCCGGCATGTTCTGGCTGTTGCGCCTACACCCGGGCGGCTCCTACCTGCCCGACCTGCTCCCGAGCATCCTGCCCGTCTCCATCGGCATGGGGCTCGCGTTCGTGCCGCTGACGCTGATCGCCACAGGCGGGCTGCCGCATGACGACGCCGGGCTCGCCTCCGGGCTCTACAACACGTCACAGCAGGTCGGCGGGGCGCTCGGCCTGGCCATCCTGTCGACGCTCGCCGCGAGCCGGACAAGCCACTCGCTCGGGCACGTCGCCTCGCCGACGAAGGCGCAGTCGGCCCAGGCGCTCGTCGACGGCTACGTCGGGGCGTTCACCGGGGCGGCCATCTTCGTCGCCGCGAGCGCCGTCCTGCTCGCCCTCCTCCTGCGGCGACACCACCTGGCCGCGATCCGCGCCGAGCAGCCTGCACCCGTCGCCGCCTGACCGGCGAGCGACGCCGCGCGCTGCAACCCGCTGCCGGCTCGCCGTCGTCTCGTATATCGCCGCTCTGCTTGCATGGTGCAAGCAATCGCAGCTACCCTGCCCGGATGGCCATCGCCGCTTCCGAGACGCTGACGAGGATCGACGACGCCCTCGCCGCGCTCTTCCGCGGGCCCAACTCGGCCCGCACGCACCAGCGCCTCGTCCGGCTCACCGGCGTCGACCTCGACCGCGCCGGCTTCTTCCTGCTGCGGCGGCTCGCCGAGGCGGGTACGGTGCGGCTCTCCGAGCTCGCGCAGCGTGCCGGCCTCGACCTCTCCACGGTCAGCCGCCAGGTGCAGCAGCTCGAGCGCCGCGGCTTCGTCGCGCGCGAGCGCGACCCGCTCGACGGCCGCGCCTGCGTCCTCTCCGTCACCCGCGCGGGGCTGCGGGTCGACCGGCGCCTGCGCGAGGCGCGCCGGGCGACCGTCGCGGAGGCCCTGGCCGAGTGGAGCGATGACGACCGCGAGCGCTTCGCGCAGCTGCTCGGCCGCTTCGCCGACGACTTCTCCCGCTACTGGAGCCAGGGATGACGGTCACGGAGCAGCCGGCGCCGCTCGGCCACCGCCAGATCCTCCTCGTCTTCAGCGGCCTCATGCTCGGGATGCTGCTGGCGGCGCTCGACCAGACGATCGTCTCGACCGCGCTGCCGACGATCGTCGGCGACCTCGGCGGCCTCGATCACCTCTCCTGGGTGGTGACGGCGTACCTGCTCGCCTCCACCATCTCGACGCCGCTGTACGGCAAGGTCTCGGATCTGTTCGGGCGCAAGCACGTCTTCCAGCTCGCGATCGTCGTCTTCGTCGCCGGTTCCGCCCTCGCCGGGCTCTCGCAGAACATGGCGGAGCTGATCGCCTTTCGCGGCCTGCAGGGAATCGGCGGCGGCGGCCTGATCACGCTCGCGCTGACGATCGTGGCCGACGTCGTGCCGCCGCGCGAGCGCGGGCGCTACCAGGGCCTGCTCGGAGCCGTGTTCGCGCTCTCGAGCGTGATCGGGCCGCTGATCGGCGGCTTCTTCGTCGACAACCTCTCTTGGCGCTGGATCTTCTACATCAACCTGCCGCTGGGGGCGCTCGCGCTCGTGGTCACCAGCGTCGTGCTGCAGCTACCGCCCCGGAGGATTCGCCACGAGATCGACTACGCCGGCGCCGCGCTGCTGACGGGCGGCGCCGGAGCGATCCTGCTCGCCGTCACCTGGGGCGGGAGCCGGTATCCCTGGGGCTCGGCGACGATCGTCGGCCTGTTCGTCACCGGTACGGCGCTCGTCGCCGCGCTCGCCGTCGTCGAGCGGCACGCACGCGAGCCGATCCTGCCGCTCTCGCTCTTCGACTACCGCACCTTCCGCGTCTCGAGCGCGGTGATGTTCATCCTCGGCCTCGGCATGTTCGGCGCGATCGTGTACATGCCGCTCTTCCTCCAGGTCGTCGGCGGGCAGAGCGCGACGAACTCTGGGCTCCTCATCGTCCCGCTCATGCTCGGGGTGATCGTCACCTCGATCGGCTCGGGACGCCTGATCACCCGCACCGGCCGCTACAAGGCCTTTCCCGTCGCCGGCACCGCGCTGACGACGGTCGGGCTCGTGCTGCTCTCGCGGATGGGCGTCGGCACGTCGCATCTCGAGTCGTCGGCGTTCATGGTCGTGGTCGGCCTGGGTCTCGGGATGACCATGCAGGTGCTCTTCCTCGCCGTCCAGAACGAGGTGCCCGTCCGCGACCTCGGCGCCGCGACCGGCGCCGTCACCTTCATGCGCTCGATGGGCGGCTCCTTCGGCGTCGCGATCGGCGGCGCGGTGCTCTCGAATCGGCTGAGCGCCGGCCTGCCGCCCGGGATCGACGCGACCGCCATGCAGTCGAGCCCGCAGCGGATCCTGGCGCTTCCCCCCGGAGTCGAGCACGTCGTCGTGCACGCGTTCGCGAACGCGATCGGGGACGTCTTCCTCGTCATGGCGCCGATCGCGGCGATCGCCTTCCTCGCCGTGCTGCGGCTGCCGGAGCTGCCGCTACGCGGCCATCGCGTGGAGGGCGGCCCCGCCGGCGGCGTGGCCGGGACCGACGCGGCCGGCGTTCCCGCCGAGCCCTCGCCGGCGTCCGCTCGCAGCCGCTGAGGCGCCAGGGGCCGGCTATACCGCGCTCGAGGCAGCCCACAGGTCGACGCTGCGCTCCGAGGCGCCGCTCGCCGAGGCGTGCCGGTCGATCTCGGCCAGCTCCTCGTCGGAGAAGCCGCCGCGCTCGAGCGCGGCCAGGTTCTCCTCGAGCTGCGCCACGCTCGACGCGCCGACCAGGGCCGAGGTCACGCGCGCGTCCCGGAGCGTCCAGGCGATCGCCATCTGCGCGAGCGTCTGGCCGCGGCGCTCCGCGATCGCGTGCAGCGCGCGCACCTTCGCCATCGTCTGCTCGCCGAGCAGGTCCGGCGGGAGCGAGCCCGGTCGGCTCGCACGCGAGCCCTCCGGGATCCCCTCCAGGTACCGCGAGGTCAGCACGCCCTGCGCGAGCGGCGAGAAGCAGATGCAGCCGACGCCCTCCTCCCCGAGCACGTCCAGCAGGCCGCCCTCGATCCAGCGGTTGAGCAGCGAGTACGAGGGCTGGTGGATGAGGAGCGGCGTTCCCAGCGAGCGCAGGATCGCCGCCGCCTCGCGCGTCCGCTCGGCGGAGTAGGAGGAGATGCCGACGTACAGCGCCTTCCCCTGACGCACCGCGGTGTCGAGCGCCCCCATCGTCTCCGCAAGCGGCGTCTCCGGGTCGGCGCGATGCGAGTAGAAGATGTCGACGTAGTCGAGCCCCATCCGCTGCAGGCTCTGGTCGAGGCTGGCGAGCAGGTACTTCCGCGAGCCGCGGTCCCCGTACGGTCCGGGCCACATGTCGTAGCCCGCCTTCGTGGACACGACGAGCTCGTCGCGGTGGGCCCGCAGGTCCTCGCGGAGGAGCCTGCCGAAGTTCCGCTCGGCGGCCCCGTACGGCGGACCGTAGTTGTTGGCCAGGTCGAAGTGCGTGACGCCGAGGTCGAACGCACGACGAACGATCGCGCGCTGGGTCTCGAGCGGGCGGTCGTCGCCGAAGTTCTGCCACAGGCCGAGCGAGACGGCGGGAAGCTCGAGACCGCTCCGCCCACAGCGGCGGTACGGCATTCGCTCGTAGCGGTCGGCCGCGGCGGCGTCGCTCACGCGGGCCTCCCGCCGGACGATCCCGGACCCGCCTCCTCTCCGAGCCTCCGGGCCGCTGCGTCGCCGCGCAGGTAGGCGTCGTCTCCCCGCCGCCAGTCCTCGCGGACGGGCGAGAAGACGTCGAGCACGACCGAGTCCTCGAGCGCCTCCACCTCGTGCGGCACGTTCGGGGCGAGCGGGACGCTCTCGCCGGCCGCGACGACCAGCTCCTCGTCGCCGACCGCGAAGCGCAGACGCCCGGCCAGCACCGTCGCGATCTGCTCGTTCTCGTGCTCGTGCCGGGGGACGAGGGCGCCCTTGCGCAGCGTCAGGCGGGCGAGCGTCATCGAGCCCGTGTGGATCGTCTGACGCCCGATCGTCGGGCTCAGCCACTCGATCGGCTCCTCCTCCCAGCGCTGCACGTCCATGTCGGGCCGATTCTAGGCGCCCGGCGTGTGCATGATGGAGCGCACATGGAGGCGACGGCCGTGGCCGGGGTCCCAGCCCGCGCGCTGGCGCTCCTGCGCCTGCGGCCGCGCGTGGCGGCGGCGCTCGCCCTCGCCGGCGGCTGGGCGGGCGTCTCCGCCTGGCTCGCGGTCGACTTCAGCGGCCGTATCCGCGACTGGGCGGTGATGACCGACGAGCTGCTCTACACGAAGCTGGCCATCTCGGTTGCGGACACCGGGTCGCCGCTGCCGAGGGTGCACGACACGCTCGTCGGCGTCCTCGACCAGCTCTACCCGCTCCTGCTCGCCCCCTTCTTCGCCGCCTTCGACGTCCCCGCGGCGTTCCACGCAGCGCACGTGTTCAACGCGCCGCTCATGGCGAGCGCCTGCATCCCCGCCTACCTCCTCGCCCGGCAGGTCGTTCCGCGCCTGCCTGCGCTCGCCGTCGCCTTCCTCTCGGTGACGGTGCCGTGGATGGTGCTGACGGGCGTGCTCATGACCGAGCCCGCGGCCTACCCCGCCTTTCTCTGGGCCGTGCTCGGCTGCGTGCGGGCGCTGCGCGCGCCGAGCCTGCGCACGGACGCGCTCGCCGCGGGCGGGCTCGTGCTGGCCGTGCTCGCGCGGACGCAGTTCGTCGTCCTCGCGATCGTGCTGCCGCTCGCCGCCCTCGCCGGCGCGCTCGCAGACACGACCGCCGGCTCGCCGCAGCGCCGGCTGGTCGAGGCTGCTGCCGCCGTCGTCCGGCGCCACCGGCTGCTCGCCGCCTGCTACCTGACGGCGGCGGCAGGGGCGGGCGCCGTGTCGGCTACGCGCTCGCTCGGCGACGCCCTCGGCGTGTACGGGACGACGCTGCACGGGTCGATCCTCCCGCCGAGCGTGTGGGGAGCGGCCGCCGCGCACCTGGACGCGGTTGCGATCGGCTGCGGGCTCGTGCCGCTCGTCCTCGGCGGCGGCTGGCTGCTCGCGGTCGCGGCCGGTCCGCGCCGGCACCGCGAGCACCTGCCCTTCGCAGCCTTCTCGCTCGTCACCGTGGCCGCGCTCGCCGTCGAGACGGCCTCGTTCGACGTGCGCTTCGGCGGCGAGCGGATCGTCCGCGACCGCTACCTCTTCTACGCCGTACCGCTCCTGCTCACGGCGGCCGCGGCGGCGGTCGGCGGGGCCCGGAGCCGAGGCACGGCGGTCGGCGCAGCCGCGGTCACCGCCTTGTTCGCCGCCACCGTGCACCTGCTCGACCTGCCGACCTCGACCGCCTTCTGGGTCGACTCGCCCGAGCGCATCCTGAACGGCCCGCTCGCGGACGGCGCCGGCTCCCTGGGCACGCACGCCTTCGTCGCGCTCGCCGGCGCCGTGCTCGGGCTCGCGCTCGTGCTCGGGCTCCTCGCCCTCCCCGGGCGGCTGCTCGGCCTGGCCGCGCTCGCCTTCCTGCTGCCGTTCACGGTGCTGACGACGAGAGACGAGATCGGCACCGTCGCGCGCGGCAACGGCTCGAGCGGCCGACCCGTGACCGGGCCGCCGGGGGTCGTGCTCGACTGGGTGGACAGCGTGCTCCCTCGGGGCGCAGGCGCGGCGATGATCCCGTTCCCGCAGTCGCCGCAGTTCCCGCTCGACGCCCTGCGCTGGTGGGACGTCGAGTTCTGGAACCGCACCGTCGGCCAGACGTTCGTCGGGCGCGACGGGAACTTCTCCTACGCGCCGTTCCCAAACCGGACGCTCGCGCCCGACTGGCGGAGCGGACGCGTCGCCGGGACCGGGCACGCGCCCCCCTTCGTCGTCTTCGCCCTCGACGACGCGCGCTTCCGCCTCGCCGGCGTCCGCCACGCGGACAACCTCGGCCTCGAGGTGCTCCTCGCCGAGCGCCCCTACCGCGCCGCCTGGGCGACGCAGGGGCTCGACGGGGACGGCTGGGCCCGGCCCGGACGGCCGGCGACGATCCGCGTCTACCCGCCGCAGGCCCGCGCGAGCGAGGTGCGGGTGCGCGTGACGCTCGCTGCGCCGCCGGACGCCCCCGCTCGCTACGAGCTCCGCTCGGCCGCCGGCAGGCGGCGCGGCGTGATCGCCGCCGGCGCCGTGACGACGGAAGGGGTGACGCTCTGCGTCGCTCCCGGCGCTCCGGCCGACCTGGCGCTCGCGGCGTCGAGCACGGCCCGGATCCCCGGCATGCCGCTGTCGTTCGATGCCTCCCCGCCGCGCCGGGTGGGCGCCCGCGTCGGACCGATCGAGACGGCGGACACGGGCAGCGGCTGCCGCCCGTGACGATGGGACGGGCCGGCCGGAAAGACGGCGCCCCCGCGCGCCGATGACGCGGCTTCGGTCCGGCACGAGGCTGGCAGGCAGCGGAGGCGCACCCGTCGGTGGCGCCGGACGCGATATCGTCCCGACGGTGCCGACTCTGGGTCGCACCGACCTCCAGGTCTTCCCGCTCTGCCTCGGCGGCAACGTCTTCGGCTGGACGGCCGACGAGAAGACGTCCTTCGCCGTCCTCGACGCGTACGCCGCCGCCGGCGGAAACTTCATCGACACGGCCGACTCGTACTCGGCGTGGGCCCCCGGCAACTCCGGCGGCGAGTCGGAGACGATCATCGGCCGCTGGCTCTGCTCCCGCGGCAACCGCGACCGCATCGTCGTTGCGACCAAGGTCGGCCGGCTGCCCGCGCGGAAGGGCCTGCACGCGGAGACGATCCGGGCGGCCGCCGAGGACTCGCTGCGCCGGCTCGGCACCGACTGGATCGACCTCTACTACGCGCACGGCGACGACGACCCCTCCATCCCTCTCGAGGAGACGCTCGGGGCGTTCGACGAGCTCGTGCGGGCGGGCAAGGTGCGCTACGTGGCGGCGTCCAACTACGAAGCGCCGCGGCTCGCGCAGGCGCTCGCGACGAGCGAGCGCGAGGGCCTCGTCGCGTTCTCGGCCCTCCAGCCGCACTACAACCTGATGGAACGGGAGTACGAGCGCGAGCTGGCGCCGCTCTGCGCGGAGAAGGGCCTTCCCTGCCTGCCCTACTTCGCGCTCGCGCGCGGCTTCCTGACCGGGAAGTACCGCCCGGGCGGCCCGCCCGTCGCAAGTCCGCGTGCGGCCGGCGTCGCCGAGTACCTGGATGCGCGCGGGGAGGCGGTGCTGGCGGCGCTTGACGAGGTCGCCGCCGCCCACGGGACGAGCCAGGCCGCCGTCGCGCTCGCCTGGCTACGCGCGCAGCCGACGGTTCTCGCCCCGATCGCGAGCGCCACCTCCGCCGAGCAGCTCGCCGAGCTGCTCGCATCGGTCGAGCTCGAGCTCGGCGCCGGCGAGCTGGAGCGGCTGGACGCGGCCAGTCGCGCGTAGGCTGGACGCGGCGGCGCCCGCGCCCGTGCCCGCGGTCAGCCGGTGAGCTCGGCGTCGGACGGGTGACGAACAGCGAGGACGACCGCGCGCACGCGGACCAGCGGATCGCCGGTTCAGCGGCGGAGGTACGCGTCGTCGCCGCGCACCCAGTCCTCGCGCACCGGCGAGAACGCGTCCAGCACATCGGAGTCCTCGAGCGCCTCCGCCGAGTGCGGCACGTTCGGCGGGAACACGATCGTCTCGCCCGCCGAGACGACATGCTCCTCGCCGTCGCCGACCACGAACTTCATCGTTCCCCGGAGCACCGTCGCCACCTGCTCGTTCACGTGCTCGTGCCGCTCGACGAGCGCCCCCTTACGCAGACGGATGCGCGCGATCGTCATCGTCTGACCGTGGACCGCCTGCCGGCTCACCGCGGGCGTCATCTGCTCGAACCCTTCTTCCTCCCACTGGTACACGGCCACGGCGGCGGGATTCTAGCCACGCGGACGAGGTAGGCGCAGGGGCGACGATCGCCGGGAAGCGGCGAGCCGGCGACCTTCGCCACCTCGTACTCGACCAGGTCAAGCCGCAGCCGCTCGCCGGCACGCGGCGCCGGCCCCGATCCCTCCACCAGCCGGTAGCCGCCGGCGCCCGCCGCGAAGAGCAGGTGCACGAGCTGCGCCGAGGGGGCCCGCGCGGCGGAGAGGCGGTCGACCTCGTCTTTCAGCCGCTCGATCGCCGCCCGCGCCTCGCGGAGCTCGGCGGTCAGATCGGGGATGCCCTCGGACGGCTGCGCGAACAGGCGCCGCGCCAGGCGGTCGCGCTTCGGGCTCGCCATCCGGCCCGGCCAGTGCGGCCAGTCGGCGTCTGCTCGTCCTTGCACCGCCATCAGCTCAGCGGAGCGTTCGCGCTCCGACTCCATCCCCCTCTTCCCGTGTGCACCGCCGCAGGCGTGACCCCCCGAGACCGCGGGGCGATCCTACCCCGCGGCGCAGACGGCCGGCTACCGGCCGTGCCGCTCAGCGGCCGGCGGGCTGGCGGAACAGCCTGAGCAGGCGCGCGTGCAGCTGCGCTCTCGTCCCGGCGTAGGCGGGCGCGTCGGCGACGTTCTGCAGCTCCCACGGGTCGTGCCGCAGGTCGTACAGCTCGCGCCAGCCGTTCAGGTACTCGACGTAGAGGTAGCGCTCGGTGCGCAGCCCGCGGAAGGGCGGCGGGCCGCCCGCGCGGAGCTCGCTCGCGCCCAGGTACTCGACCACGAATTCGTTCCGCCAGGGCGGCCTGCGCCCGTGCAGGAGCGGGACGAGGCTGCGGCCGTCCTGCGGCAGCCCCGGCCTCACTCCCGCGAGCTGCGCGATCGTCGAGGCGAGGTCGATGTTCAGCACCAGGTGCCGGTCGACCGTCCCCCACACGTTTCGCCACGGGGTGCGCACGACGAGCGGCACGCGGATCGACTCCTCGTACGGCCAGATCTTGCCGCCCAGCCGGTGCTCGCCCCACAGGAAGCCGTTGTCGCTCATGTACAGGATCACGGTGCGGTCGAGCTCGCCGCGCCGTCGCAGCACCCGGACGATGGACGCCACCGAGCGGTCGAGCGCCCGCAGCGACTCGAGCTGCAGCTCGCGGATGTCGTGGTCGAGGTAACGGATCGCTCCCGGCCCGAGGCGATGCGGATGGTCTCTCGCCCACGGCTTGTCCGACAGGTCGCGCTCGTTGAACGAGGGCCGGTCGGGTGCGGGCGGGGCAGGGATGGTGCCCACATCCCGTGGGGCCGGCGTGGCCGGCAGGTGGGGCGCCGTCGGCGCGAAGTAGAGGAAGAACGGCGCCTTCGCGCCCTCGAGGAAGTCGAGCGCCTTGCGCGTCAGCACGGTCGTCGAGTAGTCCTGCGGCGCGGCGCCGTAGAAGACCTGGCGCCCGTTCTCGTTGAGGACGTAGTCGTAGTAGCGCTCCTCCGGCTTCGAGTCGATCACCTGCCAGTCGGACCAGCCGGGGTCGACGCGATGGTGGCCGTAGGCGGTGTAGTCGTTCAGGTACTTGCCGACGAGCGCGGTGTCGTAGCCGGCGCCGTGCAGCCAGACGGCGAGGTTCGAGCGCGTGTCGAACGCCGGGTAGCTCTTCAACCCGAAGTTCTGGACGACCCCGTTGTGGTGCGAGTACTGGCCGGTGAGGATGCCGGCGCGCGACGGGCAGCACTCCGAGGTGGTCACGAAGGCGCGGGCGAAGGTGATGCCGTGCGCGGCGAGGAGCCGTTCGACATTGGGCATGCGGCCGTTGACGTCGTAGCGCTGGTCGTCGCTCAGGATGAGGACGACGTTGAGCCGGGCCGGCGCGGCCGGGCGCGACACGGCCGGAGCGCCGTCCGGCGCGGCGGACAGGGTCGACGCCGCGGCCGCGACACCGACGAGGGCGGCGGGAAGAAGCAGGCGGCGCAGGGTGAAAGACAAGCGCATGGTCACGTCCACTCCGGCGCGGGGGCGGCGGCGGGCGGCCGGTGAGGGTAGCAGGCCCGTCCTCGGCTGGCAGGCAGCACCGTCCTCGCGGCGCACCTCGAGCGAGCTCGGCGCGAGGAGGACGGGCGGCTACTCTGAGATCGTGCTGCAACGGCGGCTGCTCGTCATCTCCTTCTCGACGAGCGCGCTCGCGGTCGCGCTCGTCCTCGCCTACCGGGTCGCCGCCGGAAGCGGCGACCTCGACTTTCTTCTCTGGAACCTCGCACTCGCCTGGGTGCCGTTCGTGGCGGCGCTGGCGCTCGACGACGTGCGGCGGACGCCGCTCTCGCTCCAGCTGCCGCTGCTCGCGCTCTGGCTCCTGTTCTTCCCGAACGCGCCGTACCTCGTCAGCGACCTCGTCCACATCGATCCCTGGGATCACGCCGCCACGAGCATCCTCGGCGACGTCGCGCTCGTCGGCGCCGCGCCGGCCGGCCTCGCGCTCGGCTTCTCCTCGCTCGCGCTCGTCGAGCGATCCGTGCGCGAGCGCTTCGGCGGGCGAGTCGCGCTCGTGCTCAGCGTCCTGTCGCTGATCGCCGCCAGCATCGGCATCTACCTCGGGCGCGTCGTCCGGCTGAACAGCTGGGACATCCTCGCCCGCCCGCGCACCGTCGGCGGCGTGCTCCACCGGCTCGCCCTCGACCCGCTCGCGCACCCGCTGGCGGCGGTCGCCACCGTCGCGCTCGCGGCCACGCTGGCCGTGCTCTACCTGCGCTTCCGCCGGGCGACCGTCGCCGACTGACGCCCCGGCGCGCCGCGACCCGCGGTTGGGGCGGCCGCCGCAGGGGCTTCCGTACTTCCCCGAAGGCCGATAGGCGTCGGCACCGATGCTCGGCCGGCGCCAGGGCGGACACCGTGTAGCGCAGGATGACGCGCACGGTCGTGGACGGGAACGAGGCGGCGGCGAGGATCGCCTACAAGACGAGCGAGGTGATCGCGATCTACCCGATCACTCCTGCCTCGCCGATGGGCGAGCTCGCCGACGCGTGGGCCGCCGCCGGCGAAGCGAACCTGTGGGGCGTGGTCCCCGAGATCGTCGAGATGCAGAGCGAGGCCGGAGCCGCCGGAGCGGTGCACGGGGCGCTCCAGGCGGGAGCGCTGACGACGACGTTCACGGCCTCGCAGGGGCTTCTGCTGATGATCCCAGACATGTACAAGATCGCCGGCGAGCTGACGTCCACGGTCTTCCACGTCGCCGCGCGCACCGTCGCCACGCACGCGCTGTCCATCTTCGGCGACCACTCCGACGTGATGGCCGCACGCGGCACGGGCTTCGCGCTGCTCTGCTCCTCATCCGTGCAGGAGGCGCACGACCTGGCGCTCGTCGCCACCGCCGCGACACTCGAGTCGCGCGTCCCGTTTCTGCACTTCTTCGACGGCTTCCGCACGTCCCACGAGCTGAACGTCGTCGATCTCGTCCCCGACGAGGCGATCCGCGCGCTCGTCCCGGACGAGCTCGTCCTGGCCCACCGCGACCGTGCCCTCTCGCCCGAGCGCCCGGTGCTGCGCGGCTCCGCGCAGAACCCGGACGTCTTCTTCCAGGCGCGGGAGGCGGCGAGCCCCTACTACCGAGCAGTGCCGACGATCGTCGCGCAGGCGCTGGAGCGGCTCGCGGCCCTGACCGGGCGGCGCTACTCGCTGTTCGACTACGCGGGCGCACCCGACGCCGAGCGCGTCGTCGTGTCGATGGGCTCGGCTGCCGGGGCGATCGAGGAGGCGGTCGAGGCCCTGCGCGCGCGCGGCGAGAAGGTGGGCGCCGTCACTGTCCGCCTGTACCGTCCGTTCTCCGCCGGCGACCTCGTCGCCGCGCTTCCGCCGAGCGTGCGCGCGATCGCCGTCCTCGACCGCTCCAAGGACCCCGCCGCGCTCGGCGAGCCGCTCTACCAGGACGTCGTCGCGGCGCTCGCGGAGCAGCTCGACGAGCCGCCGCGCGTGATCGGCGGCCGCTACGGTCTCGCCTCGAAGGAGTTCACGCCGGCGATGGCGGCCGCCGTGTTCGCGGAGCTGCAGTCCGCGCGGCCGCGCCGCCACTTCACCGTCGGCATCCGCGACGACGTCTCCGGCTCGAGCCTCGACGTCGACGGCGGCTTCCGCACCGAGCCGGACGACGTCGTCCGCGCCGTCTTCTACGGCCTCGGCTCGGACGGCACGGTCGGGGCGAACAAGAACTCCGTCAAGATCATCGCCGAGGAGACGGGCCTGCACGCCCAGGGCTACTTCGTCTACGACTCGAAGAAGGCCGGCTCGACGACGGTCTCGCATCTGCGCTTCGGGCCGCACCCCATCCGCTCCACCTACCTGATCGACCGGGCGAGCTTCGTCGCCTGCCACCACTTCGATCTGCTCCGGCGCCTGGACGTGCTCGCCGTGGCCGAGCCCGGGGCGACATTCCTCCTCAACAGCCCCTTCGGGCCGGACGAGGTGTGGGACCGCCTGCCGCCCGAGGTGCAGAGGCAGATCGTGGCGAAGCGGCTGCGCTTCTTCGTCGTCGACGCGGGTGCGGTCGCCCGCCGGGCGGGGCTGGGTGCCCGCGTGAACACCGTGCTCCAACCGTGCTTCTTCGCCCTCGCCAACGTGCTTCCCCGCGCGGAGGCGATCGCCGCGATCAAGGACTCGATCGAGAAGACGTACGGCAAGCGCGGGCGCCTCGTCGTCGAGCGGAACTTCGCCGCGGTCGACCTCGCGCTCGCGGCGCTGCACGAGGTCGACGTACCGGACCGGGCCGAGGCGACAGCCGCTCCGGCGGCGGACGGCGTGCCGCCGCTCGTGCGCGAGCTGATCGCCGGACGCGGCGACGAGCTGCCCGTGAGCGCGTTCGTCGCCGACGGCACCTTCCCCACCGGCACCGCCCGCTACGAGAAGCGGTCGCTGGCCGACACCCTGCCCATCTGGGATCCCGACATCTGCATCGACTGCGCCAAGTGCACCCTCGTCTGCCCGCACGCCGCCATCCGCATGAAGGTGTACGAGCCGGCGGCGCTCGAGGGCGCGCCCGAGGGCTTCAAGCACAAGCAGTGGCGCGACCGGCACCTGCCGGGGATGCTGATGACGATCCAGGTCGCCCCGGACGACTGCACCGGCTGTGGCATCTGCGTCGACACCTGTCCGGCGCGCAGCAAGGAGGTGGCGAAGCACAAGTCGCTCGACTCCGAGCCGAAGGGCCCGCATCTCGAGCGGGAGCGGGAGAGCTGGCGCTTCTTCCTCGACATCCCCGAGATCGACCGGACGATCGTGGACGCGGCCACCGTGAAGGGCTCGCAGATGCTGCAGCCGCTGTTCGAGTTCTCGGGCGCCTGCTCCGGCTGCGGCGAGACCCCGTACCTGAAGCTCCTGACGCAGATGTTCGGCGACCGCATGCTCGTCGCGAACGCCACCGGCTGCTCCTCGATCTACGGCGGCAACCTGCCAACGACTCCCTGGTCGAAGGACGCGAGCGGACGCGGACCGGCCTGGTCGAACTCGCTGTTCGAGGACAACGCCGAGTTCGGGCTCGGCATGCGCCTCGCCCTCGACCACCAGGCCGCCCAGGCCCGCGCCCTGCTCCAGCAGCTCCTGCCCGATCTCGCGCCCGCGCTCCTCGACGCCGACCAGTCCGACGAGGCCGGCATCGCGGCGCAGCGGCGGCGCGTGGACGACGTGAAGGCGCGGCTCTCCGGCTCCGCCCGGCCGGAGAGCCGGCGCCTTCTCGGCCTGATCGACTCCCTCGTGCGCAAGAGCGTCTGGATCGTCGGCGGCGACGGTTGGGCGTACGACATCGGCTTCGGCGGGCTCGACCACGTGCTCGCCTCCGGTCGCGACGTGAACATCCTCGTGCTCGACACGGAGGTGTACTCGAACACCGGCGGCCAGGCGTCGAAGGCGACGCCGCTCGGCGCGGTGGCGAAGTTCGCCTCCGCCGGGAAGCGGACGCCGAAGAAGGACCTGGGCCTGATGGCCTCGTCGTACGGCAACGTCTACGTGGCCCAGGTCGCGCTCGGCGCCGACAACGCGCACACCGTGAAGGCCTTCGCCGAGGCGGAGTCGTACACGGGCGTGTCGCTCGTCATCGCCTACTCGACGTGCATCGCGCACGGCATCGAGATGGAGACGAGCATGAGCCACCAGAAGGAGGCGGTCGACGCGGGCTACTGGCCCCTCTACCGCTACGACCCGCGCCGGCAGCAGCCCTTCCAGCTCGACTCGCGCCCCCCCAAGATCCCGCTCGCCGAGTTCACGGCCAAGGAGGCCCGCTTCGCGATGCTGGCGCGGTCGCGGCCGGCGGAGGCGGAGGAGCTGGCTCGCCTGGCGCAGCAGGCCATCGCGGCGAGGCGGCGCCTGTACGAGCAGCTCGCGGCCGTGCACGGCGACGCGGGCACGCCGGCCGGCGGCCCCGACCCGGACGGGGGCGGCCGGTGACGCCCTCGCTGAGCACGGGCTACCTCGGCTTCGAGCTCGCCAGCCCGATCGTCCCCGCCGCGTCGCCGCTCGGCGCCGACCTGGACATGCTGAAGCGGCTGGAGGAGGCCGGCGCGGGCGCGGTCGTCCTGCCGTCGCTGTTCGAGGAGCAGATCGAGCACGAGACGATGGAGATCCACCGCTCGCTCGACATCGGCCGCAACGGCTCGGCCGAGGCGACCAGCTACTTTCCCGAGCTCGACGCCTACAACACCGGCCCCGACGCCTACCTCGAGCACGTCGCCGCGGCCAAGCGGGCGCTGTCGGTGCCGGTGGTCGCGAGCTTGAACGGCAGCTCGCGCGGCGGCTGGGTGCAGCATGCGCGGCTGATCGAGCAGGCGGGCGCGGACGCGCTCGAGCTGAACGTGTACGCGGTCGAGGCGGACCCGCTGACGACGGCGGAGGAGGCCGAGACGCGGATCCTCGACGTCGTCCGGGCGGTGCGCGCCGAGCTGCGCATCCCGCTTGCCGTCAAGATCGGCCCCTTCTTCACCGCGCTCGCGCACACCGCGGCGCGCATGGTCGTCGCCGGCGCCGACGGGCTCGTGCTCTTCAACCGCTTCCTGCAGCCGGACATCGACCTCGAGGCGCTCGCCGTCGTCGACCGGCTCGAGCTCTCGCGCCGCGAAGAGCTGCGGCTGCCGCTGCGCTGGATCGCGCTGCTGCACGGCCGCGTGCCGATCTCGCTCGCCGCCACGTCCGGGGTACACGAGGCGGAGGATGTGCTCAAGGCGCTGCTCGCCGGAGCCGACGTGGCCATGCCCGCCTCGGCGCTCATCCGGCAGGGCCCGGCGAAGCTCGCCGAGATGGTGACAGGGGTCGAGCGCTGGCTCGAGGACCACGAGTACGAGTCGGTCGAGCAGCTCAAGGGAAGCATGAGCCAGCAGTCGTGCCCCGACCCGGCGGCGTTCGAGCGCGCGCACTACATGCGCGCGATCACCGGCTTCGGCGTCTCCTCACGCTAGCGGGCGGCTCGGCGCCCGCGTCCCGGGCGACGAGCTCCGCAGCCCTCGAGCGGCGCGTCCCCACAGCGGGACGCGCCTCGCTCGAGCCGCCGCTTCCCGCGCTCTCGTCCGCTCCCGCCGAGCGAGACGGGCGCCCATCGCCATAATCGTCGTCTCAACGACGACCTCGGAGGTATCCCGTGGCAGAGCAGGACGACGTGGTGGAGGCGGGCGCAGTCCGGGCGCAGGACGCAGAGCGCATCGTCACGATCATCCCCGCCGATTCGGGCTGGCGGGCGATGTACGGGGGCCAGGGCGAGGAGGCCGGGCTCTCCCGCGTCGTCGCCTGGGCGCTCGTCGAGGACGCCTCCGGCGAGCGGCGAGTGGTGGGGATGGTCGTCGACCCGCAGGACCGGCGCAGGATCGTCACCGTGCATGACACCGAGTCGCAGCACTCCGGGGTGCTCACCGGCTACGGCTACAAGGAGCGCTGAGCGCGCCGGCCGCCGGCCCTGCCCGAGCCGGCCGCAGCGGGCGCGAGGCGAGCCACGCACAGGCTCGGCTCGGCGAACACATCGACGGCGGCGAGCTCGAGACCGCCGCCGAGCTCGTCGAGCGCTCCGGCGAGCAGGCCGCGGTGGGCGGCGCAGACGACCTCCGGGTACTGCTCGGCGAGGTCGTGGAAGGGGCAGCGGTGCATGCGCAGCTCGCGGCCGTCGAGCTCGGGCTGGAACCCCTGCTCGCCCAGGAGGCGGACGACCTCGCCCATGGCCGCCTCCTCCGACAGGCGCACACCGGGTTGCGGACGGTGGACGAGGAAGCGGCCCCACGCCCTCCCTGCCTGCTCGGAGCGGCGCTCGGCGTCGGCGTCGTCGGCGACGGTGCCCGCCAGGATCGCCGCCAGCAGCCGGTACTCGTCGTGGCCGCGGGCCGCGATCTCGCCCCGCAGCGTGTAGACGATCCGGGGCCTTCCCGGCGTCGAGCGGGGCGCCGGATGCGAGACGACGACGCCTGCGTCGCCGAGGATGCCGAGGTGCCAGCGAAGCGTGTTCGGGTGCAGCCCGAGCCGGCGCGAGAGCTCCTGGACGTCGATGCCGGCCGGCTCGGCGCGCAGCTCCGCGACGATGCGGCTCCGGCGCTCGTCCGCGAGCGCCCGGTGGAGCGAGGTCTCAGCCGATTCGCCGTTCATTTGTCCGATCCGCGTCGTCGAAGGCCATCGTGCCAGCGCAGATGGGCGCCGCAATCGGTAGAAAGCCCGCATCGCACGCGCGCTCCCTGCCCGCCGGGGCGGGGCCAGGTTCTTCCCGGGCTCGTCGTGAGAACGAGCAGGCAGGGGGCGCCGGCACGGCCGTCGCAGCCGGCGGAGCGCCGCCGGACCGAGCGGACGCGGCCCGTTGCTCCCGGGCGGAGGAACCGCCTCGACCCGCTCGGCTCGCGGCACCTGGACGGCCGCGCCCGGCTCGGGCGCCTGCTCGCGGCTGCTCGCCGCGCAGGCCGGACGCCCGCTACCCCTTCGCCTCCGCGTAGCGGCGCGCGACCTCCGGCCAGTTGACGACGTTCCACCACGCAGCCAGGTAGTCCGGTCGCCGGTTCTGGTACTTGAGGTAGTAGGCGTGCTCCCAGACGTCGATGCCGAGAAGCGGCGTCTTGCCGTCCATGATCGGGCTGTCCTGGTTGGGCGTGGACAGGACGGCGAGGCCGGTGCCGTCCCACACGAGCCAGGTCCAGCCGCTGCCGAAGCGCTTCACGCCCGCGTCGTTGACGGCCGCTCGCAGCGCATCGACGCTGCCGAACGTGTCGCGGATCGCGTCGGCGAGCTCGCCCTCGGGCTCACCGCCCCCGTCCGGGCTCATGATCTGCCAGAACAGGGAGTGGTTGGCATGGCCGCCCGCGTTGTTGCGGACGGCGGTGCGGATGTCCTCGGGCAGCAGATCGACGTTCGCGACGACCGCCTCCACGGGTCGGTCGGCCCACTCGTTGCCCTCCAGCGCCTTGTTCGCGTTGTCCACGTACGCCTGGTGGTGCTTGCCGTGGTGGATCTCCATCGTGCGCGCGTCGATGTGCGGCTCAAGCGCGCTGTAGTCGTACGGAAGCGGCGGAAGCTCGAACGCCATCGTTCCCTCCTTTCTCGCGGTCGGCTCGATCATAGAATCCCGCCCTTGAGCGAGCGTCCCCGCATCGCGATTCCGCCGGTCGTGCTCGGCTGCGGCAACTTCGGGGGGATCGGCTCGGCCCCCGCCTTCTTCGGGCAGGGCGAGACCCGGGAGCAGGCGTTCGCGCTGATGGACGCGGGCTGGGAGCTCGGCCTCGACTGGTTCGACACCGCCGACGCCTACGGCGGCGGGCGCAGCGAGACGTGGATCGGCGAATGGAGCGAGCGGAGCGGCAACAGGCCGCAGGTGACGACGAAGACGTTCAATCCGATGGCCGAGGGCGCCGACGCGGGCCTGTCGCGCGAGCGCGTGCTGCGCCAGCTCGACTCGAGCCTCGAGCGCCTGCGCGCCGACGCCGTCCCCCTCTACCTGGCGCACGAGCCGGACCCGTCGACCCCGATCGCAGAGACCGTCGAGGCGTTCGAGACGCTGCGCGCGGCGGGGAAGATCGGTGCGTGGGGCGTCAGCAACGTCGGCGCGCGCGAGCTCGAGGCGGTGCTCGAGGTGGGGACGCCCGCGCTCGTGCAGAACTCGTTCTCGCTGCTCGAGCGCGCGGACGAGGAGGAGGTCGTGCCGCTCTGCCGGCGGCACGGCATCGCCTACCAGGCCTTTGGCCCTCTCGCCGGCGGCTGGCTGACGGGCAAGTACCGGCGTGACGCGCCCGCTCCGCCCGGCTCGCGGATGACGCTGCGGCCGGAGCCGTACCGCCGCTTCGAGGACGAGGCGGTGTACACGGCGCTCGAGCGCTTCCGGCAGGCGGCCCGGCGCCGCGGCGCGAGCATGGCCGCCCTCGCGCTCGGATGGCTCCTCGCCCATCCCGGCGTCGACTCGATCGTGGTCGGCCCGCGCCGCCCGCACCAGCTCGAGCCCGTGCGCGAGGCGCTCGCGCTCGAGCTCGGCCCGCAGGAGCGCGAGGAAGTAGCCTCCCTGTTTCCATGACGCCGCTGCTCGTGCTCTCCGAACAGGACGTCCTCGAGCTGCTCGACCTGGACGGGTGCGTCGCCGCCATGGAGGAGGCGCTCGCGTCGCTTCAGCGCGGCGAGGTGCACATGCCGCTGCGCCCCGTCGTTCGCCCGCCCGGAGAGACCCATCTGCTCGGGCTGATGCCGGTCTACCGCGGCGGCGAGCGGCCGCTGTACGCGCTGAAGACGGTGGCGGTCGTGCCGGCCAACCCCGCCCGCGGCCTCGACGCCCACCAGGGGACGGTGACGCTGTTCGACGGCGTCACGGGCCGCACGCTGGCGGTCATGAACGCGTCGCCGGTGACGGCCGTGCGCACGGCGGCGGTGACGGCGGTCGCGACCCGCCTGCTCGCCCGCGGGGACGCGCGCGAGCTCGCCATCGTGGGCGCAGGCGTGCAGGCGCGGTCGCACCTTCGGGCCCTCCCCGGCTTCGAGCGCGTCCGGGTCGCGAGCCGGACGTGCGAGCACGCGCAGGCGCTGGCCGCGGAGGCCGGCGCCGTCGCCTGCGCGTCCGTGGAGGAGGCGGTGCGCGGTGCGGACGTGGTCGTCGTCGCGACGAGCTCGCCCGAGCCGGTGCTCCGCCGTGAATGGCTGAAGGAGGGGGCGCACGTGAACGCGGTCGGGATGGGCCGGGAGCTCGACGACGCGACCCTCCGCGAGGGTACGCTCGTCGTCGACCGGCGCGAGTCGGCCGAGGTCGAGGGGAAGATCGACGGCGCCTGGATCGACGCGGAGCTCGGAGAGATCGTCGTCGGCCAGCGCCCCGGGCGGACGTCGCCGAAGGAGCTGACGGTGTTCCGCTCGCTCGGCGTCGCCGTCGAGGACCTGTTCGCAGCCGAGTACCTCGTCCGCCGCGCCCGCGAGACGGGCCGCGGCGAGACGGTCGAGTTTTGATCCCGCTCGACGCCATCCGCCGTGCCAGGGAGACGATCGCCGGCGCTGCCGTGCGGACGCCGCTCGTCCGGCTGGAGGCACCCGAGGCGCCGTGCGAGCTGTGGGCGAAGCTCGAGTGCGTGCAGCCGATCGGCTCGTTCAAGATCCGGGGCGCCGTCAACGCGGTGCGTACGGCGGCTCCGCAGGCGATCCGCGCGGGCGTCGTCACCGCGAGCGCGGGCAACATGGCACAGGGGGTTGCCTGGGCGGCCCGCGAGGCGGGCGTGCGGGCGACGATCGTCGTCCCCGAGCACGCGCCGCAGACGAAGGTGGCGGCGATCGAGCGGCTGGGCGGCCGGACGGTCAAGGTGCCGTTCGAGCGCTGGTGGCAGGCGCTCGAGGAGTCGCGCTTCGACGGGGCGCCGGGAGCGTTCGTCCACCCGGTGCAGGACGAGCCGGTGATGGCGGGCAACGGCACGATCGGCCTCGAGATCCTCGAGGACTTGCCCGATGTGGATACGGTGGTCGTCCCCTTCGGCGGAGGCGGGCTCGTGTCGGGGATGGCGAGCGCGCTCAAGCAGCTCGAGCCGCGCGTACGGGTGCTCGCCGTCGAACCGGAGACGGCGGCACCGCTCGCCGCCTCCTTCCGCGCCGGGACGCCGCAGACGGTCGAGTACCGGCCGTCGTTCGTCGACGGCGCGGGCGGGCGGCTCGTGCTCGAGCCGATGTGGCCGATCGTGCGGGAGGTCGTGGACGAGGCACACGCCGTCTCGCTCGACGAGGTGGCCGACGCCGTCCGCTTCCTTGCCGAGCGCGCGCGCGTCGTCGCGGAGGGAGCCGGCGCGCTCGCGACGGCGGCCGCCCTCGCCGGCCTGGCGGGCACCGGCAAGGTCGTCTGCGTCGTCTCGGGCGGGAACCTCGACGCGGCCACGCTGACCGCGATCCTCGAGGGGAGGACCCCGGCGTGACCGACAACGTCGCGCGGGCCCGCCGCTCGTACGAGGCGTTCGCGCGCGGCGACCTGGACGGTGCGCTGCGGTCGATGGACGCCGAGATCGTCTGGCACGAAGCAGAAGGCCTGCCGCACGGCGGCGTCTACCACGGGCTCGCCGCCGTCCGAGAGCACGTGTTCGGCCCGCTCGACCCATGGTGGGAGGGCTTCGCCGCCACCCCGGAGGAGTTCCTCAGCCTCGGCCAGCACGTGCTCGTCCTCGGCCGCTACACGGGGCAGGCGAAAGCGACCGGCGCCGCGCTCGACGCCCCCTTCGCGCACCTGTGGACGTTCCGCGACGGCCGCGCAGTCCTCTTCCGGCAGTTCACGGACACCCACGCCTGGGTGACGGCGCTCGGCGCGGGCTGACCGGGCCGGGCGACCACCGGCGCCGCCCGGGTCGGGCCGGAGGAGAAGTACACGCAGTCGTCCGAAGCGGCGTGGCCGAGCCGCGCTGAGTCGCTGGGATCAAGCGTCGCGAGCGCCGCGCCCTCCGCCGGGCGTGCACTGCGGCGCCCGACCGAGGCATCTGATCATTGACAAGCCCTCGCCGCCGGGAGGACAATCGCCCTTCCCGTGGGGAGTGCGGAGAGGAATCGAGTGACGCACGTGATCGACGAATCCGCGGTCGCGCCGATCCGGGAGGAGGGCGACACCGCCGAGACGCGCGTCGTGTTCGACGCGTCGAACGGATGCGCCCGGCTCGAGCAGCGGGTCGTTCGCTTCGGGCCCGGGCGCTCGCTGCGGCGACGGCTGGAGGGGCGGCAGGAGGTGCTGTACGTCGTCTCGGGCGAGGGGACGCTCGAGCTGGACGGGCGGCGGCACGAGCTTGCCCCCGGCACGGCGGCGTACCTGGTCTCGGGCGAGACGTACGCCGTCGACAACCCTGCCGACGAGCCGGTGACGGTCGTGTCGGTCATCACCCCGCAGGAGCGTCCGCCGGCGGGGAGCCGCCGCGTCACGGTGCGTCTCGACGAGCGCGAGGAGCTCGTAGCGGACGCGAACCGGAGCTTTCGCTACCTCGTACACGAGGACATCGGCTGCCTCGACGTGACCCAGTTCCTCGGGATCGTCCGCCCGTGCCGGGCTCCGGACCACAGCCACCCCTACGACGAGGTCGGCTACATCGTCGAGGGAACCGGCTTCGCCCACGTGGGCGGCAACTCGACGCCGATCGGCCCCGGCTCCTGCTTCCACCTCCCCCCGGAGGAGGTGCACTGCATCGAAAACACCGGACCCGGGGCGATGCGCATCCTGGGCGTGTTCTTCCCCTCGGGCAGCCCGAAGCAGCGAAGCTACGAGGAGGCGGGCGCCGGAAACTAACCTTCGGCGGCCGTCGTCTTAGGGAAGAAGCGGCAACAAGCGAGGCAAGGAGGAGGGCATGAAGAAGCTACGAGCGGTGCTGGGGGCGGCGATCGTCCTCGGCATCGCCGCGGCGGCAGCATCGGTCGCCGGCGCGAAGACGGGCTCGACGGCCGTGACGGCCGCCGGCCCGTCCTGCAAGAAGGCAACGATCGGGGTCACCGGGCCGTTCACGGGACCCGCGGCCTCGGCCGGCATCGACCAGCGCAACTGGGCCGATCTCTTCGTCAGCTACTGGAACTCCGGCAAGCCGATCCCGGGGACCCCGAAGAGCCTGAAGCGGGTCAAGCTGGCAGAGATCAAGGCGGACACGCAGCTGAACCCGCAGGTCGCAGCGACCGTCGCAGTGCAGCTGCGTGCGAACAAGGCCGTGCTCGCCGTGGTCGGCTTCTCGGGAAGCCAGGAGAACGTCGCCGGCGGGCCCATCCTCCGCCGCGGCGGGCTCGCGTTCGTCTCGGGCTCGGCCACGCGGGCGAGCCTCACCGACCCGTCCACGCCCGACGGGCACGTGCTCTCGAACGGCTTCTTCCACCGGGTCGTGCCGAACGACAACGCCCAGGCGGCGGTGGACGTCACCTTCCTGACGAAGAAGCTCGGGATCAAGGCGGGCGAGACGGTGATGACGGTCGACCAGGCGGAGGCGTACTCCGTGCCGCTGATCACGCTGGCGACGCAGCTGCTGCAGAAGGCAGGCGTGAAGGTCGATCGGCAGTCGCAGCCGGCGACGCAGACCGACTTCACCTCGCTTGCGCAGAAGGCGGTGGCCGAGGGGGCGAAGGCGGTCATGTTCGCAGGCCAGGTGGCCTCGAACGCCCAACTCTTTCTGCAGCAGCTGAAGGCGGACGGGTTCAACGGCAAGTGGATTTCCACGGACGGGACGTTCGACTCGTCGAAGTTCACCGTGCCCGGGGCGTACATCTCCTCGTTCAGCCTCGACGTGCACCAGGTCAAGGCGGACGCGGCGATCGTCGCCGACTTCAAGAAGCGCTACGGCGACACGATCTCGTTCGGCGCGCCGACCTGGGTGGCGACGCAGATGATCGCGCACGCGATCTCGCTCGCCTGCGCGGACGGCCGCGTGACCCGGAGCGAGGTTCGGGCCGACCTGAACAAGGTCAAGCTGTCCACGTCCCTGCTCGGCCGACCGATCGCCTTCCAGAAGTCGGGCGACGTCCAGGGCGGCATTTCGTTCACGATCTTCCAGATCGGCTCCGACGGCAAGTACAACGTCGTCCAGCCGGGGTAGGAGAGAGGACTCCGACGGCGTGCGGCCCATCACGCTGGTGGGCCGCACGTTGTTCTGAGAACCTCGGCATCGCATGCACGCGCTCCACCTCGTCGGCTACTTCGAGCCCTTCCAGCTGACGTGGCGCTACCTGTTCGCCCAGCTCGTCGCCGGGCTGACGCTGGGCAGCCTGTACGCGCTGATGGCCCTCGGCTACTCGATGGTCTACGGGATCCTCAAGCTGCTCAACTTCGCCCACGGCGAGGTGTTCATGATCGGGTCGTACATCGGCTACTTCGTGCTGACCGCGCTCGGCGGCTCGGCCAACCCGTCGGTACCGGTGGCGCTCCTGCTCGTGCTCATGTTCGGGGCAGCGATGATCGGCTCGGGGGTGCTCGGCGTCGTGGTCGAGCGCTTCGCCTACCGGCCGCTCCGGCGGGCCCACGCTCCGCGCATCGCGCCGCTGATCAGCGCCCTCGGGGTCTCCTTCTGCCTGCAGCAGCTCGCGTCGATCTTCTTCACGACGCAGTACAAGCAGTACGACCCCTTCGGGCTCAGCGGCGGCACGCTGACAACGCCCTTCTCGATCGGCGCATTCCAGATCAGCTGGATGCAGCTGATCGTCATCCTCACAGCCGCCTTCCTCATGGTGGTGCTGACCCAGCTCGTGACCAGGACGCAGATCGGACGCGCCATGCGCGCGACGTCGTACGACCTCGAAGCGGCGGCGATGATGGGAATCGACGTCGACCGCGTCGTCGTGTTCACCTTCTTCGTCGGATCCGCGCTCGCCGGGGCGGGCGGGGTGATGAACGGGCTGTACCTGTCGAACACGTTTCCGCTCGTGGGGTTCAACGTGGGCTTGATCGCGTTCACAGCGGCGGTCGTGGGCGGCATCGGCAGCATCCCCGGCGCCATGCTCGGCGGCCTCGCCATCGGCCTCGCGAAGGCGTTCGCGATCGGCTACTGGTCGTCCGCGTACCAGGACGTGATCGTCTTCTGCATCCTGATCGTCTTCCTGCTCATCCGGCCCTCCGGGATCTTCGGCGTGCCGGCGCCCGAGAAGGTGTGACCGTGTCCGACCTGCCGGAGACGCCCCGCGCACCCGAGCCCGGGATCGGGGTCGACGAGTGGGTCGCGCGCTCGGCCGAGCGCATCCTCGGCCGAGGTGGGCTCGCCGGCCAGGTGCAGCGCCGGCTCGAGCAGGTGCCGGCGCCGCTTCGCTTCGCTTCCGCCGCCGGGCTCGCTGCGCTGATCCCGGTGATCACCTCCGACGACTACCTGATCCGGGTCGCGACCGTCACCGCCGTCTACTGCCTGCTCGCGCTCGGCCTGAACGTCGCCGTCGGCTTCGCCGGGCTCCTCGACCTCGGCTACATCGCCTACTACGGGTTCGGCGCCTACGGCTACGCGATGCTGTCCTCCTCGAAGTTCGGCGTGCACTGGCAGGCGTGGGCATCGATCCCGGTCGTGGTCTGCGCCGCGATCGCGCTCGGCTTCCTGCTCGCGCTGCCGTCGCGGCGGCTGATCGGCGACTACCTCGCGATCGTCACGCTCTTCTTCGGGCAGATCTTCTACATCCTCGTCACCCAGGGCTACCGCGTCTCCCTCCTCGGGCTCAACAAGGACCTGGGACTCCGCAGCGCGAGCTGGGACGTCACCGGCGGCCCGAACGGGATCGCCAACGTCGACGGTTTCCGCGCCTTCGGCGGCACCGCCCAGAGCGACCGCGCCTACTTCTACATCGCGCTCGTCGCGGTCGTGGTCGTCTTCGCGGCGCTGCATCTCGCCAACCGCTCCCGCACGGGTCGCGCCTGGCGCGCCCTCCACGACGACGCGCTCGCAGCGCAGGTGATGAGCATGCCGATCAACTGGCTCAAGCTGCTTGCGGTCGGCGTCGGCGCAGCCGCGGGCGCGCTCGCCGGCACGATCAACGCGGCCCTGCTGCAGGGGGCGTTCCCGGACGACTACAACACGATGGTGCTGATCACGATCTACGCGATCGTCATCCTCGGAGGCGCCGGCAGCCTGACCGGCGCCGTCCTCGGCGCGATCCTCGTCAACATCGGCCTCGAGGCGCTCCGGCCGGGGACCGAGTTCAGCGACTGGACGGCGAACGGCCGCGGGCTCTTCTACGTCACCATCCTGCTCGTGGCGCTCGCCAAGCTGCGTCCCTGGCGGCGACTCTCCGCCGTCGTCGCCGGGACGATCGCCTTCGGCGTCGTGCTGCACGCGATCGTCGGCGCCGTCTGGCCGCGCGGCGTGCACGGCCTGATCCTGAACGCGACCGGCCAGTTCGACCACGGCGGCTGGATCGGCTGGGCCCTCCGCCACTGGCTCGTGCTGCCGGCGGGGACGTACCAGGACGGCTCCTACAAGGCATTCAACTACCTGCTCTGCCTGCTCATCGCGCTCGTGCTCTGCCTGACCCTCGTCCGCGGCTGGCGCCGCGACCTGCTGCTCGTGCCGACGCTCTGGCTCGCCGCCTTCGTGTACGAGACGCGCTTGGTCGAGGAAGGCTCGGGAGCGACGCGCTTCCTCCTGCTTGGAGCAGCCCTGATCGTGGTCATGGCCGCGCGGCCACAGGGGCTCCTGGGACGGCCGCGGGTGGAGATCGTCTGATGGCCGGCGCCCTGCTCGAGCTCCGCGGCGTGACGAAGGCGTTCGGCGGCCTGACCGTGATCAGCGCGCTCGACCTCGACGTCAGACCGGGCGAGATCGTGAGCGTGATCGGCCCCAACGGGGCCGGCAAGACGACGCTCTTCAACCTGATCACCGGCATCTACGTGCCCGACGCCGGCGACATTCGCTTCGAGGGCCAGAGCCTCCTCGGCCTGGCGCCGCACGCGATTACGAACCGTGGCATCGCCCGCACCTTCCAGACGCTCCGCCTCTTCCTGAACATGACGGTCAAGGAGAACGTCATGGCGGCGGCCTATGGGCACACCCGCTCCTCGCTCGTGGAGTCGATCCTCCGGCTCCCCCGGGCCCGGCGCGAGGAGCGCGAGATCGGGCAGCTCGCGGAGGAGAAGCTCTCCTTCTTCGGCCAGCGCCTGATGGGCTACCGCTGGCACCAGCCCGCGTACTCGCTCTCGTACGCGAACCGGCGCCGTCTCGAGATCGCCCGCGCCATGGCGACGAAGCCGCGCCTGCTCCTCCTCGACGAGCCCGCGGCCGGCATGAACCCGGTGGAGACGCACGAGATCACGGAGCTGATCGGCCAGCTGCGGCACGAGGGCGGCTACACGATCCTCGTCATCGAGCACGACATGCACGTCGTGGAGGGCATCTCCGACCGCGTCGTCGCGCTCGACCACGGCGTGAAGATCGCGGAGGGGTCGTTCGACGAGGTGGCGACGAACGAGCGGGTGGTCGAGGCCTACCTCGGGCTGCGCAGCGCGGAGACGGCGTGAGCGCGAACGGCTCGCCGCTGCTCGAGCTGGCCGGGGTCGACACCTTCTACGGGCCGATCCACATCCTCCAGGGCGTGTCGATCGCCGTGCACCCGGGCGAGCTCGTCTGCCTGCTCGGCGGGAACGCCTCCGGCAAGTCGACCACCCTCAAGACGGTGCTCGGCATCGTTCGGCCCCGCGCCGGCGCCGTCCGCTTCGACGGCGAGGACGTGACCGACCGTCCGACGAGCTACCGGATCGCGAAGGGGATGGCGATCGTGCCCGAGAACCGCCGGCTGTTCGGGCCGATGACGGTGCTCGAGAACCTGCAGATGGGCGCGTACCTGACGGGCGGCGGCACGAAGGAGGACTACGAGCGCGTCTACTCGCTCTTCCCCCGCCTGTACGAGCGCCGGCAGCAGCTGGCGGGCACGCTGTCGGGCGGCGAGCAGCAGATGGTGGCGATGGCGCGGGCGCTCATGTCGCGGCCGAAGCTGATGCTGATGGACGAGCCGTCGATGGGCCTGGCGCCGATCCTCGTCGAGCGGAGCTTCGAGATCATCAAGCAGGTGCACGAGGCGGGCGTGGCCGTGCTCGTCGTCGAGCAGAACGCGAACGTGTCGCTCTCGATCGCCGACCGCGGCTACGTCCTGTCGACCGGCCGGCTCGTGCTCGAGGGCAAGGCGTCCGACCTGCTTCAGGACGAGAACCTGCGCAAGGCCTACCTGGGGCGGTAGCTTCCGGCGATGGCGGTCGAGACGAACAGGGTGGGCGCGGCGATCAGGGGCGAGTTCCCGATCCTGGCGCACACCACCTACCTCAACTCGTGCTCGCAAGGCGCCCTCTCGCAGCGCGTGCGGCGTGCCTACGAGGAGTACCTCGACGGCTGGGACGAGCACGGCGCCGAGTGGGGCCACTGGGTGGAGCGGGCCGAGGCGGCGCGCGCGGCGTTCGCGCGCATCCTCCGGGCGGCACCGGAGGAGGTCGCCGTCACGACCTCGGTCAGCCAGGGCGTGAGCGCGATCGCGAGCGCGCTCCCGCTCGAGCGCGGCGGCCGCACCCGGATCGTCATCAGCGAGTACGAGTTCCCGACCGTCGGCCAGATCGCGCACGCGCAGGAGCTGCGCGGCGCCGAGGTCGTCCACGTGCGCCCGCAGGCGGACGGCTCGATCCCGCCGGAGCGGTTCGCCGAGGTGGTCGACGAGCGGACGGCGCTCGTCTGCTGCACGACGATCTCCTACCGCACGGGGCACCGGCACGACGTCGCCGAGATCGCGCGCATCGCCCACGAGGCCGGCGCGCTCTGCCTCGCCGACAGCTACCAGGCGGTGGGGGCGCTCGACCTCGACGTCGACCGCCTCGGCGCCGACGTCGTCGCCGGCGGCACCGTCAAGTACCTCCTCGCCTCGGCCGGGCTCGGCTTCCTGTACGTGCGCGGCTCGCTGCTCGCGGAGCTGACGCCGACGCAGACGGGCTGGTTCGCCGACGAGGACATCTTCCGGATGGACATCTCCGACTACTCGCCGGCCGCCGACGCCCGCCGCTTCGACGCCGGCACGCCGCCCGTGCCGAACATCTACGCCGGCCTCGCCGGCGCCTCGATCGTCGAGGAGGCGGGCACGCGGGCAATCGAGGCGCACGTCGCGGGGCTGACGGCGCGCCTGGTCGCGGGGCTCGACGAGCTCGGCGCCGTCGTCGTCACCCCGCACGACCCGGCGTGGCGAGGCCCGCTCGTCTGCGTCCGCTCGACGGATGCGGCCGCGCTCGTCGCCGCGCTCGCGCAGGAGCGCATCGTCTGCTCCGAGCGCGACTCGAATCTGCGGATCGCGCTCCACCTGTACAACGTGGACGAGGACGTGGACAGGATCCTCGCCGCGCTCGCCCGCCGCCGGCACCTCCTCGCCTGAGTCGGCCCGCTCACCCGGCGAAGGTGACGCCGAGCAGGAGCAGCGACAGGGCCGACGTGGCCAGGACGGTCGCTGCCGCGAGCACGCCGAACGCCGGGCCGTTGGCGTGGTCGCCCATCAGCTCCCGGTTCGAGGCGAGACGCCAGACGAAGAACAGCGTGACGGGGAGGAGGACGCCGTTCACCACCTGGACGCCGACGAGCAGCCGGATCACCGGCACCCCGGGGACGAGGGCGACGACGGTGCCGACCGCGATCAGCGCCGTGATCACGCCGACGAAGACGGGAGCCTCGCGCGGACGATGCGAGATCCCCTTCTCGAACCCGAACGTCTCCGCGATCACGTAGGCGGCGGTCACGGGCAGGATGGCGGCCGCGAGCAGGCTCGCGCCGAGCAGGCCGACCGCGAACAGCGCCTCCGCGTAGCGGCCCGCGAACGGCGCCAGCGCCCTGGCGGCGTCGGCGGCGTCGTCGACCGTGCGGTGACCGTGGACAAAGAGCGTCGCGCCGGTGGCGACGATGATGAACCCGGCCACGAGGTTGGCGAACACGGAGCCGGAGATCACCTCTGCCCGCTCGGCGTTCAGCTCGTCGGGCCCGATGCCGCGCTCGACGACGGCCGACTGGACGTAGAGCTGCATGAAGGGCGTGATCGTCGTCCCGGCGGTGGCGATGAACAGGTAGAGGTAGCCGGAGGTCAGCTGGATGTGGGGCACGACGATCCTGTGCGCGACGGTTGCCCAGTGCGGGTGCGCGAGCACGGCGGCGACCGGATAGGCGAAGAACGGGATCGTCATCAGGACGAACACGCGCTCCGCCACCTTGTACGAGCCGCGCACGACGAGCAGCCAGACGAGCAGGGCGGCGATCGGCACGGACGCGTACTTGGGCACGCGCGCCAGGCCGAGCGCGGCGCCGATGCCGACGAACTCGCTGATGCAGATGCCCAGGTTCGCGACCAGGACGGAGCAGGTGGCGAAGGCCGACCAGCGCACGCCGTACTGCTCGCGGATCAGCTCCGCCAGCCCCTTGCCCGTCACCGCGCCCATCCGCGCCGCCATCTCCTGGACGACGATCAGCGAGACGGTGATCACGACCATCATCCACAGCAGGTCGTAGCCGTACCGCGCGCCGACGGATGCGTACGTCGCGATTCCCCCCGCGTCGTTGCCCGCGTTGGCGGCGATCAGCCCGGGGCCGAGGAAGGCGAAGAGCAGGCGGAGCCGGGCGGCGAGGCGGCTACGGGGCCGCAGGCGCGGCCGGCGGCCGCGAACGAGGCGGTCGCGTACGCCCGCCGGGAGGCCTCGTACTCGGAAGGCCATCGGGCTCGTGCAGGCGGGCGACCGTCATGCCGCGAGTCTACGCGGGTTCGCGGGAGACCGCGCTGACTCAGCCTTCGCCGAGCAGGCCGAAGTGGCGCCGCCACCCCGGCGGGAGCACGAGCTCGAGGACGTCGTCCACGGTCACGACCCCGACCAGCCGCTCCTGCTCGTCGATCACGGCCACGGCGGTGAGGTCGTAGTCGGTCATGAGCCGCGCCACCTCCTCGATGTCGGCGTCGGGCCGCACGCGGCGGGCCGGGCCGGCGAGGTCGCGGAGAACGGATCCGGGCTCGGCGCGGACGAGGTCGGCGAGGTGCAGCGACCCCGTCAGCCGCCGCTGCTGGTTCATCACGTACAGCCAGCTGATCGACTCGGCCGGGTGGCGCGACTGCACGACGCGCGCCATCGCCTCCTCCTTCGTCGCCTGCGAGTACAGGCAGATGAAGTCCGGGCTCATGAGCCCACCGGCCGTCGCCGGGTCGTACCCGAGGAGCGCCCGCAGCCGGCGGCGCTGGACGAGCGGCAGCAGCTCGACGATCTCCTCGCGCCGGTCGGCAGGCAGCTCCTCGAGCAGGTCGGCGGCGTCGTCGGACTCCATGCGCGCGAGCAGCGCTGCGACCTCGGCGTCGTCCCGATCCTCCAGGAACTCGATCTGGTGACGAGGCTCGAGCTCCTCGAACACGTCGGCCTCCAGCTCCGGATCTCCACCCACCGCCTGGATGATCTCCTCGCCCTCGCGGTGCGAGGCGGCCTCGACCAGGTCGGCGAGCTCCGCCGGGTGCAGGCGCGCCAGCTTCGGGTGCGGAGCGCGAAGGCGGACGGTCGGCACGTGGCCGGTGAACGGCTCGACGTTCGCCCAGTCGACGAAGCTCTCGGTCTCGATGTGCCGGCCGAGCGGCCGCGGCAGGAGCCGGCGCAGGTAGCCCCGGAGCCCGGTGTCGACGCCGACGACCCGGTACCAGCCCTCCAGCCGGGCGAGCTCGATGTCGTTCGCGCGGACGAGGCGCGCCCCCTCGACGTTGATCAGCTGGCGGTCGAGAACGTCCCGCTTCAGCAGCACCTCCTGCGGCCGGCGCTCGAAGGGACGCAGGTCGAGGCGGGGCAGCCGCAGCGTCACGCGAGCAGCGGCGATGTCCGAGACGACGTCGGCCGGGACGAACACCTCGCGGCCGGCGACGTCGGCGACGACACCGGTCACGGGCGGGTACTCGTCCTCCCCCAGCCGCACGATCAGGTCGTCCACGGAGCCGAGGCGTCCCCCGTCGCTGTCGAGGAGCGCGCCGCCCACGACGAGCGAGAGGTGGACGAGCGGCGGCGAGGCGACAGCCGGCGGCATCGAGGCAAGGGTACGGCACAGCCGCGCCTGACAGGCGGCACGCTGCGACCGCGAGCGCCGCAGCCGGTTAGACTCGCTGGCGATGCTGCTGCGGCAGGTGGAGTACGCCCGCCCCGAGACGGTCGACGAGGCCGTGCGGCTCCTCGCCTCCCGCGACGACGCGCGGGCGCTCGCGGGCGGCCAGAGCCTGATCAACGTGATGAAGACGCGGGTCGCGTCGCCGGAGCTCGTCGTCGACCTGAACCGGATCGGAGAGATGCGCGGGATCGCGGTCGGCGCGGACGGCTCGCTCGCCGTCGGGGCGATGGCGACCTACGCCGACGTCATCGCCTCGCCGGAGGTGCGGTCGAGGCGGCCGATCCTGGCCGAGGTGGCGGCGACGATCGCGGACGTGCAGGTCCGAAACCGCGGCACCATCGGCGGCAACCTGTGCGTCAGCGACCCGACCAACCACCTGCCCCCGGTCGCGCTCGCCCAGGGCTGGTCGATGACGATCCGTGCGCTCGCGAGCGAGCGCACGGTCGGCGCGGAGGAGTTCTTCCAGGGCGTGTACGTGACGGCCGTCGCGCCGGGCGAGCTGCTGACGCGCGTGACCGTGCCGGCGCTCCGCGCGCGCGAGGGCGACGGCTGGGCGGCGCTGACGCTCGGCCGGGACGGGACCGGCATCGTCAACGTCGCCGCCACCGTCTTCGAGGGACAGGCGCGGATCGCGATCGGCTGCGTCGCCGCCGTTCCCGTCGTGCTGACGGCGACCGCCGACGAGGTGTCGGTGCGCCAGGCGGTGCGCCGGGCGGCGCTCGACCCGCCGTCCGACGTACACGCGTCGGGGGAGTACCGGCGCCACGTAGCCGAGGTGCTGGCCGCGCGCGCGGTCGCGCGCGCGCTCGAGCGAGCGGAGGGCTGATGGCGGAGCCGGTCTCCGAGCAGATGATTCGCGTCACGATCAACGGCGAGGTCTACGAGCGCGAGGTCGAGGCGCGCCGGCTCCTCGTGCACTTCCTGCGCGACGTGCTCGACCTGACCGGCACGCACGTCGGCTGCGACACGGGCAACTGCGGCGCGTGCACCGTGCTGCTCGACGGCCGCTCGGTCAAGTCGTGCATGGTGCTCGCCATCCAGGCGGACGGAGCGCAGGTGACGACCGTCGAAGGCCTGGCGGCGGACGGGGAGCTGACTCCGCTCCAGCGCGCCTTCTCGCGCTTCCACGCGCTGCAGTGCGGCTACTGCACGCCGGGCATGCTCATCTCCGCGACGTACCTGCTGGAGCAGAACCCGCACCCGACGGAGGAGGAGATCCGGCGCGGAATCCAGGGCAACATCTGCCGGTGCACCGGGTACGTGAACATCGTCGAGGCGATCAAGGCCGCCGCGGAGGGCCAGGTCTGACCTTGCAACAGTCTGTTACTTGGGCTGGGAGGAGGCGATGAGCGAGACGCACGCCGTCACCGAGCGGGCGGACGAGCTGCAGATCGGCTACGCGGGCACGTCCGTCCCGCGCAAGGAGGACAGGCGGCTCGTGCGGGGCGAGGGGACGTTCGCCGACGACGTCAAGCGCCACGGCATGGGCTACGTCCACTTCGTCCGCTCGCCGTACGCGCACGCCCGCATCGTCTCCGTGGACGTGTCCGCGGCCGAGGCGCTCGAGGGCGTGTACGGGACGCTGACGCCGGCCGAGGTGGAGGAGCTGACCGATCCCTTCTTCGAGCTGACGACGCCGCCCGGGAGCCGGATCAGGGACTACGCCCTCGCCGTTGGCAAGGTCCGCCACGTGGGCGAGCCGGTGGTCGCCGTCGTCGCCGAGACGCGCGAGCTCGCCCGCGACGCCGCCGACCTCGTCGAGATCGAGTACGAGCCGCTGCCGGTGCTGGTCGACGCCCGCAGGGCGCAGGACGAGGACGCGCCGATCCTGCACGAGGACGCGGGCACGAACGTCGTCTGGTCGGGCGTGTTCGACTGGGGCGACGTCGACGGCGCGCTCAAGGCCGCCGACCGCGTCGTCAAGATCAGGGAGCTCCACTTCGACCGCTTCTCGTCGACGCCGCTCGAGTGCTCGGTGGCGCTCGTCGAGTACGACCGCGGCACGGAGCAGTTCACCATCCACGCGAACCACCAGATGCCCGGGGTGGCGGCGATCTGGATGGGACCGGCCCTGCGCGTGCCGCTCGACCGGCTCCGCTTCGTCTCGCAGGACATCGGCGGCGGCTTCGGCAACAAGATCACCACGCACACCTACCTCACCGCCTGCTGCCTGCTGGCGCGCAAGCTGCGCCGCCCGATCCAGTGGACGGAGTGGCGCACCGACCAGCACTCGGCGAACGCTCACGGCAACGAGCGCTGGTTCTCGGACATCGAGGTCGCCGTCATGAACGACGGGACGATGCTCGGCTTCAAGGTCACGGCGCTCGACGACTGCGGCGCGTTCCCGCGCTACGAGCCGCTCGGCTGCATCATCTGGGCGCAGGTCACGCCCGGCCTCTACCGCTGGCGCAACATCCGCGTCGACTTCACGCAGGTCGTGACGAACAAGTCGCCGGTGGCGCCGAACCGCGGCTACTCGCGCATGCAGCAGCTGTGGCTGACCGAGCGGATCGTCGACATCGTCGCGCACGAGCTGGGCCTCGACCCGGTGGAGGTGCGCAAGCGCAACTACGTGCGGGCCGACGAGATGCCGTACACGACGCCGAACGGCTGCGTGTACGACTCCGGCGACTACGCGCGCTGCCTGGACATGGCGCTCGAGCTGATCGACTACGAGCGCGTCAAGGAGCAGCGCGGCGAGCGTGACGGGAAGCTGGTCGGGATCGGCATCGGCTCGACCCTCGACTCGGGCACGAACAACTTCGGCCAGTCGACGCTCCTCAACCCCGAGCTGCAGTTCTCGGGCAACAACGAGGTGGCGACGATCAAGCTCGACATCTTCGGCGAGATCGTGCTCACCCTCGGCACCGTCCCGCAGGGCCAGGGGCACGAGACGACCGCGGCGATGGTCGCGGCGGACATCCTCGGCTGCTCGCCCGACGACGTTCACGTCCGCGCCGGCCACGACAGCTACTGGAACTCGCACGCCGGCTTCTCCGGCACGTACGCGAGCCAGTTCGCGGTCAGCGGACTCGAGGCGGTCAAGGGCGCGACGGAGAAGCTCGCGCTCGAGATCCGCCGGCTGGCGGCGGCGGTGCTGGGCGCGGCCTCGCCGGACGAGATCGTGCTCGAGGGCAAGCAGGCGCGACTCAAGGACAACCCGGAGGCGGCGCTCCCGTTCATGGCCTGCGGGGCGATCGTGAACGCGAACAACGCCGTGCTCCCGCCCGACGCGCGCGACATCACGCTCAACTGCCGCTTCGTGTACGTCCCGCCGTTCGAGCTGCCGGACAAGGAGCGCAAGTACGGCAACCTGACGCTGACGTATGCGACGCAGATCCACGCCTGCGTCGTCGAGATCGACCGCGACACGGGCGAGGTGGAGATCGTCGACTACGCCGCGGTCGACGACTGCGGCGTCCGCATCCACCCGCAGATCGTCGAGGGCCAGGTGCACGGCGCGACGGCGCACGGGCTCGGTGCAGCGCTGCACGAGACGTTCGCCTACGACGAGGACGGCCAGCTGCTGACGGCCAACTTCTACGAGTACCACGTGCCGCACGCACTGGACATGCCGCCGATCCGGACCGGGTACATTGAGAGCCCGTCGCCGTTCTCCTCGCTCGGCACGAAAGGGATGGGAGAGGGCGGCGGGGCGGCCATCCACGCGGTCTGCGCAGCCATCCAGGACGCGCTGCGCAGCGCAGGGATCGGCAGCGTCGTCTCGGACAGCCACAACCCGGCCGAGCGGGTGTGGAGGTTGATTACGAACCCGGAGGAGAGCAGCGCTCTCGTGGAGGTGGTCAGCACGTGAAAGTCGAGGGTGTGAAGCAGTTCGACGCGTCGCCGCAGCTCGTGTGGGACGTGCTCATGGATCCCTCCCGGATGGCGAAGCTGCTGCCCGGCGTGGAGAGCTTCGAGATCGCCGACGACACGCACTGGAGCGCCGCGGTGAAGGTGCCCCTCGGGATGGGCGGCTTGAAGCTCCGCTTCAACTTCGAGAAGGCGGAGCAGCGCCCGATCGAGTACGCGAAGCTGCACGCGAAAGGCCAGGGCGTGGGCGCGATCGTGGCCATGACGACGGAGTTCCACCTGGACGACGACGGCGGCAAGACGAGCATGCGCTGGGTCGCCGACATCCACGTCGCCGGGCCCGTCGGCAGCATGGGCCAGCGCGTCTTCCAGCCGATCGTGAACCAGCAGGTGTCGAACGTGCTCGACGCGCTCGACGCGCAGGTGACCGAGGCGAAGGTGGCCGGCTAGCCGATGCGGCGCCTCGTCGCCTGCCTCGTCCTCGGCGCAGCCGGCGCGCTCGCCTGGGCGGCGGCGTCACCCGGCACGCTCGAGCTGAAGCGGCCGTGCAAGCCGAACAGCGCTCCCGGCCTGATCACGACCTCGAGCGTCCGCATCCTCGTCTACTGCGGCTCGGCGAAGGCCACGGTGCACCTGGGCGGGCACACCTACCGCTTCTCGGGCGGCGCGTGCTACCGCTTCCCGAACGGCCTCAGCGTCGGCATCGGCAAGCTGACGGAGACGGCGAGCGTCAAGCCGAAGTACCGTGCCTTCTGGCTGTCGACGGAGGCGACGAAGGACCGGACGATCAGGGACGCCGTCGTGCGCGTCCAGGTCGGCGGCCGTGAGGTCGGCTCGACGAAGAACACGCTCGTCCTCAAAGGCAAGCGCTCGCGCGGCACCTTCACCGGCGTGTTCACCACAGGTGGCCGCGGCAGCGGCTCGTTCAGCTGCAAGTAGCGCCGGGATGACGCCGGCCTCGACCGCCCCGCCGTTCCGTGTCGGCGTAATGCAGCTGACGATGGAGCCGCTCGAGGAGATCGTCGAGCACGCGCGGGCGATGGAGGAGGCGGGGTTCGACACGATCTGGCTGGCGGAGGCGTATCCGTGGTGGCGGAAGCACTCGATGGAGGCGCGTTCGTCGACGGCGCTGTCGGCGCTCGTGGCGCGGGAGACGCGCCGGCTGGCGGTGGGCTGGGGGATCGTGTCGCCGTTCACGCGCCATCCGATCCAGATCGCGATGGAGGCGCGGGTGACGCAGGAGGCGGCGGGGCCAGGACGGTTCTTGTTGGGGCTGGGCGTGTCGAAGATCTTCATGCGCCATGCGGGGTTGGGCGAGGGCTCGCGGCCGGTGGCGGCCATGAAGGAGGCGGTGGAGATCGTCCGGGCGCTGCTGCGCGGGGACGAGCTCGACGTGCGCGGCAGGGTGTTCGAGGCGCACGTGCCGGCGCTGCGCGAGGACGCGGACGCACCGCGCTGGGAGGTGCCGGTGTACGTCGCCGGCACCGGCCCGATGATGCTGCGGGCGGCGGCGCAGGTGGGGGACGGGCTGCTGACGGCGTCGATCACCACGCCGGCGTTCGTCCGCTACGTGCGCGAGCGCGTCGCCGAGGCGGGGCGCGACCCGGACTCGCTCGACATCGGCTGCACGGTCGTGGCCTCGATCGACGAGGACCGCGACCGCGGCCGCGAAGGGGCGAGGGAGATCGCGGGCATGTACCTGGCGAACAAGGTGCAGAACATCCAGGGGGCGGCCGACACGCTGCTCGAGCTGGCCGGGCTGTCGCAGGAGGAGGTGCGGCCGATCGCGGAGGCGATGGAGCGCGGCGGCCGGCTGGCGGCGAAGGCGGCTGTCAGCGACGAGATCCTCGACAAGTGCGTGCCGATCGCGGGTAACCCCGACGACTGCGTCGCCGCGATCGAGGCCTACCGCGCCGCCGGTTGCACCCATGTCATGCTCGAGCTGTGGGGCGAAGACCGGCTGCGCCAGCTACGCCTGTTCGGCGAGCGGGTGCTGCCGCACGTTCGCTAACCGGGGCCGCGGCGGGCGAGACGCCTCGTCGGCGCTGAATCTGCGCGCGCGTCCTCGCGCTGGATGCGTGCGCGTGCGGCAGGCGCTCGCAACCAAGCGGCGTGCAGGCGAGATCGCGGGTCAGCTCAGCAGGCGACGACGCCGTCGGGAAACGGGGACAGCTTCTCCGCAGCGCCCGCCGTGACGAGGAAGTTGTCCTCGACGCGGAGGCCGCCGCCTCCCTGCCAGTACATGCCCGGCTCGATCGCCAACACCATGCCCTCGCGGATGACGCCGCCGCCCGCCTGGTGGGCGTAGGGCGGCTCGTGCGCGCGCGCGCCGACGCCGTGGCAGATCGGGTGCGAGGGCTGGCCGGGATAGCCGGCAGCCGTGATCCGGTCGCGGATCAGCCGGTCGAGCTCCGGCAGGCCGGCGCCGGCACGACAGTGGCCGACCGCCTCGCCGTAGATCCCCACGAGCGCGTCGAGCAGCTCGCGGTAGCGAGGCTCGAGCTCGCCTACGCACAGGTTCTTCGTGTGGTCGGCCCAGTAGCCGTCGGCGCACACCCAGATCTCGAACAGCGTCGGCTGCCCCTCGAGAACCGGCCGGCTGGACGTCGCCGTGAACGTCTTGATCCCCGGCCCCGCCCACACGAGCGAGAAGCCGAAGGCGAGGTCGACCCGACCCCGCCAGCCGGTTCCCTCCCCGTGCACGTAGCGCTGCCAGAGCGCGGCCGCCTCAGCCTCGGTCATCCCCGGCCGGATCCGCTCGCGCACGTGCTCCATCGCCGCCCCGGCGATCTCGTTGGCGAGCCGCATGCGCTCGACCTCCTGCGCCGTCTTGATCGAGCGCGCCTCCGCAAGCAGCGGCGTCGCGTCGTCCACGTCCGTGCCGAACGCGTGGAAGAAGTCGTGTGTGAACGTGGTGGGCTCGCCCACCATCCGATCGGATGCCTGCGTCCCGAGCGTCAGCTCGAGGCCGACGCGCCCGTAACCGCCTTCGCGCACGACCTCCTGCGCGACGGCGATCGCCCGCGCGGACGGCGGCCGGGGGTCGTCCGGGTGGTAGCCGGCGAAGAGGCGGACGTCGTCCGTCCACGCCGTGCGCGCCGCGTCCTCGGCGGAGGGCTCGAGGCAGATCAGGGTCGGGTCGCCCTCGCGCGGGAAGACGCAGGCGTCGTAGCCCTTCATGCCCCAGAAGTTCGTCAGGTAGAGGACGTTGTCGGGCGCGCGCACGACGAGCGCGTCCAGACCGCGCTCGGCCATGAGCGAGCGGACCCGCTCGAGCTTCGCGTCGTCCCGCGGCCAGCTCACGCCGTCACGCTCCCGTCACGGTTGCGCCGCACGCGGGTGCGGAGATCGGCGCGAGGCTCACGGCGTGGCCCGGGGAGGCGGGGTCCCCCCGAGCCTCCTCCGGCCCCAGGTGCATCCACCACAGCATCGGCCAGCCGAGGTACCGCTGCGCCCGCGGCACGCGCGAGGCGAGCGCTTCGTCCACGTCCACCTCGCCGACGCGGAGGATCCCGAGCCCGCCCGCGCGAGCGCCGTTCACGTAGTCGGCGATCCGGTGGGCGAAGCTGTGCGGACGGGTCTCCCGTCCCGAGCGCGGGTCGTGGAAGCGCGCCTGCGTCCCTCTGAGCAGGAGCGCCGGGTGCATGGCGGTGACGACGACCCGGCCGTGCGGGCGACACAGCCGGCCGAGCTCGGCGAAGAAGGCGGGCAGCGCCGGGATGTGGTCGACGACGAGGGCGCACAGCACCCGGTCGAACGCCCGCGCCTCGAGCGGGAGCGGAGGCCGCGCGACGTCGTGCACGAGCCAGCGGACGCCCTCGGCGCCCTCCTTCGCGCGCGCGCGCGCCAGCATCCCGTCGCTGAAGTCGACGCCGACGACCCGGGCGCCGCGCCCGGCCAGGCGGACGGCGTGGCGACCCGTCCCACAGCCGACGTCGACCACGTCGAGACCGGCCACGTCGCCGAGCAGCCGGTCGACCACCGGCTCCTCGAGCGCCACGAGCGGGTTCTGCTCCGTGTCGTAGACCTCCGCCCACCGGTCGTAGCCCTCCCGGGTCGGCAGGACGAGCGGCGACTCCGTCATGGCCTTGGTTCTACCAGCGTACGCGCGGCGGCGGCGGCTCGCCGTGCGCTTGCTGCCAGGAGACGACCGGGTTGCGGAGGACGCCGATCCGCTCGATCTCGGCCTCCATGACGTCGCCCGGCTTCAGGTAGAGCGAGGCGGCGTCCGGCGAGAAGCCGGCCACGCCCGAGACGGTTCCGGTGGAGAGCACGTCCCCCGCCGAGTACCCGAGCGGCGAGTAGTGGGCGAGGATCTCCGGGATCGTCACCGACATGCGGCTCGTGTGCGACACCTGCCGCGGCTCGCCGTTCACGCGCAGCTCCATGGCCAGGTCGTGCGGGTCGCCGACCTCGTCCGGCGTCACGATCCACGGGCCGAGCGGGCAGAAGGTGTCGATCGCCTTGCAGAAGGAGAAGACGCCGGAGCGCATCTCGCGCCGCTGGATGTCGCGCGCCGTGATGTCGTTGAAGATCACGTAGCCGGCGACGTAGCCCGCCGCCTCCTCGGCGGAGAACCACTTGCCGGCCTTGCCGATCACGACCGCCAGCTCGAGCTCGTAGTCGAGCTCCTCGGTCAGGTGCTCCGGGTAGACGACCGGCTCGTCCTGCCCGACGAGGGCGTCGACGTTCTGGAAGAAGACGATCCACGGGGCGATCTCGTGCGCCCAGCCGACCCGCTTCGACTCCTCCTCGTGCTCGCGGAAGTTGCCGGCGGTGTGGAAGAACTTCTTCGGCACGATCGGCGGACGCAGGCGGGTGCCTTCGAGCGGCACCGCCTCTCCGGTCTCGTCCGCGCCGCCGCGCTCGAAGTACGTCCGCATGTCGGGGACGTCGAGCACGAGGATCTCGTCGCCGGCGACGCGGCCCACACGGGCGTCGTCGCCGAAGGTCACGAGGCGAGCCAAGCCACCACCTCCTCGGCGTTCCGGTCTGGTGGGAAGACGGGGAAGACCTTGGTGATCCGGCCGCGCTCGGCGACGAGGGTCACGCGCCGGCCGAGCGTGGCGCCTCCGAACGGGAACGCCGGCAGGCCGTCGACCGCCGCCGGCAGCCCCGGCGGAAGGCGGTGCAGGCTCACGCACCCGCCCCGCACAGCTCCGCGGCGGCGAGCGCGTACACCTGCGCCGTCTTGACCAGCCCGTCGATGGCCAGGTTCTCGCCCTTGACGGTGTCGAGGAGTCCCGTCGAGGTGCCGTAGTTGACGGTCGCGACGCCGTAGCGGGTGAGGACGGACGCGTCCGAGAACCAGCGCGTCACGTCGCGCCCGGGCGGCGCCCCGAAGACGGCCTCGTGCCCGGCGTCGATCGCAGCCACGAGCGGGTGGTCCTCGGCGATCTCCGCGCCGGGCGCGGTCACGTACACGTCGCCCTCGACCCCGTAGTCCGGGAACCGCCGGCGGAGCTCGCGCACGAGGTCGAGCACCTGACGGCGGGCGAGCGCCATCGGCTTCGTGGGCGGCACGCGCACGTCGAGGAAGAGGTCGGTCCGGTGCGGGGTGCGCGAGACGCGCCAGCCGAACCCGCCCTGGATCGCCCCGACGTTGACGATCGCCTTCACGCCCCGGTACGCGTTCTCCGGGTCGTCCTCCCACTGCTCGGCCCACTCGAGCACCGCGTCGAGCACCTCACGCATGCGCAGGATCGAGTTCTCCCCGCGCCGGCCCTCGGTGAAGGCGGTGTGGATGAAGCTGCCGGCGACGGAGATCCGCGTCCACAGCGAGCCGAAGTGCCCGAGCACGACCTTGCCCTCCGTCGGCTCGCCCACGATGCAGACGTCCGCGACCCCGCCGTGCGAGACGAGGTAGCGCGATCCGGCCGCGTAGCCGCGGAACTCCGCGCCCTGCGCGTCGCCCTGCTGCGTCTTCTCGATCTCCCCGCACACCGCCGCCACGAGCACGTCGCCGGCGAGCCCGACGCCCGCGTCCTCGAGCGCCCGCACCGCTTCCACGTAGCAGGCGAGCGCGCCCTTCATGTTCGAGATGCCGAGGCCGTACAGACGCCCGTCCTCCACGAACGGATCCGGCTGGAAGCCGGGGACGTGCCTGAGCCACGGCTCCTGCCCCGAATAGGACGTGTCCATGTGCCCGTTGAACATCAGCGTGCGCCCGCCGCCCGAGCCTTCCAGCGTGGCGAGCACGTTCGCGCGCCCGTCCTCCACCTGCTGCCACTGCACGCGCAGCCCCATTCCGGCGAGCTCGTGCGCCATCAGCTCGGCCATCGCCTGCTCCGAGCCGGTGAAGCTCGGGACGGCGATCGCCCGCTTGGCGAAGTCGACCAGCCGCTCCTCGTCGACCGCCGCCGTGATCGCCGCTGCCTGCCCTGGCTCGAGCACGAGGGGGGAATATCACACCGGAGGCTCGCGCCGGAGGGACTAGAGTGCGTCCCGTGCGCGAGGGGATCTGGACCGGCGAGGTGAACGAGCGCGCGCTCGCGGGCGCGCCGGCCTTCGGCCGCGTCCGCTTCTACGACACGACGCTGCGCGACGGCGAGCAGACGGTCGGGGTCGTGCTCTCCCCGGAGCAGAAGCTCGCGATCGCGCGCGCCGTCGACCTGCTCGGCGTGGAGCGGATCGAGGCGGGCTTCCCCCGTGTCTCGGCCGACGATTGGCACGCGATCGAGCTGATCCGGGACGCGGGGCTGGAGGCGGAGGTGTGGGGCTTCTCCCGCGCGGTGAAGGCGGACGTGGACGCGATCGTCGAGCTCGGCCTCGCCGCGACCGTGATCGAGTCGCCGATCTCCGACCTGAAGCTCGACGCGCTCGGCGTGACGCGCCAGAAGATGCTGCGACGGATCGCCGACGCCGTCGGGCACGCGGCCTCGCGCGGCGTCCGCGTCGCCTACTTCGGCGTCGACGGCAGCCGGGCCGACCTCGCCTTCCTCGAGCAGGCGTACCGTACGGCCGCCGAGGCCGGCGCGCAGGAGGCGGTCGTCGTCGACACGCTCGGGATTGCCTCGCCGGAGGCGGCTGCCTACCTCGTGGCGCGGGTGCGCGACGCTCTCGGCCCCGCCGTGCCGGTGCACTTCCACGGCCACAACGACTTCGGCCTGGCGACGGCGGCGGCGGTGGCCGCCGTCCGCGCGGGCGCGGAGTGGATCCACGGGACGATCAACGGCATGGGCGAGCGCGCCGGGAACGCGTCGATCGGCGAGGTGGCGATGGCGCTGACCGCCCTGTACGGCGCGGACACGTCGATCCGCCTGGAGCGGATCCGCGAGGTGTCGGCGCTCGTGCGCGAGCTCTCCGGGTACGCGCTCGAGCCGTGGAAGGCGGTCGTCGGCGAGAACCTGTTCGTGCGCGAGAGCGGCGCGGTGGCGAGCCAGTTCCACGACCCGCCCTCGATCGAGCCGTTCTCGTCCGCGCTCGTCGCCGCCGAGCGCCGGATCGTGCTCGGCAAGAAGAGCGGCCTCGACTCGGTGCGGATCAAGGCGGACGAGCTCGGCCTCGCCGTCCCCGAGGAGCGGCGGCCGGCGCTGCTCGAGGCGGTCAAGAAGCTGGGCGCCGACAAGCGCGGCCTCGTCAGCGACGACGAGTTCCGGCAGCTCGCGCTCGCACACGGCGCCACGCCGGCCGCGCCGTCGCACATGCCGATTTGACACTTGATCAACGTCGCGAGACGATCGTCTCGTGACGACGACAGGGCCCGGGCTCAGGCAGCGCCATCCGACCATGGCGGAGGCGGCGCTCGCCGAGCTGCAGGAGTCGATCCTCTCGGGCGAGCTGGCGCCCGGGTCGCCGCTCCGCCTCGAGGAGCTGGCAGCGAGGCTCGGCATGAGCATCTCGCCCGTGCGCGAGGCGGTGCGCCGGCTCGAGAGCCTCGGCCTCGCCGTCCACGTCCCGCACCGGGGCGCCCGCGTGAGCGCGATCGCGATCGACGACCTGCACGACACGTACGAGGTCAGGCTCGCGCTCGAGCCGCTCGCGGTGCGCCGCGCCGCCGGGCGCTTCACCGCGGAGGACGCCGAGCGAGCCCGCGGCCACCTCGAGGCCTACGTCTCCGCCTACGAGCGCGACGACGCCCGCGCTGCCCGGGCGGCACACGCCGGCTTCCACTTCACGCTCTACGAGGCGTCCGGCTCCGAGTGGCTCGTGCGCCTGATCCGCCCCGCCTGGGAAAACTGCGAGCGCTACCGCTCCATGTCGCTACAGAGCCGGATCTGGAGCGACCGCCGGCCCGAGCACGAGCGGATCCTCGCGGCCTGTGCCGCGCGCGAGCCCGAGCGCGCGGCGTCGGAGCTCGCCCGGCACCTCGCCGCGACCGCCAACCTCGTCGCCCGCCAGATGGGGGCGGAGGAGCTGTTCCCGCTGTGAGCGACGAGCCGTACGACGTGATCTTCGTCGGGAGCGGGATCAACTCGCTGGTGGGGGCCGCGCTGCTCGCGCGCGGCGGAAAGCGCGTCCTCGTCCTGGAGCGGAACGACTGGCTGGGGGGCGCGATCCGCACGGCCGAGATCACGCGGCCGGGCTTCCTGCACGAGGTCTTCGCCTCCTGGCACCCGCTGTTCGTCGGCTCGGCCGCCTACGCGGAGCTGAAGGACGAGCTGGCCGAGCTCGGCGTCGAGTACCTGAACACGGACCTCCCCACCGCCTCCCTCTACCCGGACGGCTCGAGCGCGTTCCTGACCACCTCGCACGAGGCGAACGTGGCCGCCTTCGACGCGCTCGCGCCCGGCGATGGCCAGGCCTGGGACCGCGTGTTCACGGCGTTCATGCCCAACGCCGACCTCGCCTTCGGGGTGCTCACGACCGAGCTGTGGTCGTGGGCAGGCGCCCGGCTCGCGCTCAGGGCGGTCCGCCGGCTCGGCGGCCGCGGGCTGGTCGAGTTCGCAGGCGACGTGCTCGTCAGCTGCCGCGACTGGCTCGCCGCCACCTTCTCGTCGGAGCGCGTGCACGGCCTGCTCGCCCCCTGGGTGCTGCACACGGGGCTCGGGCCGGACGGCGCCGTGTCGGGTTTCATGACGCAGGTGATCGCCGTCGCCGTCGAGACGGGCGGCATGCCCGTGCCGCGGGGCGGCGGGGTGAAGCTCGTCGGCGCGCTCGGCGACATCGTCCGCGCGCGCGGCGGCTCGCTCGAGACGGGCCGCGACGTGGAGCAGGTCGTCGTCGAGGACGGGCGCGCGGTGGGCGTGCGGACGGTCGACGGGACGGTCGTGCGCGCCGCCGAGGCGGTCGTCGCCAACGTGACGCCGACGCAGCTGTATGGGCGGCTGCTCGCCGGAGCGCCGCTTGCGGCGCGCGCCGCCGAGGCTGCTCGCCGCTTCCGCTACGGGCGGGGCGAGATGCAGATGCACATGGCTCTCGACGAGCCGCCGCGCTGGCAGGGGGACGAGCGGCTCGCGCGGACGGCGATCGTGCACCTCACACCCGGCCTCGACGGCGTCTCGCGCGCGGTCAACGAGGCCGAGCGCGGCCTGCTCCCGGCCGAGGCGACCGTCGTCGTCGGCCAGCCGCTCGCGGTCGACCCCTCGCGCGCCCCGGAGGGAAAGTCGATGCTCTGGATCCAGCTCCAGGAGGTGCCGTCCCGGCCGAAGGGCGACGCCGCCGGCGAGATCGACACGGGGGACGGCAGCTGGACGCCCGAGCTGCGCGAGCGCTACGCCGACCGCATCCAGGCGAGGATCGCCCGGCACGTGCCGAACCTCGAGTCGGCGCTCGTCGAGCGCGTCGTTTTCTCGCCGGCCGACCTCGAGCGGGCGAACGTCAACTTCGTCGGCGGCGACATCTACTCGGGGTCGTGCGCGCTCGACCAGAACCTGCTCTGGCGGCCGCGGCCGTCCCTGCCCGGCCACCGCACCCCGATCGGCGACCTCTACCACATCGGCGCGAGCACCCACCCCGGGCCGGGCCTCGGAGCCGGCTCGGGCACGATCGTGGCGAAGCACCTCTTGCGCCGGAGCGCACGGCCGCGCCTGCTCGCGCGCCTCGGAGGACGCCCCGTCGGAGGCAGGCTTTGACACCCGATCGACGCTCGGTCAGAGTCGGTCGCCCGGCCGCGACCGAGGAAGGGAGGACGGCGTGAACTTCTCGATCTACTCGGAGATCCAGTACTGGGGCGGCAAGTCGCACAAGCGCGCCTACCAGGAGGTGATCGAGCAGGTGGTCCACGCCGACCGCCTCGGTTACGACTGCTACACGGTCATCGAGCACCCGTTCTTCCCGCGCTTCTCGATCTCGACGAACCCGTTCGCGCTCTTCGCCGTCTGCGCCGAGCGCACCCGCCGCATCCGCTTCCGCACGCTCGGCCACGTGCTCCCGTTCCACAACCCGCTGTGGCTCGCGTCGCAGATCGCCTTCATGGACACGCTCTTCGACGGCCGCTACGAGGCAGGGCTCGTGCGCGGCCACGGCTGGCACCCCGTCAAGGGCGGCGTACCGACGATCGAGACGCGCGACCGCTACGAGGAGACGCTGGAGATCGTCGTCCGCGCGCTCGAGACGGGTCGTGTCTCCTACCAGGGCGCCTTCTACACGATCGACGACGCGGAGATCCTGCCGCCGCCCGAGCGGCCCGTGCGCATCTTCGTCGGCGGCACGAGCGACCGCACCTACGAGCTGGCCGGCGAGAAGGGCTGGGGGGTGGCGGTGCCGCCGCTCCTTCCCTACGCCGCGCTCGAGAAGCAGCTCGACCTGTACCGGGCCACCTGCGCGGAGCACGGCAGCGAGCCGTACATCGTCTGGATCCACGCGTGCTACCTGGACGAGGACCGCGACACGGCGCTGCGCGAGGCGGAGGCGGGCATCCGCGGCTTCCTCGCCGGCAACGCCTCGCCGCTCACAGGCGGCGCCCGGCTCGCGCCGAAGGAGGAGCTGGAGGCGGCGGGCTACGGCTTCTACGCCTCGGGCGTTCTCGAGCAGCTGGCGGAGACGCCGTACCGGGAGCTCGTCGACGGCGACGTCGTCTGGGTGGGGACGCCGGACGACGTGATCGAGCGCATCCAGCAGACGATCGACGTCTGCCCGGGGCTGGCCGAGATCGCGATCACGGTCAACCCCGGCGGCTTCGCGCACTGGCAGGCGATCAAGGCGCAGGAGCTGTTCGCCGACCGGGTCATGCCGCACTTCCGGCCGAGCGAGCGCGAGGAGGCGGCGGTTGCCTGACGGCCGGCCGGAAGAGCGGCTCGCCATCTGCGAGTTCTCGACGCTGTCCGCCAGCTTCGAGGAGGATCTCGACGCCTACCGGGCGGCGGGAGCGGCCGGCATCTCGATCTGCGAGCTGAAGCTCGTCGAGGGCCGCGAGCGCGAGCAGCTGGAGGCGTTCCGCGCGAGCGGGCTCGAGGCGAGCTCGTGCGTTCCCGCCGTCCCCTCGATCCTCCCGCTGCCGCGCCTTCCCGGCCCTGAGCGCCCGGAGGAGCGGGTCGCCGCGATCCGCGCGGGCATGCGGCGCCTGGCGCCGTTCGAGCCCTCGGCCTTCGTCTGCCCGACCGGGCCGGCGGGCGAGCTCGGCGAGGAGGAGGCGAGGCGCACGGTCGTCGAGGGGCTCCGCGAGCTGGCCGAGGAGGGCGCGCGGCTCGGCGTGCCGGTGGGGATCGAGCCGATGAGCTCGTACGGGCGCGAGGAGTGGACGATCCCGACCACCCTCGCCGAGGCGGCCGAGCTCGTGGACGAGGCCGCAGCGGACGGCCTCGGGCTCGTCTTCGACACGTGGCACCTGTGGGACACGCCCGAGCTCGAGCAGGAGATCGCGCGGTACGGCGGCCGCCTGGTCGCCGTGCACGTGAACGACTGGCGCGAGCCGACGCGGAGCTGGTGCGACCGCGTGCTGCCGGGCGACGGCGTCTGCGACCTGCCGGCGATCGTCGACGCGATCGAGCGGACCGGCTGGTCGGGGCTGTACGACCTCGAGCTGTTCTCCGACGACGGCACGTTCGGGGACGCGTTCGAGGACTCGCTGTGGAAGCTGCCGGCGGCGGAGCTCGCCCGCCGCGGCAGGGAGGCGTTCGGCCGCGCCGTCAACCGCGGGCGGCTCGGCGCCGGAAGTGAGGTGGTGTAATGGCCAACGCAGCACGGAAGGAGGGCAGCATGAGGGGTTCCAAGAGGTGGAGATCGGCGGCCGCGCTCGTCCTCGCCGTGGCCCTGGCAGCGGTCGGCGTCACGACCGCCTCGGGGGCAAGGTCGGCGAAGAAGATCATCATCGGCTACGTGGCCGACCTGAGCGGTCAGATGGCGCCGTTCGACAATCCCGCGCTGACGGCCGCCCGGCTCGAGGCGAAGCGGATCAACGGCAAGGGCGGCGTGCTGGGCGCGAAGCTCGAGATCGTCAAGTGCGACACGCAGAACTCGAAGCCGGACGTGTCGAAGTCGTGCGTCGACAACCTCGTCGCCAAGGGCGCCGTGATCGGCATGGTCACCTGCGACGTCGACTTCGCGACCGCGGCGATCCAGGAGTTCCTGAACAAGGGGATGCTGACGATCGCACCCTGCATCGGCACCGACCAGATGGGCCCGAAGCGCTTCGGCCCCAAGGGCAAGCTGGCGTTCAGCTACGGGAACGTGGCGCAGGACGAGGGTGCGGCCATGGCCGAATGGGCCTACAACGTCAAGCACTGGAGGACTGCGGTCACGGTCACGGACAACGTGATCGTCTACTTCAAGAACATCGTGCAGGCGTTCACGTCCCGCTACCGGGAGCTCGGCGGCAAGATCGTCGACAGCGAGAGCTTCACGTCGGGCGACAAGACGATCCAGAACGTCGTCAGCCGGGTCAACCAGCAGAAGGCGCAGGTGATCGTCACCTCGACCGGCTTCGGCGACTGGCCGACGTTCATGGCCGGCCTGCGCAGCCTCGGGAACCAGACGCCGATCATGAACTCCTGGGCCGGCGACGGGACGTTCTGGTACCCGAAGAGCCCGCCCGTCTCGAACTACTACTACCCGACCTACGCGTCCGTCTTCGGCGACGACCCGAGTCCGCAGGTGCGGGCGCTGATCCGGCAGATGAAGGCGATCGGCCAGCCTCCGGCCACGGGCGGCTTCGTCACCGGCGCCGCGGCGGTCGACGGCGTCGTCGCCGCGATCAAGCAGGCGAAAGGCTCGACGAAGGGCTCGACGCTGGCCGCGATCATGGAGAAGTTCAAGGGCCTGCCGACCATCTCCGGGAAGGTGAGCTTCTCGCCGAAGCTGCACAGCGTCTTCGGCCGCGCCTACCGGTTCATGGAGGTCCAGAACTCGAAGCCGAGGTTCCTCCAGCTGTACACGACGAAGAAGCTCGGCACCCTGTAGGGCGGTTGGCGGACGAGGGCTCGCGCGAGACGAGCAGGTGGCCCGGAGACACCCTCCGGGCCACCGGTGTCTCGCGGTCGTTCGAGGGCGTGCACGCGCTGCGGGACGTCCGCCTGGAGCTGCACCGCCATGAGGTCGTCGGCCTCATCGGCCCGAACGGCGCCGGCAAGACGACGCTCGTCAACGTCCTCACCGGCTTCGACTTCCCGACGGCGGGGACCGTGGAGCTCGCCGGAGAGGAGATCACGCGCTGGGCGCCGCACCGCCGCGGGCGCGCCGGCCTCTCCCGCACCTTCCAGCACAGCCGTTCGTTCGGGGGCCTGACCGTGCGCGAGAACGTGGAGGTGGCGGCGCTCGGCTCGGGCGCCCGCACGCGCGAGGCGCGGCGCCGCGCCGACGCCCTGCTCGAGCTGCTCGGGCTGGAGCCGTACGCCGACCGGCCGGCGTCCACCCTGGCACACGGGGACGAGCGCAAGCTGGGCGTCGCGCGTGCGCTCGCGACCGAGCCGCGCTTCGTGCTCATGGACGAGCCGGCGGCCGGCCTCCCCGAAGCGGAGGTTCCGGACTTCGCCGAGGTCGTCCGCACCGTCCGCTCCGAGCACGAGGCGGGCGTGCTCCTGATCGACCACAACATGGCCCTGATCATGGAGGTGTGCGACCGCATCCACGTGCTCGACCAGGGGCGGACGCTGGCCGAGGGGACGCCGCAGGAGATCCGGGCCAACCTGGACGTGACCGCCGCCTACCTGGGGGAGAGCGCCGTCGAGGAGGCGAGCGCGTGAGCGCCGCGGCACCCGCCGCAGCCGGCGTGCCGGCGCTCGAGCTGCGCGACCTGTGGGTCCACTACGGCGCCGTCCCGGCCGTGCGCCACCTCGACCTGGAGGTCGCCCGCGGCGAGATCGTCGGCCTGATCGGGCCGAACGGCGCCGGCAAGTCGACGACGCTGCACGCGATCATGGGGCTCGTCCAGGCGCGCTCCGGCGACATCCGGCTCGCCGGAGCGTCGATCCGCGGCCGTCCGCCCGAGGCGATCTCCCGCGCCGGCATCGCGCTCGTGCCCGAGGGCCGCCGCATCTTCGCCGAGCTGACCGTGTCGGAGAACCTGCGCCTCGGGCTCGTCGGACGGCGCGACCGGGCCGGCGCGCAGGCGGACGTCGACTGGGTGCTCGACCTCTTCCCGGTCGTGCGGGAGTTCGCCGGCCGGCATGCCGGCAGCCTCTCCGGCGGCCAGCAGCAGCAGCTCGCGATCGCGCGGGCGCTCGTCGCCGGCCCCGACCTGCTCCTGCTCGACGAGCCGTCGCTCGGGCTCGCGCCGACGGTCGTCGACGTCGTCTTCGGCGCCCTGGCGAAGATCCGCGAGCGCGGCGTGACGGTCCTGCTCGTCGAGCAGCGCGCGCAGCGCACGGTCGCGCTCGCCGACCGCACCTACGTGATGACGAACGGGGAGATCCGCATGACGCTCACCCCGGCCGACGCCGCGGACACGGAGCGGATCGTCGCCGCGTACATGGCCTCGTGAGCAATACGGGCCTGACGAGGACCGTGGTGCGAGCGGCGTCAGGCGCCGGCGCAGGCCGGCTCCGCCGGCCGGCAGCCGCAGCCGGCGAGGAGCGCGCGTGACCCACGTCCAGGCGCTGATCGACGCAGTCGGGCTCGGTGCCGTGTACGCGCTCATCGCCGTCGGCATCGGGCTCGTCTTCGGCGTCCTGCGGCTGATCAACTTCGCCTATGGCCAGCTGATCATGATCGCGGCCTACGCGCTCGCCTTCACGGACTCGTGGCCGGACGCGGGCAGCATCCTCCTGGCCGTGGCGGCCGCCGTCGTCGCCTCGCTCGTGATGGAGCGCGTCGCCTTCCGGCCGCTCCGCAGCGCCGATCCCTCGACCATGCTGGTGGCGACGTTCGCGATCAGCTTCCTGCTCCAGAACGGTGCGCTCCTCCAGTACACGTACCGGCAGAAGGGGGGGCTCGGCGACCCGGTGGGGACGCTCGGGACGCTGAACCAGGCGGTGACCCTCGGCTCGCTCCACATCCGCTGGGTGACGTTCCTTGCCATCGGCACCGGGCTCGTCACGCTGGCGGCGCTCGCCCTTCTCCTCAACCGGACGAGCATCGGCCTGCAGATGCGCGCCGCCTCGCTCGACTTCTCGACGGCGCGCCTGCTCGGCATCAAGGCGAACACGGTGATCGTCAGCGCCGTCGCCATCGCCGGCGCCATCGCCGCGCTCGCAGCCGTCATCCTCAGCATCCAGGCGCCGCTCGTCAGCCAGACCACCGGCCTCAACGAGACGATCGTCGTGCTCGTCGGCGTCGTCGTCGGCGGCATCGACCGGCTCGTCTCGGCCACGCTCGGCGGCTTCGCCATCGGCTTCGTCACGTCGTTCCTCGGCTTCGAGCTGCCGACGCTGCGGACGTACTCGTGGCTCGGCTGGCTGCCGGACGTCGTCTACCTGCCGTCGGTCGTGTACGTGCTCGTCATCGCCGTCCTGCTGCTGCGTCCGGAGGGGCTGTTCGCGCGGAGCGGGCGCGTGGCCGCGGAGCGCGTGTGAGGCGCGCGGGCTGGCTGCCGCAGCTCCTCGGCCCCACCGGGGTGGTCGTCGCGCTGGCGCTCATCGCCGCCTTCACGGCCTCGAGCGCGGACGACGTGAAGTTCCGCAACGCGATCGTCTACGTCGCCATCGTCGTCTCCCTGTACGTGTTCGTCGGCAACTCCGGCGTCCTCTCCTTCGGCCACGTCAGCTTCGTCGCCGTCGGCGCCTTCGCAGCAGGCGTGATGACCGTGCCGCTCGACTCGAAGCGCGGCGTGCTCCCCGACCTGTTCCCGCTGCTCCGCGACCACACGATCGGCAACACGTGGTCGCTGCTGCTTGCCGCCGGGCTCGGAGGCCTGTACGCCTTCCTCGCCGGCGTCCCGCTCATGCGGCTCTCGGGCCTGGCGGCGGGCATCGCCACGCTGGCCGTGCTCGGCGTCACCTACAACATCCTCACCTACTGGACGAGGATCGGCCCGGGCGCGACCACGCTCACCGGGGTGCCGCAGACGACCGACTACTGGCAGGCGACCGTGGGCACGCTGGCGGTGATCGGCGTCGCCTTCGCCTACCAGCGCAGCCGCTTCGGCCGGATGCTCCGGGCCGCGCGCGAGGATCCCGCCGCCGCCCGTGCGGCCGGGATCGACATCCACCGCCAGCGGCTGTGGGCGTTCACGCTCTCGGGTCTGCTGTCCGGCTTCTCGGGCGGCCTGTTCGTGCACTTGCAGGGGAACATCACGACCGGCCAGGTGTACCTCGACCTGACCTTCCTCACCCTGGCCATGCTCGTCGTCGGCGGGATCTCCAGCCTGCTCGGAGCGGTCGTCGGCGCCGTCTCGGTCAGCCTCGTCACGATCCTGCTCGACAACGCGTCCGGGCTCGGCATCCACGTCTTCGGATGGCATATCACGCTTCCCGGCGGCTCGAGCTTCGTCGGCGTGGCGGCCGTGATGCTCGTCGTCCTGCTCCTGCGCCCGGCCGGCCTGACGGCCGGCAAGGAGCTGACGCTGCCGCGGCCTCGGCCGCGGCAGCCGCGGCGGGCGAGGCCGGAGGCGGAGCCCTCGCCGTGAAGGGACTTCCCGGCCCTCGCCGGCGATTCGCGAGCGCCGCAGGCTTGGCGACCGCGCTCGCGCCCTCGCCCGCGGTCTGGCCGGAGCCCGCCGGCACCGGGCCTCGCGGTCGATCGTCTAGGCTCAGGGGCGCACGGTGAGGGGTCTCGACGGCAAGGTCGCGATCGTCGCCGGCGGGGCGACGCTGATCGGCGAGCACGTGGTGCGCGCGCTCGTCGGCTACGGCACGCGCTGTGCCGTCGGCGACGTCGATGAAGCAAACGGCGGGCGGATCGCGGGCGACCTTGCCCCGAACGCGGCCTTCGTCCGCTGCGACCTCCGCTCGGACGGTGACGTGCAGGAGCTCGTCGACGCGACCGTGGAGCGGTTCGGCGGCGTCGACTTCGTCGTCAACGTCGCGGCCGTGTATGCCGATCAGGGCTTCCGGTCGCCGCGCGGCGACTGGCTCGAGTCGTTCGACGTCAACGTCGTCGGCGGGGTCATGCTCCTGCGGGCGGCGCACCCGCACCTGGTGCGCCGCGGCGGGGGCGCGGTCGTCAACTTCGCCAGTATCAGCGGCAAGGTCGCGCAGGCCGGGCGCTGGGTGTATCCGGTGACGAAGGCGGCCGTCTCGCAGCTGACGCGGAACGAGGCGCTCGACCTCGCCGCAGACAACATCCGCGTGAACAGCGTGTCGCCCGGCTGGACGTGGTCGTCGGTGATCCGTGGGCTGACGGGCGACGACCAGGCGAAGGCCGACCGGGTGGCGGCCCCCTTCCACATGCTCGGGCGGGCGGGGCGGCCGGAAGAGGTGGCGGAGGCGGTCGCGTTCCTCCTCTCCGACCACGCGCGCTTCGTCACCGGCGCGGAGCTGGCGGTGGACGGAGGCTACTCGGCGCTCGGGCCGGAGCAGCGCGAGGCGGCGATCGCGAAGCTGACGGAGTAACGAGCTCACGAACAGGGAGGCGAGATGCGGCGCATCACCATCGTCGGGGGCGGCCAGTCGGGGCTCCAGCTCGGGATCGGTCTCGTCCAGCGCGGCTACGAGGTGACCGTGGTCTCCAACCGCAGCCCGGAGGAGATCCGCGACGGCCGCGTCATGTCGAGTCAGTTCATGTTCCACACGGCGCTCGAGTCGGAGCGCGCGCTCGGGATCGACTTCTGGGAGGCCGAGTGCCCGTACACGGACGGCCTCGGCATCTCCGTCGCGGGGCCGGACGGCCAGAAGGCGCTCTCCTGGGCCTACCGCCTCGACCACCCGGGCCAGTCCGTCGACCAGCGGGTCAAGTTCCCCGGCTGGATGCGCCACCTGCAGGAGATCGGCGGCACCCTCGTGCTCGAGGACGCGGGCGTGGAGTCGCTCGAGCGCTACGCGGGCACGAGCGACCTCGTCGTCGTCGCGGCCGGAAAGGGGGAGATCGCGCAGCTCTTCGAGCGCGACCCCGAGCGCTCGCCGTTCGACCGGCCGATGCGCGCGCTCGCGCTCACCTACGTCACCGGAATGACGCCGTACGAGCCGTTCACACGCGTGTCCTTCAACATCGCGCCCGGGGTCGGCGAGTACTTCGTCTTCCCCGCCCTGACGACGACGGGGCCGTGCGAGATCATGGTCTTCGAGGGCATCCCCGGGGGACCGATGGACTGCTGGGGCGACGTCTCCACCCCGGAGGAGCACCTGGCGAAGAGCCTGTGGGTGCTGGAGACGTTCTTCCCCTGGGAGGCCGAGCGCTGCCGCGAGGTGGCGCTCACCGACCCGAACGGGATCCTGTCCGGGCGCTTCCCGCCCACGGTGCGCAAGCCGGTGGCGCTCCTGCCCTCCGGCCTGCCGGTGCTCGGCATGGCCGACGCGGTCGTCCTCAACGACCCCATCACCGGCCAGGGCTCGAACAGTGCCGCCAAGTGCGCCACGCACTACCTGCAGCGGATCGTCGAGCGGGGCGACGACGACTTCGACGTTCCCTGGATGGAGGAGACCTTCGCCGGCTACTGGGAGTACGCGCAGGCGGTGACGACATGGACGAACGCGTTCCTGCTGCCGCCGCCCGAACACGTGCTGCAGGTGCTCGGCGCAGCCGCGGAGGTGGAGGGCGTCGGCCGCGCGTTCGTGAACGGCTTCGACGACCCGCGGACGTACTTCCCCTGGCTGTTCGACCCGGCAGCAGCCGCCGCCTTCATCGAGGAGCAGCGAGTCGCTGTATAGCGGCGCCCCGGGCGCGGGCGCCAGAGCGCCGCGTGCGGCGACCGGAGCACCCGGGCGGTCGGGCGCCCGGTCCCCCCGAGGCCCCCAAGTGACAGTCTGCTACTTGAGCATGCGCCGTGCTGCGTGAGGCGTGAGGAGGCGGCCACCGCACCCGCGAGGCGGCCGTCACCCAATCCAAGCCCAACGCCCGGGGCCAAGTAACAGTCTGTTACTTGGCCCCGAGGCGCGGCGGTGGTTGCCCGCGCTTCCCGCCGACGCCTATCGCGGCTGGTCGCGGACGAGCTCGAGCGTCGCGCAGTGCAACCCGGCGATGGCGAACTTCTGGCTCTCCGAGAAGTCGACCTGGATCACCTCGACGCCGGAGCGCTCGAGCGCGTCGACCACGCTGGGCGAACCCTTGTTGACGACGATCTTCCCGGGCTCGAGCGTGACACCGTTCACGGCCAGGTCCCAGTACTCCTCGACCGGCACCTCGACGATACGGAAATCGCGGCGCAGAAGCTCGCGCACGAACCCGTAGTTGACGAGATGCGGGGAGAGCACCGCCAGCCGCTCGTCGGCGACGAGCAGGACCATGTCCATGTGGCTCGTGCCGATCGAGCCGTGACCGATCGAGTCGTACCAGCCCGGGCTGTGCGCGACGATCAGCTCCACCCCCAGCCCCTCGAGCACGAAGCGAAGCTGGCGCAGACCCTCCTCGTTCGCGACGACGCCCTCGTTGAAGACGAACGTCGTCGAGTCGAGCCAGCGGCCGGCGCCCGGCTCGCAGATGCCCGTGCCGTGGATGGTCAGGTACACAGGCAGCTGCAGGGCGGCGAACGCCTTCGCCCAAATCACCTCGCGGCCGCGCTGCCAGGAGCCGAGCCCGTAGCGGTGCATGATCGCGCCGCCGCGCACGACCAGCCCGGCGCCCGCGAGCGTGACGAGGTTCTTGATGTAGCCGTAGGCGCCGATCGCCGGCACGGGCGCCTCGATCGAGTGGACGCGCACGCCGTTCGCGCGCAGCACGTCGTAGTACTCGTCGAACTGCGCCCGCAGCCTGCCCAGGTCGGCGTTCCCGGCCGCCGACGAGTAGTAGTACTGCCACTCCTGCGCGTACTCGGGGCGCGTCTCGTTCTCCGTCGGGCGCGAGACGAGGACCTCCCGCAGCGTGCCGATTCCCTCGGCGCCGAAGCGGCGGCCCCAGATCGCCTCGACCTCGTCGTAGAAGTCCGTCTCGTGCAGCATCCAGTTCCGCAGCGGCTTGCCCCGCTCGAACCAGGGCAGCTGTTCGAGCACCTGCCATTCGTCGTGCTCGGCCTGCGCTCGCGGCGACGAGTACGCGAGCTCGATCGTCTCGCCGTCGGCGGTGACGAGCCGGAAGGGGACGGTCTCGCGGGCGTTCATGTCGGCACCTCCAGCGTCGAGTCGATCACCCCCAGGTAGGCGGGGAAGGAGAACTCGGGCATCCGGGCGAGCGCGTCGTCGGGGAAATGCCCCTGGTAGAGGGGGAACCACACGTCCGGCGGCGACGGGTTGAGCGCCACGGTCGTCAGCCCGGCGGCGCGGTAGGCGTCGATCCGCCGTCTCACGTTGTCGGGCGAGCCGGCGATCGTGACCGCGTTCGCCATCTCCGGCGTGACGAGGGCGAGCGCGCCGTCCACGTCGCCCGCGTCGACCCGCTCCTGGATCGGGCCGACGTCGAACCCGGCCGCGGCGAAGCTGGACGCGTACTCGGGCGACGAGCTCTTCGCCGTCGCGAACATCATCACCTGCCCCCTGATCTGCTCGAGCCCAGAGTCGTCCGGCGTCACGATCGTGGGGAAGCCGCAGGCGACGTCGAAACCCTCCAACGTCCGCCCGGCCCGCGCCGCCCCGGTACGCAGGTTCGGCAGCACCGACTCGCGCACGTACTCGACCGAGTAGCAGTAGCCGATCACCCCGTCGGCGATCTCGCCGGCCAGCCTCGTCATCTGCGGGCCGATGGCCGCGATGTAGATCCGCGCCGGCCGCTCCGGCGGCTGCATCTGCAGCTGGAAGCCGCGGACGGAGAAGACGTCGCCCTCGAAGGTCACGGCCTCGCCGGCGAGGATGCGGCGCAGGATGGTGACGAACTCCTTCATCGCCCGCACCGGCCGCTCGTAGCGCTGGCCGTGCCAGCCCTCGACGTAGCCGCGCGCCTGCAGGCCGACGCCGAGCAGCAGGCGCCCGCCGGACAGCTCGTTCAGCGTCGCCGCCTGCAGCGCCATGGTCACGGGCGAGCGGCTCCAGATGCCGACGACGCCGGTGCCGAGGCCGAGCCGCTCCGTGCGCACGGCGGCCGCGGTGGCCGGCCCGAACGCGTCGCCGAAGGTGATCTCCGGGAACCAGGCCGCGCGGAAGCCCCGCTGCTCGGCGCGAGCTGCGTAGTCGACCTGCAGCGCCGGCGGCAGCGCCTCCAGGAAGACGTCGAGCACGTTCACGCTAGCGAGCGCTCCGAGGCGGAGTAGATCCGAAGCGGCACCTGCGAGAAGGGCACGCCGCCGCCCGCAGTGACGAGCCACGTGTCCTGCATGTACAGGCAGGTGCGCTCGTCGGCCGTGATCGCGTGCGGATGCATGGAGACGACCATGTTCTCCCGCAGCTCCACCTCGTTTCCCTCACCGATGCGCGGGTGCTCGATCATCGTCATGCCGATCGAGTGACCGGTGACGTGGCCGAGCGTGAAGCCGCGCTCGAGGAAACCCTTGGACACAGCCGTGTGCACGTCGTGGGCCGTCTGCCCCGCGCGCATCGTCCGCTTCGCCGCCTCGTAGTACTCGCAGTAGGCGTCCATCGCGGCCAGGGTCTCGGCGGAGGGCGTACCCGCGCAGATCGGCCGCGAGAACTCGACCCAGTGCCCGCCCGGGCCGGCGATCTCGAGGCCGTAGAGGAGCAGCTCGCCCGAGCCGACCGTCCGGTCGACGGCGGGAAAGCGGAACTCCGGGTAGGCGGCGCCCCCGGGGCCTCCGATGATCATGTCCATCGTCGTCCGGTAGCACCCGGCCGCGGTGAAGACACGCTCCGCCTCGCCCATCAGCTCCGCCTCCGTCCTGCCGGGCTCGTAGGCGGCGAGGACGGCCTCGACGCCCGCCTCGTTGATGCGCATGCTCTCGCGCACCGAGTCGAGCTCCTCGCCGGACTTGACCGCCCGCGCCAGGTCGAACTGCTGGTCGAAGGGGACGATCTCGGCCGGGCCGTCGGCGAGCGCCCGGTAGTCCCGCACCGGCATCACGTAGTCGAGGCCGTACACGCCGAGGCGGCGCCAGCCCCGGTCGCGCGCGCGCTCGGCGAGCCAGCGTCCGGGATGCTCGGCGAACACCTGCTCCTCCACCCAGGCCTCGGAGTGGTCGCCGACCCAGCGCGCCTCGCGCGGGTAGACGACGGACGGCTCCCCGTCGGCCGGCAGGACGACGTAGGCATAGCGGTGCAGGATCCGGAAGCCCGACAGGTAGCGCACCGCGCCCTCGAAGCCGGTGTACTCCGAGCCGGACACGACGACGGCGTCGACCCCCTCCGCCTGCGCCGCCGCACGCACGGCTGCGTAGCGGCGCTCGATCTCGGCCGGCGAGGTGGGGATGGTCATGCGCGGCTCCGTTCCAGGCCCTTCACGAGCGCCGTCAGCGCGCGGTTGAGCGGCGCGTCTATCCCGTGCTGCTCGCCGAAGCGGACGATGGCGCCGTTGAGGAAGTCGATCTCCGTCGGCCGGCCCACCTCGACGTCCTGGAGCATCGACGGTTTGTGGTCGTAGGCGACCTCCCTGCGCGCCGCGAAGTCGAACAGCTCCTCGGGGCTGGCGTCGAGCACGATACCCTGGGCGTCCGAGACCGCGCGCCCCTCGGCCATCACCGCCCAGGCGAGCTCCCGCGTGGGCGGCTCGGCGATGCGCCCGTGCGTCAGCCCGGTGAGCGCGCCGATCGCATTCGAGGCCGCGTTGAAGATGAGCTTGCGCCACTGGGCGCCGCGCGCGTCCTCGAGGGCGTGCGTCGGCATGCCGCCGCGCGTGCACGCCTCCGCGAGCGCGCGGACCTTCTCCATCGGCGCCGGGCTCGGCTCGAACGGCCCGATGTGCGTGTCGCCCTTCGTGTCCCAGACGACGTGCCCGGGCCCGGCGACGTGCCCGGCCGGGAAGGTGGTGCCGCGTATCACCTCGCGTACGTGCTCGGCGATCAGCTCCTCGTTCCCCGCACCGTTCTGGACCGAGCAGACGGCGCCGCGTCGGAACGCGTGCGCCGTCTCTGCCATCGCCGTGGCCGTGATCATGCTCTTCACCGCGACGATGCCGAAGTCGCACGGTGGCAGCTCGGCCGGGTCGGCCGTCGCCCGCAGCCGGCCGACGAGCTCGCCGGCGCCCGTGACGCGCAGCCCGTGCGCCTCGATCGCGGCCACGTGCGCCTCGTCGCGGTCGTAGGCCCACACCTCGACCTCCTCCAGCTGCGCGAGCGCGGCGGCGAACAGCGACCCGACCGCGCCGCAGCCGACGACGCAGACCCTCATGGACGCGCTCCTCCGAGCCTTGGCAGGCGGTCAGACCCCGACACGACCGCGTGGCGGACCGTCCGCAGCCGGCTCACAGGTACGCGGACTCCCGAGCCCTGACCAGGCGGTACATGGCCGTGTGCAGCGGCACGGACACCCCCACGCGCGTCGCCTCGCGCACGAGCGAGCCGGTGATGAAGTCGACTTCCGTGCGCCGCCGGGAGCGGACGTCGTCGAGCATGGACGGGACGTGCGCGTACGCGCCGGCGGCCGCCTCGGTCTCACCTCTGCGTACCGCCTCGACGTTCATCTCCCACGGATCCTCGTGCAACGCGACGCCGACCGCAGCGGCAACGCGTTTGCCCTCGTCCATCAGGTCGCGCACGAGCAGGCCGAGGTCGGCGGGGTCGGACACGCGCGCGAACGCGCTCACGTGCGGCAGGTCGGTGAGGGCCGCCACCGTGTTCACAGTGGCGTTGAACACGAGCTTCGACCACTGCGCCGGCCGTAGGTCGGGGAACGCACGCGCCTTCAGCCCCGACTCGCGCAGCAGGCGCTCGATCTCCTGCACGTGCTCGAAGGTCGTCGTGTCCGCGAACGGGCCGAGCCAGGTCTCGGTGTCGAGCTCGTACTCGACGTGCGAGTCCGAATGACGCACGCCGCTCATGAACGTGACCGCGGAGACGAGCGGCCGCTCCCCGTGCGCGCGGACGATCTCCTCCGCGCCGAGCCCGTTCTGGATCGTCATCGCGGTCGCGCCTGCGAGCCGGCCCGCGAGCTCCGCCACCACCGCTTCGAGGTCGGTCGCCTTCGTCGCCAGGATGACGAGATCGGCCCCGTCCAGCTCGGCCGCGTCGGCGGTCGCCGCCACCCGCGCCGTGAAGTTGCTCTTGCCCGACACGCGCAGGCCGTCGGCGACGAGCGCGCGTGCGTGCTCGGGCCGCCGCGTCAGCACCGTCACCTGCGCGACGCGGGCGAGATGAGCGGCGTAGAGGCTCCCGATCACCCCGCCGCCGACGACGCACACCCGCCTGATCGCCACGGTGCAACCCTATAGCCTCGCCGCGTGTCGGCCGTCCTGTTCGCGCTCTGCTCGGCGGCCCTGTTCGGCTCGCTGTCGGTGACGCTGCGCTCCGCCCTGCGCCGGCAGCCGGACCCGGAGGCGGGCGCGCTCGCGACCGCGCTCGTCGCCCTCGTCCCCTGCGGCTCGGTGGCGCTCGCCTCGTGGGACTGGGGCGGCCGAGTGTGGCCGTTCCTGCTGGCGGGGCTGCTCGCCCCGGGCGGCTCGCAGATCCTGTACGTGCTCGCCATCCGCGACGCGGGCCCGTCGCGCACGGCGGTGCTCGTGGGGACGGCGCCGCTTGTCTCCGTCACGATCGCGCTCGCCGCTCTCGGCGAGCCTGTCAGCGCCGCCCTCGTCCTCGGAGCCGTCCTCATCGTCCTCGGCGGCGCCGTCCTCGCCGGAGAGCAGGTCCGGCCAGACACCTTCCGCGGCGTCGGTGTCCTGTTCGCGCTCGCCTCGGCTGCCTTCTTCGCCACGCGCGACAACCTCGTCCGGCACCTGGCGACCGGCTCGAGCGTCCAGCCGCAGCTCGCCGCCTCGGCGACGATCGTCGCTGGGCTGGCCGTGATGGCCGGGTACCTGCTCGTGCGCCGTTCCCCCGGCCGGACGATCCGCGACGTCCGCGCCGCCCTCCGGCCGTTCGCGCCGTCGGGGCTCGTGTGGGGGCTCTCCTACGTCTTCCTGTTCGAGGCCTTCTACCGCGGGCGCGTGTCGGTGGTGAGCCCGCTCGTCGCGACCGAGTCGCTCGTCGGCGTCCTGCTCGCCGCTTTCCTCCTCCGCCGCAGCGAGCTCGTCGGCCGCCACCTGTGGATCGGCGCCTGCCTCGTCGTCGCGGGCGGGGCGCTGATCGGCGCGCTGCGCTGACCGGGGCGTCCGCCCAGCCGAGCTGCGGGCGCTCGTATCCTGGAGCCGTGATCGTGGCGCATCTCGACCTCGACGCCTTCTTCGCCGCCGTCGAGGAGTTGGAGGAGCCGGCGCTCCGCAGGCAGCCCCTCGTCGTCGGCGGCGACCCGCGTGGCCGGGGCGTCGTCGCGACGGCGAACTACGTCGCCAGGCGCTTCGGCATCCGCTCCGCCATGAGCTGCAGCGAGGCCCTGCGCTGCTGCCCCCACGCCGTCTTCGTCCGCCCGCGGCACGCGCTCTACCGCCACTACTCGGAGGCGGTGTGGAAGGCGGTGCGTGAGGTGGTGCCGACCGTGGAGCGCACCGGTGCCGACGAGGGCTATCTCGACGTGGGCGAGGTGGCGCGGGACTTCCTCGAGGCGCGCCGGGTGGCCGAAGCGGTGCAGGCGGCCGTGCGAGGTGCGACCAGCCTGACGTGCTCGCTCGGCGTCGCGACCTGCAAGGTGGTGGCGAAGGTGGCGAGCGACGTCCGCAAGCCGGGCGGCATCACGGTCGTGCCGGCGGGCCGGGAGGCCGAGTACCTCGCCCCCTTCGCCGTTCGCCGGCTGCCGGGCGTCGGGCCGAAGGCCGAGCTCCGCCTGGGGCGCGCGGGCGTGAAGACGGTCGGCGAGCTCGCCGCTCTCGACGACGCCCGGCTGGCGAGGCTGCTGCCGGGCAAGGTGGGCACGATGCTGCGCGACCGCGCCCGCGGGATCGACCCGAGGGAGCTCGAGCTCACGACCGAGCGCGTGTCGATCGGCCACGAGGAGACGTTCGAGCGCGACCTCGCCGACCGCGCCGTCCTCGACGCGGAGCTGCGGCGGATGGCCGCAGCCGTCGCCGGACACCTCACCCGCCGCGGCGAGTGCGCCCGTACGGTGACGACGAAGGTCCGCTACCCCGACTTCTCCATCCGCAGCCGTTCGACCACCCTCAGCGCGGGGATCGACGACGCGGACACGATCGGCGACGTCGCCTGCTCGCTCCTCGACCGCGCCCTGCGTGACCGGCCGGGACCGCTGCGGCTCGTCGGCGTCTCGGTCTCGAACCTCGAGCCCCACCGCCAGCTCGCCCTCTCCCAAGCCTTGTAACAGACTGTTACTTGGGGGCGAGACGAGACGATTGCGGCGCGCGGCTCCACCCTACCGGGTGCCGACGCGCAGCCCGAAGCGGCGAGGCAGCGAGGCGATCGCCCGCGCCCCCGGCGGCGGCCGGACGCCCCGGTCGTCGGCCTCCTCGACGCCGAGGATCCCCCAGCGGACGAGCCCGCCGCCGAGCCGGCGAACCGGCTCCGGCGGGAACGAGGGCACGCGACGTGTGACGAGCGGCAGGGACGACCACTCGTCCTCGAGGCCGAGCGCGAGCGAGGCCAGGATCCGGCCGCCCAGCCAGCTCGGGCCGACGCCGTTCCCGGAGTAGCCGGCCCCGTAGTGGACGTGCCCGCCTGGGACGCTGCCGAAGAAGGGCAGGTGATCCGCGGAGACGTCGATCGGGCCTCCCCACGCCTGCTCGATCCTCGCCTCGCCGAGCCCGGGCAGCAGGCGCGCAAGCGCCGCCTCCGCCCGACCGACGGTGGCGGCGTCGTGGGTGAAGCGCCGGTCGACGCGGCCGCCGAAGCCGATCGGCCCCGAGCCCGAGCCCATCAGCACGCGCCCGTCCTCCGTCGTCCGGAAGTAGTGCAGGAACATGCGCCCGTCGACGATCGCCTCCCCGCCCGTCCAGCCGAGCTCGCGCAGCCGCTGCGGCAGCGGCTCGGTGAGGACGACGTAGCTGCCGAAGTTCGTCAGCCGGCGGCGCGCCTCGCGCCGGCCGGTGAACCACGCGTTCGTCGCGAGCACAACCTCGCCGGCGCGCACGCTGCCGCCGGACGTCCGCACGAGGCCCGGCCGGACGTCGCGCGCGCGCGAGCGCTCGAAGATACGCACGCCCCGGCCGAGCGCCGCCCGCCGCAGCGCGCGCACGAGCCGCGCGGGCTGAACGGTCGCGACCGCGGGGAAGAGGACGCCCGCGCGGAAGCGCGGCGAGCGGCAGCGCGCCGCCACCTCCTCGGCCGTGAGCGGCACCGCCTGCTCCGGCACGCCGAGCGCGGCGGCCGTCCGCACGGCCGCCTCGACGGCGGCGTCCTGCGCCGGCGAGGCGGAGACCATGAGCATGCCACCCTCCCGCAGCCACACGTCGTCCGGAAGCGCGCGGACGGCGTCGAACACGCCCGCCGAGGCGCGCGCGACCGCGAGCGCGCCCTCGTCGCCGAGCCGTCCGCGCAGCCGGCCGAGCGCCGGCCAGAACGACTCGAGGAAGCCGCCGTTGCGCCCGCTCGGGCCGAAGCCGCAGAACTCCGCCTCGACGAGGGCCACCTCGAGCGCCGGGCGCCGCTCCTTCAGCGCCAGCGCCGTCCACAGGCCCGTGTAGCCGCCGCCGACGATCGCCACGTCGGCGTCGACCGTCCCGGCGAGCGGCTCCCCCGGTGGGTCGGGCGGCGCCTCCTCGAGCCACCAGGCGGGCCGGTCGCCCGGGGCTACCGCCGGCGCAGCTCGTCCCACGCCTCAGCGAGCACGTCCCCGAGGATGCCGGCGATCTGGTCGAACTCCTCCTGGCCGGCGACGAGCGGCGGCGAGATCTGCACGACCGGGTCGCCGCGGTCGTCGGCCCGGCAGATGAGCCCGCGCTCGAACAGGCGCCGTGAGAGGAAGCCGCGCAGGAGCCACTCGCACTCGTCGTCGTCGAACGTCTGTCGTGTCTCCTTGTCCTTCACGAGCTCGAGCGCCCACAGGTAGCCGGCGCCGCGCAGGTCGCCGACGATCGGCAGCTCGAGCAGCTGCGCGAGCGTCGAGCGGAGCGCGCCCTCGTGCTCGCGCACGTGCTCGACGACGCGTTCCCGTTTCATGATCTCGATGTTCTTCAGCGCGATCGCGCACATGACCGGGTGGCCGCCGAAGGTGATCCCGTGCGAGTACATCGACGTCTCCTCGAGGAACGGCTCCATCACCCGGTCGGTCGCGACCACGGCGCCGATCGCCGCGTACGACGAGGACAGCCCCTTCGCGCACGTGACGAGATCCGGACGGATGTCGTAGCGCTCCGAGCCGAACCAGTAGCCCAGCCGGCCGAAGCCGGTGATCACCTCGTCTGCCGAGAGAAGGATGTCGTAGCGGTCGCAGATCTCGCGCACGCCCTGGAAGTAGCCTGTGGGCGGCGTGAAGGAGCCGCCGGCGTTCTGCACCGGCTCCATGTGCACGAGGCAGACCGTTTCCGGCCCCATCGCCTGGATGGTGTGCTCGAGGTCCTCGAGCAGGAAGGCGGTGAACTCGGCCTCCGTCTCCCCCGGCGGCCGGTGGTAGCGGTTCGTGTTGTGCACGTGCCGCACCTCGGGCACGAGCGGCTCGAACGGCTGGCGGATGGGGGCGATGCCGCTCAGCGACAGGGCGCCGAAGGTGGTGCCGTGGTAGGCGACGCGCCGTGCGATCGCCTTGTAGCGGAGCGGCGGCGCCGCCGCCGCGGCGACGAGCGCCTCGTGCCTCGCCTCCGCGTCCGCGTTCGGGGCCAGCACGCGCACCGCGCCTGCTCGCTGCCGGTGGCGCGCCTGGTAGTACTGACGCGCCAGCTTCCAGGCCGCCTCGACCGCCTCCGAGCCGCCGGAAACGAAGAAGACACGGTTCAGGTCGCCGGGGGCGAGCGAGGCGACCTCGGCCGCCAGCTCGATCGCACGCGGGTGCGCGTACGACCAGTTCGTGTAGAAGGGCAGCTCCCGCATCTGCTCGAGCGCCGCCTGCCCGATCTCCTCGCCGAAGCCGTAGCCGAGGTTGACGCAGAAGAGCCCGGCCAGCGCGTCGAGGTACCGCTTGCCGTTCGTGTCTTCGAGGTAGCAGCCGTCTCCGCGGACGATGATCGGCACCTCCCCGTCCGCATAGCCTCCCATGCGCGTGAAGTGCAGCCACAGGTGCTCGCGCGCGGCGCGCTGCAGGGCCTCGCTCCGGGGGTCGTGGCGGGTGTCGACGGTCATCGGTCCTCCTGGCTGGTCGGGGTGAGCGTCGAGAGGCGACGGGCTCGGGTCATCTGGCGCGCGACCTCCGCATCTGCACGAGCACGTTCGCGAGCATGACCGCGATCGCGATCGCGAAGATCGCGCTCCCGACGACGTTGATCTGCGGCGGCACGGCTGCGCGCGCCGCGCCCCAGACGAACAGCGGGAAGGTGACCGTCTGCCCGGCATTGAAGTTCGTGATCACGAAGTCGTCGATGGAGAGCGCGAACGAGAGCAGAAGCGCCGCGAGGATGGCCGGGGCGATCAGCGGCAGCGTCACGCGCACGAACGTCACCCACTCGTTCGCGCCCAGGTCCATGGCCGCCTCCTCCAGGTGGCGGTCGAAGCCGATCAGCCGCGCCTTGACGGTGACGACGACGTAGCTGATGCAGAACATGACGTGGGCGATGACGATCGTCCAGAAGCCGAGCGCGACGTTGAGGCTGAGGAACAGCGTGAGCAGGGACGCGCCGAGCACGATCTCCGGCGAGGACATCGGCAGGAAGATGAGCACGTTCGTGGCGGCGCGGCCGCGGAAGCGGTAACGGACGAGCGCGAGCGCGATCAGCGTGCCGAGCACGGTGGCGGCGATGCTCGCGATCGCGGCGACCTCGAGCGACGTCTGGAGCGCGGGCTTCAGCCCGGGGACGGCGTCCCAGTTCGTCCAGTTCGACCAGGTGAAGCCCTCCCACGTGTAGTTGAAGCGGCCGCGCGGGTGGTTGAAGGAGAAGAGGACGACGACCGCGACTGGGAGCAGCAGGTAGCCGAAGGCGAGCAGGGCGTACAGCGTGAGCAGGTGGCGCCGCGCGAACGTCCAGGCGCGCAGGGCAGCCCCGGGGCGGGCGCGGACGGCGAGCGTCTCCGCGGCGACGCTCATCCGGTCAGCTTCTCCGTGCCGAGCGCCCGCGCGTAGATCGCGACGAGCCCGAGGATCGCCGCCATGAGCACGAACGAGATCGCCGCCGCCGCCGGGTAGTCCTGGAGCTCGTTGAAGCGCGAGTTGATGACGTTGCCGATCATGTACTGCTGCGGCGTGCCGAGCAGCTGCGCGTTGATGAAGTCGCCGGCGGCCGGGATGAAGGTGAGCAGCGTGCCGGCGACGACGCCGGGCACCGACAGCGGCAGCGTCACGCGCAGGAACGCGACCGCCCTGCTCGCATACAGGTCCTCCGCCGCCTCCAGCAGCCGCCCGTCGATCTGCTCGAGCGAGACGTACAGCGGCAGGGCCATGAAGGGCAGGAAGTTGTAGGTGATGCCGGCGACGACGGCGACGGAGGTGGCGAGCAGCCGCCCGTCGGGGCCGAGGATGCCGACATGCTGGAGCGTGCGGACGACGATCCCCTGGTCGGAGAGGATCGTCTCCCAGGCGAGCGTGCGGATGAGGTAGGTGACGAAGAAGGGGCCGACGATGATGATGAGCAGGACGTTCTTCCAGCGGCCGCCGCGGAAGGCGATCCAGTAGGCGAGCGGGTACGAGACGACGAGCGCGAGCGCCGTCGCGATCGCCGCGTACTCGAGCGAGCGCACGAGCTGCGGGTTGAACGTCGTGATCGCGTCCGAGTAGTTGTGCCAGGCCCACTTGAACGTGTAGGAGAGGTCGATCGGGTTCTGCACCTCGAGCGACTGGTGGCCCAGGAACCCGAGCGGAACGACGAAGAAGAGGACGAGCCAGGCGAGCCCCGGCAGGAGCAGGAGGTACGGGGTCAGCCACCGGTGCCGATGGATGAAGGCCATGCGGGCGGGGCGTCAGCTGCCCGGGGCTAGGCCCCGAGCAGCTTCTGCCACTTCGTCTTGTAGTCGGGGTTGAACAGCGCTTTCGGGTCGAACTGGTGCAGCCGCCTGCGCATGGCGTCCGTCGGGAAGATGAGCGTGTTCCTGGCGACGGCCGGATCGGATGCGAGCAGGACCTTGTCCGCGCCCTTCACCGGGCAGATGTAGTTGACGGAGTCCTCGATCTCGGCCGCCACCTTCGGGTCGTACACGTAGTTCATGTACACCGAGGCCAGGTAGGCGTCGCCGTGCTTGGGGATGAGCATGTTGTCCGTCCAGATCATCCCGCCCGTCTTCGGCAGCAGGAACGTCAGGTTCTTGTTGTCGGCGTGCAGCTGCACCATGTCGCCCGACCAGACGAACGCCGCCCACACGTCGCCCTTCGCCATCAGACCGGCGTAGTCGTTGCCGGTGAACTGTCGGATCTGCCCGGACTTGACCGCCTTCTGGATCTTCGCCAGCGCCCGGTTGAAGGAGGCGTCGTCGACCTTGCCCGGGTCGTCGCCGTTCGAGAGCATCGTCAGGCCGATCGAGTCGGCCATCTCGTTCAGGAGCGTGACCTTGCCCGTGATCCGCTTGTCGGTGAAGAGCTGGTCGACCGACGTGATCGGCTTCGTCAGCTTCGCGTTGTAGCCGATCCCGGTCATGCCCGACTGCCACGGCAGGCTGTAGTCGCGGTTCGGGTCCCACGACGGGTGGGCGAGGCCCGGTTGCAGGTTCTTGAGGTTGGGCAGGACGCTCTTGTCGAGCTTCTCCACCCACCTGTTCTGGACGAGCAGCGCCGGGTACGGCGAGTTGTCGGTCATGACGATGATGTCCCGGCCGATCGACTGGCCGCGGCGCAGCTGGGCCTGGATCTTCCCGAAGAAGCTCGAGTTGTCGTTGATGTCCTCGATGTACTTCACCTTCACGCCGTAGCGCTTCGTGAACTGGTCGAGGGAGGGATGCCGGTGGTTCTTGACGTCGATGTACAGCGGCCAGTTGGAGAAGACGAGCGTCTTCCCGCGCAGCTTCTTCGGGTCCGGGGCTGCGCCACGGGCGACCGCGGCGAGCGCGCCGGGCACGGCGAGCGCGGCGCCGCCGGCCGCCGCCCGCCTCAGGAACTCCTCGCGCGTGAGCGTGCTCACGGTTCCTCCACCTCCTTGCTCGTGGGGTCGACGACGAACGCGGCGTCGGGGCTGAAGGACACGACCACCTCGTCGCCGGGCGCGACCGCATGCGCCGCCGGCTCCGAGTTCTGCACGTAGAGCGTTACGAGCCCGTGCGGCGTACGCACGACGTACTGGGTCGAGACGCCGATGTAGGCGCGCTCGGCGACCGTGCCCTGGAAGGCGTTCTCCTCGCCGGGACCGAGGCGGATCTTCTCCGGCCGCACGCCCACGGCCACGCGGCCCGTTCGGCCGGCGAGGGCGTCCCGCGGCACGCGCACCTGCGCGCCCGTGTCGAGACGGACGTGACCGTCGCCGCCCGCCGTGCCGTGCAGCAGGTTGGAGACGCCGAGGAAGCCGGCGACGAACGCCGTGCGCGGCCGCTCGTAGAGCTCGTCGGGCGCGCCGAGCTGCTCGATCCGGCCGCGGTTCATGACGGCGATCGTGTCGGCCATCGTCATCGCCTCCTCCTGGTCGTGCGTGACGTGGATGAAGGTGATGCCGACGTCGTGCTGCAGCTGCTTGAGGAAGAGCTGCATCTGCTTGCGCAGCTTGAGGTCGAGCGCGCCGAGCGGCTCGTCGAGCAGCAGCACCTGCGGCCGGCAGATGAGCGCGCGTGCGAGCGCGACCCGCTGCTGCTGGCCGCCGGAGAGCTGGCGCGGCTTGCGGCCGCCGAGCCCCGCGAGGCCCACCAGCTCGAGCATCTCCTCGACCTTCGGCCTGATCTGCTGCCGCTGCTCCCGGCGGCGGCGGAGGCCGAAGGCGACGTTCTCGAAGATGGTCAGGTGCGGGAAGAGGGCGTAGCTCTGGAAGACCGTGTTGACGTTCCGCCGGTAAGGAGGCTGCCCGGTCACCTCGCGGTCGCCGAGGTAGATGACGCCCTCCGTCGGCTCCTCGAAGCCGCCGATCATGCGCAGCGTCGTCGTCTTGCCGCAGCCGGACGGCCCGAGCAGGGCGAAGAAGCTGCCGCGCTCGACGACGAGCGAGAGGCTGTCGACGGCGAGCACGTCGTCGAAGCGCTTCGTGACGCGGTCGAGCCGGACGTCGGCGGCGCCCTCCCCGGCGGCCCCGTGCCGCTCGAGCTCCGTCTCGACCGTCACGAGACGCCCACCGGCGAGTCCGACCTGATCCGCGTGCCCCAGTCGTACGCCTGCTTCCACAGCTCGAGGTAGAGGAAGCTCTCCGTGGAGACGACGCCCGGCAGCGCGCGGATCCTGCCCGTCAGCTCGAGCAGGTGGCGCCGGTCGCTGCACACGAGCTCGACGAGCACGTCGAACTGCCCCGCGGTGACGACGACGTAGCCGGCCTCTTCCCACTGCGCGATCGCATCGGCAACGTCGTCGGGCGAGCCCGCAGTGCGGATGCCGACCATCGCCTGCGCCTCGAAGCCGAGCTCGAGCGGGTTCGTGACGCCGGTGACCTGGAGGATGTTCTCGCGGCGCAGGCGCGCGTAACGGGCGCGGATCGTCGCCTCCGACACGCCGACGGCGGAGGCGATGCGCCGAAAGGGCTCGCGGCCGTTCTTCTGCAGCGCCTCCACGATCGCCTGGTCGACGGCGTCGAGCCGCGCGCGGCGGGCTGGGCGCACCCGGCCGTCGGCCTGCGCGTTGCGACGCACCTCCGCGTCTCCGCCTCGCAATGCGAGGAAGTTTCTAGCAGATCCTGCGCGTTTGCGCCAGCGAAGCGGGCGCAGCGTCGACCGCGCCCGTTCCCTCCCGGCGCCCGGGACCACCTCGCGGCTAGGCGAGCTTGACGACGACGTGCTTCACGCGCGTGTACTCCTCCATCGAGTACAGCGACATGTCCTTGCCGTAGCCCGACTCCTTGAAGCCCCCGTGCGGCATCTCGGAGGCGAGCGGGAACAGGTGCTCGTTCACCCACACGGTGCCGAAGGCGAGCCGGCGCGCCGCGTTCATCGCTCGGCCGACGTCCCTGCTGAACACCGACGCGGCGAGCCCGTAGCGGACGCCGTTCGCGAGCTCGATCGCCTGCTCGTCGCTCGAGAAGCGCTGCACCGAGACGACCGGCCCGAACACCTCCTTCTGGACGATCTCCGACTCCTGCGTCACGTCGGCGACGATCGTCGGCGCGACGAAGAAGCCGCGGTCGCCGACGGTGCCGCCGCCAGTGACGACGGTCGCCTTCGCCGCCACCGCGCGCTCGAGGAAGCCGAGCACGCGCTCCTGCTGCGCCTGCGAGATCACCGGTCCCATCTCGATCTCCTCCGACTCGGCCGGGTCGCCGACCGCGAGCGACTCGACCGCCTTCACGGTCTCGGCCATGACGTCGTCGTAGATCCGCTCGGAGACGAGGAGACGCGACGAGGCCGTGCAGTCCTGGCCGGAGTTCCAGTAGCCGCCGATGCGGACAGCCTGCGCGACGAGGGCCGGGTCGGCATCGTCCAGCACGACCATCGGCGCCTTGCCGCCGAGCTCGAGGTGCACGCGCTTGAGCGTCTCCGACGCGTTCCGCGCGATCAGCTTGCCGGTCGCGACGTCGCCGGTCAGCGAGACGAGCCCGATGTCCGGGTGTGTGACGAGGCGCTCGCCGGTCGGGACGCCGTCGCCGGTCACCGCCTGTAGCACCCCGGCCGGGATCGCATCGGCCGCGAGCTCGAGGAAGCGGAGCAGCGAGAGCGGCGTCTGCTCGGCCGGCTTGAGGATCTGGACGTTGCCGGCGGCGAGCGCCGGGCCCAGCTTCCAGACGGCCATCATCAACGGGTAGTTCCACGGGCAGATCCCCGCGACGATGCCGAGCGGCTCGCGGCGCACCATCGACGTGTAGCCCTTGATGTACTCGCCCGCCGACTTGCCCTCGAGGGTGCGGGCCGCGCCGGCGAAGAAGCGGAGGTTGTCGGCCGAGAACGGCATCTCGTCGCGCGAGGCCATCAGCGGCTTGCCGACGTTGCGCGACTCAATCTGCGCGAGCTCCTCGGCGTTGTCGTCGATCACGTCGGCGAGCTTCAGCAGCAGCTCGGAGCGCTCCTTCGGGGTGGCGTCGAGCCAGGCGGGCAGCACGGCCTTTGCCTTCTCGACGACGGCGTCGACCTCGTCGGCGGACATGTTCGGGACCTGGGCGATCGC
>DASREE010000009.1:0-4674 GCA_035652235.1 Gaiellaceae bacterium | reverse complement strand
GTGGTGGCGCGCACGACGATCGCAATCGTCGCGAGCGGCGTCGCGGGCATCGACCGCCTGGCCTGATCCACGCGAGCGCCGACTAGAATCAGCCGAGCGCCCTCTTAGCTCAGTCGGTAGAGCACCTCCATGGTAAGGAGGGGGTCGACGGTTCGAGTCCGTCAGAGGGCTCTTACGAAAGCCCCGCAACCCGCGGGGTTTCGTTCTTCTTCCGGGCAACGCGATTCGGCGCAGGTCGCACCAGGGTCGCACGCGCTTCCGCGCGCGCCTTCCGAATCGCTTGTTCCGCTGAGATCCGCTCGGCGCCATCGAGCTCGGCGAAGACGTGCCCGTAGGTGTCGAGTGCCATCGTGGCGGAGTGTCCCGCCTGCCGTGCGACCTCAACGATCGAACGACCCTCCGCAATGAGGAGGGACACGAACGAATGCCGTAGGTCGTACGGCCTGACGCGGCCGAGCCCCGCCCGCTCGGCAGCAGGCTCGAAGATACGCCGGCGCCAGTTGCGGTAGTCGTCCTCGTGCCATAGCTGGCCGTCGTGCGCCGGGAAGACGAGCTCGTCGTCGCCGGGGCGGCCGTTTCGCATCCGCAGCTTCGCCAACTCCGACTTGAGTGGCTTGACCATCCGTACGGACCGAGTTGCCCGCGTCTTCGTGCTCTTCTCCTCGCCGTACGCGATCGCTCGTTCGATGAGGATCGTCCGCTCGCCGATGTCGCCCCAACGGAGACCGAGGGCCTCCCCGGGGCGGAGCCCGGCATAGGCCAGGAGCGACACGAGCGCTTTGTCCCGCGGCTTTTTGAGCTGACGCCTCACCGTTTCGACGGAGTCGGGCGTCAGCGGTCGGACAACGCGCTTGCGGACGACTGCCCGCTTGCGGACGGGCTTCACCGGATTCAATGGGATCCGCCCCCAGGTCACGGCCTCGCGGCAGATCGCCTGGAGCAGAGCCAGGGTCTTCCGGATCGTCGGCTCACCGACACCGTCCTTTCGCAACTCCGCCTGGAACGCGTCGATCACGCCCGGATTCAGCTGGCCCAGTTGCACTCCGCCCAACCGCGGCAGGACATGGAGATCCCAGATCGCCGCATATCGCTGTTGCGTCGCGCGCGCCAGTTCCGTCGACGCGTACCGCTGCCACCACTCTCTCGCAAACTCGTCGAGCGTCACCCGGCTCTTCTTCACGCTCGCGAGTTCCCCGAGCTGCTTCCGCCTTCGCATCTCAGTCTCGAAACGCTCGGCGTCGGCTCGGCGGTCGAACGACCTGACCTCCTCACGTGTCCCACGCCCGCCGATCCGCCAGCGGACCCGATAGACCGTCCGGCCGTTCTTCAGCTTCCGCTTCTCAATCACTCTCCTTCACCTCCTCTCGGATGTCGAGTTGCGGAAGCTTCAAAGCTCATCAGACGGCGGAACGTGTCGCTACGCCCGCGCGTGCAGAAGCTCCCGCAGACCGCGTCCGTTGCCCTGACCAGGCACCGACGCCGGGACACGGACGCCCGCTCCGCGCGATCGCGCTGCACGCGATTCGCGTTCCACAGGCGCCGCTTGCACGGCACTCGAGTCAATCCAGCTATTTACGTCAGCCACCCGTATCCGGAGTCGCCCTCTGAGCTTCGCGGCTCGAAGCTCACCGGCGGCGATTGCTCGATACACCGCCGTATCGGAAAGCCCGGTCACGGCGGCGACGTCGGCTACCGAGATAAGATGGCCCGAAGGAGGCGCGGGATGCAGATGCTCGTGAACGTGCTGCGTCACATGCTCCTCGCACACTCGTGGCTCGGACGACGCGAACGGTCGGGTGCCCAGTACCGGGCCGCGAACGAACGTGCCGCCGCCTCCGGCGAATAGCCGCACTGCTCCGCCACGGCTCGAACCGCATCTTCTTGCTCCAGCGACAAGCGCGACGGCAGCAATCCGAGCCACGCTCCTGCGGAAGCGAGAGCACATCGTCGCGCGGTCACCGGACTCGCCGAGTCGATGTCGCGCGCGAACTCGCGAGCGCGCCACACGACGCCGCAAGTTCGGCTCTCGAGGACCGACGGCCAATCTTGTGCACGCTCGCGCACGAAGGCATCGGGATCCTTCGCCGGGGCAAGCCGGTCAGGATCGACGACGTAGACGGCCGGACTCGCAGCTGCACCCGCAGCTCGTTCTACCGCGTGCGCAGTCGCGGCGCGGCCGGCCTCGTCCCGGTCGAGGCTGATCGTGATGCTCTCGAAGCCGGTGCGCGCGAAGCGCTCGAAGGTCTCCGAGCGAACCGCGGTCCCTCCGAGAGCGACGACGTTCGTGATCTGCCGCGCGCGGAACTGATGTACGTCGAGCAATCCTTCGACTAGCACGACGTCACGCGGCCGCGGCGTCTCTTTCAGAACCCACGACAGCCCGTACGGCGGCAGGTTCGTCCGGCTCGCGCCGCGGAGGTATAGGTAGCGGACGTCGGTCTCGGTTTCGAGGGACCGCGCCCAGAGCGTCTTGATTCGCCCGCGCTCGTCGCGCCACCCTCCGCAGAGACGACCCGACCAGCGGGAGTCGGCAAGGACGCCCGATTGTTCAATCTCGGCTTCTGCGTAGCCCGAGGACCGGAGGCAGTCGCGCGCGGCACGAGGAGAGGGAACGACACCGAGCCCGCACCGGTCGACGGCCTCAGGCGGCAGGCCGCGCTGCTCGAGGTACACGCGCGCTGGCGCCCCCGCTTCCGCGGCGAGCTCCCACCTGCAGAGGGTGAAGAAGTCATGCAGGAGGTCTGTGCGACGGTCGCGTGGAGCGGGTCGCTCGAGCGGCGCCGTGTCCACACCCGCCCTCCGCGCGATCTCAACCACTGCCTGAACGAAGCTGTCGCCACGCGGAACGGCGCCGCCCGCGACGTATGCCGTCCACAGCGTGGCGTCCCCGCCGTGCACGAGGAATCCGCGCGGCACAGGCGCATGCGCGACGACCCGTTCTGCGCGTACGCCGAGCGCGCGGTGCGTGAACTCGTTGTTCGTCGCGATCCAGCCGCGCGCGTCGCGTCGCCAGCCGAACTCCGGAAACGCCGTGTCGAGCCGCTCGTAGAGCTCCGGCAGCACGACGTCGGTGTAGTAGTCGACCGCGCTGACCCGACTCGAGGCGACCATCAGAAGCCGTGCCGTCGGAGATAGCCGTCGATGGCCGCTGCCGCGATGTCCGACTGCCGCATGCCGAGCTGCGGTGCCGCGACCCGCAGTCGGCTGAGCAACTCGGGCGCTAGGCGGGTCGAGAACTGCACGAGGACGACTGCCACTCCCGTCCCTACAGTCGGGTCGGCACGTCCCGAAGCTCGTTGGTCCTTCGTGCTCGTGCTCATTCGACCTCGCGTAGCATATATGCATAGTGGTGCTCTCGCAACTCAAGAAGTAAACTTGCCGCCGATGCGCAGCGCCTCCCTCATACGCGAAGCTCGGCTGAGAGCCGGCCTGACGCAGACCGAGCTTGCGGAGCGGACCGGGCGCGATCGCTCCGTCATCGCTCGATGGGAGCAGGCGGTCGTCGCCCCCAGCTTCGAAACGCTCCTCGAGCTCGTCCGCGCTTGTGGTTTCGACGTCCCGCTGGAACTCGTGCCGTACGACGACGATCGAGTCGCGCGCCTGCAGAAGAACCTGCTTCTGTCACCCGAGCGCAGGGTCCGGCGCCTCCTGAATGCCGTGGAGCAGGACGACTCCGGTGGCTGAATCCCCGCGTAAGTTCGACCCGCTCGGCCTACTAGGAATCCTCGACCGGCATCGCGTCGCGTACATCGTGATCGGCGGCTTCGGGCGGGTAGTGCAAGGAGCAGAAGAAGTGACGCACGGAGTCGACATCGTGCCGTCTCCCAAGCCGGACAACCTCGAGCGGCTGGAAGCTGCGCTCGAGGAGCTTGAGGCTGTAACCCCAGATGGACACGCCGCATCGCTTGACGCGAACGGCGATGACGCCGTTCTCACATTCTCAACCGACCGGGGCGAGCTCAAGGTCGTTCAGCAACCGGAGGGAACGCGGGGCTACGAGGACATCCGCCGTGCGGCCACACGCGAGCCGCTCGGACGAGGCATCAGGCCGGCCGTCGCCTCCGTCGACGATCTCGCGCGGATGCTCGCGGCGCTCGGACGGGACGAGGACCAGCAGAAGCTCAGGGACCTGCGGCGCCTCGCAGAGCTCGAACTGGGCCGCGGCGTCGAGCTCTGAGCTCAGCCGAGGCGCCAACGAACCCACCCCGTGGAGGCAACGTAGCCGTCGAGGGGTCGGATGTTGGCGCCGTTGCCGCTCGAGGAGCACTGCACGATCAGGCCGCTGCCGAGCCAGAGCGCGACGTGACCCGCGTCTCCGGCGCCGTGGCCGAAGAAGATCAGATCTGCGGGGCGGTAGCCGCCCGGAGGGGGATCCGGCCCAACGCCGCGCGCAACGACCGGAGTGGCTACAGCCGTCTCGGTCGCCGGGAGGAGGCCGTTCGCCGGCCATTGCTGAACGGTCGTCGAGCCGATGTCGATCCCTGCCTGCGCCATAGCCCAGCGCGCAAACATCGAGCAGTCACACGTAGTGCCGTAACCGTTCAGGTGGTGAAGGGACCTCGGTCCCGGCGGCGAACGTTTCTGTGTGGAGCGGGCCGAGGCGGAGGCGATTGTCGATGGTGATCGCGAGAGGGCTGTCGGTCTGCTGCTTCGGCTCGATGATCTGGTGGCCGC
>DASREE010000008.1:0-264058 GCA_035652235.1 Gaiellaceae bacterium | reverse complement strand
GGAGGCGCTGGAGGCTTCCGTGCCGGGCCGGGTCGTAGGGCGCTCGGTCCTGCCACATGCGCCAGATCACACGCAGCCAGGCGCGGCCGAGGATGCGGATGGCGTGCGGGTGGTCCTTGCCGCGGGCGATGGCGTCGGCGTAGATCTTGCGTGCCCAGGGGTTGTGCTTGCGGCTTGTGTCGGCGAGGACGGAGACGGCGTCGCGAAGCGTCGTGTTGCAGGCCCAGCGGAAGCTCGCGACCTTGCGCTTGCCGGACTCGACCGCGACCGGGCTCTGTCCGGCGATCGCCTCCAGCGAGTCGCTTGCGGGGTGGCGCTCCCTGCGGTCGCCGATCTCGGCCAGCAGCTCGGCCGCGGTGACGACCGAGTTTGGGTCGCGGAAGAGGGAGCGGAAGATCTCCCCGTCCGGATGCTGCTCGAGCAGACCGCGGATCTCGCTCGTCAGCAGCCGGATCTGCTCGACGAGCGGGCGCAGCGCGGCGACCAGTCCGAGCACGACCGTCCGGCGCGCCTCCGACTCGAGCTCGCCGGCTCTTCCCTGGGCGGCGGAGCGCAGCCGGGCGAGCAGCTCGGCGGCGCTCTTGCGCCCGCTGTAGCCGTTTCGGGCGAGGAAGGCGCTCAGGCGCTTCTCGCCGAGAGCGCGGGCATCGGCCGGGCTCGGGTAGCGCTCGAGGAAGCAGAGCGCGATCGGCGAGTCGACCTCGCTGAAGATCCGGGCGGCGCCCGGCCAGAAGCTCTCCAGCTGCGCGCGCAGCTGGTTCGCGAGCGAGACGCGCTGGGCGACCAGGTCCTCGCGCGCCCGGGTCAGCGCCCGCAGCGCCCGCGTCTCGTCGGAGTCGGGCTGGAGCGCCTTGAGGCGGTGCATGTCGGTGCGGGCGAGCTCGGCCAGGACGTAGGCATCGAAGCCGTCCGACTTGCCGCCGCCCGTCCGATAGCGGTCTCGCGCGGCGGCGAGTTGGTTGGGATGGACGGGCACGACGGCCAGCCCGGTCTCGAGCAGCCGGTCGACGACGAGGCCGTTCGGCCGCTCGAGGGCTACCCGCGTCACTCCCAGCTCGACCAGCCGCCGGCAGAGCAAGCCAAGCCCCTGCTCGTCGTTGCTGATCGTCCGCTGCTCAAGCCGCCTGCCCTCGGCGTCGACGACGCACAGGCGGTGCTCCTCGCTCGCCAGGTCGATCCCCGCCGTCCTTTCCATCTGCTGCCCTCCTCCGCTCGCGGTGCTGGAAAGCGGCCGACCGGCGAGGTACCGTGGCGGATGCTCATAGGCGGGCCCTCGGGGGGGCGACGCCCTGTCGCCGCTCCGGGTGCCTCACACCGCCGGGAGGCGCGGGTCTCACGCGGGCCGTCTGCGCGGCAAGCGAGCCTGGCGCTCTCCCGGCGGTGGTCGGCCACGGCGCGAGGCTACGAGTCGCGCCGGTCGTCGCCTGCGCGCGCAGTGCTGACTGCGCGCGGGCGAACCTCCGAGATTTTCAGTTTTCAAAGACCGGCGAAGGCCGGAAGCGCCCTCCTTCGCAGGAAGGTTGGCCTATGAGACGTCGGCGCACGAGGTGGAGTGAGGGGAGGCGTGCCCGCATGGAGCAGCGCGCGGCGGGCGCGGCGGGCGCGGTTGCCGCTCCCGGCCACACTGCCGCGGGACCGCGCCGCGCGCTCGAGCGTCCAGGGGGTACGCCCGCCGCCCCCGCCACGCCGGCCACGCCAAGTAACAGTCTGTTACTTGCCTCCGACTTGGTTGGCTCCGACTTGGCTCCGAAGCCGCCAGCTCGTCTCACCGCTCACCCTTCCCCCGTCGATCCACGAGCTCGAGTACCAGACTGTCACGTGCCAGACCGGCCCTCGGCGGCGCGGCTCGCGATCATGGCGCCGATGCGATGAGGGTCCATCAGCCCGGCTCGCACCTCATGCAGCAGCGCGGTGCGCAGGTCGACGACTGGTCGTGGTCGAAGACGAGGCGGCGCCTGGGGCTTCTCTGGCGGCTGACGCGCCCCTATCGCACGCGCACCGCGTTCTCGGTCGTCTCGCTCCTCGCCGCGACGGTGACCGCGCTCGCGCCGCCGTACCTGGCCAAGTACGCGCTGGACGACGCCGTCCGCGGGCACGCAGGCGGCCGGTTGTACCTCGTCGTCGGCATCTTCCTCGCCGCCGGCCTCGCCAACTGGGCCATGTACTACGTGGAGACGTACATGACGGGCTGGGTCGGGGAGCGAATCCTCGCCGACCTGCGCACGGCGCTGTTCGACCATCTGCAGGGCCTGTCGCTCGGCTTCTTCGAGCGCAACCGCGCCGGCGTGATCATCAGCCGGCTCACGAACGACGTGGAGGCGATCGACCAGCTCGTGACCGACGGGGTGACGACGCTCGTGCAGAGCACGCTGACGCTTGTCGGAACGGCCGTCATCCTGTTCGTCCTCGACTGGCGGCTGGCGCTCGCGACCTGCGGCGCGGTCCCGCTGATGGGGGTCGCGACGGCCCTTTTCCGCGCCCGCTCGGCACGGGCCTATGCGGCCGTGCGCGAGCGGCTCGGCCTCGTCACGGCCACGCTCGCCGAGGACATCGCGGGCATGCGTGTCGTGCAGGCGTTCACCCGTGAGCGGGAGGCGTACGCGAACTTCCGGCGGGTCGCCGAGCGCTACCGCGAGTCGAACATGCAGACGGTCGTCCTCAACGGGATCTACTTCCCGTCGGTCGACCTGCTCTCGTCGCTCGCGCTCGCCGTCGTGCTCGGCTTCGGGGGGCACCTCTACTTCCAGGGGACGCTGTCGCTCGGAACGCTGTTCGCGTTCATGCTCTACGTCCAGAACTTCTTCGACCCGGTCCAGCAGCTGTCCCAGCTCTACAACACCTTCCTGTCGGCCACGGCCGCGCTCGACAAGATCATGAGCGTGCTCGACGAACGGCCCGAGGTCGCCGACCGCCCGGGCGCCCGGGAGCTCCCCCCGATCGAAGGGCACGTCCGTTTCGAGCACGTCCGCTTCCGCTATGGGCGGGGCGGTGAGGTGCTGCACGGCATCGACCTCGACGTGCCGGCGGGCACGACCGTGGCGCTCGTCGGCCACACGGGCGCGGGGAAGTCGACGATCGCGAAGCTCCTGGCGCGCTTCTACGACCCCAGCGAGGGACGGATCACGATCGACGGCGTCGACCTGCGCGACGTCACGCAGCGATCGCTCCGCCGCCAGCTCGGCATCGTCCCCCAGGAGGGATTCCTGTTCGCGGGCAGCGTCGCGGAGAACATTGCCTTCGGGCGACGGGACGCGACCCGCGAGGAGATCGTGCGCGTCTCGCGCGCGCTCGGAGCGCACGAGTTCGTCGCCGAGCTGGAGGACGGGTACGACACGCAGCTCGGAGAGCGCGGCGCGCGGCTCTCGCTGGGCCAGCGCCAGCTGGTCGCGTTCGCACGTGCGCTGCTCGCCGACCCGCGCATCCTCGTCCTCGATGAGGCAACCTCCTCGGTCGACATCGGCACGGAGCGCCAGATCGAACGCGCGCTCGCCCGCCTCCTCGCCGGCCGCACCGCATTCATCATCGCCCACCGGCTGTCGACGATCCGCAACGCCGACCTGATCGTCGTCCTCGAGCACGGCCACATCGTCGAGACGGGCTCGCACGGTGAGCTGCTGCGGCGTGGCGGCCTCTACACCTCGCTGTACGGCGACTGGGCCGAGGCAGCCGCCTGACGTCGCCGCGCCTCGCGCCTGCAAGCCCCGCCGCGAGCCCGGGCCGGCGCTGCGCCGCACGGCGACCCGGGAGTAGGCTTCACTCGTGGCAGTCGAGCCGGGCCGCGAGCCGACGTCCGAGGAGCTGATCGAGCAGCCGGCGGAGGCGGTCGAGGTCGAGCGCGAAACGCGCATGACGCCGGCGGAGGCGACGGCACGCATGCGGATCCGCGTTCCCACCCGCGGCAACCGTAAGCTCCGCGCCCTGATCGAGCGCGTCAACGGCGACGACGAGCTCAAGGCCTGGTGGCACGTCTCGAACGTGAACGCGATTGCCCGCCTCGGCATCAACGACCACTCGTGGGTGCACATCCAGATCGTCACGAACATCGCGCTGAAGCTCCTCCGCCAGCTGACCAAGCACGGGGTCGAGCCGTCGCTCGCGCGCGACTACGGCCTCGCCCCGGAAGACGCGGAGGTGGCGGTCGCACTCGGCGCGCTCCTCCACGACGTCGGCATGTCCGTGCACCGGGACGGGCACGAGGACTTCAGCCTCTTCCTGGCGGACGGCAAGGCGCGCGCGCTCCTCGCCGGCCTCTACGACGAGCCCGACCTGACGGTGATCGTGTCCGAGGTCCTGCACGTGATCACCAGCCATCGCGCCTACGGGAAGCCGCTGACGCTCGAGGCTGGCGTCCTGCGCGTGGCCGACGCGCTCGACATGGCGAAGGGCCGCTCGCGCATCCCCTTCGAGCGAGGGAGCGTCTCCATCCACGCGCTCTCGGCGGCCGCGATCGACAGCGTCAAGATCGGCGACGGCGACAGCCGGCCCATCCTGATCGAGATCCTCATGACCAACTCGTCGGGCATCTACCAGGTGGACGGCCTGCTCAAGGAGAAGCTGCGCGGCTCGGGGCTCGAGCACTACGTCGAGGTCGTCGCGCACATCGACACCGAGGCCGAGAAGCGGCTCGTGCCCATGTACCGGCTGGAGACGTAGCGCCGCCTCCGGGCTAGAATGGCGGGCAGCGGTGCGGGGTCGTCTAACGGTAGGACGCCTGGCTCTGGACCAGGTAGTCTAGGTTCGAATCCTAGCCCCGCAGCCTCGAGAACCCGCTGGAAACAGCGGGTTTTGCGCGCAAGTTGCGCGAGCTGGGACCGCAGGTCGCGCCGCTCATCGAGCCCGGCGCAGCGGCCGGCCCAGCGCCAGCTCGATCCTCTCCGGGAGCGCCCCAAGCGCGCCGAACGCCTCCGTCGAGCGCGCGGCCACCGCGACGGCGGCCGGGAGCGCCGCGACCAACGCGCTGGGGTCGAACGCCGCATCGCTGAGGGCGGCGACGAGGACGCCGAGGAGCGCGTCGCCGGCGCCCGTCGTGTCCACCACCGAAGCGGGCTCGGCGGGCAGGGACGCGTCGACGTCTCCGCACAGGAGCGCTCCGCCGGCGCCGAGCGTGACGAGGGCGACTCGAGCTCCCAGCGCGTGGAGCGCCTCGGCCGCGCGCCGCGGATGCCGCCGGCCGGTGAGCAGGCGAGCCTCCTCCGCGTTCACCTTGACGAGGAACGCGCCGGAGCAGAGCGAGCGGGCGAGCTCGAGCGCCGCCTGCGGATCGGGCCAGCGGTGCAGCCGCAGGTTGGCGTCCCAGAGCACCGGCTTGCCACTCGCGAGGGCGAGGTCTCTTGCTCGCAGGCAGAGCCGCCGCTCCTCCGCGCCCACCATCGTGTTCGAGCCGAGGACGAGCGCCGAGCATGCCCGGACCGCCTCCTCGAGCACCCGGCCAACGGAGAGCACCGCGGGCTCGATTCCCTCGCCGTAGATGAGGAAGCCGGGCACGCCGTCGCGGTCGACGACCACGAACGCGACCGCGGTCCGCGCGCCCGGAACGAGCGACCAGAAGCGAAGGTCGACCCCTTCCCGACGCAGGCGCTCCGCGAGCCATCTGCCCCACAGGTCATCGCCTGCGCCTCCGGCGAGCGCGACCGGCGCGCCGCAGCGCGCGGCCACCACCGACACGTTCGTCGGGCCCCCGCCGAGGTGCGGCACGAACGAGTCGGACTCGGCCCCTCCGGAGCCCGGCTCCCGGACGAGGTCGACGATCGTCTCGCCCAGAACGAGGACCGGGCCCTGCCCATGGGCGGGGGACGGGGCGCGCGGTGCGCCCCGTCCCCGAGCAGCGGTCACGGCGTGTATAGGTACTTCTTGACCGCTGGACTGTTCACGTTCGCGCGAGTGACGATCGCCGAACCCGTTCCGTAGTGCTTCTTGATTCCGGACCGGTGCCCGGTCACGTACTTGTAGGCGAGCTGGACGCCCAGCTGACCGATCCCGTACGGGTACTGGGCGACGAGTGCGTCCACCGTCCCCGCCCTAAGGGCGGCGACCTGCTCCGGTCCCGCGTCGAACTCGACGAGCTTGACCTTGCCCGACTTGCCGGCGTTCTTGACCGCCGCCGTGACGCCGTCGCCGGAGACGACGTTCATGGCGAAGATGCCGTTCAAGTCGGGGTAGCGCGTGAGCAGCGCCGCGGTCTCCTGTGCTGCCTTCGTCTCGTCGTCGTTGTCGAACTGCGTGCCGACGTACTTGATGTTCGGGTACTTCTTGATCTCCTGCTCGAAGCCCTCCTTGCGCTGGTCGGTGGTGCTGATCCCCGGCGTGACGCTGATGCCGGCCACCGTCCCCTTCTTGCCGATCGCGCGCGCGAGCGCGTCCGCCGCCGCTCGCCCACCGGCCGGGTTGTCGGTCGACACGTTCGTGAACGCGATCGGCGCGGTGATGAACGTGTCGACGGTCTCTACCGGGATTCCGGCCTTGATCGCGTTCCTGATCGGAGCGATCAGCGCCGTCTTGTCGGTGGGAGCGATCAGGATCGCGTCCGGGTGCCGGGCGATCGCGGCGTTCAGGTAGGGGATCTGCGTCGGCGGGCTGAACGCTTTCGGCGAGCCGGTGAAGACGAGCTTCACGCCGAGCTTCTTCGCCTCCGCCTGCGCCCCCTTCTTCATCGTCAGGTAGAAGGGGTCGCTCGCGATCCCGGCGACGAGATAGAAGGTGTACGTCTTCTTGTGAGTCTTGCTCGCGCGGGTCGAGGCGAGCGTCGCGGTCGAAGCGGCCGCTGCGATCGTGATCGCGAGCCCTGCGACCACGGCCATGAAACGGGGAGTCTTCATCTGCTGCCTCCTCCTGGATCCGCTGCGTTGACATCGTTGTCCTACGTCGTGGTCTGTCTTCCGAGCCGGGCCTCCCTTCCCCTCCGCCTCCTCTCGCTAGCTCAATCGTCTGCGCCGGAGCTGGTCGAGGTAGACGGCGACGATGATCGTCGCGCCCACGAGCAGCTCCTGCCAGAACGGGTCGACTCCCTGGATGATGAAGCCGTTCTGGAGCACGGTCGGGATGAAGGCTCCGACCACCGTTCCGAGGATCGTCCCGATGCCCCCGAACAGGCTCGTGCCGCCGATCACCACGGCGGCGATCGCGTTCAGGTTGTCCGTGTTGTGGGCCGCCAGGTTCATCGACCCGAAGCGCGACAGGTCGATGATCGCCGCCACTCCCGCGAGGAACCCGGCCAGCGTGTAGACCTTGATCAGGTGGGCGTCGACGGCGATGCCGGCCCGCCGCGATGCCTCCTCGTTCGATCCGATCGCCGCTGTGTACCGGCCGAACCGCGTGTAGCGCAGGAGGACGTGGGTCGCGGCCACGAAGCCGATTGCGATCACCACCGGGACGAACAGGCCGAGCACCTTGCCGTTGCCGATCGTGTCCTGGAAGCTCGACGGCACCGCGGAGATGTTCGTCCCGCCCGACAGCAGGTCGGCGGCGCCGAAGAACATGCCGAGCGTGCCGAGCGTGACAATGAACGACGGCAGGCGCAGCGCCGTCACGAGGACGCCGTTCAGGAAGCCGAGCACGATGCTGGTGGCGACGATGACGAGAACTCCGACCGGCACGGCCACGGAGGCGTGCGGATACTGGAGGCTCTCCACCTGCGCCTGCGTTCCCGACAGGTCGAGCATGACCGTCCCGCCCGCCACTCCCGAGAAGAGCAGGATCCCGCCCACGGACAGGTCGATACCCGCGGTGACGATGACGAACGTCTCGCCGATCGCGAGCAGGATCACCTCCGAGGTGTCCAGGGCGATCGTCTTGAAGTTGTTGGTCTGGAAGAACGCGTGGTTCGGCGTGCCGAGCGAGAAGTAGAGGATCAGTCCAGCCAGGAAGAGAAACAACCAGTAGCGCCCGAAGGAGACGACGGCTCGCTCGAGCACCGTGCGCTCGTCCTCGGGCGGTAGGGTCGCGGACGAGGCGGCGATCGTCTTCGACTCGTCGAGCGAGGTCAATCCAGCTCCGGAGGCGGCGGCAGACAACGGATCGCCTCGATCTCGCCCTCCAGCTCGGCGGCGCCGGCCGCATAGGGGACGAGCACGGTCTCGCCGCGGCGAAGCTCGAGCGTTCCGCCCCGCTCGGTCTCGAGCTGCCCGCGTCCGTCGAGGACGACGAGGATCGAGAACGAGGCCTCGAGCAAGACCCTGGGGTCGGGCCGCAGGGCCTCAGCGCGGAAGTAGGACTCCGTGCCGACGGGCAGCAGCCGCCGCGCCCCGGGACGGACTTCCGGCTGCTCGCTCGGCCGCCGGTGGAGCGCGGCCAGCTCGGCCGGCTCGGGGCCCTCCAGCGTCACGCTGTCGAGCGCGATGTCGAACCCGAGCCCGAGATGCCCGTCGCGGGGGCCGTCGACCGCGAAGCCCGCCCATTCGAGCAGCAGGGACAGGTCGGATGGCTCCTGCACCTCGACGAGGAACACCCCGGCACCGATGGCATGCGGAAGGCCCGCCGGGACGAAGATGCAGTCGCCGGCGCCCACTCGCAGCTCGTGCAACGCGGCGAGCATCGGGGCGTGCTCCTGCCGCTCGACCCACCGCGCGAGCGTCGTCCGGTCGATCCCTTCACGGAAGCCGAGCCACACAGACCCGTGCTCGCCGCGCGTCTCGACGATCAGCCAGGCTTCGGTCTTGCCGTAGCGGAGGCCCAGATGCTGCTGCGCGAAGCGCCGGTCCGGGTGCGCGTGCACCGGCAGTCGCTCGCCCGCGTCGAGCAGCTTCACGAGCAGCGCCGGGTCGGCCCCGTAACGGGCCACATGCGCTGCGCCGAGGAACGCCTCCGGCTGGGCCGCAAGCGCGTCGCGGAGGACGCGACCGTCCGGAAGCACGCTCAGGCCGGCGGTCGCTTCGCCGAAGAGCGTCGTCGTCGATCCAACCCAGTCCTCCGGAACGTACTGATCGGCCAGCGAAAGGCCACGGAAACGGGCGATCGCCTCGCCGCCGCGGTAGAAGCGATGCGGCTGGTTCGCAGCGAGCCTGATCGGCTTCACGGCCGCACCTCTCCCGACCCGCGGGCGACGAGCGACGTCGGGAGGACGACGCGCTCGGGTGGGCCGTGGTCGCCTGCGAGCCGGCGCGAGAGCAGCTCGGCCGCCTGACGGCCGAGCTCGGCGGGATCGTAGGCAACCACCGTCGTCGGCAGCGCGAGCAGCTCTGCCAGCTCGAAGTCGTCGAAGCCGACGAGCGCGACCGGCTCGCCGCTCGCAGACAGAGCTGCCAGCGCACCGACCGTGATCCGGTTGTTCGCGGAGAAGACCGCAGTCGGAGGCTCGGGCAGGGCGAGCAGCTCCCTCGTCGTCCGCGCCGCCGCCTCGGCGTCGTGCGCTCCGAGCCGGATCAGCGACTCGTCGATGCGAGCGCCGGCCGCCTCCAGCGCCTGCCGGTAGCCGCGAGCCCGCTCGACGGTGGTGAAGATCGACGGCTCGTCGCCGATCAGCGCGATGCGGCGATGCCCGTGCGCCAGCAGGTGCTCGACCGCCCGCCGGGCGCCGCCGAGGTTGTCGAGGAGGACGACGTCCGCCTCGATCAGCCCCGGAGGGCGGTCGATGAACACTGCTCTGGTGCCGTGCTCGAGCTCGGGCAGGAGGTAGCGGTGGTCCGCCCCTGCGGGGACGATCAGCAGACCTTCGACCCGCCGCTCGCAGAGCAGGTGGACGAGCTCGCGCTCCCGATCGGCATCCTCGTCCGAGCTGCCGGCGATGACGAGCGTGCCGCCCCGACGAGCCACCTCCTCGACACCGCGAGTGATCGCCGAGTAGAAGGGGTTGGAGACGTCCTCGATCACGAGCCCGACGGTCCGGGAGCGCTGACCGCGCCGGAGCGCTCGTGCCATGTCGTTGCGCCGGAAGCCGAGGCGCGCGATCGCCTCCTGGACGAGGGCAGCGGTCTCGGGGCGCACGCCCGACTCCTCGTTGACGACCCGGGAGACCGTCTTCAGGCTGACCCCGGCAGCGCGGGCGACGTCGGCCATCGTCGGTCGGACGCCGCGCCCGCCGAGCCGGGGCGGCGCGACCACGTGAGCGGCTTCGGACGGCCCCGTCACCGTCGACCCGGCTGCAGCGAGCTCATGCCGCAGCGGCCCCCACCGCACCGGTCATCATGCCCACGACCGCCTCCAGGCTCGTCTGACTCGTCTCCAGCGTGGTGATCGTCCGGCCCAGCCGCAGGACGGTGATGCGGTCGGCGACGGCGAACACCTCGGGAAGGTTGTGGCTGATCATCACCACGGCAATCCCGTGCTCTCGCACCTCCTTGATCAGCTCGAGCACCATCCCCGACTCGCGCACGCCGAGCGCCGCGGTGGGCTCGTCCATGATCACGATCCGCGTGCCCCACGCGATCGCGCGGGCGACGGCGATCGCCTGTCGCTGGCCGCCCGAGAGGCCGAGGACAGGCTGGTCGACCGATTGGATGCCGATCTTCAAGTGGCGCATCTCCTCCTCGGCCCGCCGCCGCATCGCCTTCCGGTCGAGGAAGCCGAGCCACGAGAGCGGACGTGGCAGCAGCTCCTCGCGGCCGAGGAAGAGGTTGGCGGCGGCGTCCAGATGGTCGGCGAGGCCGAGATCCTGGTAGACCGTCTCGATGCCGAGAGCGCGCGCCTCTCGGGGGCTCGAGATCGCGACCGGGTTGCCGTCGAGCAGCACCTCGCCGCTGTCGGCCCGATAGACGCCCGAGATGATCTTGATCAGCGTCGTCTTGCCGGCGCCGTTGTCGCCGACGATCGCATGCACCTCGTTCGGACGGAGCTCGAAGTTGCCCGCGCGAAGCGCGACGACGCGGCCGAAGCGCTTCTGGATGGCGCGAGCCTCGAGCAGCGGCGGAGCGGGTGGAGGCTCGACCTCGGATGACATCGTTGTCATCGCCAGCGAGTATCTCCGGGGCGGCGGGCCCGTGTCAAGGGCCGCGTCGTCTGGGTTCGACGACGACTGGAACTTCGACCACTTCGCCTCACTCGGCGGCGATCCGATACTCGACGTGTTCGAGGCCGGCTGCGGCGACGGAGAAGACGGGCCCGGGCGCCGCCGCGGCTGCGCCCGGGGCCCCGTTCACGGCTCAGCCCTCGATCTGGACGACGTTCGTCGCCTGCATGCCCTTCGGGCCCTCGGTCGGCTCGTACTCGACCTTCGCACCCTCGGCCAGCGTCTTGAAGCCGGTGCCGGCGATACCCGAGAAGTGGACGAACAGATCAGCGCCTCCGTCGGCCGGCGTGATGAAGCCGTAGCCCTTCGAGTCGCTGAACCACTTGACGGTTCCGGTTGCCATGAAACACCTCCCTCACTGCTGATCACGAACGCGTAAGGAAGGCGAAACCGCGCAACCCCGTACTCGTTCTGGATGACAGGGAAGAGCGTAGCGCAACCGGGGTGCATCTCGCATGCTCGCAGCCCGTCGGCGCAGGCCGCGCCCCACCTTTGCGTGCAAGCCGGCCCGGCCTACAGATTCGGCACCGGCACCCGCCCCGTCGCGCCCGCCAGCCCGGTCAGCCGCCTGCTCGCCAGGGTCTCCGCCGCCGACCGGCTCGCCGTGCTGCCGTTCACGGCGAGCAGGAAGTCGTCGCGCTCGAGCGCGAACAGCGCAACGGGCGAGACCGCGGTCACCGTCGCCGTACGCGGCACGTCTCGGAGCAGCGCGATCTCGCCGACGTACTCGCCCGGGCCGAGCGTCGCGACGTGCGCCCCGTCGGACGTGACCTCGACCTGGCCGCCGGCGACGAGGTAGAAGCGATCGCCGGGGTCGCCCTCGCGGATGACGACGGTGCCGGGCTCCACCTCGACCGGGATCAGGCGCGCGGCGAGGTGCTCGAGCGTCGCGCCCGGGAGCGGCGCGAAGATCGGCGAGCGCCGCAGGAGCGCGAGGCGGTCTGCCGCCGGCGCCGTCGCCGCCGTGTCGATGCGGACGAGGGGCGGCCCGAAGACGACGAGCAGCGCCGGGAGGACGCAGCCTGTCGCGATCAGCGTGGCGCGAATCCCGATCCCGCTGATCAGCGCGGGCGCGACGACCGCGCCGATGCCGATCGCGGCCGTCCACAGGAACTGGACGACGCCGAAGACGCGTGCGAGCACGGCGTCGGGCACGGCGCGCTGCACGAGCGTGAATCCCGCCACGTCGACGAGCGTGTTCCCGACCCCGAGCAAGCCGAGGCAGACGACTGTGACCACGGTGTTCGCCGTTGCCCCGATGAGGACGACCGGCACCCCCCAGAGCAGGGCTCCCGCGAGGAAGGGAACGCTCAGCCGCCGCAGCCCGACGAAGCCGACGGCGACGAACGCGCCGAGGAGGGCTCCGACCCCGAACGCGGAGTTCAGGTAGCCGACGCCGCTCTGGCCGATGTGCAGGAGCTCGAGCGCGGTCGACACGCTCAGCACCTCGATCGCGCCCACGATCACGGAGGTGGCGGCGAGCAGCCCGACGAGCAGCCGCAGCCGCGGGTCGCGGGCGAGGACGGCGAAGCCGGCGAGCGAATGGGCGTACGCCTGCTCGGCCTCGTCGGCCGCGCCGGCCGCTCCCGCGACGAGCGCCTCCTCGGGCACGGACAGCCGGCTGATGAGGAGCGCCGACCAGACGAACGTCGCCGCCGTGACCACGAACACGACCTGGACGCTCGTGAAGCCGAGCAGGATCCCGGCAATCGCGGGGCCGGCGAAGAAGGCCACGCTCTCGATCGCACTCGCCGCGACGTTGGCCGCGGTCAGCTCTTCGGGCGTCTGGGAGAGCGCGGGGATGAGCGCCGACTGCGCCGGGTCGAACGGCGTCCTCAGGATCGCGACGAGGGCAGCGAGCGCGTACACGAGCCCCGGCGGCCCGTGCAGCCAAACGGAGACGGCCGCGGCCACGAGCAGCCCCGCGCGCAGCAGGTCGGAGGCGAGCATGACCAGGTTGCGGCGGAGCCGGTCGGCGAGGATGCCGGCGAACGGCGAGACGAGCGCGGCGGGGACCGTGCGGATGAGCCACACGATCCCGACCGCGGTCGCGCCGCCGGCGCGGTACGCGTACACGGACACGGCGATCGCGTACGCCCAGCCGCCGATCTGCGCACCGGCGCCGCCGAGCTGGAGCCTGCGCAGGTTGGGGTTCCGGGACACGGCCCGGAACGCGCCCGCCGACTCGGCCAGCTGCCGCAGGAACGACCGCACCGGCCGAGCATCACGCCCGTTGTTGCCGATTGCAAGGACCCGTGGGAAGATCCCGGGAGCGAGCGCCGTCTGGAGAGGTAGCATCGCTTCGCGATTCGAGGGCGGAAGGAGGCGGGAGATGTCCAGGACGAAGCCGTAAGAGATCTCCTGCGGGACGAGGCGGGAAGACCCGCGTCGTCCTCACCGAACTGTGAACACGAACATCGAACGGGCGGCTCGTCGGGTCGCCCGTTTGCGTGCCGGCGCGCGTCGGGAAATGCCTGCCCGCGCCGAGGATGCCTCGTCGCGCCGAAACGCCACGCCGCCACGGCGGGGGCGGGCAGCCATGTCGCAGGCGCCCGATCCCGCCGCCGGCGCGGTGCGTTCGGCTACGAGCTACTAGAGGGTGCCGAGGTGGCGGCGGAGTGCCTCGACGAGGCGCGGCTCCGGCTCGTAGCCTGCTTCCCGGAGCGCCGTCTCGAGGTTCGCGGCGAGCGCCGGGCGGAAGGCCGCGTCGGCCTCCGCCCGGGACACGATCTCGTCGAGCGAGCGCCGGAACGCGGGGATCTCCTTCGCCGCCTGCTCCCACCCCTCCGGGGCCGGCGGCAGAAGCCCGATCAGACGCCCGATCCGCTCCTCGTCGTAGACGTCGGCCTGCGTCATCGATACTCCCCAGACCGCCCAACCGGCTGCTTTCTTCCCTCGAGCTCGGCGCGCAGCTTGGCGAGGCAGCGCGAGATCCTGCTCGCGATCGTCCCGGAGGGGATGTCGAGAGCGTCGCCGATCGTCCGGTAGCTCTCGTCGCGCGCGAAGAACCGGTCGAGGATCTCGCTGCACGGCTCGCCAAGCCGCGTGAGAGCCTCGCGCACCGCGAACGCCTCGTCGAGCTCGTCCAGCGTCGCCTCACGCACGTCGGGCGCGACCTCCTCGACCGGCTGCTCCCGTGCCGCAGCGGCGAGGCGGTCGAGGCAGACGCGGCGGGTCAGCTGGGCGATCCAGGGACGGACAGCCGAGTCGTCGCGGAGCGAGTCGAGGCGGGTGTAGACGCGCGTGAACGCCTCCTGGAACGCGTCCTCGGCGTCGTGCGGCTCGAGCCGGAAGCCCTTCGCGCAGATCGCGTGCACGTAGCGGGAGAAGCGCTCGACGAGCTCGTTCCAGGCGTCGGGGTCACCGCGCCGGCAGCGCCGGACGAGCTCCGCATCGGTGCGCGCCTCGTCCGTCATGGCATGCCGACCGCGTCCGCCAGCGCCCTGGCCGCGCGCCTCTCCGCAGCGGCCGCCCGGGACGAGCGGGCGTCGCCCTCGCGTGTACCGAGATTCACCGCGACGAGATGCGCTCCGACGCGCGCGCCGGCATGTGCGAGCAGCGCCGCGGAGATCGCGTCCGCGCGCAGCGCTCCGTCGCCGCGGCTGGCGGCGAGCGCGGCCAGAACGGCCACGTCGGCCCCCGCCTCGGCGATCGCAAGCGGCAACTCCGCCGAGCGGTCGAGCATCGGCCGCAGCGGCGCGGCGCCCGGCTCGTTGTTGCCCTCGACCGCGTCCTGAAGCCCGGCGAACGCCTCCTCCCAGGCCGCCGCGTCGTCCTGCGCGAGCCGTGGGCAGCGCTCCGCCAGCTCGAGCGCCTGCGCGGCGATCCCGGCCGCGTCGGGCCAGGAGTCCCGGGAGGAGCGTGCGATCATCGTCACGAGCGCCGCCGACAGGCCGACGGTCAGCGCGGCGATCGAGCCGCCGCCGGGGGCGGGAGTCGGCGCCGCCGTCTGCTCGAACAGCTCGGCGATCGCCATCGACGCGTAGTCCGCGGGCACGGCCGCAGTGTACGGGCGGGCTGCGCCGTATCGTTGCAGCATGGGCCAGGTCGTCGACGCCGCCCGGACGTTCTTCGACCAGCTGGCGGCCGTCGGCTGGACGATGCTCGGCGTGGCGCTCGCCTGCCACCTGGCGCGCCTCGTGGCCAGGTCGCTCGCCTGGCGGAACATCCTCGCCGCCTCCTTCCCGACCGCGCGCGTGCGCCGGCTTGCCGTCTTCGGGGCGTACGTGGCCGGCGTGGGCGTCAACTCCATCGCCCCGGCCCGGGCAGGCGACGTGGTCAAGCTCGTCCTCACGAAGCACCGGGTCGAGGGCACGAGCTACGTCACGCTCGCGCCCACGCTCCTCGTCGAGACGCTGTTCGACTCCGTCGTCGCCGCCGGCATCCTGCTCTGGGCGCTGACGCAGCACGTCCTGCCTGGCCTCGACGTGCTGCCGAAGCTCCCTTCGATCGACTGGCACTGGCCGGCGCACCATCCGCACGCGACGATCCTTATCGCCGTCGTCTGGGTGACCGTGATCGTCCTGCTCGTCGTCGTCTGGTCGCGGCACGTCGAGGGCTTCAGGCAGCGGGTCGGGGCGGGCTTCGCCATCCTGCGCCAGCCGCGGCGGTTCGTGACCGGCGTCGTCGGCTGGCAGGCGCTGTCGTGGGTCGCCCGTGCTGCGACCGTCTACTGCTTCCTGCGGGCATTCCACGTGCCGGCGTCGGCGCACGCGACGCTGCTCGTGCTCGCGGTGCAGAGCCTGTCGACGCTGTTGCCGTTCACGCCCGGCGGGATCGGGACGCAGCAGGGGCTGATCGTGTACGTCTTCCGCCGGGAGCCGCTGGCGAAGACCGCGCTCGTCAGCTTCAGCGTCGGCATGCAGATCGCCCTGACGGCCGCCAACGTGCTGCTCGGGCTGGCGGCGCTCGCGGCGATGGCGCGCACGGTCCGCTGGAAGCGGCTCGTCGCCCCGGCCCGCCGTGAGCTTGAGCGGCCAGAGGCGAGCAGCTAGGGTCGAGCCCGATGGCCCGCGAGGGGCAGCGGCACCCGATTCGCCTGGTCGTCCGCGACGACCTCGAGCGCAACCGTGTGACGGTCCTCTTCCGGCTGCTGCTCGTCCTCCCCCACCTCGTCGTCCTGGTCGCGTTCGGGATCGTCGCCGTCGTCGTCGGCTTCCTCGGCTGGCTCGCGACGCTCTTCCGCGGCATCCTCCCCCGGGGCCTTCACGACTTCCTGGCGGGGTACCTGCGCTACACGACGCACGTGTCCGCCTACCTGCTGCTCGCGGCGGGCCCGTACCCGAAGTTCTTCGCGGGCAGCCGGCTCCCCGACTACCCGGTCGACCTGGAGATCGACCCTCCGGCGAGGCAGCGCCGGTTCGCCACCCTCTTCCGGATCGTGCTCGCCGTGCCCGCGCTCGTGCTTGCCGGCACGCTCACGGGCGGCGGCAGCTCCGGACGCGGCTCGAGCGGTCCGGGCGTCGCCCACTGGGCGGCGGTGCTGTCGTGGTTTGCCTCGCTCTTCCGCGGTCGCTCGCCGCAGGGGCTCCGCGACCTCACCGCCTGGTCGATCGGCTACTCGGCGCAGACGTACGGCTACGTGTTCCTGCTCACCTCGCGCTACCCGGCGAGCGACCCGGTGGCGATGCTCGCGACGGTCGAGCCGCCGCCCGAGGACGACGCGAGGCCGTGGCTCGCGAACGCCGACGACCTGCGGCGCTCGCGGCTCACGGTCTTCTTCCGTCTCCCCCTGTCGGCGCCGCACCTCGTCTGGTTCGGCCTCTGGTCGCTCGTCGCCTGGCCCGCCGCCCTCGCCAACTGGCTCGCCACCCTGGCCACGGGCCGCTCGCCGGCACCGCTCAGGCGGTTCCTGGAGGCGTACGTCCGCTACGGCGTCCACCTCGGCGCCTTCCTCTCCCTCGTCGGCAACCCCTTCCCCGGGTTCGTCGGCAGGGCGGGGAGCTACCCGCTCGACGTCGAGCTCGCGGCGCCGGCGCGGCAGAGCCGCTGGATCACCTGCTTCCGGCCCGTGCTGGCCCTGCCGGCGCTCGCTCTCGCCGGCGCTCTCGTCCCGCTGCTCGCCGTCGTCTGGATCCTCGGCTGGTTCGCCTCGCTCGCGACGGGACGTATGCCGGAGGGCCTGCAGCAGGCGGGTGCCTTCGTGCTCGGGTACCTGGCGGCGGGGCAGGCGTACGGCCTCGTGCTCAGCGACCGCTACCCGCACGCGAGCCCGCTCGCCGTGCTGCGCGGCAAGGCGCAGCGCCAGCTCTCGCTGCTCGCCGGGAGCGGGGCGGCGGTGGCTGTCCTCGCGCTCGTCCTCGCGGCCCCGGCCGGCTCGACGATCGTCGTCGGCAAGGGCATCGGCGGCGTCCTCCTCGGCATGAGCCAGGGGCGCGTGCGGGCGGTGCTCGGCCGGCCGCGCCGAGTGGTGCACGCGAACAACGAGTTCGGCTCCTACACCGAGCTCCGCTACGCCGGCTACGTCGTCGACTTCCAGGGTGATGCGAAGGCGACCGGGATCGTGACGACGCTCGCGCGCGAGCGCACGGCGAGCGGCGTCGGCGTCGGCTCGACCTGGGCGCAGGTGCGGGCGAGGGTGCCGCGCGTCCGTTGCAGCGGCGCGCCCGCCGTCGGCGACTGCCATGTGGGCAGCTTCCTTCCCGGGCACGTGGTCACGGACTTCGTCTTCCGCCGCGGCGTCGTCGGCAAGGTCGTCGTCGGCATCGTCCTCGACTGAGGGGTGCGGCGCCCGAGCCGGTACACTGTCGGGCGCCGGGCGCATTCGTCTAGTGGCCTAGGACACCGCCCTCTCACGGCGGCGGCACGGGTTCGAATCCCGTATGCGCCTTGTCGGCCACGCCGCAGCCGGAGAGCTCGGAAGGAGAGCTCGGCGTGCCGGGCAGATCGCATCCGCCCGACGACGATCCGGACGTTCCGGCGCAGGGGTCCGCAACGCGGAAGGCCCGCCTGCGCGAGCCCTCCGAAGCATCCTTCTCGCCGCTCGCGGCGCTTACGTCGCCTTGCAGATCTTCGCGTGCGTCAGCCGGCGCCGGGATCGCACCGCCGCTCACCGGCGTCGTCGTGCCGGTGTACACGAACCAGTTGCCGCTCCCTCCCGCCTGGTTGACGACGGCCGCGCCGGTTCGGCGCGCTCCCGAACGTCGCAGGCCCTATCCTCGCCATGTGCGCGGCGTCGACCGGCGGGGGATGGGTGCGCTGTCGCTCGGACACCTCGCAGCGGACCTGAGCCAGGGCGCGCTGCCCGCGCTGCTCGTCTACCTCAAGCCGGAGCTTGGCCTCTCCTACACGATGACGGCGGCGGTCGTGCTCGTGGCGACACTGACCTCCTCGATCGTGCAGCCGCTCTTCGGGCTGTGGTCGGATCGCCGCGGCGCCGTCTGGCTCACCTCGGCCGGGGTCGCGCTCGGGGGGGCGGGCATCGCCGTCGGTGCGCAGGCGCCCACCTACGCCGTCCTCCTCGTCCTCGTCGCCGTCTCCGGCCTCGGCATCGGCGCCTTCCACCCCGAGGCGATGAAGCTCGCCGGGCACGCGAGCGGCGCCCGCCGGGCGAGCGGCATGGCGCTCTTCTCGACCGGCGGGAACGTCGGCTTCGCGCTCGGGCCGCTCCTCGTCACCGGCGCCATCGGCGGGCTCGGCCTCCACGGTGGCCTGCTGCTCCTCGTCCCCGGGGTCGCCGTCGGGCTCGTGCTCGCACACGAGCACGTCCGGCTCGAGGCGCTCGTCGGACGGCGAGAGCAGACGACGACGCAGGCCCGGCCGGCGGACGACCGCCCGGGCGCCTTCCGGCTGCTGCTCGCGATCGTCGCGCTCCGGAGCGTCGCCTACTACGGGCTGTTCACGTTCGTGCCGCAGTTCGAGGTCGCCCGCGGCCACTCGAAGTCGTACGGGAACAGCATCCTCGCCCTCGTCCTGCTCGCAGGCGTGGCCGGCACCTTGTGCGCCGGCCCGCTCGCCGACCGCCTCGGCCGCCGGACGGTGCTCCTTGCGAGCCTGCTCGTCTCTCCGGGCCTGATCGTGCTGTACGTGTTCGCCGGCGGCCTTCCCGGGGCGGTCGCCGTCTGCTTCGCCGGCGCGGTCGTCGTCAGCACCTTCTCGGTGACGATCGTGATGAGCCAGGAGTACCTGCCGACGCGCGTCGCCTGGGCGTCGGGGATGTCCGTCGGCCTCGCCATCGGCCTCGGCGGCGTCGCGGCCGTCGTCCTCGGCAGCGTCGCCGACGCCGTCGACCTGAAGGCGGCGCTGATCGGCACGGCGATCGGTCCCGCGCTCGGAGCGGCATTGGCCCTCGGCCTTCCGCACGACCGCCGGGAGCGCGAGCTCGCCCCCGCCTCGCTCTCCTGAAGGGAAAATGACGCTGAGGGTGTGGGAACCGTCTGGCCTCAGGCGGCCTCCGGGAGGGTTTCGAGGGTGACTTTGTGGCCGAGGCGTTCGAGCTGGGCGACGAGCCGTCGGGTTTGGCGTTCCGGGTCGCGACGGCGGAAGTAGTCGCCGCCGAGGTCGCGGTAGAGCTCGCCGGTTTGGAGCATGTGCCAGCAGGTGCAGATGATCGAGTGTTTGACGGCGCCGAGCGCGCGGCCGTGCCCGATCCGCGGTCGTAGCCGCTGGTACTGGGCTTGCAGGTAGCTGTCGTTGGTTCGGATCGCGGCCATGGCGGCGTCCTTGAGCGCGTCGTTGAGCCACTTCGAGCCCTTGCGGCTGCGGCCGGAGCGGCGTTTGCCGGCGGATTGGTCGTTGCCGGGGCACTGGCCGGCCCAGGAGGCGAGGTGGGCGGCGGAGGGGAAGACGCTCATGTCGAGGCCGATCTCGGCGAGGATGTTCTCGGCCGTGCGCGTCTCGATCCCGTCGAGCGAGCGCAGCAGTTCAACGGCCGCTTTGAAAGGGCGCAGCTGCTCCTCGATCGCCTCCGAGAGCCGCGCGATCTGCTCGTCGAGGAAGTCGAGGTGGGCGAGAATCGAGCCGACCAGCAGCGCGTGCAGCGGCTCGAAGCGGCCCTCGAGCGCCTCCTCGAGCGCGGCGATCTTCTTGCGCAGCTTGCCGCGGGCGAGATCGGCCAGCACCTCCGGGTCGGTCGTGCCCCGGACGAGCGCGTCCAGCATCGCCCGGCCGGAGACACCGAGGATGTCGGTGGCGACGCAGTCGAGCTTGATCCCGGTGTCCTCCAGCGCCTTGTGCAGCCGCTGCGCCTCCCGCTGGCGCTCCTTGACCTGCGCCTTGCGGTAGCGGGTCAGCTGGCGCAGCTGCCGGATCGGCTTCGGCGGCACGAAGCTCGCCCGCAGCAAGCCTGCCTCGGCGAGCTGGCACAGCCAGGCGGCATCGGAGACGTCGGTCTTGCGACCGGGGACCTGCTTGACATGGCGGGCGTTGACCAGCAGCAGCTCGAAGTCGTCCTCGAGCACCGCCCAGACCGGCTTCCAGTACACGCCGGTCGCCTCCATCGCCACCTGCCTCACCCGGTGCGCGGCCAGCCAGTCGCGCAGCGTCAACAGCCCGCGAACCGTCGTCTGAAACTGGACGACCTCCTGCACCCGCGCGCCACCCTTGCCCGGGACGCGCACGCACGCGGTCACCTGCGCCTTATGCACATCAAGCGCCGCCGCGCGCTCGACGATCACCTCCATCGCAAACCCCCTCCACTCGACCGAGAACGACCGCCGCCCGCCAGGAGCCTCCGAAACAGACGAGTCTGAAGAGCGTGCTCAAGGCAACAGTCCCGGGATCCGGGGAAGGCTCCCACGCCAAACTAGACCACGGGCTCACAAGCACCATAGGAAACGCGGCGTCCGGCAGACGACACCGCGATCATCACCCATTTTCACCCGGCGCGGGTGGGCGCGCCGGCGAGGGGAACTAGGTGGAAGAGGCCGCGCCCCGCGAAAGGCTGGACCTGCCGCGGGGTGAGGCCTCACATGGATCAGAGGACGGAGAGGTAGCGGTCCATCTCCCACGCCGTCAGCTGCACCCGGTACTCGTCCCACTCCTTCCGCTTCAGCTCCACGTAGCGGTCGAAGATGTGCGGGCCGAGCGCCTTGCGCACGAGCTCGGACTGCGCCAGCTCGTCGATCGCCTCGCCGAGCGTCTCCGGCAGCGAGACGATGCCACGCTCGCGGCGCTGCTCCGCCGTCAGGTGGTAGAGGTTCGTCTCCATCGGCGGCGGCAGCTCGTAGCCCTTCTCGACCCCTTCCAGCCCCGCCTGCAGCAGGCAGGCGAAGGTCAGGTACGGGTTGCACGCGGGATCGGGACAGCGGAGCTCCGCCCGGGTCGCCTGCTCCGCCCCCGGCTTGTACAGCGGGATGCGGATCAGCGCCGAGCGGTTGCGCTGCGACCAGGCCACGTACACCGGCGCCTCGTAACCGGGCACGAGGCGCTTGTACGAGTTCACCCACTGCGCGAACACCGCCGAGATCTCGCGCGCGTGCTTGAGCTGCCCGGCGATGAACGCCTTGCCGACGTCCGACAGGTGCCACTCGTCGTCGGGGTCGAAGAAGGCGTTGCGGCCGTTCGCGAACAGCGACTGGTGCGTGTGCATCCCCGACCCGTTCTCGCCGAAGATCGGCTTCGGCATGAACGTGGCGTACACGCCGTTCTTCGCCGCGATCTCCTTGACGACGAGGCGGTAGGTGAGCACGTAGTCCGCCATGTCCAGCGCGTTCGCAAAGCGCATGTCGATCTCGTGCTGCGACGGGCCAACCTCGTGGTGGTGGTACTCGACGGGGATGCCCATCGACTCGAGCGCGCGGATCGTCTCGTTGCGCAGCTCCGTCGCCGCGTCCATCGTCGTCATCGCGAAGTAGCCGCCCTCGTCCAGCGTCTCCGTCCCGTCGTGCGACTTGAACAGGAAGTACTCGAGTTCCGGGCCGACGTTGAACGTGTCGAAGCCGAGCGACTCCATCCGCTCGAGTGCGCGGCGCAGCACGTAGCGAGGGTCGCCCTCGTACGGCTTGCCGTCCGGGGTGACGACGTCGCAGATCATGCGGGCAACCTTCGACTCGCCCTGCTTCCACGGCATCAGCTGGAACGTCTCGGGGTCGGGGATCGCGACCATGTCCGACTCCTCGATCGCGTTGAAGCCCGTGATCGACGAGCCGTCGAAGCCCATGCCGTCGTCGAGGGCGTCCTCGAGCTCGGCGGGGGTGATCGCGAAGCTCTTCAAGTGGCCCTCGATGTCCGTGAACCAGAGCAGCACGAACTCGACGTTCTCGCGCTTCATCCGCTCGAGCGCTTCCGCCCGCTTCCCCGGGTCGCTCGTCGCTCGCCCTGCCGACTCGATCGCTGCCATCGAACCTCCTTCCCGAAAAAACGAAAAGCCTCGGGCGGCTGCGCCCGAGGCCACGTCGCCTCAACCGACCCTGGGGAGTCTACCGTCTCCGGCCGTGTACCGTCTCCGGCCGTGCAGGCAACCGAGGTCGCCGAGATCGAGGCGCTCCGCTCCAGCTTCGCCGCCGCTCCGGCGGAGCTGGCAGACGACCTCGGCGTCGCGTCGCTCGATGTCGGGTGCGGGGCGCTGGCCGTCCGCGTCTCCTCGGCCCCGGCCAACGCCTACCTCAACCACGCGCTCGGCATCTCGACCGTCGAGCAGCTCGAGACGATCGTCACCTTCTACGGCGACACCGCCCACGCCGTCTCGCCCGAGCCTGGCGCCGACCTCGACGCGGCGCTCTCCGAGCGAGGCTACGAGCCGGGCGGCGCATGGATGAAGTTCTCCCGAGGCGGAGAGCCGGCGGAGCGCGCGCCCACCGACCTCGCGGTGGCGGACGCCAACGGCAACCGTGCGGCCGACTTCGCTCGCGCCGCGGTCGAGGGGTTCGGCATGCCCGGGCGCCTGGCCGACTGGATCGCGCAACTCCCCGAACAGGAAGGCTGGTACTGCTTCGTCGCCTACGACGGGAAGGAGCCGGCGGCGGCGGGTGCCCTGTACGTGTACGGCGGCCTCGCCTGGCTCGGGATCGGCGCCACGCGGCCGGAGTTCCGTCGGCGCGGCGCGCAGGGCGCCATTCTCGCCGCCCGCATCGAGCGGGCCGTCGAGCTCGGCTGCACGCTCCTCGTCACGGAGACGGGCGAACGCGTCGAGGGCCGCCCGTCGAGCTCCTACCGCAACATCCTCCGCGCGGGGTTCCGCGAGACCTACCTGCGGCCGAACTGGTGTCGGGTGCCACCGACGCGCGGCGCCCGCGCCGGCCGCGACGGTCGATGAGGCGTTGGCTACCCGCCGGCGTGCGGAGGTCGGAGGGGACGATCGCGCGGACACCGGCTCGAGCCGCGGTGCCCTGGCTCAGCCGGAGCGCGTGAGCTTGCCGTGGCGCTTCGCGTACAGCTCGCCTCGGTGGAACACGGCCAGGCCGACCGGGACGGAGATGATGCCGATGACGAGCAGCGGCCACAGATCGCCCCAGAGCGCGCCGACGCCGGCCCCGTCGAGCAGCGCGGCGCGGATGCCGCGCAGCGCGTACGTGGCGGGAGAGACGCGCGAGATCGCCTGCATCCAGCCGGGCAGGACGTCGACGCTGTAGTAGACGCCCGAGACGACGAGCAGCGCTCCCTGCGCGATGAACCCGAGCTGGGTTCCTTTCTCGGGTGAGATCAGCGGCAGGACAGCCGTCATCATCCCGATGCCGAGGAAGGACAGCGAGGCTACGGCGAGCACGACGAACGCCGCCCACACGTCGGCGTTCGCGAGCGAGAGGTCGAAGAAGGCGGCGATCGCGCCGAACAGCAGCGCCGTCCTGACCAGCCCGTAGACAACTGCGAACGCACCCATGCCGAGCAGGTGCACGGGCCGGGACAGCGGCGCCATGAACGTGTACTCGATCGTCCCCTCCCAGCGCTCCCAGGCGACCGTCTCGGTGAGGATCTCGAAGAGGATGCCGAGGTACGACCACATGACGGCGCCGATCAGGAGCACCGTCGTCTCCCGCCTCACGTCGAGCTTGCCGCCGCCCGCCTCGACCCCCTTGGCGATGAACACGATCGTGAGCGTGTTGGCCACGGTCCAGGCGAACCAGGCGACCTCCCACAGCGCGTAGCGCTTGACGAGGTACCAGTTCCGCTCGACCACCCCGGCCAAGCCGATCAGCTCGTGCCGGAGCGCAGCGCCCGCCCCCCTCATGTGCCCACCCCGAGGCTCGGCTCGGCGCCGCCCTGCGGCGGCTGCCGCGTGGACGCGAAGAACGCCTCCTCGATCGTATCGGCGCCGAACCGCTGCTTCAGCTCCGCCGGCGTGGCGAGCCCGACCAGCCTGCCCGCATCGAGCAGCCCGATCCGCTCGGCGAGCGCCTCCGCCTCGCCCATGTCGTGCGTGCACAGGAGGATCGTCGTGTCGTGCTCCTCGCGCAGCTCGCGGATGAAATCCTGCACCTCCAGCTTGGAGCGAGGATCGAGGCCCGTGGTCGGCTCGTCGAGGAGCAGCAGCACGGGCGAGGTGAGAAGCGCCCTGGCGAGCGCGACCTTCTGTTGCGTCCCGCGAGACAGGTGCTGCATGGGTGTGGCCCGCCGCTCGACCGGAAAGCCGACACGCTCGAGGATCTCCGGGATCCGCAACCGCGTCTCGCGCGGCGCGAGGCCGTAGAAGCGCGCCGCGTACGCGAGGTTCTCGACCGCCGACATCTTCTTGAAGAAGGAGGCCTCGACCGAGACGCGGTTCACGAGCCGGCGCACGGCGCGCGGCTCGCGACCGACGTCGTGGCCGAAGATGCGCGCGGAGCCGCCGTCGGGCAGCAGCAGGGTGGACAGGATGCGGACGAGCGTCGACTTGCCGGAGCCGTTGCGGCCGAGGACGGCGACCGACTCGCCGCGGGCGATCTCGAAGGAAACGCCGTCCAGCGCAGGTAGCCAGCGCGGGCGCAGCGAGCGCCCCTGACGGCGGCGGAACTGCTTGCGCAACGAGCGGACTTGGACGGCGGACATGATGCTCCTCGATTCGACGACATGGGCGGCAGGCGAGACGGCGCGCGGGGAGGTCCCCGAGACGGCGCGCGGAAAGGTCAGCCGCGGAGCAACATGCTGCCGGCAGCATAGCCGACGGCCGTCGCAGAGCACAAGACGGAGCCGAGAGCCGGTGCCGCCAGCCAGGCCAGCCGGGGACTGGTAGGAAGGGATCGAGCCGAGCGCAGCGTTCCCCCCCGGCCTTCGGCTGGACACCGCCAGAGGGGACGCCTCCCGGGGTCTGACAGCCGTCTTGCCTGCAACGGAGGAAGAGGGAGCGGACACGGCCGGGTCGGCACCCGCCACCCCCGGGGGCATGGCTGGATCAGGGGCTTGGGCTTACGGGGCCGCCGCCGCCGCCTCGGGCTCCGCCGCATGCTTGCCACCGGGGAGCGTTCCCTCGTGCTCGTCCTCGAGCACCGCCACGTTCGCCCTCGGCACGACGTAGCGAAACTCCTCGAGCACCTGCTCGAAGCGATCGAGCAGCTCCCGTGCCCGGTCGGAGCGCGTGTAACGGTGGTGGCGATCGAGCAGCCGGCGGAGCTCCTCCGCTTCGGCGGCGCCCAGCGGCCGCGCCACCACCAGGTCGGGGTTCAGCCGCTGCTCGAGCAGCCTTTCCGGATCGTGCACGAACACGCGGCCGCCGCTCATCCCGGCCCCGAGGTTGCGGCCGAACCCGCCGAGAAGGACGACGGTGCCGTTCGTCATGTACTCGCAGGCGTGCTCGCCGACTCCCTCGACGACGGCCGTCGCGCCCGAGTTGCGCACGGCGAACCGCTCCCCCGCGCGGCCGGCGCAGTAGAGCTCGCCGCCCGTGGCGCCGTACAGCACCGTGTTGCCGAGCAGGACCGGCTCACCCGCGTCGCCGGCAGGCGGGGTGACGACGATGCGGCCGCCGCCCATGCCCTTGCCGACGTAGTCGTTCGCCTCCCCGACGAGGTCGAGCTCCACGCCCGCCGCCAGGAAGGCGCCGAAGCTCTGCCCCGCGACGCCCTGGAAGTGCGCCCGTACACGGCCCGGCGGCTTCTCGGAGCCGAAGGTGCGGCCGATCAGCCCACCGAGCCGCGCGCCGACGCTGCGGTCGTCCGTGCTGATCGAGTAGACGGGCTCGACCAGGCTGGGTCCGTGCAGCGCCGCCGCCGCGTCTGCCGCGAGCCTCGCGCCGAGCTCGCCCCCTGTCGCGATGAGCTGCGGCTCGCCGGCGTAGCGGCGCGGGCCGGGTCCCGGGTCGGCGAGCAGGGGGGAGAGGTCGAGCAGCGCCGCCCGGCCGGCGCTCCGCGAGCCCTGCCGCAGGCAGTCGACGCGCCCCACCGCCTCCTCGAACGTGCGGAAGCCGAGCTCCGCCAGCAGCCGCCGCACCTCCTCGGCGACGAACAGGAGGTAGGCCATCACCTGCTCCGGCGTCGCGTCGAACTTCTCGCGCAGCTCCGGCCGCTGCGTGGCGATGCCCACGGGACACGTGTCGAGGTGGCAGGACCGCACCATCAGGCAGCCCGCGGCCAGGAGGACGGCGGTGCCGAAGCTGACTTCGTCCGCTCCGAGCAGCGCCGCCGCGACCACGTCCCGTCCGGTCTTCATGCCGCCGTCGGCACGCAGGCGGACACGTCCGCGCAGGCCGTTGGCGACCAGCACCTGCTGCGTCTCGGCGAGACCCAGCTCCCACGGCGCGCCCGCGTTCTTGATCGACGAGAGCGGGCTCGCGCCCGTGCCGCCGTCCGCGCCGGCGACGTGCACGACGTCGGCGAGCGCCTTCACGCAGCCGGCGGCGACGAGGCCGACACCGGCGGAGGAGACGAGCTTCACGGACACGTCCGCGTCCGGGTTCACCTGACGCAGGTCGAAGACGAGCTGGGCGAGGTCCTCGATCGAGTAGATGTCGTGGTGCGGCGGCGGCGAGATGAGCGCCACCCCCGGCTGCGTGTGGCGCAGGCGCGCGATCTCGGCCGTCACCTTGTGGCCGGGGAGCTGGCCGCCCTCGCCCGGCTTCGACCCCTGCGCGATCTTGATCTGGAGCTCGTCGGCGAACCTCGCGTACTCGGGCGTCACCCCGAAACGGCCGGAGGCGACCTGCTTGATACGGCAGTTGCGCTCGTCGCGGAAGCGCGCCGGATCCTCGCCGCCCTCGCCGGAGTTCGCCCGCGCCCGCAGCCGGTTGAACGCGATCGCCACGGTCTCGTGCGCCTCGGCCGACAGGGCGCCGTGGGACATGGCGCCGCTCGAGAAGCGCCGGACGATCGACTCGGCCGGCTCGACCTCGTCCAGCGGCACCGGCGGCCCGGCGGGTACGAGCTCGAGCAGGTCGCGGAGCTCCATCGGCTCGCGTCCGTTGACGAGCGAGGCGAACCGCTCGTAACGCGCCCAGTCCTCGTCCCGCACCGCCGTGCGCAGCGCGTGCGCGGCCGCGACCTCGTGCAGCGCCTCGACGACGTCCGGATTGGTCGCATGCGGCTCGCCGCCCTTGCGGAACTTGACGAAGCCGGGGTTCTCCAGGCGGACGCCGGCGCCCCAGGCGCGTTCGTGGCGCTCCAGCACGTCCTGCTCGATCTCGGCGAAGCCGAAGCCCCCGACGGCCGAGGCGGTGCCCGCGAAGCACGTCTCGACCACCTCGTCGGCGAGCCCGATCGCGTCGAACAGCTGCGCGCCGCAGTAGCTGGCCACGTCGGAGATACCCATCTTCGACATGACCTTGAGGACGCCGTCCTCGATCGCCTGCCGGAAGCGCGCCTGCGCCTCCTCGGGCGAGGGGTGGTCGCCGCCGAGCTTGTCCTGCGCCGCCAGCACCGCCACGGACTGCAGCGCGAGGCGCGGGCAGATCGCCTCCGCACCGTAGCCGAGCAGACAGGCGACGTGGTGCACCTCGCGCGGCTCGTCGCTCTCCACGACGATCGTCGCCAGCGTCCGGAGCTCCTGCGCGACGAGCTGCTCGTGCACCGCGCCGACGGCGAGCAGCATGGGGATCGGCGCCCGCTCCGGGCCGGCCGCCGCATCCGACAGGAGCAGCATGCCACGGCCTTCCCGCACCGCCGACTCGGACTGGGCGACGAGCCGCCCGAGACCGGCGCGCAGCCCCTCCGACGGGACGAACGTCGCGTCGAGGCGCTCGGCGTCGAGCCCCTCGAGCGCGCTCGGGTAGAGGAAGAAGCTGTCCAGCTCGAGCCCGGCGGCGGCCTCGGGGCCTTCGAGCAGGATCGGCGAGCGACCGCCGAGCAGCGTGCGCAGGGAGAAGACGAAGCGCTCGCGCAGATGGTCGATCGGCGGGTTCGTGACCTGGGCGAAGCGCTGCCGGAAGAACGAGTAGAGCGGCCTTGCTCGCCCGGCGAGCGGCGGCAGCGCGGAGTCGTCGCCCATCGACGACGTCGGCTCGTGCGCGTGCGCAGCCGTCGGCCGTAGCAGGGTGCGCAGGTCCTCCTGCGTGTAGCCGAACGCCGCCTGGCGCGGGGTCAGGTCCTCCTGTGGCACGGGGACGGGGTCGCCGGTCGCCAGCGGCACGAGCCCCTGCTCGAGCCAGTCGCCGTACGGCGCCCGCGCCGCCAGCCGGCGCTTGATGTCCGCGTCCTGCTCGAGGCCGCGCACGGGGTCGACGGCGATCATCTGCGCCGGGCCGAGGCGGCCGCGGCGTACCGGCCCCTCGGGCAGGTCGACCACGCCCGCCTCGGACGCGCACACGACGAGGTCGCGGCCGACGGCGTAGCGGAGCGGGCGCAGGCCGTTACGGTCGAGCGTCGCGCCGACGACGCGACCGTCCGTGAACACCACAGCCGCCGGCCCGTCCCACGGCTCGCACAGACCCGCGTGGTAGCGGTAGAAGTCGCGCACGGCCGGCTCGAGCCCGACGCTCGCCCCCCAAGCTTCCGGGATCAGCATCGCGAGCGCGTGCCGCACGTCGCGGCCGCCCTGCACGAGCAGCTCGAGCGCATTGTCGAGCATCGCCGAGTCGGAGCCGGACGGGTCGATCACGGGCGCGAGCAGCGCGTCCTCGCCGGACCCGAGCCGCCCTTCGCGGGCGCGCATCCAGTTGACGTTCCCCTGGATGGCGTTGATCTCGCCGTTGTGACAGATGAGCCGGAACGGCTGCGCGCGCTCCCAGGAGGGAACGGTGTTGGTGGAGAAGCGCTGGTGGAAGATGCCGAAGGGGATCTCGTGGCGCGGGTCGTCCAGGTCGGCGTAGAAGGCCCGCAGCTGGTCGGCTGCGCAGAGCGCCTTGTACGTGACCGTACGGAAGGAAAGCGAGACGATGTACGAGGCGATGCTGCGCTCCGCCCGCTTGCGGGCCCGGTACGCGCGCCGCTCGGCCTCGTCCGCATCGAGGGCAGGCGCCGCCAGCACGAGCTGCTCGATCCGCGGCGCGCTCGCGCGCGCCTCGTCGCCGAGCGCATCCGGGTCGACGGGCACCTCGCGCCAGCCGGCCGGCTCGAGCCCCTCCTCCCGGCAGCAGGCGACGAGGCGGTCGCGGTCCGCCTCGTCGCGAAGGAAGACCATGCCGAGCCCGCAGCCGGGAGCGGGCCGCAACGTCTCCGGGATGGGGATGAGGAGGCCTGCGCCGTCGCCGGTCTTGCCGTCCGCCGCGACCGCGCCGCGGTGCTTCACGCGGCGCAGCGCCTCGAGCAGCCCCTCCAGGATCGCGTGCGAGGGGCGCCCGTGCAGGTCCGCGACGAAGCCGATGCCGCACGAGTCGAGCTCGGCGGTGCCGTCGTACAGCGTCTTGGCGCTCGGCATGATCTGGCTCCTCCCTCGAGGGGTCGGTGGGTCGGGATGCTGCTGGGCCTCCGCCTTGTCTTCCTGGCTAGCCGGCGGAGGCGGAGACGGTCGGCCGACTAGCGCGAACGGGTGCGCGCGGCGAAGAACGTCGCCTTGAGAACCAGGTGCGTCCGCGCGCTTGCGGCCATCGATCGTGACCTTAGAGTGAATAGCCGTATACCGCAAACTCGACCGTCGCCGGCGCGCACCGAACGGGCCCCGTTCATGCCGACTTGACAAGCCGCGTCGCCCTTCAGCAAACTTGATCCTCCCGTGAAGGCGACGACCGCATCTGCGCTGCTCCTGCCCGGCTGGGCGCTCGCAGTCGGGCTCGCCCTCATCTCGCTCCTCGTCATTCTCCCCCGCTAAGGGGGAGAGGACGCCGACGCGGCACACGGGCCGCAGACACCGACCGAACCACACCACCGGTGCGTCTCCGGACGGAGACCGGCGACGAGAGGAGGACGACCTTGGCACGACGCAGGATCACGATCTTCGACACGACGCTGCGGGACGGCGAGCAGTCGCCTGGCATCGCGCTCAAGCCGGACGAGAAGGCTGAGATCGCGGAGCAGCTCGAGCGTCTCGGCGTGGACGTGATCGAGGCGGGCTTCGCGATCTCCTCGCCGGGCGACTTCGAGGGCGTGCGCGAGGTGGCGAGGGTCGTCAGGCACGCGACCGTGGCCGCGCTCGCGCGCACGCGCAAAGAAGACGTCGACGCGGCGGCGGAGGCGCTCGCCGGCGCTCGGCGCTCGCGGCTGCACGTCTTCATCGCGACGAGCCCGCTGCACATGGAGCGCAAGCTCGGTCTGGAGCCGGACGAGGTCGTCGAGCAGGCGCGCTGGGCGGTCGGGTACGCAGCCGGGCTGGCGGACGAGGTCGAGTTCTCGGCCGAGGACGCCACACGCTCGCAGCCCGACTTCCTTGCCCGCGTCTGCCGCGAGGCGATCGCCGCCGGCGCGACGACCGTCAACCTGCCCGACACCGTCGGCTACTCGCTGCCCGCGGAGCACGCGTCCTTCCTGCGCGAGATGCGGCGCCTGTGCCCGGAGCTCGACCGGGTCTGCCTGTCCGTCCACTGCCACAACGACCTCGGCGTCGCCGTCGCCAACTCGCTCGCCGGGGTCGAGGCGGGTGCCGGCCAGATCGAGTGCACCGTCAACGGGATCGGCGAGCGCGCCGGCAACGCCGCGCTCGAGGAGATCGTCATGGCCCTGCGCGTGCGCCGGGACGTGTACGGCGTCGACACCGGCATCGTCGTCGGCGAGATCGGCCGGACGTCCGCGCTCGTCTCGCGGACGACCGGCTACGCGGTGCAGCGGAACAAGGCCATCGTCGGCGCCAACGCGTTCGCCCACGAGGCGGGCATCCACCAGGACGGCATCCTCAAGGACGTGTCCACCTACCAGATCATGGATCCCGCCGAGCTCGGCCTGACGATGACGCTGCCGCTCGGCAAGCATTCGGGCCGGCACGCGTTCGCGCGCGCGTGCGCGGAGGCAGGCGTGGAGCTCGACCGCGAGCAGCTGAACCGTGCCTTCGCGCGCTTCAAGGAGCTGGCCGACACCCGCAAGGCGGTCACCCTGCACGACGTGTTCGAGGCCACACCGGCGGGCAGCGGCGCGGGGGAGGTGCGGGCTCGATGAGGAGGACGCACTCGGTCGCCTGCCTGGCCGGCGACGGCACCGGGCCGGAGCTGATGGCGGAGGCGTGCCGCACGCTGCACTCCGTCGCGCGCGTGCACGGCTTCGTGGTCGAGGACGTCCACGTCCCCTTCGGCAGCGAGGCGCTGACGCGGTCGGGCCATCCGTTGCCGCAGGCGACGCGCTCGGCCTACCTCGAGGCGGACGCCGTGCTCGTGGCGGCGCTCGACGAGCCGGCGCTCGCGGGCGTCGAGTCGGAGCTCGACCTGCGCGCCCGGCTGACGCGCGTCGTCCACCGTCGGGGCGCCTTCACGCTGCTCAGCCCGGCGGGGGCCGACTCGGAGCGCTGGACGGTCGAGCGCGCGTTCGCGGTCGCGCGGCGCAGCCGCGGACGCCTCGCTTCCGTCGACCCCGACGACGCCTGGGCGGCGCTCGCGGACGAGGTCGGCGACAGTCACGCCGGCGTCGACGTCGAGCACCTGTCCGTGCGCGACGGCCTGGAGGCGCTCGCCTTCGAGCCGCAGCGCTTCGACGTCCTCGTCACCGGGCAGCAGCTGTCGCGCCTGCTCGACGACGTCGCCGCCCTGCTCGAGCGGGACGGCCGCGTGGTCGCGTGCGGCCGGCTCGCCGCAAGCGGCCCGTCGATCTTCGCTCCGGCCGAGGCGGACGGCCGCGAGCTGGCCGGAAGCGGCGTCGTCGACCCGTGCCCGATGCTGCTCGCCGCCTCGCTCCTGCTCGCAGAAGGGCTGGGCGAGGCGCGCGCCGGGGAGACGCTCGCCGGCGCGCTGACCGCGGCGAGGTCGGTGGGAGCCGACCCGGTCGCCTCCGTCCGCCGCACGCTCGCCGCCTCGACGCGCGAGCTGGCGGACGCCGTGCTCCGGCTGCTGCCCGTGTCGCACCGCGGCGCGGAGTTCGTGCCGGAGGCGCTGGCATGAGCCGCATGAACGGCGCCGACGCCGTGCTCCGCTCGCTCGAGGCCGAGGGCGTCGAGGTCGTCTTCGGCATCCCCGGCGGGGCCATCCTCCCCCTGTACGATGCCTTCGCCCGCGGGACGACGGTCCGGCACGTGTTGGCGCGGCACGAGCAGGGCGCCGGCCACATGGCCGAGGGCTACGCGCGGGCGTCCGGCCGGGTCGGCGTCGCCGTCGCCACCTCCGGCCCGGGCGCGACCAACCTCGTCACGCCGATCGCGGACGCGTGGATGGACTCCACGCCGCTCGTCTGCATCACCGGGCAGGTGCGTTCGCAGCTGATCGGAACCGACGCCTTCCAGGAGTGCGACATCGTCGGCGTGACCATCCCGATCGTCAAGCACTCGTGGCTCGTCCAGGACGTGAGGGACATCCCGCACGTGCTCAAGGCCGCGTTCCACGTCGCCCGCACCGGCCGCTGCGGCCCGGTGCTGGTCGACATCCCGCGCGACGTGCAGGAGGCGGAGCTCGACTTCGCCTACCCGGCGGAGCCGGACCTGCCCGGCTGGCGCCCGCCGCGGCGGGCCCATCCGCGTCAGCTGGCGGCGGCCGCCGAGGCGATCGCCGCGGCCGAGCGGCCGGTGCTGTACGTCGGCGGCGGCGTTCTCAACGCGAACGCGAGCGCCCAGCTGCTCGAGCTCGCAGAGACGGCGCGCGCGCCGGTGGTGACGACGCTGATGGCGAAGGGGGCGTTCCCGGAGACGCACGAGCTGTTCTTCGGCTGGCCGGGGATGCACGGGCCGAAGTGGTCGAACTGGGCGATGAACAAGTGCGACCTGCTCGTCGCGGCCGGCGCCCGCTTCGACGACCGCGTCACCGGCAAGCTGTCGGCGTTCGCGCAGGGCGCGACCGTGATCCACCTCGACATCGACTCGGCCGAGATCGGCAAGCTGCGCGCCGCCGACATCCCGGTCGTCGGCCCGCTCGACGAGGTCCTCGGCGGCATCGCCGCCGAGCTCGCGAAGCGCGGCTCGGCGCCGCGGACCGACGCCTGGCTCGCCCAGCTCGCCGACTGGCGGGAGGAGTTCCCGCTCCGCTACGACCAGACGGGCGACCTGCTCAAGCCGCAGACCGTGCTGGAGACGCTGCGCGACATGACCGCCGGCCGCGACGACATCGTCTGGACGACGGGCGTCGGCCAGCACCAGATGTGGGCGATGCAGTACCTCGTGTGCGAGCATCCGCGCACGTTCATCACCTCGGGCGGGCTCGGCACGATGGGCTACGGCCTCCCGGCCGCGATCGGCGCCAAGGCGGCGCGGCCGGACGCGACCGTCGTCTGCGTGGACGGCGACGGCTGCTTCCAGATGACCTGCCAGGAGCTGGCCACGGCGACGCTCGAGGACCTGCCGATCGTCGTCTGCCTGATCAACAACGGCTACCTCGGCATGGTGCAGCAGTGGCAGAACCTCTTCTTCGACGACCGGCTCTCCCACGTGCAGCTCACCCACCAGGTGCCCGACTACGCGGCGCTCGCCGAGGCGTACGGCGCGGCCGGCTTCACCGTGTCCTCCGAGGAGGAGCTCGAGCCGGCGCTCGCCGAGGCGCTGTCGCTCGGGCGGACGGCGGTCGTCGACTGCCGCGTCGACCCGCGCGAGCAGTGCTTCCCGATGATCCCGGCGGGAGCGGCCGCGCTCGACCTGATCGAGTACTCCGGGGACGCCGCGGCCTCCGCCGCCGGCCGGGGGGCCGAGGGGAAGGGGGTGGCGAGGTGAGGCACACGATCTCGGCGCTGCTCGAGAACAAGCCCGGCGCGCTCCTGCGCATCGTCAGCATGTTCGCGCGGCGCGGCTACAACATCGACTCGCTCGCGGTGGGCACGACGGAGCGGCACGATGTCTCCCGCGTCACGCTGCGGGTCGACTGCGAGCAGCACCCGCTCGAGCAGATCGAGAAGCAGATGCACAAGCTCGTCAACGTCCTGCGCGTGGCCGAGCTCGTGCCGGGCGAGTCGATCGAGCGCGAGCTGGCGCTGATCAAGGTCGCGGCGCCGCCCGAGCGGCGGGCCGAGCTGCTCGCGCTGTCGGACGTCTTCCACGCACGCGTCGCCGACGTCGGGCCGGAGGCGCTCGTGTTCGAGATCGCCGGCACGCCGGAGGAGATCGACTCCTTCGAGGAGCTCGTCCGGCCGCACGGCGTCAAGGAGCTCGTGCGCACGGGCCGCATCGGCCTCACCCGCGCCTCGGACCGCAAGGGCATCAAGCGCCGCCAGCACGTGCTGCGCTGACCGGCGGCGCGCCCGGGACCGGCGCAGCGAGGCCCGCCGGCGGCGAGAATCCCTGCTCAGTCGAGAGAGAAAGGAACGGACAGATGGCGACAGTCCACCGCGAAGGCGACCTCGGCCTGCTCTCGGGCAAGGTCGCGGTCATCGGCTACGGCAGCCAGGGCCACGCCCACGCCCTGAACCTGCGCGACTCTGGCGTCCGCGTCGAGGTCGGCCTGCGCGAGGGAAGCCCCTCCTGGGCCCGGGCCGAGCAGGACGGGCTGACCGTGCGCACCGTGCCCGAGGCGGTCCGCGGCGCGCGGCTCGTCTCCATCCTCCTGCCCGACCAGGTGCAGCCGCGGGTGTGGAAGGAGGAGATCGAGCCGAACCTCGAGCCGGGCGCCGCCGTCCTCTTCGCACACGGGTTCAACGTCCACTACGGGCGCATCGCTCCGGCGGCGGGCCACGACGTGATCATGGTCGCGCCCAAGGGACCGGGCCACATCGTGCGCCGGATCTTCACGGAGGGCTACGGTACGCCGGCGCTCGTCGCGGTCGCCCAGGACGCGAGCGGCCGCGCACGCGAGCTCGCGCTCGCGTACGGGGCGGCGATCGGCGCCGGTCGGGCCGGGATGCTCGAGACGACGTTCATGGAAGAGACGGAGACCGACCTGTTCGGCGAGCAGGCCGTGCTGTGCGGCGGCGTCACGGAGCTCATCCGGCTCGGCTTCGAGACGCTCGTCGAGGCTGGCTACCAGCCCGAGATCGCCTACTACGAGTGCCTGCACGAGCTGAAGCTGATCGTCGATCTCATCTACGAGGGTGGCCTGGCCGGCATGCGCTACTCGATCTCGGACACGGCCGAGTACGGCGACCTGACGCGCGGGCCGCGTGTGATCGACGAGCACGTGCGCGAGAACATGCGGCGGCTGCTCGCGGACATCCGCGAGGGCGGCTTCGCGCAGGAGTGGATCGGCGAGATGGAGCAGGGCGAGCCGCACCTCCGCGAGCTACGCGAGCGGGCAGCGTCGGAGCGCATCGAGCGGGTGGGCGCCGAGCTGCGCGCGCTCATGCACCGGGAGGCGCCCAGCGGGGAGCCCGCTTGAGCGCCGCCCCGCTGCCGCGTCCCCGTGCACGGAGCGCCGGCCGGTGAGCTCGATCGACGTCCCCGTCGGGCTGCTCGGCTACGGGACGGTGGGGTCGGCCGTCAACCGGCTGCTCGTCCAGAACGCGGACGAGATCGAGCGGGCGACCGGCCACCGGCTGCGCGTCGTGCGCGCGCTCGTGCGCGACCTCGGGGCCGAGCGCGCCTTCCTCCCCGACCCGGCCATCCTCACAACCGACTTCGCGGAGCTCGCAGCCGACCCGCAGGTGGCGGTCGTGGCGGAGGTGATGGGCGGAGTCGAGCCGACCTACGACTACGTCCTCGAGCTGCTCCGCTCCGGGCGCCCGGTCGTGTCGGCGAACAAGCAGCTGATCGCCCGCCGCGGCGCGGAGCTCTTCGCCGCCGCCTCGCAGGCGGGCGTGCAGCTGCGTTTCGAGGCGAGCGTGTGCGCGGCGATTCCGGTGATCAAGGTGCTGCGCGAGTCGCTCTCCTTCTCGCGCGTCCACCGCGTGCTCGGGATCGTGAACGGGACGACGAACTTCATCCTCACGCAGATGGAGCGGGGCGCCGAGTACGCCGACGCGCTCGCCGAGGCGCAGCGGCTCGGCTACGCGGAGGCCGACCCCACGGAGGACGTGTCCGGCGCGGACGCGGCAGCGAAGATGGCCATCCTCGCGACGGTCGCGTTCGGCACCCGCGTCGAGCTCGCCGACGTCGCCCATACCGGCATCGAGGGGCTGTCCAGCGTGCACATGCGCGCGGCGCAGGAGCTGAACATGACCCTGCGCCTGGTCGGCACGGCCACGCTCGTCGACGGTCGCTACGACGTTCGCGTGCAGCCGGCGCTCGTCGACCGGCACCATCCGCTCGCGGGCGTCGAGGGCCCGTTCAACGCGGTCATGCTGCAGGGGGACGCGATCCGCGAAATCACGCTCGAAGGGCCCGGTGCCGGGGGAGTCGAGACGGCGTCCGCGGTCGTCTCGGACATGATCAGCGTCATCGGCACGCAGGGGACGGGGTTCCTGCAGAACGACGCCTGCTGGCGCCGGCTCGAGCGGCTGCCGCTCGGCGACGTCGTCTCCCCGTACTACGTGCACGTCGAGGTCGACGACCGGCCCGGCGTGCTCGCCGAGGTGGCGCGGCGCTTCGCCGAGCACGAGGTCTCGGTGGCGCGGCTCGTGCAGCACGAGACGGGCGAGGGCGCCGCCTCCCTGCACGTGGTGCTGCACGAGTGCCGCTCGGACGCGCTCGAGGCGGCGCTCGACGAGATCGCGGCGCTCGACGGGACGCGGCAGCGGCCGACGGCCCTCGCCGTCATCTCGGACCGCGGCGTCCCCGGTCTGGGCTGGGCATGAGCGCGAGGCGGGCGCGGGCGCACGGTGAGCACGGACGGCGCCGGCTGCGGAGGCCGCCGGCCGGGGAAGCCGCGCGCAGCGGCGCCTTTCGGCACGAAATCGGCACCCCGGCGTGCGGCTTCCCCCGCTATCGTCGCCGCCGAGGGCGGAGGGACGACACCCCGCCCTGGGTGGGGGTACGGGCGCTCGTCGTGTCCGCGCGCGGCAGGATGGGGGGATGTCCGTCCCGCTGATCGAGCGCTTCCGCGACCGGCTGCCCGTCTCCGATGCGACGCCCGTCGTCTCGCTGGGGGAGGGTTCCACGCCCCTGCTGCGGGCGCCGCGGCTCTCCGAGGAGCTCGGCCTCGACCTGTGGCTGAAGCTCGAGTCGGCCAACCCGACCGGCAGCTTCAAGGACCGCGGGATGGCCGTGGCGGTGCCCAAGGCAGTGGAGGACGGCGCCGCAGCGGTCGTCTGTGCCTCCACCGGGAACACCGCCGCGTCGGCGGCCGCCTACGCGGCCCGCGCAGGCGTGCGCGCGGTCGTGCTCGTCCCGGCCGGCGCGGTCGCGGTCGGCAAGCTCGCGCAGGCGCGCGCGCTCGGCGCGCGGGTCGTCGAGGTTCGCGGCTCCTTCGACCAGACGCTGCGCGCCGCGCTGAGGCTCGGCGACGACGGCGGCTACGCGCTCGTCAACTCGCTCAACCCGTACCGGCTCGAGGGGCAGAAGACGGCGGCGTTCGAGCTCCTCGACGAGTTGGGAGCGCCGCCGGACGTGCTCGCGCTCCCCTACGGCGGCGGCGGCAACACGCGGGCGTACCACCTCGGCTTCCTGGAAGCCGGCGCCGGGCTGCCCCGCATCCTGGCGGTCGCCGCCGCCGACCGGCGCGGCACGGTCGGCTCCGCCATCCGCATCGCCCAGCCGGCGCACGCCGAGCACGTCGAGGCGGCGGTGCGCGCGTCGGGCGGCGCCGTCCGCGCCGTCTCCGACAGCGAGCTCCTCGACGCGTGGCGCGCGCTCGGCCGCGAGGGCGTCTTCTGCGAGCCGGCATCGGCCGCGGGCATCGCCGGGCTTGCCGGCGCGGGCCTCGACCGCGGCACGCGGGTCGTCTGCGTCATCACCGGCCACGGCCTGAAGGACCCCGACACGGCGGCGCGCGAGACGGACTCGCCCGTGCAGGTGGACGCAGACTTCGACGCGATCGCCGCGGCCAGCGACCCCTTCCCCCCGGGCGAATGAGCTCGATCCACGTCCGCGCGCCAGCGACGACCGCGAACGTCGGCGCGGGGTTCGACTGCGCCGGCGTCGCGCTCGACCTGTGGAACGAGCTCGAGGTGGTCGAGGACCCCGACGTGCCGACGGCCGACGCGCACCATCTCGGCATCGCCGCCTTCGCCCGCCTCGCGCCGCTCGAAGGCAGGAGGTTCGAGTTCACCTACCGGGTGCCGCGGGCAAGCGGGCTCGGCTCGTCGGCCGCCGTCATCGCGCTCGGTCTGGTCGCAGGCGCGCTCGCGGCGGGCGTCGAGCCGGACGCCGAGGCGCTCCTGGCGGAGGGACTGCCGCTCGAGGGCCATCCCGACAACCTGGCGGCCGCGCTCGTCGGCGGAGCGTGCCTGACCTGGGATGGGCGCATCGCGCGCGTCGCCGACTCGGTCCCCGCCTGCCCGATCGCCGTCAGGCCGCGGGGCGAGGAGACGAGCACGAGCGCCTCGCGCGCCTCGCTGCCGATCAGCGTGCCGCACGAGGACGCCGCCTTCAGCGCCGGCCGTGCGGCGCTCCTCGGGGCCGCGCTCGCCACAGGCTCCGAGGAGCTGTTCGCGGCCGCCCTCGCCGACCGCCTGCACGAGCCGTACCGGTCGGCGTTCCTCGCCGACGTGCGGGCTGAGCTCCCTCCGACCGCGCTCGGCGCCACCCTGTCCGGGTCGGGGCCGACCGTGATCGTCTGGGCGCGGCCCGACGCCGCCGGCTCCTGCGCCGCCGAGCTCGGCGAGCGCTGGCCGAAAGCGGAGATCACGCCGCTCTCGACCAGCCCGCGGGGAGCGATCCCGTGAGAGTGCAGCTCGTCGACTGCCGCTACGACCTCGCCGAGCCTGCTCGCGCCCGCGAGCGCTACCTCGAGGCACACATTCCCGGCGCGGCGTTCCTCGACTTGGACGCCGACCTGTCCGATCTGTCCCTTCCCGCCGAGGTCGCCGGGCGCCATCCGCTGCCGCCAGCCGAGCAGTTCGCCGCGGCTGCCGGCCGCGCGGGGATCGGCCCCGACACGCTCGTCGTCGCCTACGACGAGGGCATGACCGGGGGTGCCGCCCGGCTCTGGTGGCTGCTCCGGCACTTCGGGCACGAGCAGGCCGGCGTGCTCGACGGCGGGCTCGGCGCCTGGCTCGGCCCGCTCGCCTCCGGCGAGGAGGAGATCGAGCCGGCCGTGTTCACGCCGCGGGTACGGACGGACGACACGGCCTCGAGCGAGGAGATTCTCGAGCGGCTGGGTGATCCCCGCCTCGTGCTCATCGACGCGCGCCAGCCGGAGCGCTTCCGCGGCGAGTCGGCCGGCCTCGACCCGGTCGCAGGGCGCATCCCGGGCGCGCGCAACCTGCCCTCGCTCACAGGTCGGCTCCCCGAGCTGCCGCCGGACATCGCAACCGCGGACGAGATCGTCGCCTACTGCGGCTCCGGCGTGCTCGCCTGCGTCAGCCTGCTCGCGCTGCACCGCGCCGGCCGGACGGACGCGCGCCTCTACCCCGGCTCCTGGAGCGAATGGTCCCGCAAACGGCTTCCCGCCGAGAAAGGATGAGATGACAACAGCGTACGAGCTCCCCTCCGACCCGGCCAAGCGGCACAGCCGCGCCATCACCGACGGCCCCGAGCGGGCGGGCGCACGGGCGATGCTGAAGGGCGTCGGCTTCACCGACGACGACCTGGCCCGGCCCCTGATCGGCGTCGCGACCACCTGGATCGAGACGATGCCGTGCAACCTCAACCAGCGCGACCTCGCCCAGGAGGTGAAGCGCGGCATCCGCGAGGCGGGCGGCACGCCGCTCGAGTTCAACACCGTCGCCGTCTCGGACGGCGTCGCAATGGGCACCGAGGGCATGCGCGCCTCGCTCGTCTCGCGCGAGGTGATCGCCGACTCCATCGAGCTCGTCGCGCGCGGCCACCTGTTCGACGGTCTCGTCTGCCTCGTTGCCTGCGACAAGACGAACCCCGCCGCCGTGATGGCGCTCGGCCGCCTCGACATCCCCGGTCTCGTCCTGTACACGGGCTCGATCGCGCCCGGTGTCTTCCGCGGCCGCGACGTCACCGTCGGCGACGTCTACGAGGCGATCGGCGCGTACGCCGCCGGGCACATGACGGCGGAGGAGCTGCACGAGCTCGAGTCGGTGGCGTGCCCAGGCGCGGGAGCCTGCGGCGGCCAGTTCACCGCCAACACGATGTCGACCATGCTCGAGTTCCTCGGCCTGTCGCCCGCCGGCGCGAACGGCATCCCGGCGCTGTCCAGGCGCAAGCAGCAGGCGGCGTACGAGTGCGGGCGCCTCGTGGTCGACCTCGTCCGCCGCGACCTGCGGCCACGGCAGATCGTGACGCGCGAGGCGCTCGAGAACGCGGCCGCCTCCGTCTCGGCGACGGGCGGCTCGACCAACGGCCTCCTGCACCTGCTCGCGATCGCGCACGAGTTCGGCATCCCGTTCACGATCGACGACTTCGACCGTGTCGCCGCACGGACGCCGGTGCTCGCCGACATGAAGCCGTGGGGCCGCTTCCACGCAACGGACGTCGACCGCGCCGGCGGCGTGGCGCTGGTCGCGCGCGAGCTGGCGAAGAAAGGGCTGATCCATGCCGACAGCCCGACGGTCGACGGCCGCACGCTCGGCGAGGTGGCGACGGCGGTCGTCGAGCGGCCGGGGCAGGAGGTCGTGCGGCCGATCGACGCGCCGATCAAGCCGAGCGGGTCGCTGCGCATCCTGCGCGGGAACCTCGCGCCCGACGGCTGCGTCGTCAAGCTGACGGTCGAGCGGACGTCGCACCGGGGGCCGGCGCGCGTGTTCGACGGCGAACCCGCCTGCTTCGGGGCCGTCAAGGCGGGCGCGATCAGGCCCGGCGACGTGGTCGTCATCCGCTACGAGGGCCCGGCCGGCGCCCCCGGCATGCCCGAGATGCTCCAGGTCACCGGCGCGATCATCGGCGAGGGGCTCGGCAACGACGTGGCGCTGATCACGGACGGGCGCTTCTCGGGCGCCACGCACGGGTTCATGGTCGGCCACGTCGCGCCCGAGGCGTTCCGCGGCGGCCCGATCGCAGCGCTGCGCGAGGGCGACACCGTCGTCATCGACGTCGCGGCCGGCTCGCTCCACGTCGAGCTCTCAGACGACGAGATCGCCGCGCGCCTGGCCGAGTGGACGCCGCCCGCGCCGCACTACCAGGCGGGCGTGCTCGCCAAGTACGCGGCGCTCGTCACCTCGGCCTCGCAGGGCGCTGTGACGCGGCCCTGACGCCCCGCTTGCCCAGCAGCCTCGCACGCCTGCGTCGCTGACCCCGCCTCGGCGGCCCGCGGAAGGCGGCCGATACCCGCGCTCGCCGACGGCGGGGGCGGCGGCCGGCGCCGCGGATCCGCTGCCGCTTGCGTCGAGCGGCGAGACCGCCTACCCTGTCGGGTGCGGGACCGCCGACGGGCCCGCGGAGGCAATGTCGCCTCAGGAGCGGTCGCTCCTGGGGCGTTTTTTGTTGGTCCGACCCGGGAGGTGGTGCAGGTGACGAAGGTCGAGGCGGTCGTGATCCGCGAGCGGGTCGAGACCGTGATCGACGCGGTCGAGGAGGCGACGGGGCACGTGGGCGTGACCGTGATCGAGGCGGTCGGACACGGCAAGCAGCGGGGCATCACGCACGAGTACCGCGGCCGCGTGTTCGAGTCGCGCTTCCTGCCCAAGGCGCTGCTCGTGTTCATCGTCGAGGACGCCAAGGCGAGCGGCGTCGTCGACGCGATCGCGGACGCCGCGCGCAGCGGCAACGAGTCCGGCGACGGGATCGTCTGGACGACGCCGGTCGCGGGCGTGACCCACAACCGCACGGCGCGGAGGCTGGGGGAGGTCGAGGTCGGTGCGTGACGCCCACAACCTGCTGATCGCGGCGAGCACGATCTGGGTGATCGTCACCGCCATCCTCGTCATGTTCATGCAGGCGGGCTTCGCCTTCCTCGAAGCCGGCCTGACGCGCATGAAGAACGCCGGCCACATCGCCGGCAAGAACGTGCTCGTCTTCGGCATCTGCTCGCTCGTCTACTGGGCGATCGGGTTCGCGATCGCCTTCGGCGACGGCAACGCGCTCGTGGGCACGGACGGGTTCTTCCCCTCGGTCGGCTCGATGCTCTCGGTCGGTGCGAAGCCGTGGGACTGGTTCGCCGAGATCCCCGGCGCGGCCGGCTACCTGTTCGAGGTCGTCTTCGCCGGCGTCTCGCTCGCGATCGTCTGGGGGGCCATGGCCGAACGGGCGAAGCTGTGGGTGTACGTCGTCTTCGGCGTCTACTTCACCGTCGTCTACTCGATCGTCTCGCACTGGATCTGGAGCCCGCACGGGTGGCTGTTCGCGAGAGGCATGCAGGACTTCGCCGGTTCCACCGTCGTCCACTACCAGGGCGCGCTCGCCGCGCTCGCGGGCGCGATCATCCTCGGCCCGCGCATCGGCAAGTTCGGCAGCGACGGAAGGGCGAACCCGATCCCGGGCCACAACATCCCCTACGCGGTGCTCGGGACGCTGATCCTCTGGTTCGGCTGGTTCGGGTTCAACCCGGGCTCGACGCTGTCCGTGCACACGGGCGGCTTCTTCGGCTACTTCGCCTACGTCGCGATCACGACGAACGTCGCGGCCGCGGCGGGCGCCCTGGCGGGCATCGGCGTCGCCTGGCTGAAGATGGGCAAGCCGGACATCTCGATGATGCTGAACGGCGCCCTCGGCGCGCTCGTCGCGATCACAGCCGCGTCCGGCTTCGTCGCGCCCTGGGCCGCCGTCGTCATCGGGCTCGGCTCGGGCGTGATCGCCGTCTTCGGCGTCATCCTCGTCGAGCGCATCGGCATCGACGACCCGATCGGCGCCGTCGCCGTGCACGGGATGTCCGGCGTCTGGGGCACGCTCGCGACCGGTCTGTTCGCCGTGCCGATGCTGGCCAAGAACCTGGCCACGGGAAGCGGCGGCCTCGTCTACACGGGCTCGTTCCACCAGCTCGGCGTGCAGGCGCTCGGCCTCGTCGCCGTCGGCGCGTTCACCTTCGCCAGCTCGTTCGGCTGCCTGTGGGTGCTGCACCGACTGTGGGGCATCCGCGCCGCGGCCGAGGTCGAGACGGCGGGGCTGGACGTGTCCGAGCACGGGATGTGGGGCTATCCCGAGTTCTACATCCCGGTCCCGGGCGGCTACGGCACCGAGAGCCACGGCCATCTGGGGCTCGCGCACGGCCACCATCGCCTGCACGGCCACCGTCCGGCGCCCGAGGCGGAGGCGAAGCCCTCGCCCGCATAGAGCACAAGGCGCGCGCTCGGGGGCGGGCACCGCGCGGTCCTCGCCCCCGACCTGCCCCGTGTACGCTCGCGTCGTGGCGGAGCCCGCCGAGCCCGAGCCGTCGATCGAGCGCGCGCGGGTCGCCCGCGCCCAGCTTGACATCGCGCGCGAGCGGCTTTCCGCGCTCGCGCCGCTCCCGGTCGGCCTCCTCGCCTTCGCACTCGGCCTCGTCCGCCTGACGGGGCAGCCGTTCTCCCCCGACGAGCAGGTGAGCGTGGCGACCGCGCAGCGCTCCGTGTCCGGCATCTGGCACGCAGGTCGCGAGACGGAGGCGCCCCACGTCGTCTACTACCTCCTGCTCAAGCCGTGGATCGCCGCCTTCGGCACCTCCGACTGGGTCGTCCGCTTCCCGTCCGCCGTCTTCGGTGGCCTCACCGCGCTCGTCCTGGCCGCGCTCGGCGCGCGGCTGCTCGGACGCGCGGGCGGCGTCCTCGCCGGCCTCGCCCTGTGCACGAACGCGTACGTCGTCCACTGGTGGCAGTGGGCGCGCGGCTACTCGCTCGCGCTCCTGCTCGCGACAACCGCGACCTACGCCTTCGTGCGCGCGCTCGGCGGGGACGGCGCCGGCTGGCGCTGGTCGTGGGCGGCCGGGATGGTTGCGGCTGCCTGGGTGAACCTGTTCGCCCTGTCGGCGCTCGGCGCGCACGCCCTCGCGCTCGCCGCCCGCGGCGAGACGCGCCGGCGCCTGCTCGCCCCGCTCGCGGCGGCGGCCGCCGGCGCGGCGCCGATCGTCGTCCTCGTCGGGACGGCCGACAACGGGCAGCTCGACTGGATCCCCCCGCCGACCGTCCGGCGCGTCGCCGTGCAGACGTGGGACTGGGCCGGGCGAAACCCGTTCGCGCTCGTCGCAGCCTGCGCCGGGCTCGCGTCGCTCGTCGCGCTGCGGCCGCGCGCGCTCCGCTGGCAGGCGGTCCTCGCCGGCGCGTGGCTCGCTGCGCCGTTCGCTGTCACGCTCGTCCTCTCCGCCTTCCAGCCCGCCTTCGACGCCCACTACCTGTCGGCCGGCTCTCCGGGCCTGGCGCTCGGCGTCGCTGCCGCCCTCGTCCTGCTGCCGCGCCGGCTCGCCCTGCCGCTCGGCGCCCTCGTCGCCGCCGGCGCCGTGCTCCAGCTCGTCCACTTCTACCTCGCGCCGGGGAAGCCGCTCTCCTCGCTGTTCTAGGATCCCCGCATGGGTGCCGAGTACCGGTTCGTCGACTGCTGGCTCGTGCCGGGCACCGCCGAGGAGGTGTACGACGTGATCGGCGACGCGCTCGCCTACCCCCGCTGGTGGGGCGACGTCTTCCTGGAGACGGGCGGCGACCCGGGTCCGCCGCGGCCAGGCAGGCGCACGACCGTGCTGGCGAAGGGGTTTCTCCCCTACCGGCTGCGCTTCGCGAGCGAGGTCGTCGAGGCGGAGCGGCCGCAGCTGATCAGGATGGCGCTGAGCGGCGACTTCCAGGGCGGCGGCACGTGGACGTTCGAGCCGGCCGACGGGGGCACGCGCGCCGTGCTCGACTGGCGCCCCGCGGTCGAGAAGCCGCTCGTGCGCTGGCTGACCCCGCTCCTGCGGCCGCTCTTCCGCGCCAACCACACATGGACGATGAAACGCGGCCAGCGCCACATCGCCGACGAGCTCCAGCGGCGCCGCGCCTGCCGCACCGGCCCGCACGCCGGCGGTCAGTAGAGGACGAGCCGGTCACGGTGCACGGCCTCGACCCCGCGGGGCCGGCCGCGCAGCGCCGACGCCGGCGCGCCGGCGATCCCCTTCGCGAACGCCGCCCCGTCCGGGCCGACGAGCTCGACGGCATCGCCCGCCTCGAAGCGCCCCTCCACCTGCCCCACGCCGACGGCAAGCAGGCTCCGCCCCTCCTCGGTCACGGCCCGGCGCGCGCCGTCGTCCACGTGCAGGCGGCCGGCGACGGGCTTTCCGTGCCTGAGCCACAGCTTGAAGGCCGAGGGCGCGCGCTCGTCGGCGTGGAAGCGGGTGCCGCGCGGCTCGCCGGCCACGATCGGTCCGAGGACGTCCCGCCCGGCCCCGCCCGCGATGACGGTCGGGATGCCGGCGGCGGCGGCGAGCGAGGCGGCGAGCACCTTGCTGCGCATGCCGCCCGTGCCGAGCGGCGACGCATCCTCGAACGACGCGTCGCCGGCGGCGGTGCCGTGCTCGACGAGCTCCGCTCCCGGTGTCCCCGGCGCGCGTGTGTACACGCCCTCCACCTCCGTGAGCAGGACGAGCAGGCGCGCACGTACGAGGATCGCCACCTGCGCGGCGAGCGCGTCGTTGTCGCCGAAGGTGATCTCGTCCGTGGCGGTGGTGTCGTTCTCGTTCACGACCGGCACGGCGCCGAGCGCGAACAGCGCCGCGAGGGCGTTGCGCACGTTCAGGTAGGCAGCCCGGTCGGCGACGTCGGTGGCGGCGAGCAGCACTTGCGCGGCTGGAAGCCCCTCGCGCCCGAGCGCCTCGTCCCACAGCGCCTGCAGCCGCGTCTGGCCGAGCGCGGACGCCGCCTGCAACCTGGGCAGGCTGCGCGGCCGCGTGCTGAGGCCGAGCCGGGGGAGGCCGAGCGCGATCGCCCCCGAGGAGACGACGCACACGGGCGTCCCGCCGCGGACGAGCTTCGCGATCTCGCGGCAGCGGTCGCGGACGAGCGAGCGGCGAGCCCGCCCCCCGGGCGAGGCGACGAGGCTCGAGCCGAGCTTGACGACGACCGGCCGCCTCACCGCCGCGCAGGCCTCGTAACAGACTGTTGCAAGGAGCTCACCGCGTCTGCGAAGGAGCTCACCGCGTCTGCGTGGCGTCGCCGACGACGCGGTACTGGCGAAGCCACAAGTCGCGGTAGGTGACGGGCCCGCGCGGGCCGGGCGACCAGTCGACGTTGATCCCGGTCTCGGGCGCGCCGGTGAGCGCGAAGCCGTCCGCGAAGCGCGTGCTGGCATGCCAGAAGGCGGCGGTGCCGCGATAGGCGTCGAGGAACTGCTGCGCCGCCAGCGGGTCCTCGGTCACGATCCCGGCCGCGAGCCCCGAGGTCTCCTCGTTCGCCACCCGCACGGCCTCGGCGAGCGAGTCCACGTAACAGACTGTTACAAGGTTCACGCGCTCCGGGTCGCTCGCCCATTCGTGCCCGATCGGTCGGTCGAGCGGCAGCGCCCCCTCGACGTCGCCGCGCGCCTCGAGCCCGCGGCCGGCGAGGAGCCCGAGCAGCGCGGGGACGATCGCGGCGGCGGCCCGGTCGACGAGGCAGAGGTTGAGGCGGTTGCAGACGCCGAGGCGGTCGAGGCTGGCGGCGGCGATCGCGAGCGCCTTCTCGTGCGAGGCGTCGGCGTGCACGTACAGCACGCCGCCCCCCTGCGCGTGCGCGAGCGTGCGCACGCCGTTTCCCGCCGCGATCCGCTGCAGCTCGGCCGTCGTCCGGCCGCTGCCGCGGATGATCACGAGCGGGATCCGCTTCGGCAGCGAGACGAGCAGGCGCGCCCCCTCGTGCTCGGGAGAGCGGACGAGCCCGACCGCGCCGGCCGGCAGCCCGGCGCCCTCGAGCGCCGGGCGCAGCACGTCGTCGACGAGCACGGTGACGGTGCGCAGCGCCGCCGAGCCGGTGCGCAGCACGGCCGTGTTCAGGCTGCGCAACAGCTGGCCGGCGACGTCGAGGGCCACGTTCGGCCGCGCCTCGAAGTTGGCGCCGACCGTCCCGATCGGCACGCGCCGCTCGGACACGCGCAGCCCGTTCGGGAGCGTCCACACGGCTGCCTCACGGGCGAGCGGAGGCAGCGCGGCGGTCGCCTCGAGCTGCTCCGCGAGCGAGCCGAGACGCGCCTCGTCGAGGCGGAGCCGGTCGAGGAGCCCCTCGTCGAGCCGGCCAGCGGCCGCCTCGACGTCGGCCTCGCTCGCCTCGAGCACGGAACGGCGGCGCTCGCGTACCAGCCGGGCCGCCACGGCGAGCGCCTCGGCGACCGCGTCGTCTGCGAGCAGCGGCGTCGCGGCGTTCGCGGCGGCCGCCTCGGCCTCGATCGATTCGCGCAGCGTCACTTCATTTCGTATACTGGCAGCCGGACGCGGGCGCCGTCCCGCTCCGCATCGAGAGAGGCTGAGGGACCGGCCCTGGGACGCCTCGGCAACCTGCCCTTCGGAGCAAGGTGCCAAGCCCGGACGGATGTCGAGCGAGACGAAGGGAGGACACCGCATTGCCCGCCACCGCACTCCGCTGTCGCAACTGCGGAGCCGAGCACGGCCTCGACCCGATCGGCAGCTGCCCGAGCTGCTTCGGCCCCCTCGACCCGGTCTACGACTGGGACGAGGCCGCCCGTACCTTCACCCGAGAGGCCGTCGCCGCCGGGCCGAGTTCGATCTGGCGCTACGCGCCCCTGCTGCCGGTCGAGGCTCCGGCTGAGCCGCGGCTCGCTCCCGGGCTGACCCCGCTCGTCCCGGCGCCCAGGCTCGCGGAGACGCTCGGAGTGGGCGAGCTCTTCCTCAAGCTGGACACGGCCAACCCAACGCACTCCTTCAAGGACCGGGTCGTCGCGGTCGCCGCCGCCAAGGCGCTGGAGCTCGGCCTGACGACGCTCGCCTGCTCCTCGACGGGCAACCTCGCGAACGCTGTCGCCGCCCGCGCCGCGGCGGAGGGGCTCGAGGCGGCGGTGTTCTGCCCGGTCGACCTGGAGCCGGAGAAGCTCGTCGCCACCGCCGTGTACGGAGCGACGATCTACGCCGTCCGCGGCACCTACGACCACTGCTCCCGGCTGACGGTCGAGCTCTCCTTCGACGTCGACTGGGCGTTCGTCAACGTCACCCTGCGCTCCTACTACGCCGAAGGGTCGAAGACGCTCGCCTTCGAGATCGCCGAGCAGCTCGGCTGGGAGCTGCCGGACGCGGTGGTCGCACCGATCGCCTCCGGAGCCATGTTCTCCAAGGTCGGGCAGGGATTCCAGGAGCTGCGGCGGCTCGGCCTCGTCGACGGCGCCCCACCGCGCCTGTACGGCGGGCAGGCGGCGGGGTGCGCCCCCGTCGCGACCGCCTTCGCCGACGGAGAGCGCGTCCGCCCCGTCCGGCCCGACACCGTGGCGCGGTCGCTCGCCATCGGCAACCCCGCCGACGGCGACCACGCGGTCGAGGTGGCGCGCGAGACCGGCGGCGCGATCTTCGCCGTCCCGGAGGAGCAGGTGGCCGAGAACGTCGGCCTGCTCGCGGCGACGACGGGCGTCTTCGGCGAGACGGCGCCCGGCGTGACGCTCGGCGCGCTCCGTCAGGCGGTCGCCTCGGGCGCGGTCGGCGCCTGCGACCGGGTTGTGCTCCTCGTCACCGGCGACGGCCTGAAGACGCCCGATCTCGTCTCGCCGCTCGTCCGCCCGGTCGAGATCGACCCGGACGTCGAGGAGGTGTTGGGCCGGCTGGGAGCAGCCGTCTAGCACGCGACGCACGATCGCCCAGTACTTTCTTTTCAAAAGCTACTTTTCTTTTTGAAGAATTTTGATACGGTGCGCGCTCCATGGCGATCGCGGACGACACGACCTGGGAGCTCGTGCTCAAGCGGAACCCGGTCGAGCGGCTCAAGCAGCACAAGAGCCCGCTGGGGATGCTGGACGAGCTGCCGGCACTCGTCGCCGCCGGCTACGAGCGAGTTCCGGAGGAGGACATCGTCCGCCTCAAGTGGTGGGGGCTCTACCACGACAAGCCGAAGGTTGGAACGTTCATGCTGCGCGTGAAGATCGCAGGCGGCCGGCTCTCCCCCGCCGGCCTGCGCGCGATCGGCGACATCTCGAACCGCTTCGGACGCGGCGACGGCGAGATCTCGACGCGGCAGAACATCCAGCTGCACTGGATCGAGCTGGGCGCGCTCCCGGAGGTGTTCGAACGGCTGCACGCCGCCGGGCTGACGTCGGCGGGCGGCTGCGGCGACGCCGTCCGCAACATCACCGGCTGCCCGCTCGCCGGGATCGACGCGGGCGAGCTGTTCGACACGCAGCCGCTCGTCGACCAGGCGGCAGCCTTCTTCTACGGCCACCCCGATTACTCGGACCTGCCGCGCAAGCACAAGATCACGATCGCCGCCTGCGCCGACCGCTGCAACGCGCCGGAGATCAACTGCATCTCGCTCGTCGGGCAGGTGCACGAAGGCATCGAGGGCTTCGCCGTGCTCGCCGGCGGCGGTCTCTCGTCCGTCCCGCGCCTCGCCCGCGACCTCGGCGTGTTCGTGCCCAAGGAGGAGGCGATCGAGGCGCTGCGCGCGCTCCTCGACGCGTGGAAAGAGGACCTGCACTACCGGGTCTCGCGCGTCAAGGCGCGGATGAAGTTCATGGTCGACGACTACGGGCCGGAGGGCATGCGCGCCGAGCTCGAGCGGCGGCTCGGGCGGACGCTGGCCGACTTCTCGCTGCCGCCGGCGGGGCCGTTCTCCGACCACCTCGGCGTGCGCGAGCAGAAGCAGCCCGGCCTGTACGCGATCGGCGCGCCCGTCCACGTCGGCCTCGTCTCGGGCGATCAGATGCTGGCGCTCGCCGACCTGGCCGAGCGCGTCGGCGGCGACGTCCGCCTCACCCGCCAGCAGAACCTCGTCGTCGCGCACGTCCCCGAGGGAGAGGTCGACGGGGTCGTCGCGGAGCTCGGCGCGATCGGCTTCCCGCTCGACGCGGGCGGGCTCCGCGGCACCGCGATCGCCTGCACCGGCGAGCCGCACTGCAACTTCTCGGTCACCGAGACGAAGACCCGGCTGGACGCGCTCGTCCGCCGGCTCGAGCAGACGTTCGGCGAGGCGGCCGCCGGCCTCCGGCTGCACCTCGACGGCTGCCCGCACGCCTGCGCACAGCACTGGGTCGGCGACATCGGCTTCCAGGGCACGACCGTCCGCGACGACGAGGGGCGCCGCCGCCAGGCCTACGACGTCTTCCTGCGCGGCGGACTCGGCCCGGAGGCGGCGATCGCGCGGCCCGTCTTCCGCCGGGTGCCGACAGACGAGCTCGACGCCGCGGTCGAGGGGCTGGTCGGCGGCTGGCTCGGGCGGCGGCGTCAGGGGGAGAGCTTCCGCGCGTTCTGCGACCGGACGACGGACGAGGAGCTCGGCGTGCTGGCAGGACGCGAGCCGGCGCTCGCACGAGCGGACAAGGAGGCAGCAGCCGCATGAGCTTGTACGAGGAGGTCATCGACGAGCTGGAGGCGGGCGAGCTCTCGGTCGAGTTCGAGGGCCAGGAGCCGCAGGCGCTGCTCGAGTGGGCACTCGAGCGGTTCTCGCCGCGAGTCGCGATCTCGACCGCCTTCCAGGTCGACGGCGTGGCGCTGATCGACATGGCCTACGCGATCGACCGGGGCGTGAAGGTGTTCTCCGTCGACACGGGCCGGCTGCCCGAGCAGACGTTCGAGCTGATCGAGCAGCTCCGCGAGCGCTACCCGGGGCTCGAGCTCGAGCTCCTCTCGCCGAGGGCGGAGCACGTCTCGCGCATGGTCGCGGCGCACGGCCCGAACCTCTTCTACCGGCAGGTCGAGCACCGCCTGCTCTGCTGCCAGGTGCGCAAGGTGCAGCCGCTCACCCGCCATCTCGCCTCGCTGGATGCGTGGATCACCGGCCTGCGGCGCGACCAGTGGGCCTCGCGCACGGACATCCGCAAGGTGGAGATCGACCACGACCACGGCGCGATCGTGAAGCTGAACCCGCTGGCCGAGTGGACGGAGGAGGAGGTGTGGACGTACGTGCGTGAGCACGACGTGCCCACGCATCCCCTGTACGCGCAGGGCTACTCGTCGATCGGCTGCGCCCCCTGCACGCGCGCGATCGCCCCCGGCGAGCCCTCCCGGGCCGGGCGCTGGTGGTGGGAGGAGAACGCGCCGAAGGAGTGCGGCATCCACTGCGCGATCGAGACGGGCGGGCTCGAGCACGAGCTGCGCACGCTGCTCGGCGAGGACGATGACGAGTAGCGCCGCAGCCGTCACGCTCTCGGACGACGCCCGCGACGTCGCCGTCGCCGAGGCGCAGGCCGTGCTGGCGATGGCGCGCGACCCGGCATACCGCGAGCGCCTCGCCAGCCTGCTCGCGGCCGCGTCCGCAGGCGAGGTGGCAGGCGCCGACGCGGAGACGCTGCAGGAGCTGCTCGAGCTCGGCCTGCACACCGGCCGCCTGCGGGCGCTGTACGGGCCGGGCGGCGAGAGCGCCGCGCTCGCCGCCTACCGCCGCCTGCCGAACGGGGCCGCGCTCGGCGAGAGCGCGCGCGAGGTCACCTCCGCCCTGCGGGCGCTGCGGGGCCGCGAGCTCGAGTCGGTCTCGCTCACGGCCGTCGGCCCCGGAGTGTTCTCGCTCACGCTGGCGGCGGGCGGCGCGGAGGTGTCCGTGCGCCTCGACCGCCAGGGCGCTCGCGTCTCCACCGTGGGTGTGTAGATGCACGGCCGCGGGGAGGGAGCGCCGGTGGCCGACAAGCGCTACTACATGGCCTGCCTCGACCTCGAGGGCCGGAGCTGCCTGGTCGTCGGCGGCGGCCGGGTGGCGCTCGAGAAAGGGCGAGAGCTCGCCGCCTGCGGCGCGCGCGTCGCCGTCGTCGCCCCGCGCATCGAGCCCGAGCTGGCGGCGCTCGCCGCGGAGGCGCTGCCACGCCGCTACCGCTCCTGCGACCTCGACGGCCGCTTTCTCGTCGCCGCCGCGACCGCGCGCCCGCAGGTCGACCGGCAGGTGTTCGCCGACGCCGAGGCGCGCCAGGTGCTCTGCAACGTGGCCGACGCGCCCGAGCTGTGCAGCCTCATCCTGCCGGCCGTGCACCGCCAGGGCCCGATCGCCGTCGCCGTCTCGACCGGCGGCGCCTCGCCCGCGCTCGCGCAGCGGCTGCGCGACGAGGCGGCGACGATCGTCCGGCCCGAGCACGCCGCGCTCGCCCGGCGCCTGCGCGAGCTCCGCCCGTGGGCGAAGGAGCACCTGCCGACCTACGAGGCCCGCCGCGACTACTTCCGCCGGCTCGTCGAGGAGGCGCTCGCGCGGTGAGCGGCTCGGTCGCGCTCGTCGGCGCCGGCCCGGGCGACCCGGGGCTGATCACGGTTCGGGGTCTCTCGCTCCTTCGCTCCTGCGACGCGCTCGTCTACGACCGGCTGGTCGCGCGCGAGCTGGTCGACGAGGCGCCGTCCGGGGCGCTCCGCGTCTCGCGCGAGCCGCTCGCCCAGGACGAGATCAACGCGCTGCTCGTCCGGCTCGCCCGGCGCGGCCTCGCCGTCGTCCGGCTCAAGGGCGGCGACCCCTTCCTCTTCGGCCGCGGCGGCGAGGAGGCGCTGCATCTCGCCGCGCACGGCGTCGACGTCGAGGTCGTCCCCGGCGTGTCGGCGCTGGCGGCCGTACCGGCCGCGGCGGCCATCCCGGTCACGCACCGCGGCGTCTCCTCGCAGGTGACGGCCGTCACCGGGCACGGCCCGCTCGACCTCGCCGCGCTCGCGGCGACGCCGGGGACGCTCGTCGTCTTCATGGGCCTCGGCCGGCTGGACGAGATCGCCCGCGGCCTCGTCGCGCACGGTCGCGACGCGGACACCCCGGCCGCGGTGATCGCGCACGGCACGCTGCCCGGGCAGCGGGTGGTGCGGGCGCCGCTCGGCCGGCTCGCCGCGGCGGCGGCAGGCGTCGAGCCTCCCGCCCTTGTCGTCGTCGGCGAGGTCGCGTCGCTCGCCGACCGCCTGGGCGGGAGTCGGCGCGCGGTCGCGGCGTAGCAGCCTTGCGGCCGGCGTGCGGCCGCGCGCGGCTGTGCGGGATGCCCCGGCTCGCGCTCCTGCTCGCGCTCCTCGCGAGCACGGCATCCGGGTTCCTCGTCACCTTCGAGCCGTGAGCGTGCGCTAGGCTTCGCTCGTGCGCCCGGCGCCCCGCTAGAGCGGCCGTCTCCGATCCGGCTCCGCCGGGTCACGGACCTGCCGCCGTACGCCTTCGCAGAGGTCGACCGCGTGAAGCTCGAGCTGCGCCGCGCGGGCGAGGACGTGGTCGACCTCGGCTTCGGCAATCCGGACGTGCCCTCCCCGGACGCGGCCGTCGAGAAGCTGGCACAGGCCGCGCGCGACCCGCGCAACCACCGCTACTCGGCGAGCCGCGGCCTCGCCAACCTGCGCGGGGCGATCTGCGACCTGTACGCACGGCGGTTCGGCGTCGCGCTCGACCCGGAGCGCGAGGCGGTGACGACCATCGGTGCCAAGGAAGGGCTCGCGCACCTGCTGTGGGTGCTCGCGGGCGCGGGCGACGCGGTGCTCGTGCCCGATCCGAGCTATCCGATCCACCGCTTCGCGCCCGTGCTCGCCGGCGCCGAGGCGGTCGGCTTCCCGCTCGCCGGCGACGTCGCGGAGGCGATCGAGGACGCCGTCCGGAACGCGCGCGGGCGCGCGCGGGCCGTCGTCTGCTCGTTCCCACACAACCCGACGACCGCGGTCGCCGACCTGCCGCAGCTGCAGCGGATCGTCGACGTCGCCCGCTCGCACGGCCTCGCCGTCGTGCACGACTTCGCCTACGCCGACCTCGGCTTCGACGGCCATCGGCCGCCGTCGATCCTGCAGGCTGACGGCGCGCGCGAGGTGGCGGTCGAGCTGTACACGCTCACGAAGGGCTTCTCGATGGCCGGCTGGCGGGTCGGCTTCGCCGTCGGCAACGCCGGCATCCTGGCCGGCCTCGCCCGGCTCAAGTCGTACCTCGACTACGGCACCTTCCAGCCGATCCAGATCGCGGCGATCGTGGCGCTGAAGGAGGCATCCGGCTACCCGGATCGCGTGCGCGAGATCTACCGCTCGCGCCGCGACGCCCTCTGCCGGGGGCTCGCGCGCGCCGGCTGGGAGATCGAGCCGCCGCGCGGGACGATGTTCGCCTGGGCGCGGATCCCTGAGCCGTTCCGCGGCGAGGGCTCGCACGCCTTCGCGCTGCGCCTGCTCCGCGACGCAAAGGTGGCGGTGAGCCCGGGCGCCGGCTTCGGCCCGGCCGGCGAGGGCCACGTCCGCTTCGCGCTCGTCGAGAACGAGCAGCGGATCGCCCAGGCCGTCCGGGGGATCCGGTCGCTGCTCGGCGGCGGCCGGAGGCGGAGCTGACGCGCGAAGCGCTGATCGCCGGCGCCGCGAACGGGTAGGCTCGCACGGTGGCTGTCGTTCTCCTGCCCGGAGACGGGATCGGGCCCGAGGTGGCCGAGGCAGCGCGCAGCGCGCTCGCCGTGCTCGCGCCCGACCTCGAGCTCGAAGAGCACCCCTTCGGCGCCGCCGCCATCCGCGCCCAGGGGACGCCCCTTTCCGACGCGACGCTCGAGGCGTGCCGGCGGGCGGAGGCGGTCCTGAAGGGGCCGATCGGCGACCCCGAGTTCGACGCGGCCGACGTGCGGCCCGAGCAGGGCCTGCTGCGGCTGCGGGCGGAGCTCGGCGTGTACGCGAACCTGCGCCCCGCGGCGGCGGAGGGGGTCGACCTCCTGATCGTGCGTGAGCTCGTCGGCGGCCTGTACTTCGGCGCCCGCGGCACCCGACCCGACGGCACCGTCTTCGACACCTGCGAGTACCACCCGCGCGAGGTGGAGCGGATCGCCCGCCGCGCCTTCCAGCTCGCCCGCGCGCGGCGCGGGCGCCTGACCTCGGTGGACAAGGCGAACGTGCTCGAGACCTCGCGCATGTGGCGCCGCGTCGTGCGCGAGACGGCCCGGGACTACGCGGACGTGGAGCTCGACGACATGCTCGTCGACAACGCCGCCATGCAGCTCGCGAGCGCGCCCGGCCGGTTCGACGTGATCGTCACCGACAACATGTTCGGCGACATCCTCTCCGACCTCGCCGCGGCGGTCACGGGCGGGCTCGGGCTCGCGCCCTCCGCGAGCCTGTCCGACTCGGGGCCGGGTCTGTACGAGCCGGTGCACGGGTCGGCGCCGGACATCGCCGGCCGCGGGGTGGCGAACCCGACCGCGATGCTCCGCTCGACGGCGCTCATGCTCGAGCACGCGCTCGGCCTGAGACAGGAGGCGCGCCGCCTCGAGGAGGCCGTCGACGCGGCGCTCGCGCGAGCGCCCACCCCGGACCTGGGCGGGTCCGCGACGACGCAGGAGTTCACCGCCGCCGTCGTCAGCGCGTTGACGGCCGGCGAGCCGGCACGTACGCTGTAGCGCGCATGGCGCCGCGCCGCGACATCCGCCTCGCCCTCTTCTTCTTCGCGCGCGCCTTTCCACGCTAGCCGGCGCTCCGTTCCTTCCGCGCCCGCCGGCTAGCCCACATCCCCGCGGAGTTCCTCGACGCCTCCGGAGACGATGCGAATGCACCCGACCACCCTTCCCCAGCCGATCGCCGTCGCCTATCCCGGCCGGGACGGCGCTCACAGCGCCGCCGCCTGCGAGCGCCTGTTCCCGCGCGGCGCCGAGCTTCGCCCGCTGCCCAGCTTCCTCGCCGTCGCCGAGGCGACGGCGAGCGGCGAGGTCGCCTTCGGCGTGCTGCCGATCGAGAGCTCCCTCGCGGGCTCCGTGGCGGAGACGCACGACCTGCTGCACGAGTTTCCGCTCTCGATCGTCGCCGAGACGGCGCTCCGCATCCGCCACTGCCTGGTCGGCCTCGCCGACGTACCGCTCGGGGAGATCCGGGTGATCCGCTCGCACCCGGTCGCCCTCGACCAGTGCCGCGCGCTCGTCGCCGCGATGCCGTGGGCGACCGCGATCGCCGCGGCGACGACGGCCGACGCGGCCCGCCAGGTGGCCGAGAGCGGCGATCCGGCCGAGGCGGCGATCGCGAGCGAGCGGGCCGCGCAGCTGCACGGCCTGACGGTGATCGCGGGCGACGTCGGCGACCACCCCGAGGCGTACACCCGTTTCGTCTCGGTGTCCACGTACACGCGGCTCGACCGCGAGGCGGAGGAGTGGCGGACGGCCTTCACCTTCGTCACCGACCACTCGCCGGGCGCCCTCTACCGTGCCATCGAGCCGTTCGGTCGCCACCGCATCGACCTGCACCAGCTCGTCTCGCGCCCGATCCCGAAGACACCCTGGCGGTACCGTTTCGACGCCGTGCTGGCGGGACACCCCCTCGACCCGATCGTGCGCGAGGCGCTGGCCGAGATGCGCGCACGCACGCGGCACCTGCAGGTGTTCGGGTCGTATCCGGCTGGACGGGACGCGGCAGACGAATGAGCGCTCCCCAGGACGACCCCGTGCTCGCGACCCTGCGCGGCAAGGTCGCCGAGGTCGACCGCTCGATCCTCGAGCTCGTCAACACGCGCCTCGGTCTCGTGCAGGAGATCAGGCGGCACAAGCTCGCGTACGGGCTCCCCTTCCTCGACCCCGAGCGGGAGCGCTGGCTCGTCTCCTACCTCGAGACGGTGAACCGGGGCCCGCTCACGAGCGAGGGCGTCGGCGAGCTGGTGCGCACGCTGCTCGACCTGATCAAGCGGGAGATCGCCCGCGCCGAGGACGGCGCGCACGCGGGCGGGTAGCCGCTGCGGCCCTCAGCGCACGCGCCGGCGGAGCTCGGCCTCGACGTCGTCGGGATCGAGCCCGCGCGCCGCGAGCAGCACGTAGGAGTGGAACCACAGGTCGGCGAGCTCGCAGACGAGCCGCTCGTCGCTCTCCGCCACCCCGGCGAGCGCCGCCTCGACCCCCTCCTCGCCCAGCTTGCGGGCGCAGGCGGCGGGCCCCTGCTCGAGCAGGGCGGCGACGTACGAGCCCTGCGGGCGCTCCCGCGCGCGGGCGGACACCCGCCGCCACAGCCAGGGCGCGAAGCACGACCGCGAGCCGGTGTGGCAGGCGGGGCCGGCGGGCCGGACGCGGAGCAGGATCGCGTCGCCGTCGCAGTCGTCCCGCAGCTCCTCGACGGCGAGGGTCGAGCCGGACGTGTCGCCCTTGTGCCAGAGCTCGGCGCGGCTCCGGCTCCAGAACCACGCCTCGCCGGTGTCGCGGGTCAGCTGCAGCGCGCGCTCGTCCATCCAGGCGAGCATGAGCACGCGGCCGTCGTCTGCGTCCTGGACGATCGCCGCGCGCAGCGCCCCCTCGGGCCCTGCGCCACCCGTTCCGCCCTGCGTCACGTCCGCATCGGCCATCCGCCCTCCTCGAGCTCGCGACGCAGCTGCGGCAGCCGCTCGGGATCCTCGTGCACGATCGAGGCGACGAGCGCCGCCTCCGCCCCGGCCTCGAACGCCTGCGCGAGATGGCGCGCGCAGCCGGCGCCACCGGAGGCGATGACGGGAACCTCGACGGCGTCCGCGATCGCCCCGGTCAGCTCCAGGTCGTAGCCCGCCCGCGTCCCGTCCGCGTCGATCGACGTGACCAGAAGCTCGCCCGCGCCGCGCGCGACCGCCTCTTGCGCCCACTCGACGGCGTCGATTCCGCGCGGCCTCGTGCCCGCGTGGGTGACGACCTCACCCCCGCGTACGTCGATCGCGCACACGACCGCCTGCGAGCCGAACGCCTCGGCGAGGCGGCCGAGGAGGCCCGGCTCGTCGAGCGCGGCCCGGTTCACGGCCACCTTGTCGGCGCCCGCGCGCAGGAGCGCGAGGCCGTCCTCCGTCGAGCGCACGCCTCCCCCGACCGTGAACGGGATCTCGAGCTCGGCCGCGGCGCGCTCGACGAGCTCCAGCAGCGGCCCGCGGCTCTCGAGCGTGGCGGTGATGTCGAGGAAGACGAGCTCGTCCGCGCCGAGCCGAGAGTAGCGGGCGGCGAGCTCGACCGGGTCGCCCATGTCGCGCAGGTTCTCGAAGCGAACACCCTTGACGACGCGACCGCCGGCCACGTCGAGGCACGGGATCAGCCGCTTCTTGACCATCGGAGCGCGTTCGCGAGCAGCACGGCGCCGGCCGCGCCGCTGCGCTCGGGATGGAACTGGACGCCTGCCAGGGCGCCGTGCTCGACGGCGGCCACGATCTCGCCGTCGTGGTCGACGGTGGCCGCCACGTCGTCCGGCGAGCACGGGCAGGCGGCGTAGGCGTGCGCGAAGTAGACGTCGCGTCCGTCGAGCGCCGAGAGCAGGACGGAGCTGTCGCGAACGGACAGCGTGTTCCAGCCCATGTGCGGCACGCGCCGGGCACGGATGCGCCTGACCGGGCCGGGCACGAGCCCGAGCCCGCGGCCTCCTTCCTCGCTCGCCTCGAACAGGAGCTGCATGCCGACGCAGATGCCGAGCAGCGGCCGCCCCGCGGCCGCGCGCTCGCGGAGCGCCCCGTCGAGGCGATGGCGCGCCAGCCCCGCTGCGGCGCTCGCGACGTGGCCGACGCCGGCGACGACCGCGAGCGGCGCCTCCCGCACCTGGACGGGATCGCGCGTGACGGCGGGCGCCGCGCCGGCCCGCTCGAGCGCGGCGCAGACGCTGCGCAGGTTGCCGGCGCCGTAGTCGGCCAGCGCGACCTTCACGCTTCTGCCCCCGCGGCGCGCCCGCCCGCCTCGCTCGAGCGGCCGGGCGGCGTCGTCCCGCAGGCGGGAGCGCCGCGCGCGTGGGCGCCGGTCGGCACACATCCGGCACGGTTCCGTCTCCCACCCGTCACGACCTCGCCGCTACGCTCGAAGCGGGGGCGGGGGCGCGCGAGCGCCCCCTGGGGGAATGTTTCCCCTGCCTGCGGCATCCCCGCCTGCGGCCGCGGCGGGCGCTCCCCCAGGACACGCGGCGGCCGCGGCGAAGCCGCGGCGGCCGCTCCAACGACCAGCGCCGCGGTGTCGCCCGTCACAGCTGCCCCTTCGTCGAGCCGGGCCCGGCCCCGTCTCGGGCGCATGCCTGCGCGAGCGCCCGGCCGAGCGCCTTGAACGCCGCCTCCGCGACGTGATGGTCGTCGCCGCCCGCCGCCTCGACGTGCACCGTACACCCCGCCTCGACGGCGAAGCGCTCGAGCGCGTGCGGCAGGAGCGTCGGCTGGAGACCCCCGACCCGTTCGCCGCGGAACGCGAGCGCGATCTCGGCGTGCGGGCGGCGGACGAGATCGACAGCCGCGCTCGCCCGCGCCTCGTCCATGGGCACGACGGCGGAGCCGTAGCGCGTCAGCCCCCGGCGCGAGCCGAGCGCCTGCCGCAGCGATGTCCCGACCGCCGCGAGCACGTCCTCGACGGTGTGGTGCTCGTCGACGTCGAGGTCGCCGGCCGCCACCACGTCCAGGTCGAGCCGGCCGTGGAAGGCGAGCTGCGCGAGCAGGTGGTCGAGGAAGCCGATGCCCGTGCGCACGCGTGACCGGCGGCGCCCGTCGAGCGAGAGGGAGACGCGAAGGGACGTCTCCGCGGTCGTGCGTACGACCAGCCCCGAGCGGGCGGCTGCGGGCTCGGCGGGTGCCCCGAGCGCCGCAAGCAGGCGGTCGTTCTCGGCCGGCAGGCGCGGCGTGATCCGGATCGCGTCCGGGTAGCGGCGCACGACGAGGCCCTGCGACTCGAGCCGGTCGGCGAGCGTCGCCGCGTCGTCCACGGGCACGTAGACGAAGTTCGCGTGCGAGGGCGGGCAGGCGTAGCCCGCCGCCGCCAGCGCCCGCTGCATGCGGTCGCGCTCCGCGACCTCCGATTCGACGTCGAGCACGGGGTCGCGCAGCGCGGCGGCGGCGATGCGAGCGGCGGGACCCGAGACGGGGGCGGGCGCCCGGCGGCGGTCGAGCTCGCGCGCGAGCTCGCGCTGCGCCACCGCGTAGCCGACGCGAAGCGACGCGAACCCGAACGCCTTCGACAGGCTGCGGATGGCGACGAGGTTCGGCGCCCGCTCGAGGTGCGGGACGACCGTCTCACCCGCGTACTCGTAGTAAGCCTCGTCGACGACGACGAGCGCCTCGGGCAGGTGGCCGGCGAGCGCGGCGAGCGCCGCCGGCTCGACCAGCGCTCCCGTCGGGTTGGCCGGGTTGCACACCCAGACGACGTCCGCGCCGCGCAGCCGCTCCGCCTCCAGCGGCCGCTGCACCACGTCCGCGCCCTCCACACCGCTTGCGATCGCGTACAGCGGGTAGGTCGGCGGGATCACGGCGGCCGTCCGCCCCGGGCCGAGGAAGGTGCGCGCGACGAGGCCGATGAGGTCGTCGGCGCCGGCGCCGACCACGATCTGGTCGGGCTCGACGCCCGCGTAGCCTGCCGCTGCCTCGCGCAGGCGCGCGTACGTCCCCTCCGGATACTCGTTCAGCGAGGCGAAGCTGTCGCCGAGCGGGATCGGCGGCACGCCGGGAAGCGGCGGGACGTTCGCGTCGAAGCGGAGCACCTCCGCCAGCGGCAGGCCGCGGCTCGCGGCCACGTCCTCGGCCGTCCGCGCCCACACGTAGGGGGCGAAGCGCTCGGGAAGCGCGCGCGGGGACGGCATCAGCTCCCCTCCCGGAAGCGAGCCTCGACGGCCGCGGCGTGCAGGGGCAACCCCTCGGCAGCCGCCAGCGCGCCCACCGTCTCGCGCATGGCGCGCAGACCCTCGTGGGTCGAGGAGACGACCTGCACACCCTTCAGGAACGCCTCCAAGCCGAGGCCGCCCGCGCCGCGAGCGAGCCCTCCCGTCGGGAGGACGTGGTTCGACCCGGCGGCATAGTCGCCGACGACGGCCGGCGCGGAGGGGCCCAGGAAGATCGACCCAGCGTTGCGGACGGCGGCGGCGGCGGTCGCGGGGTCGGCCACGTGCAGCTCGAGATGCTCGGGCGCGTAGTCGTCGGCGCGCGCGAGCGCCTCATCCAGCGTGGCCACGACCTCCACGCGCACCTGCCGCCACCCGGACGTCAGCCGCGCGACCTCGTCGGCGAGCTCGGCGCTCGTCGTCACGAGCAGGCACTCCGAGTCCGGGCCGTGCTCGGCCTGCGCGAGCAGGTCGGCGGCGCACAACTCCGCGTCGCCCGTCTCATCGGCGACGATGAGCACCTCGCTCGGCCCGGCCGGAAGGTCGATGCCGACGTGGGCGGAGACGAGCAGCTTCGCCGCCGTCACCCAGCGGTTGCCGGGCCCGACGATCTTGTCCACGCGGCGGATCGTCTCGGTACCGAAGGCGAGGGCCGCGATCGCCTGCGCGCCGCCGACCGCGTACACCTCGTCGATACCGAGCTCGCGCGCGCTGGCAAGGAGCGGTGGCGGCGGGCTCGGAGAGACGACGGCGATCCGCTCGACGCCCGCCAGGCGCGCCGGGACGGCCGCCATCACCAGCGAGGAGGGATACGAGGCTCGCCCGCCCGGCGCGTAGATCCCGACCGAGCCGACGGGCAGGAAGCGGCGCTCGGCCTCGACCCCCGGGTACGGCGCGCTGCGGGTGGCGGCGGGGCGCTGCGGCTCGTGGAAGGCGCGCACCGCGTCCGCCAGCCGGCGCACGGCGTCCAGGAACGACGGGTCCGCCTGCGCGGACTCGATCGTCTCGGTCGGCACGCGCAGTCCAGCCGGGCGTTCCCCGTCCAGCCGCTCGCTCCACGCGAGCACAGCTTCGTCGCCCCGCTCGCGCACGTCGGCGACGATCTCGGCGGCTCGCGGCAGCGCGTCCGCGATGTCGGCTCGGGTCACGGCACGAGCCTCTCGACCGGCAGGACGAGGATGGAGGACGCGCCGGCCGCCTTCAGCGGGGGCAGCAGGTCCCACACCTGGTCGACGTCGATGGCGGCGTGGACGGCGATCTGGCCCGGCTCGGCCAGCTCGAGCACCGACGGTGCGCCCATGCTCGGCAGGACGGCGCGGATCTCGTCGAGCGCGGCGGCCGGCGCGTTCATCATCACGTAGCGCCGGCGCCGCGCCGCGACCACCGCCTCGAGCATGAGCGCGAGCCGCTCGACCAGCCCGGCCTTCTCGGTGGCGGGGGGCGCCGTCTCGCGACCGCCGCCGATCAGCACCGCCTGTGACTCGAGCAGGCGCCCGATGCGCCGCAAGCCGTTCGCGCTCGCCGTCGAGCCGGTCGAGACGAGGTCGACGATCGCGTCGGCGAGGCCAAGCCGCGGCGCCGCCTCCACCGATCCCGACACCGGCACGAGCTCGACGCCGACGCCCTCGCGCTCGAGGCACGAGCGCGTGGACACCGGATACGCCGTCGCCACCCGCAGGCCGTCCAGGTCGGCGAGCACGGTCGCCGGCGCGTCCGCCGGCACGGCCGCCTCGAGCGTGCAGCGGGCGTAGCCGAGCTCCGCCAGCGTCACGACCGCGGCGCTGCTCTCGACAACGAGGTTCGCGCCGGTGATGCCGACGTCGACGACACCGTCCTGCACGTACTCCGGGATGTCGTGCGGCCGGACGAGCAGGAGGTCGACGGGCGCGTTCGCGCAGGGGACGAGGAGCGCGCGGTCGGTCGCCTCGAACGACAGCCCCGCCGCCGCGCACAGGTCGAGCGTCGGCTGGAGCATGCGGCCCTTCGAGGGGATCGCGACCGTCAGCCGGCCGTTCTCACCGGCACGCTCGAACCGCATCGGAGTCACCTAGCAGTGCGGCGTTGCCAGCCGCCGGCTTCGGGAGAGGTTGGGAGACGCCGCACTAGCTCGCCTTCCGCGCCCGGCCGGTGCGCGCGAGGGCGACCTCGTAGCCGCCCGCCCCGTGCCGCAGCCAGTGGGCGACACGCGTGACGGTCGCCGTGCTCGTGCGCACGCTCTCGGCGACGTCGAGGTACGAGCGGCCGTCGGCGACGAGGCGGGCGATCTGCCAGCGATGAGCCATCGCCTCGAGCTCGCCGAGCGTGCACAGGTCGCGCAGAAAGCGGCGCACCTCGTCGCGCGTGCGCAGCGCGAGGAGCGCGTCGGCGAGCTCGTCGAGCCCCGGCACCTCCTCGACCACGTGGGCAGGCTCCACCTTCGTCGAGCCGGGCACGTCACGCCTTTCCGCCCCGTGCGCGCCGTTGCGCCCCGGTCTCGTTCCCTGTGCCGCTCGCCTTTCGCCCCATCGTCACCGTCCTTCCCGTTGCCGTCTGCAGCCTCGCGTGCCGCGCGCTAGCGCGCCGGATCGCCGCACAAGCGGGACCGCGCGCCACGGCGACCGCCTCTTCTGCCGCCATGTGTGCCTCTTCGGCTGTCATGTTAGCATGCTAATACGATGCGGGGACGAGGCGCAGGCGGAGAAGCCGGCGGGCAGGCCACCGGCCCGGTGCGGGCGGGCGGCGGCGCACGGGCGGCCGCGCTGCGCGGTGGCTTCCTCGTCCTGCCTGCGCTCGACGTCCTCGACGGCCGCTGCGTCCGGCTCGCCGGGGGCGATCCCCGCCGCGTGACGATCGAGGGAGGCGATCCGACCGAGGCAGCCAGGCGCTTCGCCGGCGAGGGCGCCCGCTACCTGCATCTGGTCGACCTCGACGGCGCGTTCGCCGGCTCGCCCACGCCCGGGCTCGTCGAGCGCGTGGCCACGGCCGCCGGCGGGGTGCCCGTCCAGGTGGGAGGCGGCTACCGCACGCCCGGCGCCGTCGAGGCGGCGCTCGCCGCGGGCGCGGCCCGGGTCGTCGTCGGGACGGCCGCGCTCTCGCCGAGCTTCCTCGCCGAGGCGGCGAAACGCTTCGGCGAGCGTCTCGTCGTCGCAGTCGACGCGCGCGACGGCCTCGTCGTCGCGGAGGGCTGGACGCGCTCGTCCGGCCTCGCGCCGGCGGAGCTCGCACGGGCGTGCGCCGCGGCGGGCGTGCGCCGGCTGCTCGTAACGAGCGCGAGCCGTGACGGATCGCTCGCGGGACCCGACCTCGCGCTCCTGGAGAGCGTCGTCGGCTCGTCCGGGCTGCCGGTGCTCGCGGCGGGCGGGATCGCCTCGCTCGCCGACCTCGACGCCATCCGGGCGGCGGGCTGCGAAGGCGCCGTCCTCGGCAGCGCGCTCTGGAGCGGCAGAGTTCGCCTCGCCGACGCGCTCGCCCGCGCGGAGACGGCTGCTTCTTGACGTGTGCGTCTGCCCGGCGTACCCTGGCGGCGATGACTCTCCCGGCCGGCACGTGGTGGGCTTGGTGGCGCCGCGAGCGTGGCGGGAGCGTCGCCTGAGCCGGCCTCGACCCCGCTTCGCTCGCGAGACCTTCCGACCGGGAGGTCTTTTCGTTTGGAGACCATGAACGCACTCGCCGTCATCCACACCGACCTCGTCACCCCCCTCGGGGCGTACCTCCGCCTGCGCGAGGAGAGCGCCGCGAGCTTCCTGCTCGAGTCGGTCGAGCAGGGGCGCCTCGGCCGCTACAGCTTCGTCGGCGGCGGCTCGCACATCGTCCCGTTCGAGGAGGCCGAGCGTGCGCGCGCGCCGGTCGCCGGCTATCTCGGCTACGAGCACGCGGCGCGGCTCGAGCCGAGCGTGCCGCTGCCCGCGGAGGGCCCCGAGCTCCCGGAGAGCCGGTTCGTCGTCGCGGACACGCTCGTGCGCTTCGACCACGTGACGAGCACGGCGGAGATCCTCGCGGGCGACCGGGAGACGATCGCCGACCTGTTCGCCCGGCCGGTGGTCGAGCCGCCCGCCCGGCGGCTGCGCAGCTACCCGACCGAGCGCTCGCCCTCGCGCGAGGCGCACGAGGCGCGCGTGCTCCGCGCCAAGGAGCACATCCGCGCCGGCGATGCGTTCCAGATCGTGCTCTCGCAGCGCGCAGTGCGGCGGACGGATGCCTCGCCCGTCGCGCTCTACCGGTCGCTTCGCCGCATCAACCCGTCGCCGTACCTGTTCCTGCTCGAGCTCGGCGACATCGCCCTCGTCGGCTCGTCCCCCGAGACGCACGTCAAGCTCGAGGGGTCGCGCGCCAGCCTGAACCCGATCGCCGGCACGATCGCGTCGGGCGCGGGCGACGCCGAGCAGCTGCTCGCCTCCGAGAAGGACCGCGCCGAGCACGTCATGCTCGTCGACCTCGGCCGCAACGACCTCTCCCGCGTCTGCCGGGCAGGGAGCGTGCGCGTGCGGCGGTTCCTCGAGCCGGAACGCTACTCGCATGTCACCCACCTCGTCTCGGAGGTCACCGGGGAGCTCCTCCCCGAGCACACGGCCTTCGACCTGCTCCGCGCCACCTTCCCGGCCGGGACCGTCTCCGGAGCGCCGAAGGTGCGAGCGATGCAGATCATCTCGGAGCTCGAGGCGTACGGCCGCGGCGCCTACGCGGGCGTCGTCGGCTACGCGCTGCCGGACGGCGACCTCGACACCTGCATCACGATTCGGACGCTCGTGCTGCGGGACGGGGTTGCCTACCTGCAGGCCGGCGGTGGCATCGTCGCCGACTCGGACCCGGCGGCCGAGCACCAGGAGTGCCTGAACAAGCTGGCGGCGCTCGAGCGCGCGATCGACGCGGCCGAGGCGGGGGCATGATCCTGCTCGTCGACAACTACGACTCCTTCACGTACAACCTCGCCCACCTCCTGGAGGAGCTCGGCAGCGACGTGCTCGTGCGGCGGAACGACGAGATCGACGCCGACGGGGCCGTGACGCTCGCGCCGTCGCACGTCGTCGTCTCCCCCGGGCCGGGGCGGCCGGCGCAGTCGGGCGCCACGCTCGAGATCGTGCGCCGCCTCGCACCGACGACGCCGGTGCTCGGCGTCTGCCTCGGCCACCAGGCGATCGTGGAGGCCTTCGGCGGCGAGATCGGCCCGGCGGCGCGGCTGCTGCACGGCAAGACGAGCCGCATCCACCACGACGGCCGGGGCATCTTCTCGGGGCTCGCGCAGGACTTCGCCGCCGGCCGCTACCACTCCCTCGCCGCCACCCGCGTGCCGGACTGCCTGGAGGTGTCCGCGACGAGCGACGACGGCGAGGTGATGGCCGTCCGCCACCGCGAGCTGCGCGTGGACGGCGTCCAGTTCCATCCCGAGTCGGTGCTGACGCTGCCGATCGGCCGCGACATCCTGCGGAACTTCCTCGAGGGGACGCAGTGATCGCCGACACCCTCGCCCGGCTCCTCGACGGCCGCCACCTCTCCCAGGCGGATGCCCGCCAGGCGATGGACGAGGTGATGCGGGGCGAGGCGACCCAGGCACAGGTGGCCGGCTTCCTCGTCGCCCTGCGGATGAAGGGCGAGACCGTGGACGAGATCACGGGCTTCGCCGAGGCGATGCAGGCGCACGTGCTGCCCGTGCGGCCGCGGCGGACGGATCTCGTCGACACCGTCGGCACGGGCGGCGACGGCGCGCGCACGTTCAACATCTCCACCGCCGCCGCCCTGGTCGCGGCCTCGGCCGGCGCCGCCGTGGCGAAGCACGGCAATCGCGCCGCCAGCTCGCCGACCGGCTCTGCCGACGTGCTCGAGGCGCTCGGCTTCAGGATCGAGCAGCCGCCCGACCGGATCGCCCGTTCGATCGACGAGCTCGGCTTCGGCTTCATGTTCGCGCAGGCGCACCACCCCGCGATGCGGCACGCGGCGCCCGTCCGCCGCGAGCTCGGGGCGCGCACGGTGTTCAACATCCTCGGCCCGCTGACGAACCCGGCAGGCGCCCGATCCGGGCTGTTCGGCGTCTACTCGGCGGAGCTGGCGCGGACGTACGCCGAGGTGCTGGCGCGGCTCGGCGCCCGGCGGGCGTTCGTGGTGCACGGAGCGCTCGGTCTCGACGAGCTCTCCCCGGCGGGGCAGAACCTCGTCTTCGACGTCCGCGACGGCGACGTCCGCATGCTCACCGTCGACCCGCGCGACCTCGGCATCGAGCCCGGCGACCCATCCGAGCTCGCCGGCGGAGGCGCAGCCGAGAGTGCCGCGGCGATCCGCTCGGTGCTGGCCGGCCGGCCGGGGACACGTCGCGACGCCGTCGTGCTCAACGCCGGCGCGACGATCGTCGCCGCGGGCCTGGCGCGGGATCTCGGCGAGGGCATCGGCCTCGCGTGCGAGGCGATCGACTCGGGCGCGGCGGCGGAGAGGCTCGAGCAGCTGCGGGCGTTCTCCGAGGCAGCGGGCGCGGCCACGCCGGCGGTGGAGGCGGCGAGCTCGTGAGCGGATCGCGGGCTCTCGGCGAAGCGCGGGCGCACGGCGAGGCCGGGGACGAACGGTCGCCGGCGAGCGGCGCTGCGGGCAGCGAGCGCCGCTTGCGAAGGCGAGCACGGGACGGCAGCCCTCGCTGCCAGGCCGCGCGCAGAACCGGCACGCAATCGGCACACCCGCGTCACCGGCGATCGGGTACGGTCGGCGGCAGGGGACAGGGGTTCTGTCCCCCACCCAGGGAGGGGGTATGAGCTGATGGGCCGCTTCCGGGAGGCGCTCGCTGCGCCGGGACTGACGGCGATCGCGGAGGTCAAGCGCCGCTCGCCCTCCGCCGGCGACCTGCGGCCGGACGCCGACCCGGCCGCGCTCGCGGCTGCCTTCGAGCAGTCCGGTGCCGCGGCCGTCTCCATCCTCGTCGACGAGCGCTTCGCCGGCTCCCTCGGCGATCTGCGCGCCGCGCGCGCGGCCGCCGGGCTGCCGCTCCTCGCCAAAGGGTTCTTCGTCGAGGAGGCCGAGCTCGACGAGCTGAGGGCGGCGGGGGCGGACGCGGCCCTCCTGATCCTGCGCGACCTCGACGACCGGCGTGCGGCTGCGCTCATCGACCATGCGGCGGCGATCGGCCTCGACACGCTGGTGGAAGCCCACGACGGGGCCGAGCTCGCGCGCGCCGTCGCGCTCGGAGCGGATCCGATCGGTCTTAACGCGCGCGACCTGTCCACGTTCGCCATCGACCGGCGGACGCAGCTCGAGCTCGTCTCGCGTGCGCCGCGCGACCGGGTGATCGTGGCCGAGAGCGCCGTCCACAGCCGCGCGCACGCCGCAGAGGCGGAGCTGGCTGGCGCCGGCGCCGTCCTCGTCGGCACCGCGCTCATGCGCGCAGCCGACCCCGCGGCGAAGCTGCGCGAGCTGCTCGCCCGCCCGCTGGTCAAGATCTGCGGGCTGACGCGCGAGGAGGACGTCGCCGTCGCCGCCGATGCGGGCGCCGACCTGTTGGGCTTCATCCTCGTCCCGGAGAGCCCGCGTGCGGCAGCGCACGTCCTGCCGGTGCCGGACACGGCGCTTGCGGTTGCGGTGTGCGTCGGCGACCCCGTCGCGCCCGCGCAGGCGGACCTCGTCCAGCTCTACCCACGCGAGCCCGGCAAGGTGCGCGGGCGGGACGGCGTGCTCCTCCGCCGCGGCGAGCGAGTGGCGACGGTCGTCGACCTGCCCTGGCTCGAGCAGGACGCGACTCTCCTCGACCGCGCCAGAGCGGTCGAGGGGCGGCTCGTCCTCGCCGGCGGCCTGTCGCCCGAGAACGTCCTCGCGGCGGCCGAGGCCGTGCGCCCGTGGGCGGTGGACGCGAGCTCGAGCCTCGAGCGCGCGCCGGGGATCAAGGACCCCGATCGCGTGCGCGCTTTCGTCGAGGCGCTGCGATGACGGGCGCCGGCCTGTTCGGAGCCTACGGCGGACGCTACGTTCCCGAGACGCTCGTCCCGGCGCTCGACGAGCTCGTCGCAGGCTGGGAGGAAGCCCGTGGTGACCCCGCCTTCGCGAGCGAGCTCGACCGGCTCGGTCGGGAGTACGCCGGCCGGCCGACCCCGCTCACCCTTGCCGAGCGCTTCTCCCCCGGCAAGCGGATCTACCTGAAGCGCGAGGATCTCCTGCACACGGGGGCGCACAAGCTGAACAACGCGCTCGGCCAGGCGGTGCTCGCGCGGCGGCTCGGCAAGCGGCGGATCGTCGCCGAGACCGGCGCCGGCCAGCACGGTGTGGCGACGGCGACGGTCTGCGCCCGCTTCGGCCTCGAGTGCATCGTCTACATGGGCGCCGAGGACATGCGCCGTCAGCATCCGAACGTGGAGCGGATGGGCCTGCTCGGCGCCGAGGTGCGACCCGTCGAGTTCGGGACGAAGACCCTCAAGGAGGCGACGAGCGAGGCGATCCGCGACTGGATCACGAACGTCGACACGACCCACTACCTGATCGGCTCGTGCGTCGGGCCGCACCCCTACCCGGAGATCGTCCGGGAGCTGCAGTCCGTGATCGGCCGCGAGGCACGCGAGCAGATCCTCGCCGCCGAGGGCCGCCTCCCCGAGGTGGTGGTCGCGTGCGTGGGCGGCGGATCGAACGCGATCGGGACGTTCGCCGGCTTCCTCGCCGACGAGGCCGTGCGGATCGTGGGCGTCGAGGCGCGGGGGGCAGCCAGCCTCGTCTCCGGCCGGCCCGGGGTGCTGCACGGCGCACGCTCCTCCGTGCTCGCCGACGAAGACGGCCAGATCCTCGACACGGAGTCGATCTCCGCCGGCCTCGACTACCCCGGCGTCGGCCCGGAGCACGCGGCGCTGCGCGACTCGGGCCGCGTCGAGTACACGACCGCGTCGGACGAAGACGCGCTGGCGGCATTCCGGCGGCTCGCGGAGACGGAGGGGATCATCCCGGCGCTCGAGCCCGCCCACGCCCTGGCGCGGGCGGCCGAGTTCGAGGAGGAGCTCGTCCTCGTCTGCCTCTCCGGCCGCGGCGACAAGGATCTCGATCAGGTGCTCGCTCGGCTGTGAACCACGCCGCCCGCCACGCCCGGCCGACGCCGATCGGCACGGCGCACGCCCAGCCGCTGCCCACCCCGACGCGGCCGGCTCGAACCTCGCCCGCCCGGACACGTCCGACTCGGGCACGGCCGCGCCCGCACCACTTCCCCCACCCAGGGTGGGGTGACTTCCCGCCTCCCTCGGGCTCGACGATAGCGGCCGTCCCCGTACCGTTCCGTGCCGATTGCGTGCCGAGAGGCGCGCGGCAACGGAGCCGCTCGTCGCGGTGACGAAGACGCTCGTCATCTACCTCATGGCCGGGCCGGACACGCCAGGCCTCGCGGAGGCTGCGGCGGCCGGAGGCGCCGACATCATCGAGATCGGCTTCCCGTTCTCCGACCCGCTCGCGGACGGGCCGGTGATTCGCCGCGCCGGCGAGCGCGCCCTCGCCCGCGGCATGCGCACGGAGGCCTGCCTGGAGTGCCTCGCCGAGACCCGCCGTCGACTCGAGATCCCGCTCGTGCCGATGACGTACGCCTCCATCCTCGAGGCGTACGGCTGGGAGCGCTTCGCCGCCGACGCGCGCGCGGCCGGCGCCACCAGCCTCATCGTCGCCGACCTGCCGGTGGACGAGCGGCCGGGTCTCCGCCGTATCCAGCTCGTCGCGCCCACCTCGACCGACGAGCGCATCCGTCTCGCGGGAGAGCGCACCGACGGCTGGCTCTACCTGGTCGCGCTCACCGGCACGACGGGAGCGCGCGCACACGTCTCGCCGCAGCTCCCCGGCCTCGTCGAGCGGGCGCGGCGGGCGACGACGGCACCGCTTTTTGCCGGCTTCGGCATCTCCACTCCCGCGCATGCCCGCGCGGCTGCAGCGCTCGCGGACGGGGTCGTCGTCGGCTCGCGCGCGGTCGAGGTCGCAGACGAGGGCGCACCCGCGCTCCGCGCGTACGTCGCCTCGTTGCGCGCGGCGCTCGACGGCTGACCCGCTCGCGTCGGGCCGCCTGCCCGGCGCCCCAGCCGGTTTCGCTACGAGACCGCGAACACCACCGTCACCGAGGCGTCGATCTCCTGCCTGCCGGGCTCCACCGGCACCGCCCCGACCGCCTGCCTCGCCGGCGCGAGCACCGGCACCGGCGCCGCGCCCGCGCCCTCGGCGACGGAGACGACAGCGCCGAGCTCGAGCGACGATGCCTGCGCGAGCGCCTGCGCCTTCGTGCGGGCGTCGGCGACGGCCTGGGTCAGGGCCTTCCGGTAGAGCGCGTCCTGGTCGGAGACCGTCAGGGCGGGACCACTCACCTGGTTCGCGCCGGCGCGGACGGCGGCGTCCACGACCGCGCCCGAGCGGTCGATCGCAGAGATGGTGACGGAGACCGAGCTCGAGGCGAGGTAGGCGACGATCGCGTCCCCCTTGTCGGACACGACGGGCGAGAGCGAGACCGACTCCGTCTGGATGTCGGCCGCGCCGACCCCGGCGTCCTTCAAGGCCGCGATCACCTTCGTCGCGGCGAGCGCGTTCGTGCCCAGCGCCGCGCTCGCAGTCGTGCCCTGCGTGCTGACGCCGAAGGAAAAGACGGCGCGGCTCGGGGTGGCGTCCACGGAGCCGTTACCGGTGACGGTGATCGTGCGGGCTGTCTGCGCGGGCGAGCCGGCGCCGCCGGCGAGATCGGGCCTGCCGACCCCCGCGTAGGCGGCGACGCCCACGAGCGCAGCAGCGAGCACGGCAAGGCGGAGCAGCTTCATCGTGTCCTCCTCGAGGCGGCTGTCACGCCGTCTACGGCGCCGCCGTCGGCGCCGTCACGGGGCTACGCGGCCGCGGGAGAGCCGTACGGCTCGAGGTAGGGTCGCCAGCGGCTCGGGATCGTCGGCGCGGCGAGGCGGATGAAGAGCGCGGGAGCCGGCGGGCGCGGCGGGCGGCGCAGCACCATCGCCACCTCGTCGAGCAACCGGTTGCCCTTGCGCAGGTTGCAGGGGGCGCAGGAGGTGACGACGTTCTCCCACACCGAGTCGCCGCCGCGGCTGCGTGGGACAACGTGGTCGAGGGTCAGCCGAACGTCGCTCGCGCCGCAGTAGACGCACGACCAGCCGTCGCGGGCGAAGAGCGCCCGGCGCGAGATCTTGCGGTGAGCCGTACGCGGCACGCGCACGTAGGCAAGCAGCCGGATCACCACCGGCCACACGTGCGACTGGGTGGCCGAGCGCAGCGGCTTCTCGAGCCGCTCGACGACCTCCGCCTTCCCTTTGAACACGAGCACGTGCGCCCGCCGCAGCGAGCACACGTTCAGCGGCTCGAAGCTCGCGTTCAGGACGAGAACCTGCTGCACGTCGGCGGAAACGTAGCAGCGGGCGCCACGGCCGGACCGGCCGCGGCGGCTAGCGGGACATGGCGCGCTCGACCGCCTGCTGCTCCTCCGGCGAGAGCGCCACGGCCGCCTTGCCCTGGTCGAGCTCCTTCACGTAGACGCGGGCGTAGTCGCGGCCCTGGATCGCGCTGAGCACGATCCCGGAGCGGTTCGCGTCGAGCAGCGCCACCGACGCCGACTGCCGTCCGCCCGCCGTCTCGTACGCGTCGTAGCGGACGATCGCCGTCCGGCCGATGGTCGTGTCCAGGCGCCGGTCGACGCGCGCCACCGCGGCGGCGATCTCGTCGACCGCCCGGTGCAAATCGTCGACACGCCCCTGCAGGCTGATGGCGAAGTCGACGAGGTCTCGGTCGCCGCTGCCGAGGACGACTTCGCGCTGCGCCCGCTCGCGGCGGCCGTGCAGCCACACGGCGAGAACGGCGAGGAAGGCGGCAAGGGCGCCTGCTGCGGCGCCGATGGCGATCCAGCCGGCGGTCGCGCTGGACAGGCTCATGGGCGGATCAGGCGGAGAAGAGGACTTTGTAGGACGCCGAGTTGTTGGTCGAGTTCGTCTCGTTCTTCACCGGCTGCACGTCGACCCTGACGGTGATCGTCTTGGCGAAGGCCGACGCCGACAGGGTGATGCCCCTGAAGGTCACGTCCTTCGTCTCGCCCTTGTTGATCACCGGGATCACCTGCGTCTGCGTGATCGGGGCGCCCGGCACCTGGATCGTCAACGTCACGTTGATACGGACGAGCTGGTAGTCGCCGCTGTTTTGGACGGTGGCGACGAAGCCGAAGTTGGTGCCGGTCTGGACGGTGTTCAGCGTGCCGCCGGCGACGAGCTGCTTGCCGGCGAGCGTCTTCACGGCGACGAGGGCCGTGCCGATCTTCGCGCCTGCCGGCGGCGTCGTGCTCGCCTGGTTCAGCCGCTCGACGACGGGCGTCCAGAACTGCTGGCTGTCGACGCCGGAGTCGCTCAGGAAGCTCGAGCTGGGCGGCGCGAGCCCCGTGATCCCCTGCTGCTGCATGGCGCTCAGCGCACGCGTGCGGAAGAGGTCGGTCCAGATGACGTCGCTCGCTACCAGCCGCTGCGCCTGCCCGGCGAGCTTGACGGCGGTGCTGGAGACGTCGCTCGAGCCCGAGTCGGTGCGCAGCACGTCGGCGATCCCGCTCAACCCGGAGACGCGCAGTGCGAGCGCTTCGGCAACGGCGCCGTGCGCGCCTCGCAGCTCGTTCGGCGGCGTGATCCGGTCGGCTGCTTGCAGGTCGACCTGCTGCTGGCGCCCGAGCGTGTCCAGCTTGGAGGCGAGCTCCGTCCCGGTGATGCCCGGGGTGGTCAGCGCAATCGAGAATTGCTTGCCGAGACGGTTCGAGTCGGCTGCGAGCGCGCTCACCTTGCCGAAGTAGCTCTCGAACGACGACTTCTTGCTCGTGCCCGAGCAGCTCTGCACCCAGAGCACGAGCAGGACGATGACGAGGATGCCGAAGGCGATGAGGCCGGCGAGCCGGGCCGTCGGGGGGATCTGCGGTCGCTCCGGCCGCCGCGGCGGGCCAGGTGGGCGCTGGCCCCGGGGCCGCTCCGTGGAGGGCGGCGGCTCGCCGGTCTCCAGGTCGTCGAAGAAGTCGAACTCGATATCTGAGTCGTACTCGCTCATGCTGGCTCGGAGCCGCGAGATCCGGCCACTCTAGCCGTTGTTCGCCTGCGCAGGAGTTTCTCCTGTCGGCGCAAAAAGGGGGCGGGATGTCGCGGCCGGCCGCATCGCCCGCTCCGGGCAGCCTGGTCCTGAACCGCTACCTGCCGATCCGTCCGCTCGGAAGCGGCGGCTCCGGCTCGGTGTGGCTCGCCCGGGAGGTGGCGAGCGGCCGCGAGGTGGCGCTCAAGATCGTGCCGCGCGAGGGGACGGCCGGCTCCCGGGCCGAGCGGGAGGCAGCGGCGGCCGCGCGCCTGCGCCATCCGCGCTGCCTGCGCGCGCACGCGCTCGCCCGCGACGCCGACCACGTGTACATCGTCTACGAGTACGTCCCCGGCCGCACCCTGCGCGACGCGCTGCGTGACGGGAAGATCGACGACGCCGGCGCGCTCGAGGCGGCGGCGCAGGTGCTGGAGGGGCTCGCGCACGCCCACGCGCACGGCATCGTCCACCGCGACGTCAAGCCCGCGAACGTCCTCCTCGCGGACGGCCGCGGCATCGCCGTCAAGCTGTTCGACTTCGGCCTCGCGCTCGTGCGCGAGGCGGAGGGGCTGACCGCGGCCGGGGACATCCCCGGCACCCTCGCCTACATCTCGCCCGAGCGCCTGCGCGGCGAGAGCGCCGGCCCGCCCGCGGACGTCTGGGCGGTCGGGGTCCTGCTCTGGGAGGCGCTCGCCGGCTTCCATCCTTTCTGGGGCGGGACGCTGCTCGACACGGCGAAGGCGATCGAGCGCGGGGCCCCCTCGCTGCGCGAGCAGCGGCCCGACCTGCCGCGGCCGCTCGTCGCCTGCGTCGACCGGGCCCTGTCGAGCGCGCCCGACCGGCGCCCGACCGCGGCCTCGCTGGCGGGAGCGCTCCGCCAGGCAAAGGGAGAGCTGAGGCGCCGGCGCAGGTCCCGCCGCACCGCCCCCGCCCGCGGCTCGCGCCCGCTCCGGCTCCCGCTCCCTGCGCTCCGGCTGCCGGCTCGGGCCATCGTCGCCCGCGGCGCGCGGACGGCCCGGCCGGCCGCCGGGTTGCGTCGCCCGACCGAGCTCGCAGCGCGAGCGCTCGGCGCCGCCGCAGCCGGCACGTTCGCCGGCGGCGTGACCGCGGCCGCGCCCTTCTTCCCGGAGCGCTGGCCCGCCGGCATCGGCGCCGTGGCGGCGCTGCTTGCGCTGCGCTCGGAGCGCGCCGGCCTGCTCTTCGCGCTCGCCGTCCCCATCCTCCCACTCGGGAACCACGCGCTCGGCCTCGCCGTCGTGTACGCGCTCGTCGCCCTTGCCGCCGCCGCGCTCGCCTGGCGCGCGCCGCGGGCCGGGCTCGCTGCCCTGCTCGGCGCCGCGCTCGGCCCGGCGGGCTCGCTCGGCCTGGCGCCGGTGACGGGGCAGGCCGTCGCGCGGCCGCTCGCACGCGGGCTCGCCGTCGCCACCTCCGTGTACGTCGCCGCCGGTCTCGACGGCGCCGCCCACCTCGGCCGCCTCGGCATCGCCGACTCGAACCGGCCGACCGCCGCCGCCCGCGCGCTCGCCTCAGCCGCCGCGGCGCATCCCGCCCTCGCCGCGACCGCGGCGGCGCTCGGCCTCGGCGCCGCGCTCCTCCCGCAGGCTCGCCGGCGCGGGCTCGCCGCCGCGCTCGCCTACCTCTGCCTCGTGACGGGGATCGCAGCCCTGCCCGGGCCGCACGCCCCCGAGGCGACGCTGCTCGCCTTCACGGCTGCCACGGCCGCCGCGCTCGGGCTCGAGCCGTACGCTGCCCTGCGCCGCCGACTGCGGCCACCGAGGCCGGGGCGCGCGGTGGAGGAGACGACCGTTGCGGTCGTCCGCCCGCCCGGCGCGCCCCCGACCGTGGCCCGGTCTGCCGGGGGTCGCGGGTAGACTCGAAGACCCGAGAAGACCACGAGTGAGTCGCTCCGCGTCAATCCCGACAGCAGGCGGGTTCCCCGGGTTTCGCCCGCGCCTCGGGCCGGAGGGGACGGTATGAACAGAACGGAATCGACGTGCAGCGCACGCGCGGCGCCGAGCCGCCCGTCCGGTGGACGGCGGGCGGTTGCGGAGCCTCCCGCCGGGGGAGCATGAGCATCCTGCGCGCGCTCGAGCAGAAGATCGAGGCGCTCGTCGAGGGCGTCTTCGGCCGCGCCTTCCGCACGAACGTGCAGCCGGTCGAGCTGGCGCGCAAGCTCGTCAAGGAGATGGACGACCACCGTACCGTCTCCGTCTCCCGCGTCTACGTCCCGAACGAGTACACCGTCTACCTGTCGCCGGGCGACCGCCGCCAGTTCCAGGCCTACGAGGAGTCGCTCAAGCTCGAGCTGCAGGAGTACCTCGCCGAGCACGCTCGGCGCGAGGGCTACGTCATGCTCTCGCCGCCGATCGTGCTGATGGCGAGCGACGACGACCTGGGCGTGGGCATGTTCGGGATCGCCACGCGGATGGTGCAGCGGCCGAGGCAGCGCCTGCCGCAGGCGGCGGCCCCCGCGCCCGCCCCGCGATCGGCCGGACAGACGATGGTCTACCGCTCGGGGCCGGACGCCGAGCCCGAGCCCGCCGAGCCGGAGCCTCCGGCCGCCGCAGAGGTGGCCGAGATCCCGGCGGCGCTGACGGCGGTCGGCGGCGAGCGCTACGAGCTCGAGAAGCAGGTGGTGCTGATCGGGCGCTCGCAGGACTCCGACATCCGTCTCGCCGACCCGAACGTCTCCCGCCGCCACGCGGAGGTGCGCCGCGACGACGACGCCTTCTGGCTCGTCGACCTCGGCTCGACGAACGGCACCGAGGTGAACGGAAGGCGGCTCCGGCAGGTGAAGCTGGAGGACGGCGATCGGATCACGCTCGGGTCGACGGAGCTCGTCTTCGCGGCGCCCGTCGTCACCGCCGACGGCCGAGGCTAGGCGCGCATGGCTGCCTCGATCGCCGTCGAGGAGGTCCTGCTGCTCCTCAAGATCGCGTTCCTCGTCCTCCTGTACCTGTTCATCTGGCGCGTCGTCCGGACGGCGGCTCGCGACCTGCGGAGCGCCCCGCAGGAGAGCATCGTGCTCGCGCCCGAGCGGGCGCAGGAGCGGCGCAGGCGGCCGCTCCGCGGCCGAAGGCGCGCCCGCGGCGGGCTCGTCGTCGTCGCGAGCCCGGCGCTCGCAGCCGGGCAGCGGCACGAGCTCGACTCGGCACCGCTCACGATCGGCCGCGAGCCGCTCAACGACCTCGCCCTCCCCGGCGACGAGTTCGCCTCGGCGCGCCACGCCCGGCTCGAGCCGCGGCCCGACGGCGTCTGGATCGAGGACGTCGGCTCCACCAACGGGACCTACGTCAACGGCGTCCGCCTCACCGCGCCGACACGGCTGGTGCCGGGAGACCTGATCCGCGTGGGCGAGACCGATCTCCGCTTCGAGCGATGACGGTCGCGCGCTACACGGCGAGCACGCATCCCGGCAGGCGCCGGCGCCGGAACGAGGATGCCTACGTGTGCGACCCGCCGCTGTTTGCGATCGCGGACGGCATGGGCGGCGCGCAGGCCGGCGAGCTCGCGTCCCAGCTCGCAGCCGAGTCGCTCCAGCGCAGCGGCGGGGGCGGCCCGGCGGGCGAGGAGCGGGTCGTCTCCCTGATCCAGGCGGCGAACCGCTCCGTGTACGAGCGCGCACGCGACGACGCGTCGGCCTCCGGGATGGGGACGACGATGACCGCCGCGCTCGCCGGCCCCGACACCGTCTGGATCGGCCACGTCGGCGACTCGCGGGCCTACCTCGTGCGCGACCACGCGCTCGAGCAGCTGACCGAGGATCACTCGCTTGTCGCGGAGCTCATGCGCTCCGGCCGGCTGTCGCCCGAGGAGGCGGAGGCGCACCCACACCGCTCGGTCATCACCCGCGTGCTCGGTACCGACCCGAAGGTGGAGGTGGACGCGTTCCCGGTCGAGTCGCGGCCGGGCGATCTGTTCATGATCTGTTCGGACGGGCTGTCGTCGATGGTCGACGACGACACGATCCTCGAGCTGCTCGAGGAGCACCGTGGCGACCTCGACGCCGCCGCCGAGGCGCTGATCGCCGAGGCGAACCGCCGCGGCGGCGAGGACAACGTCACCGTCGTCCTGTTCGAGATCGCCTCGATCGACGACACGATCGAGATCCCGAGCGCTGTCTCGCCCGGCGGCGCCGAAGCGCTCGACGAGGACACGCTGGGCGGCCTCGAGCGGGTGCCCGCCGCCTGGGAGCCCGTGCCGGCGCCCAGGCGGCGGCTCCTCCGCACGCGGATCCTGCTGCCGCTCGCCGGCCTCCTCCTCGCCGTGGCGATCGGGCTCGGCGTGTTCGCCGCCACGCGCGCCAACTTCGTCGGCGCCGACTCGCACGGACGCGTCGCCGTCTACCAGGGGGTGCCCTGGGACCTCCCCTTCGGCATCCGCCTGTACCGCGAGGTGTACGCCAGCCCGCTCCTTGCCGTCCAGCTCTCGGAGCGCGAGCGCCGCCGGCTGTTCGACCACTCGCTGCGCGGGCGTGCCGCGGCCGAGCGGCTCGTCCGGCGCTACGAGCAGGACGTCCTCCCGTGACAGCCGTCGGCGCAGCGGTCGAGCTTCGGCCACCCGCTCGCCCCCTGCCTTGTAACAGTCTGTTGCAAGGAGGGAGCGAGCGGGGAAGCGGGCGGGGAGCGGCGTGAGCCTCCGCAACCGCGAGCTCGCCAGCCTGCTCGCGGTCGGCCTCATCACCGGCTGCGGCTTCGCGAGCGTCTACATCGCGCGCCGGCAGGTGGTCTCCGCCTCATCGCTCACGTACGGCATCTTCTTCCTCTGCCTCTATCTCGCCGCGCACCTCGTCACACGCCGAACCGTCCCTCACGCCGACCCCTACCTCCTGCCGCTCGGCGGCCTGCTGACGGCGATCGGCGTCACCGAGATCTACCGGATCAACCCCGGCGACGCGCTCCGCCAGAGCTACTGGATCGTCGTCGGCGTCGCGGTGTTCGCGACCACGCTCGTCCTCCTGCGCCGCGACTATCGCCGACTGGAAAGCTACAAGTACGTCTCCGGGATCACCGCGGTCGGCCTGCTCGCGCTCCCGGCGCTGCCCGTGATCGGGCAGACGGTGAACGGCTCGCGTCTGTGGGTGCACGCCGGGGGGCTGCAGTTCCAGCCGGGCGAGATCGCGAAGCTGGCGCTGATCGTCTTCCTCGCCGGCTACCTGCGCGAGAAGCGGGAGGTGCTCGCCCAGGGCCGACTGAAGGACCTCGGGCCGCTGCTCGCCGTCTGGGGCGCGGCGATGCTCATCCTCGTCGAGACGGGCGACCTCGGCAGCGCGCTCCTCTTCTTCGGGATCTTCCTCGCCGTCCTCTACATCGCCACCGGCCGCGCCCTGTTCGTCGGCGCCGGCGTCGCGCTCTTCGCCGCGGGCGGCCTCATCGCCTACGACACGATCGACCGCGTCCGGCTGCGCGTCACGATCTGGCTCCACCCGTGGACCGACCACGCCGTCTACTGCGCCCAGAACGGCAAGCTCGAGCTGCGCCAGAACTGCGCCTCCTACCAGCTCGTCAAGTCGCTCTACTCGATCGGCGCCGGCCACTTCGGCGGCACAGGGCTCGGCGAGGGCACCTTCACGCTCACGAACGGAGCTCCGGTCATCCCCGACCTGAAGACGGACTTCATCTTCTCGGCGCTCTCGCAGGAGCTCGGCCTGATCGGCATCGCCGCCTTCCTGCTCGTGTACATGGTCTTCGCGCTGCGCGGCTTCCGGGCGGCGATGACGGTCGACGACGGTTTCTCGAAGCTGCTCGCCGCCGGGCTCACCTTCGGCTTCGTGCTGCAGACCTTCATCATCGTCGGCGGCGTCGTCCGCATCATCCCGCTGACCGGCATCACGCTGCCGTTCGTCAGCTACGGCGGCTCGAGCATCGTCGCCAACTTCGTCCTGCTCGCAGGGCTGCTCCTCGTCTCGAACCGCGCCCAGTCGAGGCAGCTGTCGTGAACGACCGGATTCGCTCCGTCGCCGTCGTCGGCATGCTGCTGCTCGCAGCGCTCGTCGTCGGCACGACGTACTGGCAGGCGTGGGCCGAGGGCGACCTGGCCGCGAAGCAGGACAACTCCATCCAGCTCGTCGCCCAGTTCAAGATCGACCGGGGCGCGATCCTGGCGGCGAACGGGACGGTGCTCGCCACCAACACGAGCAGGCAGGTCGACGGGCAGACCTTCTACCTGCGCCGCTACCCGACCGGCCCGCTCGCCGCCGACGTCGTCGGCTACTCCACGCAGGGTCACTCGCAGGCGGGCTTGGAACGGTCGCTGAACGACTACCTGACCGCCTCGAACGCGAACCTGCACACGGTGCTCACGAAGACGCTCGACCGGCTGACGGGCAAGACGATCAAGGGGAACTCGGTCGTGCTGACGCTGCGGCCGCGCGCGCAGTTCATCGCCCAGAAGGCGCTCGACGCGAGCTGCGGCGCCGCCGTCGCGCTGCAGGTGGAGACCGGGCGCGTGCTCGTCATGGCCTCGTCGCCCACCTACAACCCGAACCTGGTCGAGCGCGACTTCGGCGCCGCCAGCCGGGCGAAGGCGAACTGTGCCTCCCCGGCGCCCCTGCTGAACCGGGCGACGAGCGGCCTGTACGCGCCCGGTTCGACGTTCAAGCTCGTCACCGCCGCCGCCGCGCTCGACACCGGCAGGTTCACGCCCGACTCCCCCTTCTACGACCCCGGCTACTGCGTCGAGTACGGCAAGCCCGTCTACAACTTCGGCCTCGAGCAGGGCGGCCCGGAGCGGTTCGGCAACGTCACGCTCGCGCAGGGGCTCGAGCACTCGATCAACTCCGTCTACTGCAACATCGGCAAGGCGCTCGGTGCCCGCACGATCCTCGACTACGCGAAGCGATTCGGCTTCTACTCGACGCCCGGGCTGGAGCTGCCGCTCGACGAGCAGCAGGCGAGCGGGCTCTACGACCACCACCGGCTGTTCTTCCCGAAGCACGACTACCAGGTCGACCCCGGGCGGCTCGCCTTCGGCCAGGAACGGCTCGGCGTCACGCCGCTGCAGATGGCGATGGTGGCGGCGACGATCGCGAACGGCGGCGTCCCGATGAAGCCGTACCTGGTCGACCGCATCCTCACGCCGGCAGGAGGCGTGCTCGAGCGGACGAAGCCGAAGAGGCTCGGGCGTGCGATCAAGCCGGAGACGGCGCGCGAGCTGACGACGATGATGGAAGCGGTCGTGACGAGCGGAACGGGTACGAACGCCCAGATCCCGGGCGTGCCGGTCGCCGGCAAGACGGGCACCGCCGAGACCGGCACGCCGACGAACACGGCCTGGTTCGTCTGCTTCGCACCCGCCGACCACCCCCAGGTCGCGGTCGCCGTCACGCTCGAGAACCAGACCGGCACCGGCGGCCAGACGGCGGCGCCGATCGCGAAGACGCTGCTCGAAGCCCTGCTCGGTCGAACCAGCTCCTAACCTGTAGGCACGAACGTGGCCACCTTCGACACGCTCATCGACAGGGTCCTGGATGGCCGCTACCGCGTCGTCAGCAAGCTCGGCAGCGGCGGGATGGCGAGCGTCTACCTCGCCGAGGACCAGGAGCTCGGTCGTCGCGTCGCGATCAAGCTGCTCGACGAGCGGCACGCGCAGGACGAGCAGTTCGTCGAGCGCTTCCGGCGCGAGGCAGAGAGCGCCGCCGGCCTCTCGCACCCGAACGTCGTCTCCATCTACGACCGCGGCGAGGCGGAGGGCACGTACTACATCGCCATGGAGTTCCTGGAGGGGAAGACGTTGAAGGAGCTCCTCGTCTCCCGCGGGCCCACGCCCGTGCGCGTGGCGATCGACTACACCCGGCAGATCCTGTCGGCGCTCGACTTCGCGCACCGGCACGGGATCGTCCACCGCGACATCAAGCCCCACAACGTCGTCGTCGCCCCCGACGGGCGGCTGAAGGTGACGGACTTCGGCATCGCCCGCTCGGGCTCGAGCCAGGTGACGGAGGCGGGCTCGATCATCGGCACCGCGCAATACCTCTCGCCGGAGCAGGCGAAGGGCGCCCCCGTCCACCCATCCTCCGACCTCTACTCGGTCGGGATCGTCCTCTACGAGATGCTGACGGGGGCGGTCCCGTTCACCGGCGAGACGGCGCTCGAGATCGCCATGAAGCACCTCTCGACGGTGCCCGAGCCCCCGTCGCTGCGGCGGCCGCCGGGCCTCGGCGACGTGCCGCACGCACTCGACCAGGTGGTGCTGCGCGCGCTCGCGAAGGACCCGGCCGAGCGCTACCAGTCGGCGCGAGACATGGACGCCGACCTCGCGCGCGTGGCGCAGGGGCTGCCCGTCTCGACGGAGACCGAGACGGCCGCGACCGCCGTCCTCGCCGGGGCGGGGATCGAACCGACCCAGGTCGTGCCCCGCGCGCAGCGCGGCCGGGCGGGCGGGCGCGTGCCGCCGTACGGGCGCTACCTCGAGTACGAGCACGTGCGACGGCGGCGGCCCGTGTGGCCGTGGCTCATCGCCGCGCTCCTGCTGGCCGCGGCGGGGTACGCCGGCTACTTCGTGTACACGAAGATCGAGCACCAGCTCTCGTCCGGACCGGTGCCGGTCAACATCTACACGGGCATCCTCGAGGGCCAGGCACGCAAGAAGGTGCTCGCTGACGGCCTGCAGCCGCGTATCCGGCGCGTTCCGAACGAGAAGGTGCCGGTCGGGCAGGTGTTCGACCAGAACCCGGATCCCGGCGCGCGCGTGAACAAGGGCACGGTGGTGACGCTGACCGTGTCGACCGGCAAGCCGAAGGTGGAGGTGCCGGCGGTCAAGGGCGACTCGCTCGCGGACGCGGTCGCGGCGCTGACGAAGGCCGGGCTCAACTACCACTCGGTGGAGGTGCCCTCGAGCGCGCAGCCGGGGACGGTGACGGCGCAGAGCCCGGCCGCCGGCACCCGCGTCGTCAAGGGCACCGACGTGCGCATCAACATCTCCAAGGGCCTGCCGGAGGTGCCGGTGCCGACCGTCGCCGGCGACTCGGAGGCGGACGCGAGAACGGCGCTGCAGGACGCCGGCTTCACCGTCGGGCCGACGCAGCTGCGCAACTCCGACCAGCCCGCGGGCGTCGTCATCGACACCACCCCCGCGCAGGGGACGCTCCTCCAGCGCGGCTCGGAGGTGTCGCTCGTCGTCTCGAAGGGGCCGCAGACAGGTCAGGTTCCGGACGTGACCGGGCTGCCGGTCGCCGACGCGGCGAGCCAGCTCGCGAACAAAGGCTTCAAGGTGGCAACGGCCAAGCTCGACACGAGCGACCAGACCCTGGACGGGACCGTGATGAGCCAGTCCCCGCTGGGCGGAACGGAGGAGCCGCTCGGCACGACCGTGACGCTCGAGGTCGGGCACTACGTCCCGCCGCCGCCGAGCGGGCCGACGGGGGCGACCGGGCCAACCGGGCCGAGCGGGCCGAGCGGGCCGAGCGGCGCCACCGGCGGTCTCGGTGTCACGCCGTGACGCGCCGCAGGATCGCCGTGCTCACCGGCGGGCGCTCGAGCGAGCACGACGTCGCGCTCGCGTCCGCCCGGTCGGTGCTGGCAGCGCTCGACCCCGCCCGCTACGACGTTGTCGTCGTCGAGATCTCCCGCGACGGCCGGTGGTCGCTCGAGGCCCGCTCCACCCTGGCCCGACCGGACCCGGACTCGGCCGGACACCCCAGCGTGACCGACACGGCGAGCCGGCGGATCCCGGCGGAAGGTGAGATCCCCTACGCCGCCCCGTCGGGCGGCGGCGGTGCGGCGGCAACCCTGCCTGTTCCCGCGTCGTCGGATGGGGTGATGGCCGTGCTCGGCGAGGTGGACGTCGTCCTCCCCGTCCTGCACGGCCCGTTCGGCGAGGACGGCACCGTGCAGGGCCTGCTCGAGCTGGCCGGCAAGCCGTACGTCGGGGCGGGCGTGCTCGGCTCGGCGCTGGCGATGGACAAGGACATCTTCAAGGTGGTCATGCGCGGCGCCGGCATCCCGGTCACGCGGAGCGTGACGCTGCGCCGATCGTCTCCCATCGAGCACCCGTTCGACTACCCCGTGTTCGTCAAGCCGGCGCGTCTCGGCTCCTCCGTCGGCATCAGCAAGGTGACCGGGCCGGAGGCGCTCGAGCCCGCGGTGGCGCTCGCCCGGCGGCACGACGAGAAGGTGCTGATCGAGGAGTTCGTGGACGGGGTCGAGGTCGAGTGCGGCGTGCTCGGAAACGAGCTGCCGCAGGCGTCTGTGCCGGGGGAGATCGTCCCGCACGGGTTCGGCGATGCCGACTGGTACGACTATTCGGCCAAGTACGACGAGGGTGGCATGGACCTGATCGTGCCGCCGCGGATCTCGGCAGAGCAGGTCCGGCGCGTCCAGGAGATCTCGGTCGACGCGTTCCTCGCCGCCGACTGCGAGGGGATGGCGCGTGTCGACTGCTTCGTGACGCGCGCGGGCGACGTGCTCGTGAACGAGCTGAACACGATCCCGGGCTTCACCTCGACGAGCGTGTACGCCAAGCTGTTCGAGGCGTCCGGGATCGCCTACGGCGAGCTGCTCGAGCGTCTGCTCGAGCTGGCGCTCGAACGTCACGAGCGGCGCTCGCGGCTCGCCTACTGACCTGGCCGCCCGAGCTCGCGCTCGACCCGCTCGACGAGCTCGAGGTGCAGATCGAGCAGCTGCCGGAGGAAGCCGACGACGAGCCGCAGGTACTTCTCCCGGTGCGGCAGCGTCGCGGCGCTCGCCTCGGCCTCGTCGAGCCTGCCGCGAAGGTCGGCGACCTCCCCGCGCAGCGCGCTCAGGCCGGTGCGGGTCGGCGCCTCTCCGACCAGGTCGGCGATCAGCAGGCGGACGAGCGGCTCGCTCTTCACCGGCGTGAAGCGCGCTGCGCTCGCCGCCCAGTCGCGCAGCGCCTGCACACCCTTGTCCGTCAGCGTGTACACGGTCCGCTCCCGCGTCCGTCCTCGCTCCTTGCGAGCCTCGAGGTAGCCGAGCCGGGCGAGCCGCTTCGGCTCGACGTAGTACTGGCTCTCTCCGGCCCAGTCGAGGATCCGCCCGCGCCGCACCATCGCCCGCAGGTCGTGCGGACCGGCGCCGCCCCGGCCGACGAGCCCCAGGATCTCGTAGGAGAAAAGTCCGAGCTCCGACCTTGACATAACTGTGAAACACAGTTTATACCTGTGCCCGTCGTTCGAGGTGAGGAGGAGCCGATGACGGCGGCACGCGTGTCGAGCGGGAGCGCTGAGCGCTGGGGCCCCTTGTGGGGCGCGCGCCCGGCCGACTGGGCGCTGAGCGAGGACCGTCAGCTTCCCACCTACGAGGCGGCGCTCGAGCAGACGGGTCTCGAGCCGGGATGGCGGGTTCTCGACGTCGGCTGCGGCGCCGGCGCCTTCCTGCGGCTCGCAGCCGGGCGCGGTGCGCTTCCGCACGGGCTCGACGCCTCCGAGGCCCTGATCGCGTTCGCCCGTACCCGGCTGCCGGAGGCGGATCTCCGCGTCGGCGACATGGAAGCCCTGCCCTGGGAGGACGGCACCTTCGACCTTGTCACCGGGTTCAACTCGTTCTTCTTCGCCACCGACATGGTCGCCGCGCTGCGCGAGGCCGGCCGCGTCGCGAAGCCCCGAGCGCCGGTCGTCGTCCAGGTCTGGGGAAGGCACGAGCGCTGCGATCTCGAGGCGATGAAGGCGCTCGCCAGGCCGTTCCTGCCGCCGCGCCCGGCCGACGCGCCGCCCGACCCGGACTTGTCGCAGCCGGGGATCCTCCGTGGGCTCGCGCTCGAGGCCGGGCTCTCGCCCGAGCACGAGCTCGACGTCACCTGGGCGTTCGAGTACCCGGACGCGGCAACGCTCGGCCGTGCGCTCGTCGCCGTCGCCGGGCTGGCAGTCCTCGCCGGGCCGAAGCGCGAACGGGAGCTGAGAGAGGCGATCGTCGAGGGGCTCGCCCCGTACAGACAGCCCGACGGCAGCTACCGCCTCCGGAACGAGTTCCGCATCCTCATCGCCTCGCGTCGCGGCGGCGATTGACCTCTACGGCACCATTGACCTCTACGGCACCGGGTCCGGCACGCGCTCCGCGACCGCGCGCATCACCTTGAGCGCGATCAGCGGGTTGTCCGTCACGAGCTGCCGGAAACTGCGCGCCGTGATCACGAGCGCGTGCACCGCGGAGGTGGTGGTGACGGTGGCGTTGCGCGGCTCGCTCGTCAGCAGCGCCATCTCGCCGAAGAAGTCGCCCGGCCCCATGGCGTCGATTGCGCGACCCTTGCGGGTCACCTCGACCGTCCCGTCGACGAGCACGAAGAACTCGCTGCCGGGCGCCCCCTCGCGGATGAGCGCTCTGCCGGGGCGGCAGTCGATCTCGTCGGCGATGCGCCCGATCGCCTGCAACTCCTTCTTCGAGCAGCCCGAGAAGAGCGGGACGGAGCGGAGCAGCTCGACCTTCCGGTCCCTGTGCAGCACGCTCATGCCCGCTCGAGTCTAGGGACGGCCGGGGGCGAGCGCCAACCTCGGCTCAGTCCCGGTCGGCGGATCCCAGCTGGGGGCCCCAGGCGGCGGCCGCTCCCGGCTCGAGCGTCGCCTCGAGCGCCTGTTCCCACACGTCGAGCGCCTCCTCGAGCTCGCTGTCGGCGATCACCAGCGGCAGCAGGACGCGAATCACGTTCCCGTGCACGCCGGCTTTCAAGAGCAGGAGGCCCCGCTCGGCCGCGTGCTCGACGACCGCGGAGGCGAGATCCGGGGCGGGCTCCTTCGAGCCGCGGTCGTGCACGAGCTCGAGCGCGAGCATCGCCCCGAGCCCGCGGACGTCGCCGATCGCCTCGAAACGCGACTGCCACTCGGCCATGCGCCCGCGGATCCTCTCGCCGATGTCCGCGGCCCGCGCGACGAGACCCTCCTCCTCGATCACGTCGAGCACCGCCAGGGCGGCCGCCTGGGCCACGGGGTTGCCGACGAACGTCCCGCCCACGGCGGAGTCGGCCGGGGCGTCCATGATCTCGGCGCGGCCGAGTACGCCCGCGAGCGGCAGGCCGGCGGCGATCGACTTCGCGACCGTGATCAGGTCCGGCTCCACGCCGTAGTGCTCGATCGCGAACAGCTTCCCCGTGCGGCCGAAGCCCGTCTGCACCTCGTCGACGACGAGCACGATCCCGTGCTCGTCGCACACCCGCCGGACGCCGGCCATGAAGTCGCGGGGGCAGACGACGAAGCCACCCTCGCCCTGCACCGGCTCGATCACGATCGCCGCCACCTGCTCGGCGGCAACGAGGGTGAGGAAGGCGCGCTCGAGCGCCTCCAGGGCGGTGCGGGAGTCGGGGCCGCGGTAGTCGTTCGCGAACGGGACCCGGTACACCTCCGGCGCGAACGGGCCGAGCCCCGCCTTGTACGGGTGCGTCTTCGAGGTGAGCGTGAGCGAGAGCAGCGTCCGGCCGTGGAAGGCGCCCTCGAAGGCGATCACCGCGGGCCGCTTCGTGGACGCGCGCGCGAACTTGATCGCGTTCTCGACCGCCTCGGTGCCCGCGTTGAAGAAGGCCGCCTTCTTCGCGCCGGAGATCGGAGCCAGCGCGAGCAGGCGCTCGGCAAGCGCCACGTACAGCTCGTACGGCAGCACCGAGAAGTCGGTGTGCAGGAATCGCTGCGCCTGCTCCTCGATCGCCTCGAGCACGCGCGGGTGGCCGTAGCCGACGGCCAGGCAGCCGACGCCGCCCATGAAGTCGATGAAGGTGTTGCCGTCGACGTCGGTGACGGTCGCTCCGGATCCACGGGCGACGACAACCGGCGCGTACACCGACAGGGGGTCCGCCACCACCCGCCGCTTGCGCGCGAGGATCTCCCGCGAGCGGGGGCCGGGAACCTCCGTCCGCAGGTCGATCGCGCGTGTCGCCGCCACAGGGCCAGCATAGCCAAGCCGTCCGCCGGACTGCATTCCTGCATAGCTCGTATGCAAGGCCTCGCCCCGTCGGCTCCGTACAATCGAGCCATGGTCCTCTCCGACCGGACGATCCGGGCGCTCCTGGCCGAGGGCCGCATCGAGATCGACCCGTACGACGAGTCGCTCGTCCAGCCATCGAGCGTCGACGTGCGCGTCGACCGCTGCTTCCGCGTCTTCCGCAACTCGCGCTACCCGTTCATCGACGTGAGGGTGGAGCAGGAGGACCTGACCGAGCTCGTCGAGATCGAAGATGACCAGCCGTTCATCCTCCACCCGGGCGAGTTCGTCCTCGGCTCGACGCTCGAGCGCGTGCGCCTGCCCGACGACCTGGTCGCACGGCTCGAGGGGAAGAGCTCCCTCGGCCGTCTCGGCCTGCTCATTCACTCCACCGCCGGCTTCGTCGACCCGGGCTGGGACGGGCACGTGACGCTCGAGCTCTCGAACGTCGCCAACCTTCCGATCACGATCTACCACGGCATGAAGATCGGCCAGCTCTCCTTCATGCAGCTGACCGAGCCGGCTGAGAGACCGTACGGAAGCGACACGCTCGGCTCCAAGTACCAGGGTCAGCGGGGCCCGACGCCGAGCCGCTACTGGCAGAACTTCGCAGCGCAGCGGCCGGGTCGCGAGAGCGGCGCCGCCGGGCAGCCCGTGACGACCGGAGGGACTGGCTCGTGAGGGTCCTCGTCACCGGCGCCACCGGGTTCGTGGGGCCGAAGGTGGTGCACGCGCTCCGCACCCTTGGCCACGACGTCCGCGCGCTCGTCCGCCGTCCGCAGCGGGCGGGGACGCTAGAGGCGTGGGGCTGCGAGCTGGCCGAGGGCGACGTGACCGACGCGGCCAGCCTCGAGCGCGCCGCCCGCGGCTGCGACGCCGCCGTCCATCTCGTCGCGATCATCAGAGGCGCTCCCGCCGACTACGAGCGGGTGATGGTGCAGGGCACCCGCGACCTTGTCGCCGCGGCCGTGGCGGCCGGGGTGCGCCGGTTCGTGCTGATGAGCGCCCTCGGCACGAACGAGCGCAACAAGGAGCTCGTGCCGTACTTCCGGGCGAAGTGGGAGACGGAGCAGCTCGTACGCGGGGCGGCGCTCGAGCACGTCGTCTTCCGGCCGAGCTTCGTCTTCGGCCGTGACGGCGGCGTGCTGCCCATGTTCGTGCGCCAGGTGCGCTACGCGCCGCTGACGCCGGTGGTCGGACGCGGCGACGGGCGCCTGCAGCCGATCTGGGTGGAGGACCTGGCGTCGTTCGTCGCCCAGAGCGTCGACCGCCCCGCCGCCGCCAACCGGGTGTTCGAGCTCGGCGGGCCGGACGCCGTCACCTGGAACGAGCTCTACGAGCGCCTGCAGCGGGTGCTCGGCGTGCGGCGGGGGACGATCCACCTCCCCGTCCCGCTCGTCCGGGCCGCAGCGACCCTGGCCGAGCGGCTCCCGCGTAGCCCGCTCACGCGCGACCAGCTGACGATGCTGACGGAAGGCGGCGACCAGGTGTGCGACATGGCGCCGGCGCTGGAGGTGTTCGACGTCCAGCTGACGCGCCTCGACGAGCAGATCCGCCGGGCCGCCTGACCGCCGGCAGGCTCGGCGGAGAGGGGTGGGCGCCGGAGCGCGTGCGGGTCCGGCCCCGCACAGAGAGAGGGCCGCTCGCGCGGCCCCGTCTCCGGCTACCAGCGTTGGATTAGCAGGGGCGCTTCCAGCTCGGCTTCGGCCGGCGGCGCTTGCAGCGAGTCCCCCACGCTGGCTAGGCGGTTCCCGTCAGGTCCCGGGGACACGCCCCTACCCGCTGGTACCTCCACTGCCCGTACTGTCGGAACTCAAGCCGGACCACCTCCTTTCCGCGGTAGGTCCAACTATACGGATCGGGTCAAGACGGCGGAGCGCCGGCCAGGACAGCGGACAGTTCGAGCCCGCGGTCGAGCGGCACGGTGACGCTGACGAGGGTCGGATCCGCCTGCCGCGCGCGCGAGTAGGCGCCGAGCGTCTCCTCGTGGGAGAGCACGTTGTCGGCGACCACGACCGCCCCGGGCTCGAGCTTCTCGCGCGCCAGCCGGAAGAGCGCCTCGTAGTCGTCCTTCTCCGCGTCCAGGAAGACGACGTCGAACGATTCGGCGAGCGTCGGCAAGAGCTCGAACGCGTCGCCGTCGAGGAGCTCGACCCACTCGTCCAGCCCCGCCTCGGCGAGGTTCCGCCGCCGCGCCTCGCAGCGCGCCGGGTCGTGCTCGATCGAGACGACCCGGCCGCCGAGGAAGCGGACGCCGGCCGCGAGCCACAGCGTCGAGTAGCCGCGCGAGCCGCCGAGCTCGAGCACCTCGCAGCCGGGATGGTGGACGACGAGACCGAACAGGAAGCGGCCGGTCGTCGGCGAGACCTGACGCGCGCGCAGCCTGGCGGGGAGCCCCTGCTCTCGCTCGCGCCGGTCCTCCTCCTCGAGCCGAGCCATCACCGCCCGGACGCGCGCGTCGAGCATCAGTCGACGGTCACCTTGACCACTCCGTCCACGACGCGGACGGAGTAGGTGGCCACCGGCTCGACCGCCGGCAGCGTCAGCGCCTCGCCCGTGCGGATGTCGAAGTTCGCGCCGTGGCGCGGGCAGATGGCGACGCCCTCGTCGGGATCCCAGTCGCCCTCGCACAGCGGGCCGTCGTCGTGCGAGCAGCGGTCCTCGATCGCGTAGTACTCGCCTGCGACGTTGTACACGCCGACGGCGAGCGAACCGGCGCGCACGATCTTCATCCGCCCCGGCGGCAGCTCGTCGGCAGGGCACACGTCGAGCTCGGGCATGCGTCTAGCGGAGCTCGAGCCCCTCGAAACCGGCGAGCCCCTCGGGCAGCGGCGTGCCCTTCCCCTTGTGCAGCGCGACCTTGAGCGTCGTCAGCCCGAGCAGCGCGCACTTGAGCCGCGTCGGGTTGTTGTGCAGCGGCGCCCCGAGCTCGTCGAGCAGCTCCTCCTTCGACATGTCGGCCACCTCGCCGGCGGTGCGGCCCTGCACCATCTCCGTCAGCATCGACGTCGCCGCCTGGCTGATGGCGCAGCCGCGGCCCGAGAACCTCACCTCGTCGATCACGTCGCTCCCCGGCTCGAAGGAGACGTAGATCGAGACCTCGTCGCCGCAGAGCGGGTTCTGTCCCTCCGCGCTCGCGTCGGCGTCCTCGATCACTCCGTGCCCGCGCGGGTTCTTGTAGTGGTCGAGGATGATCTCCCGGTAGAGCTGGTCGTCAGCCACCGAACACCCTCCGCACCTTGTGCAGACCCGCGACCAGGCGGTCGACCTCCTCGGGGATGGAGTACAGGTAGAAGCTCGCACGCGCCGTCGCGGGGACGCCGAGCCGCCGCATGAGCGGCTGCGTGCAGTGGTGGCTCGCCCGCACGCACACCCCCTCGGAGTCGAGGATCTGCGCCACGTCGTGGGCGTGCACGCCGTCCACGTTGAAGGAGACGATGCCGGCGCGCCGCCCGAGCGGCGGCCCGTACACGGTCACCCAGTCGAGCTCGGAGAGCCGCTCCAGCGCGTAGCCGACCAGCTCGTGCTCGTGCTCCTCGATCGCCTCGAGCCCGATGTCCGTGATGTAGTCGATGGCGACGCCCATGCCATAGGCCTCGACGAAGGCCGGCGTTCCCGCCTCGAACTTGTACGGCAGCTCGTTCCAGGTCGTCTTCTCCGCCGTCACGCTGCGGATCATCTCGCCGCCCATCTCGAACGGGGACATCTGCTCGAGAAGCTCCCGCCGCCCGTACAGCGCGCCGGCCCCGGTGGGGCCGCACAGCTTGTGCGAGGTGAAGCCGAGGAAGTCGCAGCCGAGCGCCTGCACGTCCACCCGCCGGTGCGGAACCGCCTGCGCGGCGTCGACGACCATGATCGCGCCCTGGTCGTGCGCCCACCTCGCCAGGCGCTCGACCGGGTTGATGGTGCCGAGCGTGTTCGAGACGAGCCCCGCCGCGACCACCTTCACGCGGCCGCCGCGCGCGAGCGCGTCGAGGCAGTCGAGGCGCAGCTCGCCGGCGTCGTCGATGCCGAGCACGCGGAAGTCGGCGCCCGTCCGGCGCGCGATCTGCTGCCAGGGCACGAAGTTCGCGTGGTGCTCGAGCTCCGTCACGATGACGACGTCGCCTGGCCCGAGGTTGTCCAGCCCCCACGCGTAGGCGACGAGGTTGATCGCCTCGGTGACGTTGCGCGTGAAGATCACCTCGCGCACGGACGGTGCGTTGATCAGCTCGCGCACCTTCTCGCGCGCCCCCTCGAAGCCGGCCGTGGCGCGCTCGGCGAGCTCGTACACGCCGCGATGCACGTTCGCGTACGAGGCCTCGTAGAACTCCCGCATCGCATCCAGCACGCGCCGGGGCTTCTGCGAGCTGGCCGCCGAGTCGAGGTACGAGAGCGGCTTCCCGTGCACCTGATGCTCGAACGCCGGGAAGTCCCTGCGGACGGCGTGGGCGTCGAGCCTGGGGCGCGCCGTCACGGCCATGGACGCATCGTACCCACCGGGCCCCGAACGGCCCGGCGGCGCGAGCGGCCTACCGGGGGATACGGGCCTCGAGGGCACTCGCGAGCGCCTCGCGGACCGGCTCGAGGTCGATCCGGTCGAGCACGTCCTGGAAGAAGCCGCGCACGATCAGCCGCTCCGCGTCCGCGCGCGACAGGCCACGGGCCATCGCGTAGAACAGCTGCTCCCGGTCGACCTGCGAGAGCGTGGCGCCGTGCGTGCAGCGCACGTCGTTGGCGAGGATCTCCAGCCCCGGGATCGAGTCGGCGTGCGCCCGGTCGGAGAGGAGCAGGTTGCGGTTCTCCTGGTAGGCGTTCGTCTTCTGCGCGTCGCGCTCGACGCGGATCATCCCCCGCCAGACGACGGACGCCTCGTCGCGCAGCGCGCCCTTGAAGGCGAAGTCGGACGTCGTGTGCGGGGCGATGTGCTCCTGGAAGGTGTCGTAGTCGAGGTGCTGCCTGCCGTCGGCGAAATAGGCGCCGGTCACGCGGGAGGTGGCGCCCGGCCCGGCGAGGTCGTTGTGGATGCGAACCTTGCCCTTGCGCGAGCCGAAGCCTCCCGCCACCCAATCCAGCTCGGCATCCCGCTCGACACGCGCGTGGTGGGTCGCGAAGTGCCAGGTGCCGGAGGCGAAGTTCTGGAGCGACACGTACTCGAGCTTCGCCCCCCGCTCGACGAACAGCTCGACGGCCGCGTTCGCGTAGGCGTCCAGGGCCTGGTCGGCGGACACGTACTCCTCGATCAGCGAGAACCGGCTCGCCTCCTCGGCGACGACGAGCAGGCGCCAGAAGAGCGAGCCACCCGGCTGCGCGTTGGTGATGCGCACGTACAGCGGCCGCTCGAGCTCGACGCCGGGAGCGACCCGGACGAGCAGGCCGTGCCGCCAGAGCGCCGCGTTGTGCGCCGTGAACTTGTCCTCGGCGCCGACGAGCGAGCCGAGCCGCTCGTGGCCCTCGGGGAGCGGCTCGAAGGTCAGCCCGTCCGGGGCCTCCGACACCTCGATCCCGCCCTCTCCGACCGCGGCCACGGCGGCCGCGTCGACTTCGAGCATCGTCCGACCCGCGCTCGTCCCGGGGTCAGAGCCCTGGACGTGGCCGTTCGGGCCGACGGCGAAGGCGTCCGGGTCGAAGCCGGACAGGTCGGTGAAGCGCCACGCCTCCATGGACGTGTCCGGAAGCGGCAGCGAGCGGTAGCGCTCGAGGAGCTCGGCGCGGCTAGTCACGGGGCGCGTACCGGCGGTGCAGCATGAGCGCGTTGCCGTCTGGGTCTCGGAACAGGGCCATGTGGCAGACGCCCGTGTCGAACGTCTCGCCCTCGAACTCGACCCCCTGTGCCTCGAGCTCCTTCCGTGCCGTCTCGACGTCCGGCACGCGCAGCGCGATCGAGGACGTGTGCGGCCCCTGGAACGTCCGCCCGATGTTCGCCGGGTCGACCAGGTACAGGCTGACGTTCTCGCCGAGCTGGAACTCGGGCCAGGAGCCGTCTCCGGGAATCCGCTCGAGCCCCAGCGTCTCCCCGTAGAAGCGGGCCGAGCGCTCGAGGTCGGTGACCGGGACGGAGACGAAGTCCGTCCGCTCGACGATCACCCGACGGAGCCTTCCATCTGCAGCTGGATGAGCCGGTTCATCTCGACGGCGTACTCGAGCGGGAGCTCCTTCGTGATCGGCTCGACGAAGCCGGAGACGATCATCGCCGAGGCCTCCGCCTCGGACAGCCCGCGCGACATCAGGTAGAAGAGTTGCTCCTCGCCGATCTTCGACACGGTCGCCTCGTGACCGATGTCGACATCGGATTCGTCGATGCGGATGTACGGGTACGTGTCGGAGCGCGAGGCCTCGTCGAGGATGAGCGCGTCGCACACGACCTTCGACCTCGAGCGCCGCGCGCCCTTTGCCACCTCGAGCAGGCCGCGGTAGCCGGCCCGGCCGCCGTCCTTCGAGATCGACTTGGAGGTGATCACAGACGAGGTGTGCGGGGCGACGTGCACGGCCTTGCCACCGGCGTCCTGGTGCTGGCCACGTCCCGCGAAGGCGATCGACAGCACCTCGCCGTGCGCGCCCTTCTCCATCAGCCAGATCGCCGGGTACTTCATCGTCAGCTTCGAGCCGAGGTTGCCGTCGACCCACTCCATCGTCGCCTCCTCGTAGGCGACGGCGCGCTTCGTGACCAGGTTGTAGACGTTCGTCGACCAGTTCTGGATCGTCGTGTAGCGGCAGCGGCCGCCCTTCTTGACGATGATCTCGACGACCGCCGAGTGCAGCGAGTCGGTCGTGTAGATCGGGGCCGTGCAGCCTTCGACGTAATGCACGTACGCGCCCTCGTCGACGATGATCAGCGTCCGCTCGAACTGGCCCATGTTCTCGGCGTTGATGCGGAAGTAGGCCTGGAGCGGCATCTCGACGCGCACGCCCGGCGGCACGTAGATGAACGAGCCGCCCGACCAGACGGCCGAGTTGAGAGCCGCGAACTTGTTGTCGTTCTGCGGGATGACCTTGCCGAAGTACTGCTTGACCAGATCCTCGTGCTCGCGCAGGCCCGAGTCCATGTCCAGGAAGATCACGCCCTGCTTCTCGAGGTCCTCGCGCAGCTTGTGGTAGACGACCTCGGACTCGTACTGGGCGCCGACGCCGGCGAGGTACTTCTTCTCCGCCTCCGGGATGCCCAGCTTGTCCCAGGTGTCCTTGATGTCGGCCGGGAGCTCGTCCCACGACGACGCCTGCTTCTCGGTCGGGCGGATGTAGTAGTAGATGTCGTCGAAGTCGATCGTCGACAGGTCGCCGCCCCAGGCAGGCAGCGGCCGCGCCAGGAAGTAGTCGAGCGAGCGGTGGCGGAACTTGCGCATCCAGACAGGCTCCGACTTGTGGCTCGAGATCGCGTCGATCAGCTCGTGCGAGAGCCCCTTCCCGGACTTGAAGAAGTAGTCCTCGGGGACATGGAAGCCGTACTTGATCGCGTAGTCCGACCCGATTCCCCGGACGATCTCGGTCTCGGCCTGCGACATCAGGCGTCACCTCCCACGGGTTCCGGAACGAACGCCTCGTACCCCTCTGCCTCCAGCCTGTGCGCGAGCTCGGGGCCGCCCTCCTCGACGATGCGGCCGTCGACGAAGACGTGCACGTAGTCGGGCTCGATGTAGTCGAGGATCCGCTGGTAGTGCGTGATCACGAGCGCCCCCATCTCCGGGCCGACCAGCTGCTTGACGCCGGCCGCGACGATCTTGAGCGCGTCGATGTCGAGCCCCGAGTCGGTCTCGTCCAGGACGGCGACGCGCGGCCGCAGCATCGCCATCTGCAGGATCTCGATCCGCTTCTTCTCGCCGCCCGAGAAGCCCTCGTTCAGGTAGCGGGAGGCCATCTCGCGTGGCACGCGCAGCTGCTCCATCGCCGCCGTCAGCTGCTTGCGGAACTCCGGGATCGGGATCGGGTCGTCGGCGCCGCCGGCGCGCGCCTTGCGCAGCGCGTTGATCGCCGCCCGGAGGAAGCTCGTCACGGTCACGCCCGGGACGGCGTGCGGGTACTGGAAGGCCAGGAAGAGGCCTCGCACCGCACGCTCGTCGGCCTCCAGCTCGGTCACGTCCTCGCCGTCGAGCAGGATCTGCCCCTCGGTGATCTCGTAGCCGGGATGACCCATGAGCGCGTAGGCGAGCGTCGACTTGCCCGAGCCGTTCGGGCCCATGACCGCGTGCACCTCGTTCGCCGACAGGGACAGGTCGACGCCCTTGACGATCTCCGTGCCGTCCTCGGCGAGCGCCACGTGCAGGTTCTTCAGTTCGAGCAGAGCCACTTCGTGCGTCCTCTTTCTGCCGTCAGGAGCAGGTTCTCGCGCGCCCCACACACGCGCATGCAACGCGATCGTAGCGGTCCGTAAACCCCAAGGGGACCGTGACTATTCGCAGCACCACCGTCGCTGGTACGCTGGCTTCGTGCCCGTCCTCGGCTTCTGGGACCTGGTCATCCTGGCCTTCCTCGCCCTGCTCGTGTTCGGCCCGAAGCGTCTGCCGCAGATGGGCCGCTCGATGGGCGAGAGCATCCGCGGCTTCCGCGACGCGATCACCGCCCGCCACGAGCGGCAGGATGCCGAGGCCGACGCCGAGCGGCGGAAGGTGGAGGCGGGCGAGCGCCCGAGGGAGCTTCCGCCCGCGCAGACGGCGCCGAGCGAGTTGCGCGACCGCGACACCGTCCTGTAGACGGGCGGCATGCGCTCCGTCGTCTCGGCCGACTGGGTGCTGCCCGTCGGAGCGCCCCCGCTGCGGGACGGCGCGGTCGCGATCGAGGACGGCCGTATCGCCGCAGTCGGGCCGCAGTCCGAGCTCGGGCGCGGCCGCCGCTACGAGGACGCGGTGATCGCGCCCGGTCTCGTCAACTGCCACTCACACCTCGAGTACGCGGTCTACGCAGGCTTCGGCGACGGGCTCGCCGACTTCAGCGACTGGATCGGCGTGCACGTCGAGCGCAAGCGCCGGCTGGAGCCCGCGGACGTCCTCGACGTCGCCCGCCTCGGCGCCGCCGAGTGCCTCGCCTGCGGCGTGACCACCGTCGGCGACTGCAGCTTCACCGGCGCGGCGGCGAGCGCGTGCGCCGAGCTCGGCCTGCGGGCGACCGTCTTCCTCGAGGTGTTCGGCGCCGACCCCGACGCCGCCATCCGGCGCTTCGGCGAGCTTCGCGACCGCGCCGAGCCCGCCCTGTCCGAGCGCGTGCGGCTGGGCGTCTCCCCGCATGCCCCGTACACGACGTCCGCTGCCGTGTACGAAGCGTGCGCCGAGCTCGGCCTGCCGACGGCTACCCACCTGTCCGAGAGCGAGTCCGAGCTCGCCTACCTGATCGAGGGCGGCGGTCCGTGGCGGCGCCTCGCGGACATGCTCGTCGAGCCGCCGCGCACGACGGGGCCGCGCCTGCTCGAGCGCGTCGGCGCCCTGCGGCGCGGCCTCGTCGCCGCGCACTGCGTGGCGGTGGACGAGGCGGAGATCGACCTCCTGGCTGCGCACGGCGTCGCCGTCGCCCACTGCCCCCGCTCGAACGCCCTCCTCGGCTGCGGCGCGGCGCCGCTGCGGGCGCTGCTCGACCGCGGCGTCGCGGTCGGGCTCGGCACCGACAGCCCGGCGTCGAGTCCCTCCTTCGACATGTTCGAGGAGCTGCGCGCGGCGGTCGCGCTCGCCCGCGCCCGCGAGCGCCGGCCCGACGCGCTCGGCGCGCGGGAGGCGCTCGAGCTGGCGACGATCGGCTCGGCGAGGACGCTCGGGCTCGACGCGGAGATCGGCTCGCTCGAGCCCGGCAAGCGCGCCGACCTGGTCGTCGTCTCGCTGGCCGGCTCTCCGTTCCTGCCCTGGGAGGATCCCGAGGCGGCGCTCGTCCTCGGCGGCGATGCCGACCGCGTCCTCGCGACCGTCGTCGGCGGCGAGGTACGCTACGAGCGAGGGGCGTTCGATTGGCGAGAGCTGCGGCAAAGAGGCGCAAGGGCACGCGGCAGGCTGCTCGGCCTGCACAGCCGGTAGTCCCTGCGGCCAGGCCGCGGCGCCAGGCGGCGGTCGAGCAGCAGCTGTTCTTCTCCCGCATCCGCCGGCAGACGAAGTGGGTGTTCGCCCTGCTCGCCTTCGTGTTCGCCGCCAGCTTCGTCTTCCTCGGCGTGGGCTCGGGCTCGAGCGGCCTGTCCGACTTCCTGAACGGGAAGATCGACCTGTTCGGCGGCAGCTCGGGCACCTCCACGGCGAGCCTCGAGAAGAGGGTGCAGAAGGATCCGACGAACGCGAAGCTGCGCCTCGACCTGGCCGGCAAGCTCGACCAGGACGCCCAGAAGCTCGCCGGCGAGGGCAAAGGCCAGGAGGCGGCGGCCGCCTACGCGAAGTCCGTCGCCAGCTACCGGGCGTACGTGCGGCTGCGGCCGAACGACATCGACGGCATGCGCGGGCTCGCCAGCGAGCTGAACAAGCAGGCGCAGCAGCTGACGACGCTCGCCGGGAGCGTGCAGTCCGGTTCGCCGCCGCCGATCACCGTGCTCGGCACCTTCTCGCCCGCCCCCTCGAACACGAAGCTCGGTCAGGCCCTCGCCAGCGTGGCCAACCCGTACCTGACCGCCTCGGCGCTGCTGCAGGCGCAGGCGGCGGCGTACTCCAGGCAGGCAAGCCGGATCTACGCGCAGGAGGTGGCGGTTTACCGGACGCTCGCACGGCGCTACCCGGACGACCCCTCCTACCTGTTCCAGGCGGCCTACACCCAGCAGCAGGCGGGCAACACGAGCGCCGCCATCGCCGCCTACCGCGAGTTCATCAGGAAGTACCCGGACGACGAGGCCGACGTCGCGCTCGCGAAGTCGTCGATCACGCAGCTCGAGTCGGGAACCGCCAGCACGACTTCGCCGACGGGTTAGACTCGCGCGAGTGCGCGTCCCTCTCGATCGGCACAGGCGGGCCCGGCCCGCCGGAGTCGGGCCGCGCCGGCTCGCCCGGCTCCGGTGCGTGCCGGGGCCGCTCGCGGCCGCGGTCCTCGCCTGCCTGGTCGCGCTCGGGGCCGCCGCCTGCGGCACCGGCGGCTACTCGAAGGGCGGCGACGTGGCCCGCGGCCGCCAGCTGTTCACGAAGAACTGCGCGAGCTGCCACACGCTGGCCGCCGCCAACGCGTCCGGCGTGATCGGCCCCAACCTGGACGACGCGTTCGCCGCCGACCGCAGCCAGGGCTTCCACGCGAGCTCGATCCAGCAGATCGTCGCCGACCAGATCCGGCTTCCGCTGCAGGGCATCGGCACGAAGGCGGGGAAGGTCACGCCCACCGGCACCCCGGTCATGCCCGCCAACATCGTCAGGGGCCGCGACGTTACGGACGTCGCCGCCTTCGTCGCCGCCTGCGCGGGGAACCAGAACGCACCCGCCTGCCGGCCGACGCAGGGCGGGAAGGTCACCGCCACCGACGGCAAGACGATCTTCCAGCAGGCGGGCTGCGTCAACTGCCACACGCTCAAGGACGCGGGCTCGACCGGCACCGTCGGACCGAATCTCGACCAGAAGAGACCGCCGAAGAGCCTCGTCGTCGAGCGCGTCACGAACGGCAGGGGCGCCATGCCCGCCTTCGGCACGAACGGCACGCTCACCCCGGCGCAGATCCAGGCCGTCGCCGACTACGTCGCGTCGGTCGCGGGGAAGTAGCGCCCGGGCGAGCCCCCCGGTCGAGGGCTCCCCCAAGCGCGCGCCGCGCGCTACCGTGAAGGGGAAGGCCGGTTGACCCGCCTCGCACTGCCGGGTCGATCGGCCTTTCCTCTGGTGTCGATCCGCCTTCCCTGTGCCGGCGAGCGCGCCTCGCGCCCTGCGAGTGCCGGCGAGGCGGCGCCGCTCACCGCGGCGGCGCCTACTGGGCGGCGCTGTCCGGCACCGCGGCCGCCTCGGCCTCGAGGTCGACGACGACGTGCGTGATCGGCGCGGCGAAGCGCTCGCGCGCCTTCTGCACGACCTGCCGCTCGAGCCAGTTCGAGCGCCCCTCGGGATGGGTGGAGATGACGATCACGTCCGCGCCGAAGGTGCGCAGCGCGTCTTCGATCGCCTGCAGGGGGTCGGAGTCGCCGACCGTGCCGCTTGCCTCGATGCCCGCCTCGCGCAGCGCGCGCAGGCTCCGGTCGAGGCGCTCCTGCGCGGCTGCGCGCGCGGCGTCCTCGTCGGAGACGAAGTGCCTGAGCGGCGAGTTGAGCGCCGGGCAGACGACGAGCACGCTCGCTCGGCCAGCGCCCGCGACCGCGCGCCGCACCTCCTCGTGCAGCCGCCGGCCGGCGACCGTCTCGTTCGCGACCACGAGCACGCGGCGCTCGTCGCTCGCGCGGGGAGCCGAGCCGAGCTTCTCCCGCGGCTCGTCGGGAAGCGGGCGCAGGTAGTACCAGGCGGCCGCGGCGGTAGCGACGATCCAGACCGGCAGCCCGGCCTTCCAGCCGCCGAGCCAGCTGGCGAGGCCGATCGCCGCGAAGGCGACCACGGTCAGCAGGAGCAGCTGGTATGCCTCCGCCTCCGTCCTGAACGGGTTCCGGCGGCGACTCACGGCGTCAGAGGATGTAGACGGTCGTGTAGACGACGATCCACATGACGTCGACGAAGTGCCAGTAGATGCCCGGAATCTCGACGCCGTGGTGGTGCTCGGGCGAGAAGTGCCCCCGGAACGCCCTGATCGTGGCGAACAGGAGCAGCGTCAGGCCGACGAAGACGTGCGCCCCGTGCAGGCCGGTGAGCGAGAAGAAGATGGTCGCGAAGGCGTTGTCGTGCGGCGCGAAGCCGATGCGCGCGTACTCGGTGATCTGCGTGAGCAGGAACGTCAGGCCCATCAGGAAGGTGAGCGCGAGACCGGCACGAAGCCCGGCGCGGTTGCCGCGCTTGATCGACGTCAGCGCCCAGTGCATGGTGACGCTCGAGGTGACGAGGATGGCCGTGTTGATGCCGGCCACGAACACGGGCAGGTGGTCGCCTTTCGCCGGCCAGGGATCGTGGTTGACGACGCGGACGAAGAAGTAGGCGGTGAAGAACGACCCGAAGAGCATGATCTCCGAGCCGATGAACAGGAGCATGCCGAGCACGCGCGCGTCGATGCGCGAGCTGACGTTCGCCGGCGGCGGGCCGTGCCGATGCGCCTCGGCGTGCGCGTGCGCTTCCACCGGCTCCCTATCCCACCTCGAGGATCTCGCGGCTCGCCCCGGGCAGGCTTTCGACGTGCTCGACCGGGAGCCCCGTGTCCTTGCGCAGCCGCTCGACCAGGTCGCCGCGGAGCCAGCTGGAGAGCTTCTTGCCCGGGAAGGTGGAGACGATGATCTCGTCCACCCGCTCGTCCCTGACCGCGTGCACGGCCGCCGTGTACGGATCGGGGTGCGCCACCTCGCCGTGCGCGTCGATCCCCTCGGCGCGCAGGACGCCGACGGCGTAGCGCAGGCGGCGCTCCGCCTCGGGGTGGGCCGACACGCTCGGGTCGCTCTGCGGGGAGAGCAGCAGGAAGCTCGCCGGCGACTGGCGCGCGCGCGCGCGGATCCGCTCGAGCAGCGGCTCGCCCACCACCGTCTCGTTGGCGATGACGAGGACGTTCGCCTCTCCCCCCTCCGGGCGGAGGTCGACGACGACGTGCTCGACCGGCAGCGGCGCCACGGCGGCGCGGATCCGGTCGACGACGTGCCGGCGCAGCCAGCCCGAGCGCTCCTGCGGGTGCGTCGAGACGACGACCTCGTCGGGCGGCGGCTCGAGCTGGTGCATGGCGTCGCGGACGGCGTCGACCGGGTCGGCCTCGACGACGAAGCCGTCGGCGGGGATGCCGTGCGTGCGGAGCAGCGCGAGCGTCTTGTCGAGCCGGCGGCGGGCGGCCGTGCGCCTCGTCGTCTCGTACACGACGTAGCCCTCGCGCGGCGCGGTCACGGGGCAGACGACCGAGACGCGGATGGTGGCGTCCGCGGCGCGACGCTCGAGCGCCTCGATCAGGCTGCGCCCGGCCACCGTCTCGTTCGCGACGACGAGGACGTGCTGCGAGGCCTTGGCGGCGCTCAATGCGGGACCTCGGCCGGGGCCTCCTCGTACACGCCCGCCCCCTCCTCGGCCATGATCGCGTGCCTGGCGCCTTCGACGCCGTACTCGTAGGGACCGCCGACGACGGTCGGGATGGCCGGGAAGTTGAAGATCGGCGGCGGCGAGGACACCTGCCACTCGAGCGAGTGCGCCCTCCACGGGTTCGCCTCGGCGACAGGCCCGCGCACCCAGCTCGTGACCATGTTGTACAGGAAGAGGAGCGCCGAGGCCCCGAGGAAGAACGAGCAGATGGTGATGAACATGTTCAGGTCGCCGAAGCGCTGCTCGTAGTCGGCGACGCGCCGCGGCATCCCCTGCAGGCCGAGCCAGTGCATGGGGAAGAAGGTGGCGTTGAAGAAGACGAGCGTCGACCAGAAGTGGATCTTCCCGAGCCGCTCGTCGTACATCCGTCCGGTCATCTTCGGGAACCAGTAGTAGAGGCCGGCGAAGATCGTCATCACCGAGCCGCCGAAGAGCACGTAGTGGATGTGGGCGACGATGAAGTACGTGTCGGAGGCGTGGATGTCGATCGGCACCGAGCCGAGGTAGACACCGGACAGGCCGCCGATCAGGAAGTTGGCGACGAAGCCGAGCGCGAACAGCATCGGCGTCGTGAAGCGGATCCTCCCCTCCCACAAGGTGGCGAGCCAGCTGAACACCTTGATGCCTGTCGGCACGGCGATCAGCAGGGTCGTCACCATCATCGGCACGCGCAGCCAGGGCGCCATGCCGGCGACGAACATGTGGTGCGCCCAGACGGAGAAGCCGAGGATGAGGATGGCGACGAGCGAGAACGCCATCAGCCGGTAGCCGAAGATCGGCTTGCGCGAGAAGGTCGAGATCACCTCGGAGACGATCCCGAACCCGGGCAGCATCATGATGTACACGGCCGGGTGCGAGTAGAACCAGAAGATGTGCTGGTAGCCGAGCACGTAGCCGCCGCCGGCCGGGTCGAAGAAGTGCGTGTGCATGACCCGGTCGAACATGACGAAGAACTGCGAGCCGGCGATGAACGGTGTCGCCAAGACGACGAGCAGCGAGGTCGTGAAGTTCGCCCACACGAGCAGCGGCATGCGCCAGAAGGTCATCCCCGGGGCGCGCATGGTGATGATCGTGACGAGGAAGTTGAGCGCCGTCATGATCGAGGAGGCGCCGGCCCACTGCACGCCCATGTTGAAGAACACCTGGCCGAGCGGCTGGTGGCTCGCGAGCGGCGCGTAGCTCGTCCAGCCGGTCGCGAACGGCCCGCCGGGGACGATCAGGCTGGCCGCGAACATGATCCCCGCGATCGGCAGCAGCCAGTAGGAGAGGGCGTTCAGGCGCGGGAAGGCCATGTCCGGCGCGCCGAGCATGAGCGGGATCACGTAGTTGCCGATGCCGGCGAAGACGGGGATGACGAACAGGAAGATCATCAGCGTCGCGTGCACGGAGACGAGGCCGTTGAACGTCTGCGTGTCGACGATCTGCATCCCCGGCTTGGCCAGCTCGGCCCGGAAGACGAGCGCCATCAGCCCGCCGACGATGAAGAAGGCGAAGGTGGTGCAGATGTACTGCAGGCCGATCACCTTGTGATCGGTGTTGACGCGGAAGTAGTCCCGCCAGCTGCGGGCGCCGTGGCCGGAGTGGTCGTCCGGCTTCGTCGGCTGCCCGAGCGCGTAGCCCAGCCAGTAGTCGAAGCCGCCGATGCCGCCGAGGAAGCCGAGCGGGATCGTGACCAGGCTGATCGTCGTCACGATCGTCCCGTCCCAGACCGGGTGCCAGCCCTCGAGCCAGCGGACGAGCGACATGATCCCCGCCCCGACGCCGAACATGAGCGGGATCGTCCACAGGCAGCGCAGGTAGCCGGCGGCGATCAGCCGGCGGAGCCCGCGCGGCGGCGGCGCCTGCCCTGCGACTGTGTGCTCGTGCTCGACGGCGATCGACGTCACGTGCCACCCCCTGTCACGTGCCAGCCCTCTTTGACCCCTGGACGAGATACTGCACGAGAGCGTCCAGGTCGTGCTTGGACAGCGTCGTCCCGAAGTTCGCCGGCATGACGCCCTTCGGGAAGCCGGGCTCGACGTAGGCGTTCGGGTTGACGATCGACTCCCTCACGAACGGCTCCAGCTGCTGGCCGGCGCGTCTTGCCTCGGCCGGCAGCTTGTCCAGGTCCGGCCCCACCGTGCCCGTCGCCTTCGCGGGCGTGAAGGTGTGGCACGAGGAGCAGCCGCTCGCCGCGAACACCCGCGCCCCGGCCGCCGAGGCACCGCCCGAGGAGGACGGCGGCGCGGGCGAGGGCGCCGGTGCCGCCTGACCGCGCGCCGTCCGCGCCCAGCTCGCGAACTGGGCGGGCGTGAGCACGTACGCCGCGCGGCGCATGAGCGCGTGGCCGAGGCCGCACAGCTCCGTGCAGATGATGGGATACGACCTGCCGAGGCCGGTCACCTTCGTCGGCGTGATCACGAGCGGGTTCACCTGCCCCGGCACCGCGTCCTGCTTCTGGCCGAACTCCGGCACCCAGAAGGAGTGGACGACGTCCTTCGAGGTGATCTCGAGCCGCACCGGACGGTGCACCTGCAGGTACAGGTCGGGCGAGACGACGCCCTTCGCCTCGCCGTTCAGGTAGCGAAAGCTCCAGGTGAACTGCTCCGCCGTGACCGCGACCCGGAGCGGGTCCTTGCCGGAGGCGATGCCGTTGTCGTGCAGCACGATCGCGCTGACGATCGCGATGGCGGTGACGAGGCCGGCGGGGATCGCCGTCCAGACGATCTCCAGCTTCGTGTGCCCGTGGATCGGCGGCCCGTCCGAGTCGTCGTCCGGATGGGCGCGGAAGCGGACGACGGAGAAGAGGATGGCAGCGACGACGATCGAGAAGATCATGATCGCGATGCCGGTGGCGAGCCAGTAGACGACGTCGATGCGGTCGCGCTCCTTCGCCGCCGACACCGGAAGCCAGGGGATCGCGACCGCCACCGCCGTCGCGGCGCCCGCGATGACGCAGGCGAGCAGCGCGAGCTGGACGAACGATCTCCGGCGCACGGGCTCTGCAGCCTACTCGATCGGTCTCGTGGACGGCCGGCCATCCGCGTTGCCGTCCTTCGCCTCGACCGCCCGAGGCGCCGGACGGCGGCCTCTCCGGCACGAAACCCCTCGAACGGGCGGCACGCCGCCCGAGCAGCTGCCGATAGCCGGAAGGGTGAACGATCGTCCGAACTCGCGGCCGCGGCTCGGAGAGATCCTCCTCGCCCGCGGCCTCATCACCGAAGGGGGTCTTCGGCGCGCGCTCGAGCAGCAGGCACGGACCGGCGAGCTGCTCGGACAGATCCTCGCCGGTCGCGGCTGGCTCTCCCCCGAGGAGCTCGACGCGGCGCTCGACGCGCAGCGAGCCTCGCCGCCGGCGCCGGCCGGGGTCACCGAGGCCGTGCTCGACGCCGAGACCGCGCTCCCCGCCGATCCGGCCGTCAGCCTGCGGGCGCGCATCGCCGCCGAGACCGAGCAGCAGCTGCTCGACGTCGCCGTCGAGGACTCGTACGTCGTCCGGGAGGCGCCCTCCGGCCGCACGGTCTGCGTCGCCGCGACGTTCCTCGACGCCGCCGACGCAGCGTTCGCCGCCATCGACGAGCGCGACCCCGAGCGGGTCGACATCGTCCATGCCCGGGGCGGCGAGCGGGAGCTCGTGTGGACCTACCGGCGCGAGGGCGCCGCGTAGGCTCGGCCTCGGCCCGCCCGAGAGCTACCCGAGCTGGTAGGGCACCGAGGCGAGCACGACGCGCGGCTCGAACAGGAGCAGGCGCTTGACGTAGAGCGCCCGCTGGTTGTGCAGGATGCGGCGCCAGCCGCCGACGACGATCTCGGGCAGGATCGCGACCACGAGCGTGTCCGGGTCGGCGGTCAGCTCGCGCAGGTAGCGGCGCATCGGGTCGCCGATGTCGCGGTACGGCGCCTCCTCGACCTCGAGCGGAACGTCCGTGCGCAGGGCAGACCACTCGAGCTCGACCTGGCGGGCCTGGACGGCGTCGAAGGCGAAGCAGACGGCCCGCGTGTCCCCGATGCCGAGCGTCTGCGCGTAGTTCGCCGCCCGCAGCGACGCGGCATGGCCGCCGGAGACGAACACGCGGCAGGCGAGCCGCCGGGGCAGGGGAGCGGGCTCGCCCACGACCGGTACGTCGACGACGACCACGCCCGGCTCGTGCAGGAGCCGGAGCTTCAGCGAGAGCGCCGTCCGCCGGAGGAGCGCCGAGGCGAGCGACGGGCGCGCGAACTGCTCCGGGAGCACGACCGTGACGAACGACGACTCCCCCCGGGGCAGCTGCCAGACGTAGTCGAGCACGGCGTCCGCCGGACGGTCCTCGCGCTCCAGCGCCTCGATCACCGTGCCTCCGCCCGACCAGTCCCACCAGCGCCCGCGCAGGTCGCGCCGGCCCGAGCCGACGACGTGGACCGGGTGGAAGCCGGTGCCCGCCACGCGTCGCGCGAGCCAGGTCGCGAGCCGGGTCGCCTCGTCGAACGCCGCCACGTAGAGCACGACCTCGTTCGTGGGCGGCGGGGCGGCGGCGACCGCGACCGCGCCCGCGCGCAGCCGGCGGCCGACCCGGCGGTAGTGGCGGCTGACCGTGTAGAAGCCGAGCACGAGCAGCGGGACGGCGACGATCACGGCCCAGGCGCCCTCGGTGAACTTCGTCTCGATGACGAGCAGCGTCACGATCCCGGTCGCCGCCGAGCCGACGCCGTTGACGACGGCGCTCCGCCGCCAACCAGGTCCCCGCGTCCGTCGCCAGTAGCGGACCATCCCCGCCTGCGAGAGCGTGAAGGCGGTGAAGACGCCGACGACGTAGAGGTGGATCAGCGAGTTGACGTTCGCGCGGAAGGCGAGCTCGAGGGCGGCGGCGAGCCCGGCGAGCACGACGATGCCGTTCGAGTGGACGAGCCGGTCGCCGAGGTTGACGAACTGGCGCGGGAAGAAGCGGTCGCGCGCGAGGAGCGCAGCGAGGCGCGGGAAACCCTGGAACGACGTGTTGGCGGCGAAGATGAGGATGGCGAGCGTCGTCGCCTGCACCACGTAGTACGCGGCCGAGGCGGAGCTCCCGGCGCCGAAGACGCCGCGGGCGATCTCCGACAGGACGGAGTCGGTCGAGCTCGGCCGGGCGTGCATGCGCACGGCGAGGTAGGAGACGCCGAGGAAGAGCGAGATCGCGGCCGCGGCCATGATCAGGAGCGTGCGGGCCGCGTTCCGCGACTGGGGAGGCCGGAACGCCGTGACGCCGTTCGACACCGCCTCGACGCCCGTGAGGGCGCTCGAACCCGACGCGAAGGCGCGCAAGACGACGAAGACGCCGACGGTTCCGGCCCCGCCGGCGAGTGGGTGGACGTTCACGGCGTGCGGCGCTTGCCCCGCGGCGACCTTCCACAGGCCGACGGCGAGCATCGCGTAGAGCGAGGCGAGGAAGGCGTACGTGGGGAGCGCGAAGAGCAGGCCGGACTCGCGCACGCCGCGCAGGTTGACGAGCGTGATGACGAGGATGCAGGCGAGCGCGAGCTCGACCTTGAGATGGGCGAGGGAGGGCGCCGCCGAGGTGATCGCGAGGACGCCCGCGGCGACGGAGACGGCGACCGTGAGCACGTAGTCCGTGAGCAGCGCGGCGCCGGCGACGAGGCTCGGCAGCGTGCCGAGGTTGTCCTTGGCGACGACATAGGCGCCGCCGCTCGTCTCGTACGCCTTGACCGTCTGCGTGTACGAGAGCGCGACGATCGCGAGCAGCGCGGCGATCGCGACCGCGATCGGCAGGATCAGGTGCAGCGCGGTCGCCGACGCCCCGAGCAGGACGACCATCCCCGCCTCGGTGGCGTAGGCGACGGACGAGAGCGCGTCGGAGGCGAAGATCGGGAGCGCCAGGAGCTTGGGGAGGAGCGTCTCCTCCATCTCGCCCGTCGCCATCGGCCGCCCGACGAGCGCCCGCTTGATCGGCTTCCGGACCGGCGGGTCGTTGCCGGTCTGCCCGGGCGGGGCCTGCACGCTGCCGGCCATGGCCTACGCCACCCGACGACCGGCCGCCGCAGCGGCCCCCGCCGAGACGAGCAGCACCGGGCAGCGTGCGTGCCTGAGCACGTAGGCCGCGGTCGGACCGAGACGGACGCGCCCGGACCGCGAGAGGCGCTGCTCGCCGCCGACGAGCGCGAGATCGGCGCGGTGGCGCTCGAGCACGTCCACGATCGCCGGCCCGACGGCGTGCCGCCGCTCGAGCACCCGCCGGCTCGTCACGCCGTAGCGATCCGCGAGCGCCTGGCAGCGCACGAGGAGATCGCGCGCCCGCTGCCGCCGGGCCTCCTCCTCGGGCTCGGGCGGCGCCTCGAGCGGGAACTCGAGCGGGACGACGAGGACGTGCACGAACACGAGCTGTCCGCGCTGCGCCACGAGCTGCGCGCCGAGCGCGACCGCGTCGGGCGACGCCGGCGACTCGTCCACGGCAACGACGATCGTCCTGTTCTCGAGCGGGTGCGCGTGCCGGCCCCTCACGCGGTCCACGGTAGGCGCGAACGCCGTAACGACCCCGTAAGAGGCTGGGCGGAGGCCTGAAGATCCTCTTAACGGCCGGTGCCGTCCGACTCGGCGCCCGTCCCGTCGGGATCGACGAGGCGGTAGCCGACACCCGGCTCCGTGAGCAGGTACCGGGGCCTCGCCGGATCCGGCTCGATCTTCCGCCGCAGGTGCGAGACGTAGACGTGCAGGTAGTTCGACTCGCGGCCGTAGGCGGGCCCCCACACGCGGCGGAGGATCGTCGGGTGCGTGAGCAGCTTGCCCTCGTGCTCGGCCAGCAGGCGCAGCAGGTCCCACTCGGTGGGCGTGAGCGCGACGGGCCGGCCGGCGAAGGTGACGAGGCGCTTCTCGAGGTCAAGGCGGAGCTCGCCGACCGTCAGCACCGGCTCGCGCGCAGGCGCCGAGCGGCGGAGCGCCGCGCGCAGGCGCGCGAGCAGCTCGTCCACGCTGAACGGCTTCGTCACGTAGTCGTCGGCGCCCGCGTCGAGCGCGGCCACCTTCTCGCTCTCCTCCCCGACCGCGGACAGGACGAGGATGGGAACGTCGCTCCAGCCGCGCAGCTCGCGGCAGACGTCCGTGCCGCTGCCGTCCGGGAGCAGCAGGTCGAGGACGACGGCGTCGGGCGGGTGGGCCCCCGCGGCGGCCAGCGCCTCCCCGGCCGTGCGCGCGAGCACGACCTCGTAGCCCTCGCGGCGGAGCGTGATCTCGAGCGCGCGCAGGATCTGCGGCTCGTCGTCGACCGCGAGCACCCGCACAGCCGTCATGCGCCGACCGCCTCCGGCACGCGCACGGCCGGAAGCGCGAGGGCGAACGCCGCTCCTCCTCCGGGCGGCCGCTCGGCCCACACCCGTCCGCCGTTCGCCTCGGCGAAGCCCCGGGCGATGGTGAGCCCGAGACCGGCCCCGGTGCGCAGTTCGCCGCTGCCGCGCTCGAACGCCCGGAAGATCCGCTCGGCCTCGTCGGGGTCGAACCCGGGCCCGCGGTCGAGCACGCGCCAGACGACCTCCGTCCGCGTCCGCTCGACGCGCAGGACGACGTGGTCGCCGCCGGCCGACGCCTGCAGGCCGTTCTCGAGCAGGTTGACGAGCGCCCGCTCGACCTGCGCCGGGTCGGCCCGTACGGCGGCCGGCTCGGGAGGGAGCTCCACGTCGACGCGCCCCCCCGCCTCGCCGAGCGCACTCAGCGCGCGGGCGACGAGGCCGTCGGCTGTCCACAGCTCGGGCCGTGGGTGCGCCGCGCCCGCCTCCAGGCGGGACAGGTCGAGCAGGTTGGAGACGAGGCGCTCGAGCCGCGCCGACTCGAGCCGGATGGACGCGACGAGCTCGGCGCGCTCCGCGGCGGCGACGCTCGTCCGCGCCTCGTCGAGGACCTCGGCGGCAGCGCTGATCGCCGTCAGCGGCGAGCGCAGGTCGTGGCTGACGGCGCGCAGGATCGTCGTCTTCACGGCGTCGCTCCGCCTCAGCGACTCGGCCTCGACCGCCTTCAGCGCAAGGCGCTCGCGGTCGAGCGCAGAGGCGAGGAGCGCGGCCAGCGCCGGCAGGATCCTGCCGGCGACCGCGGCGTCCGGCCGGGCTTCCTCGTCGAGGAAGAGCATGCCCACGTGCCGTTCGCCGACCGTGAGCGGCAGGCCGGTCTCGCCTGCCTGCGGGCGGCGCAGCGACTCGAGCTCGATCCGTGCCCGCTCGACGCCGAGCACCCCCGCGACGCGCGCGGCGATCTCGCGCACCCGCTCCTGGACGAAGCCGCTGTCGAGCAGGAGCGCCGCCACGTCGGCGGCGAAGGAGGCCTCGCGCCCGCGCTGCTCGGCGTCCTGGGCACGTCGCCGCGTGACGGCCGCCAGGTGGCTGACGAGGACGGCACCCGCGAGGTAGACGGCGAGCGCGACCCAGTTCTCTGCCTGCCGCAGGCGCAACGTGTGCAGCGGCGGCAGGAAGAAGAAGTTGAACGCGAGCATGCTCGCGACGGCAACCGGCAGCGCGTACACGAGCCCCCACGCCGCCGCGACCGGCAGCACGGCCACGAGGTAGACGACGCCGAGGCTGAGCGCGGGTGCGACCCGGTCGAGCCCGAGCACGACGCCCGTGGCCGCGGTCACGGCGGCGGCGCTCGAGAGGAGGCCGGCGGCCGCCCAGCCGACTCGGGAGCGCCACAGGGCACCGGCGTGCGTGCGGAGGTCCATCGGAGCGGTGCAGCTACAGCATAGGCCGCAAGCTCGCGGCCGCGTCCCAGCCGTGAAGGACGCCGGCGGCGAGCGGGGCCCGGTCGACTACCGGGACGGGTAGGAGACGCTCGGGCGCTGCGGGTAGCTCGTGTACGAGTCGAAGCTCGGCCGGGGGAAGTCCCGCACCGGGTCGTGCGCGGTCGCAGCGGACATGAAGTCGTGCCAGATCCGCGCGGGCAGCGAGCCGCCGAACACCTCGGGCACGCCCTCGACGTCCAGCAGGGGCTGCTCGCGCTGCGGATAGCCGATCCACACGCAGCTCGCGAGCTGCGCCGTGTACCCGCAGAACCAGGCGTCGTCGTAGTGCTCCGCCGTCCCCGTCTTGCCCGCGATCGGGCGCCCGAAGAACGCCGCCGTCCCCGTCCCGTACTGCACGACGCGCTGGAGCGCGTACGTGACGACGTCGGCGTCGTTCTGCCGCAGCACCCGCGTCCCCTTCGCCTCGAGCGACTGGATCGTCTCGCCGGAGGCGAGCCGGACGCGCAGGAGCGACTGCGCGTCGTGGTGGACCCCCCGCGCGGCCAGCGCGGCGTAGGCGTCCGTCATCTCGAGCGGGCTCACGCCCTGCGTGCCGAGCGTGATCGAGCAGACCGGCAAAAGCGGCGAGGTGATGCCGAGCTTGCGCGCGGTCGCGACCACGTTCGCGGGCCCGACCGTGTCCGAGAGCTGGGCGTAGATCGTGTTCACGGAGTGCGCGATGGCGTCGAGCAGGTTCATCGTCCCGGCCGACTCGTCCGCGTAGTTGTGGACGTCCCACGGCTGCCCGTTCGTGGAGCAGCGCGGATCGTCGATGACGAGCTCCGGCGGGCCGCTCCACGACGAGTACGGCGAGACGCCCTGGGAGAGCGCCGTCGCGAGCACGAACGGCTTGAACGCCGAGCCCGCCTGCCGCCGCGCCTGCGAGGCGAGGTTGAACTGGAGCGGCCGCCCGCTCGGCACGTACGAGACCATGGCCCTGATCGCGCCGCTCCACGGGTCGATGGCGACGAGCGCCGCCGAGGGGTCGTCCCGGTGGGCGAGCACGCCGCGGATGGCGCGGCCGGCGAGCGCCTGCAGCTTCGGATCGAGCGTCGTCGTCACCCGCAGCCCGCCTGCCTGCACCCGGTTCTCGCCGAGCGCGCCGATCAGCTCCTCCTGCACGTAGCCGAAGAAGCCCGGCTCGCGGATGTGGCTGTAGAGGACGCCCGGGCGCAGACCGAGCGGCGTCTGCACGGCCCAGCGGTACTGGCGGAGGTCGATCGCCCGCGTCGCGAGCATGGCCGCCAGCACCTCGTTGCGGCGTCGCCGGGCAAGCCCGGGGCTGACGAGCGGGTCGTACAGCGACGGCGCGCGCGGCAGCCCGGCGAGGAGGGCGGCCTGCGGAAGGTCGAGCGTGCGCGCCGAGCGGGAGAAGTACGTCTGCGCAGCCGCCTCCGCCCCGTAGGCGTGGCCTCCGTAGTAGACGTCGTTCAGGTACGCGGTCAGGATCCGCGACTTCGGCCAGTCGCGCTCGAGGCGGATCGCGAGGCACGCCTCCTTCAGCTTGCGCGAGACCGTGCGCTTCGTGTCGTTGCCGAGGAAGAGCGTGCGCACGAGCTGCTGGGTGATCGTCGAGCCGCCCTGGCTGAGCGAGAGCGTGCCGACGTCGCGCAGGGCGGCTCTGGCGATGCCCAGGTAGTCGAGCGCCCCGTGCCGGTAGAAGCGGCGGTCCTCGATCGCCACCGTCGCCTTCGGCAACCAGCGCGACATCCGCGGCAGGCTGAGCCACTGGCGGTTGGAGACCGACGGGATCGACCCGAGCAGCGACCCGTCGGAGGCGTACAGGAACGAGTTCTGCGCCAGCCGCACCGGCCGCAGGTCGCGCAGCGAGCAGCTCGACGTGATCAGCCGCGCCCCGCCGAAGGCCGCGAGCGCGAGCCCACCGGCGACGAGCGCGACGAGGAGGAGCGCGAGCGCCCCCCAGGGGACGCGCCGGCGGCGGCGCTGCCTGCGTAGGCGCCGCAGCCGGAGCGCGAGCAGCTCGTCGTCGACGCCGCGCTCGCCCATGGCAACGCACGATAGCCGCGACCGCCGCTCACGGGCACACGCGGGAAGTGGTCGCCGCCGGCCGCCGGCCGTGACGGCCGGGGGAGGCTTGCGCCTCCCCCGGCCGTCACCTGCAACCCGCCCAGCGCCGGTCTACGACCGGCAGGGGTTGGCGACGATCCGGCGGAAGTCGTTGTAGCGCTTCGTCACCGTCGTCGCGGACGCCTCGTAGGTCGACTGCAAGAGCGGCCCGTACTCGGTCGCCGAGCTGCCGCCGAACGTGTTCAACGTGCCGGCGAGCTGGGTCCCGCCGAGCTGCCACTCGCACGTCCCCACCCAGCCCGTCGACTGGTGGGTCGAGAAGATCGGGTAGTACGCCTCGCTCCCGTCGTCGCGAAGCGGCGGGTTCGTGCACCCGGTCCCCGCCCCCGGCGTGCCGACGAAGCGGTTACAGGTGAGGAAGGGGTTGTCCGGGTTCGGCACCTCGATGCGCGGCAGGTCCGCCTCGAACGCCACCCGGTCGTACGTCTGGAACTTGAGGCCGTTGACGTACGGGGTCTTGAAGCGGATCGGCGTCGGCGCCAGCGCGTTGCCGTTCCCCGGCCAGGCCGTCGCCGTGTACGAGGTGCCGTCGAAGCCGGAGTTCGCGTCCTCGCAGCCACCGACCTGGACGAGCATCGTGCCGAACGGATCCTGACCCGGCCCGATGCACAGGTTGTCGTCGCCGTTCGCGGGCGTCGGAGCGCCGTCCTGACCGCCCTCGTTGCCGGCGCAGGAGGAGAAGAGCGACGGGATGCTGTCGCAGTACTGCCAGTGGCCGATCTCGTCCGAGAAGGCGACGTTGTAGCTGTGCGCAGCCCACGGGTTGCGCGTGTGCTCGTTCGAGGTCGAGTACATCGGGTGGAAGCTGTACGGGATGACGTTGCAGCTCGTGCCCGTCGGGTCGAACTGGATCTGCCCGAACCCGTTCGCGGCGCTCGCCGTCATCGACCCGAGCTGCCCGGTGGTCAGGTCGTGCAGGACGACCTGGAAGCCAGCCGGCGTGTCGTGCATGGCGACGACGATGCGGTCGCCGCCGTTCATCATCAGGTCCTGCGACGGGTCGGGCACGAGGCTCGTCGGGCTGAGCACCGAGTTCTTCGGATCCGGCGGCCCCTGCGGCAGGCCGCTCCGGGTGACGAAGGCGAAGTTGATGTACTCCACTCCGCCGAGGATCTGCGACTGGCAGGTCGGGTTCAGAGCCTGCCCGGTGGCGCCGTTCTCGGACAGGCTGTCGATCGTCAGGGCGGCGCACCAGCGCGCTGGGTCGCAGCTCGTGCCGATGTTCCAGTTCGCCCAACCGGGCGGGTAGAACTGCAGCTCCTCGAACGCCGTGCCGGCGTGCCTGCCGATGAAGTTCGGGGAGGACGGGTTCGCGTCGTCCTTGATGTTCGCGTCCGTGTCGGGCACGCACACGTTCGTGTACTCCGGAAACGACTGCGTGTCGCACATCATCATCCCGAGCCAGAACGCGGGGTGGAGCTGGAAGTCCCAGAAGGCGCCCGGGCTCGACTGCGTCGGCAGCGCCGCGGGCTCCCTGGGCAGGGTCAGCTGGTAGGTCATGTTGTTGCCCGAGCCGGGGATGCTCGAGTACCACGCGAGCGAGGGCTCGTCGTGGCCGACGTAGTACGGCTCGTGCAGTGCGAGCGCCGAGTCGAACGTCTCCGCGCAGAGCGCGTTCGAGCTCTGGTCGCCGCAGTCCGTGCCGAGACGGGGGTTCGGCATGCCTGCCCACGCGCCCGGCGCGAGCAGGCCGAGCGCGCAGACTGCGGCTGCAATGCTGAAGGCGACGGCGAATCGCTTCATGCAGCCTCCTTGTCGACCCGGGCGGATGACCCGGGAGAGGATCGTTCGCGGGTTTCTACGAGCGGCTCGCCCCGTTGTCAAGCAACCCGAGCCGTTCGGTCCGGAACGCGCGCCCGACCTGGACGCCCGCGGGAGCGAGCGAAGGCCCCCACCTCGGGGGGTTGACCCGAGCGCGCCCAGCGACCATGAAGAGAGCGGTGGAGCCTCGTCCGTTCTCCTCGCCCCAGCAGTCGGCGCTCGTCGTCCTGCTCGCGCTGTCTGCGCTGCTACTCGCCGTCTTGTGGCCGCTTGCCGGCGGAGGCGCTCCACGGCGCTCCTCCCGCGCCGTCTGCCCGCCGGCGGCACCCGGGCGGGCCCGCTGCTACGTGCACGTGGCCACGAACGCGGACGGGCGCCCGTTCGCCACGCCGACCTGGGTCGGCTACAGCCCGCACCAGCTGAAGAAGGCGTACGGCCTGCTCGCCGCGGCGGCCACCTCCGGGCGCGGCACGACCGTCGCCGTCGTGACCGCCTTCGACGATCCGACCGCCGAGCGCGACCTCGGCGTGTACAGCCGGACGTTCGGCCTTCCTGCGTGCACCAGCCGGGCGGGTTGCTTCAGCAGGGTGGACGCGAGCGGCGGGCGCGCCTACCCGAGGAGAAGCGGCCGCTGGTCGCTCGAGACGTCGCTCGACGTCCAGGCCGTGCACGCCGTCTGCCCGCTGTGCAGGATCCTGCTCGTCGAGGCGGCCTCGGACGACCTCGACGATCTCCTCGCGGCCGAGGACTACGCCGCAGCCCACGCGAGCTTCGTCTCGAGCTCCTGGGGCTCGGCCGAGTTCGAGGGCGAGACCGCCTACGACATCCACTTCCAGCGTCCGGGCGTCGCCTTCGCGTTCGCGAGCGGCGACGAGGGCTACGGCGCGCAGTACCCGGCCGCCTCGCCCTTCGTGACGGCGGTCGGCGGGACGACGCTCACGCTCACGCGCGACGGGCGGCGGCGCAGCGAGAAGACGTGGAGCCTCACCGGGAGCGGCTGCTCGAGCTACGAGCCGAAGCCCGCCTGGCAGCACGACGCCGGCTGCCCGAACCGGACGATCGCGGACATCGCCGCGGTCGCCGACCCCGACACCGGCGCCGCCGTCTACGACTCGACGCCCTACTGCGCGGAGGGCTCGTGCACCCGCGGCTGGTACCAGCTCGGCGGCAGCAGCCTGGCGACGCCGATCGTCGCCGCCACCTTCGCCCTCGCCGGCGTCCGACCGGACACGCTGCCAGCAGCCCTGTACGCCGGCCGGGCAAGGACCTCGCTCTTCGACGTCGCCCTCAACACGAACGGCAGCTGCGACCCGGCGTACCTGTGCACCGCCCAGCCTGGCTACGACGGCCCGACCGGTCTCGGCACGCCGAACGGCGTCCGCGCGCTCGGCGGCTGAGCCGAGCCGCCCGCGCGAGCCTCCTCCTCGCGGCCGGCCTGCGCCTGCAGGTGGGTGAGAGCGCAGCGGAAGACGGCGCGGGCGGGCTGCGCCTGCACCACCTCCCGCAGCCTCGGCTCGAGGTCGCTGGCGTCCTCGCCCCGGAGCTCGCAGAGCGTGGCGCGCTTGAGCCAGGCGATCGGGATCGCCACCTCAGGGACACGCGGCGGCTGAGCTCGAGGGAGCGGGCGATGAGCGCCTCCGCGCCGTCCAGGCGCCCCTGCGCGAGGAGCAGCATCGTCTCGTCGCCCGACACCTGCCACAGCTGCGCCGGCTGACCGAGCTCCCGCGCAAGCGCGTAACCGCCTCTTTCCCACCCTCGTGTCGACCGCTCGCACGAGACCGCGCACGGCGGTCACGACGGAGCGAGGACACGATGAGCAGAGGGCATCAGGTCATCCAGGCACGCATGGCCGTTGCCACGCTCGCCGGCGTGTCCCAGGCGCTCGCGGAGACCGGACTCCGCCGCGGCCAGCGCGCCTGGGAGCCGAGCCGCGCCGGACCGACAAGCGGTCGGCGCAGCATCCGCTCGCCAAGCAGAAAGCCCCGATTAGCGGGGCTTTCTCTTGGGCCGTGAAGGATTCGAACCTTCGACCTTGGGATTAAGAGTCCCCTGCTCTACCAGCTGAGCTAACGGCCCTCGGAGCAAGGCTACCAACGCCGGTCGTGAGCGCCGGCGGCCACGCGCAGCGCGATGCGAGTGACCGGGCCGCTCTAGGCTAGCGGGCGATGCGCGTCCTCGGCGTCGTCGGCAATCGCCCGCAGTTCGTCAAGTCGTCCTCGCTCTCGCTCGCGCTGCGCGCGGCCGGTATCGAGGAGGTCGTCGTCCACACAGGGCAACACTACGACCCAGAGTTGTCGCAGGTCTTCTTCGACGAGCTGGGGATCGCCGCGCCGGCAGTCGAGCTCGACCTGCGCACGGCCGACGTCGCAGAGATGCAGGTCAGCATCGCAGACGAGGTCGCTTCCCGGCAGCCGGATTGGGTGCTCGTGTACGGGGACACGAACTCGACGCTCGCCGGCGCGCGCGCCGCCGCCGCTTGCGGCGTGCGGCTCGCGCACGTCGAGGCGGGCCTGCGCAGCGGCGACCTGACCATGCCCGAGGAGCGGAACCGGATCGAGGTCGACCGGACGGCCGACCTGCTGCTCTGCCCCGACGAGCGCAGTGCGGGCGTGCTCGCCGCCGAGCGCGTGCGCGGGCAGGTGGAGATCGTCGGCGACGTCATGTACGACGTCTGCCTCCGCTTCGCCCCGGTGGCGAGGCGCCGCTCGCGCACGCTCGCCGAGCTCGGGCTCAGGCCGGGCGGATACGTCCTGGCGACGATCCACCGGGAAGCGAACGTGCAGCCGGAGCGGCTGAGGCGGATCATCGCCGGCCTCGCCCGACTGGACGAGCCCGTCCTGCTCGCGGCCCATCCGCGCACGGCCGCGGCGATCAGGTCCGCGGGTCTGACCCTCGGACACGTACGAATCTGTCCGCCCTTCTCGTACCTCGACTTCTCGGCGCTCGCCTCGCAGGCACGCGTGATCGTCACCGACTCGGGCGGCGTGCAGAAGGAGGCGTACTGGTACGGCGTCCCCTGCGTGACCGCCCGGCCGTCCACGGAGTGGGTGGACACGGTCTCGGTCGGAGCGAACGTCCTCGTCGACGACGACCCGGACCGGCTCGTGGCGGCGGTCGGCGGCGCGCGCATGCCGGCCGAGCGGCCGCCGCTGTATGGCGACGGCCGCGCCTCCGAGCGTGTGGCGGCGGCGCTCCTCGGTAGCCTTGCCGCGTCATGAGCGATGTCGCCATCGTCGGGGCGGGCTACGTGGGCATGCCGCTCGCGCACGTCTTCGCCTGTGCAGGAAAGCGAGTCGTGCTGGTCGACGTCAACCCGGCGGTGATCGACGGCATCAACCGCGGCCACAGCCACATCGAGGACGTGCCGTCGGCGGCGCTCGCGCCCCTCGTCGAGAGCGGCCTCCTCCGCGCGACCGCCGACTACGACGAGCTGCGGGACGCCGACGCGATCCTCATCGCCCTCGCGACGCCGCTGACGAAGCAGCGCGAGCCCGACCTGTCGATCGTGACGGCCGCCGTCCGCCAGATCGCGACGCGGCTCCGCCGCGGCCACCTCGTCGTGCTCGAGTCGACAACCTATCCGGGCACGACCCGTGAGGTGGTGCTGCCGCTGCTCGAGGAAGGCTCCGGCCTTGCCGTCGGCACGGACTTCAGCCTCGCCTTCTCGCCGGAGCGCGTCGACCCCGGCCGCGAGGACTGGACGACGAAGACCGTGCCCAAGATCGTCGGCGGCATCACCCCCTCCTGCACCGACCGCGCGGCCGCCCTGTACGCGAGCGCGGTCGACACCGTCCACCCGGTCTCCTCCCCCGAGACAGCCGAGCTGACGAAGCTGCTCGAGAACATCTTCCGCTCGGTGAACATCGCGCTCGTGAACGAACTCGCGCAGCTGTGCGAGCGGATGGGCATCGACGTGTGGGAGGTCGTGGACGCCGCGGCGACGAAGCCGTTCGGGTTCATGAGCTTCAAGCCGGGCCCCGGCCTCGGGGGACACTGCATCCCGATCGACCCCTTCTACCTCACCTGGAAGGCGCGCGAGTACGGCTTCTACACCGAATTCATCGAGCTCGCCGGCAAGGTGAACGAGAACATGCCCTACTACTGCCGCTCGCTCATCTCCCAGGCCCTGAACCACGGCGCGCAGCGGTCACTCAAGGGCTCGAAGGTGCTCGTCCTGGGCGTCGCCTACAAGGCGGACATCTCCGACGTGCGCGAGTCGCCCGCGATCAAGGTCATGCAGCTACTCGAGCACGCCGGCGCCGAGGTCTCCTTCCACGACCCGCACGTCGCGGAGGTGAACGGGAGGCGCTCCGTGCCGCTCGAGCCCTCAGCCTACGACTGCGTCGCCATCGTCACGGCGCACTCGTCGATCGACTACGAGCAGGTCGTGCAGGAGGCGAAGCTCGTAGTCGACTTCCGCAACGCGACCGGTCGGGCCGGCTCGGACGATCCGAAGGTGTGGAAGCTCTGATCCGCGTCGCCGTCGTCGGGCTGGGGCAGTGGGGTCCGAACCTGGCGCGGAACTTCGACCAGCTCGCCGAGCTCGCCTGGATCTGCGACGCCGACGCCGCCGCGCGCGAGGCGTACGGAGCGCGCTACCCGCGCGCGCGGGCGGCTGCCGACCTGGAGGAGGTCCTCGCCGATCCGGCGCTCGATGCCGTCGTCGTCTCCACCCCCGTCCCGACCCACTATGCGCTGTCGCGCCGCGTCCTCGAGGCCGGCAAGCACGTCTTCGTCGAGAAGCCGCCGACGCTGCGCGGCGAGGAGATGGACGAGCTCGTCGCCCTCTCCGAGGAGCGCGGCCTCGTCTGCATGCCCGGCCACCTGCTCCTCTACCACCCGGGCGTCCACAAGCTGAAGGAGCTGATCGACTCGGGCGAGCTGGGCGAGGTGCTCTGCCTGTACGGCAACAGGCAGAACCTCGGCGTCATCCGCGAGCACGAGAACGCGCTCTGGTCGCTCGGCGTGCACGACCTGTCGGTGATCCTGTACCTCCTCGACGAGGAGCCCGAGGAGGCCGTTGCGCACGGCCGCGACTTCCTGACGCCAGGGGTCGAGGACGTCGTCTTCTGCTACCTGCGCTTCCCTTCCGGGAAGATCGCGCACATGCACCTGTCCTGGCTCGACCCGCACAAGATGCGCAAGCTGACGGTGGTGGGTACCGAGAAGATGGTCGTCTTCGACGACATGGAGCTCGAGCGCAAGGTGACCGTGTACGAGAAGGGCCCGTGGAAGCGTGTCGAGAGCTACGGGGAGTGGCAGACCAGGACCGGCGACATCCACATCCCGAAGATCCCCTCCGACGAGCCGCTCAGGCTGGAGTGCGAGCACTTCCTGCGCCTCGTGGCCGGCGAGGGCGACCGCCGCAAGGTCGCCCGGGACGGGGCGATGGTCGTGCGGACGCTCGAGCGGCTGAGCGCGTCGCTCGCCGGCGCGGCGGCGGCGACGTGACGCCTGCCCCTGCGCGCATGCCCAGCGACCCTCCGTGGGCCGAGACCGGCGACCCTGCTCGGACCGAGACCGGCGACCCGCCCCGACAAGTCGCGGCGGCCGTCTCCGCAGCAACGCTCCGGTCAAGTAACAGTCTGTTACGAGGCGGAGGGGGTGGGGTGTGAGCAGGGAGAGGAGCGCGCGCGCCGCGGAGGTCCACCCGACGGCGGTCGTCCACCCGGGGACGGTGCTGGGCGAGGGCGTGCGCATCCTCGAGCACGCCGTCGTCGGCAAGCAGCCGACACTCTCGCCGCGGTCGACGGCCAGGCGCGAGCCGCTCCCACCGGCGGAGCTCGGCCCCGGGACCGTGATCTCGACGGGAGCGATCGTCTTCGCCGGGACGCGGGTCGGCGCGCGCGTCATCGTCGGTGACCAGGCGTGCGTCCGCGAACGGTGCGAGCTCGGAGACGACGTCGTCGTCGGGCGCGGCTCCCTGGTCGAGAACGACACGACCGTCGCCGCCCGCACGCGCATCCAGGCGAACGCGTACATCACCGCCTACTCGACGCTGGAGGAAGACGTCTTCGTCGCACCGGGCGTGACGACGACGAACGACGACTTCATGGGACGCACCGAGCGGCGGCTCGCGCTGATGAAAGGGCCGACGATCCGCCGCGGAGCGCGGGTCGGGGGCGGAGCCGTGCTCTGCCCCGGGATCGAGGTCGGCGAGGAGGCGTTCGTCGGCGCCGGCGCCGTCGTGACCAAGGACGTGCCGCCGCGCTCGGTCGTCGTCGGCAACCCGGCGCGCGTGCTGCGCGAGGTGCCGGACGACGAGCTACTCGAGCATCCGTAGCAGCGCCCCCACTCGCCGGATCGACTCGACCGTGATCGGGCGCACGACGAGGATGGCCTCGTCCGCTCCCGCCTCGGCGAGCGCGCGCAGGTGGCCGGGGAGCAGCGCGGCCGCGACCGGCCGGACGTCGGCGTCGCGCGGGCGCCCGACCGCGTCCGCATCGAGCTCGACGAGCACGCACGCGCTCCGCTCGACCTCGCCCGGCTCGCGGCCCGACCGCGCCGCGGCGGCCGAGATCCTCGTGTTCAGCTCGGCGAAGCCCTCGACGCTGTTGCCGTAGTCGAGGTACCACGTGTTCCATGCGTCGACGTGCGGCAGCGTGATTGCGAGCATCCGCTCGCCGTTCGAGCCGACCATCAGCGGCACGCGCCGCGCCGGCCGCGGTAGCAGCACGGCGTCCCGCGCCTGCCAGTGGCGACCCTCGAGCGTCACCCGCTCGCCGGCGAGCAGCCGGCGGACGATCGCGAACGCCTCCTCGAAACGGGACACGCGCCGGTCGTAGGGGAGGCCGAAGGCGCGGTACTCGGTCTCGTTCCAGCCGGCGCCGAGCCCGAGCACGAGCCGCCCGCCCGACACCTCGTCCACGGTCGACGCCATCTTGGCGAGAAGCCCCGGCGGGTGGAAGGAGGCGCAGGCGACGAGCGGGCCGAGGCGCACCCGCCCCGTCACCGCCGCCAGCGCGGCGAGGAGCGTCCACGCCTCCCACGGCCCGCGCTCCTCGCGCCCGTCGCCGCGGTAGAGCAGGTGGTCGCCGAGCCAGATCGAGTCGAAGCCGGCGTTCTCGGCCGCACGGGACATGGCCGCGTACTCGGGCCAGCGCACGTCCCGCTCGACCTCCGGCAGCTGCAGGCCCACCCGCAGTGGCCGCCTCACCCGCCCGCCTCCCGGAAGGCGGCCGCGATCGCGGCCGCCTCCTGTGCGGACTCCGGGAAGCCGAGCCGGTAGACGCCGACGCGGTCGAGCAGACCCGCGTAGCGCTCGCGGAGACGCCGGGCCGCCTCCGGCCACGAGGACGCCCCGACCGCCACCTCGCCCAGCAGCTCGTCGTCGACCGCGGCGGCCATCGCCGCGACCTCGCCGCGAGCCTGGAGGCGGTGCAGCCGCTCGGACAGCTCCCCCCGGCCGTGCGTGTCGAGCACCGGACGGTAGGTCGGGGTGGAGGCGTAGAAGGCGATCTGCTCCCGCACCGCGCGCTCGTCGCCGGGGAGGCAGACGAAGACCGAGCCGGCGAGGACGGGACGGGGCCGCCGCGAGCCGAGCGCCGGGAGCGCCACCTCGCGCAGGTAGCGCGCGCTGTGGAGCGGGTGCACGTGCACGCCGTCTGCCACCTCGCCCGCGAGCCGATACATCGACGGGGTGACCGCGGCAAGGTAGACGTGCGGCGCGGGCCACTCGATCGGCCCCGGGTCGAAGAACGGGGTGAGCAGGTCGTGCCGGTAGAAGCGGCCGCGGAAGCGGAGCCGATGCTCGCCCTGGAACGCACCCCAGATGTGGCGGAGCGCCTCGACGAGCTCCCGCAACCTGGGCGCGGGCGGCTCGCAGGCGACGGAGAAGCGGCGCACGTTGTGCGCGCGCACCTGCGTCCCCAGCCCGAGCACGAACCGGCCGCGGCTGGCGCGCTGCAGGTCCCAGGCGGCGATCGCCGTCACCATCGGGCTACGGGTGAACGCCGTGGCGACGGCCGTGCCGAGCGTGACACGCGCGGTCGCAGTCGCCGCGGTCGCCAGCGCAAGGAAGGCATCGTGCGTCGTCTCCGCCGACCAGACGCCGTCGTAGCCGGCACGCTCGAGCCCGGCCGCCAGCTCCGCGCTCCGCTCGGGGCCGGCGGCGATCGTCGCGTCGAGCTTCACGGGCGCCCGGTCAGTCCGTCTTCGCGACGCGCAAGGTGTACGGGCCGGAGCCCGGCCTCGTGAGCTGCACCTCGAGGTCGTACCAGCCGGCGGCTGCGGCCCGGTAGGTGAAGCTCTGCGTCCGTCCGCTTCGGCGCGACTCGACCAGCCGGCGGCTGCGCAGGAGCTGCGGCGAGCCCGTGACGTGCTTCGTCCCCGGCTTCCACAGCACGAGCCGGACGCCGTCCGCCTTGGCCGCGTGCACCGACACGGCGGCCGTCTGACCGGCGGCGAGCTTCACGCGGTAGACGTCGATCGGATCGTCCCAGTAGTCGAGCGTCGCCCGCACGACCGAGCTGCTGCCCCAGATCCTCGGCGCCAGCGGCCCGGCGTCGTCGTTGGGCTCGAGCCGGTCGGGAGCCGGGAGCGGGCCGTCGAGCGCCCGCAGCGCGGCGAGGATGTCGAGGCTGCCCCAGCCCGACAGGGCGTCCCGGCCGATGCTGCACTGCGAGCAGCCGGTCGCAGGGTTGACGTCGTCGGCCGTCCGCTCGATCAGCGTCGCCGCCTGGCTCGCCGTCAGCGAGGGGCGGACGGAGAAGAGCAGGGCCGCCGCCGCCGTCACCTGCGGCGCTGCGAAGGAGGTGCCGTCGCCGTCGCGATAGTCGCGCGTGCCGCAATCCGAGTACCCCTGGTCGGCGCAGCTCGGACGCAGCGCCGTCAGCGAGCGCGGGAAGGTGGAGAGGATGTTCTCGCCCGGCGCGGCCACGTCGTCGTAGAGGGGGTCCCGGTTGGAGAAGACCGGGACCGACCCGTCCGGGGCGAGCGCGCTCACGCCGAGCACGTGCGGCAGCGCCGCCGGGTAGCTCGCGTACGGCCACGGGCGCGAGGGGGCATCGTCGCCGTTGCCGACAGCGGCCACGAGGAGCACGTCGTGCGCGACCGCGTACTGGACGGCGGCAGCCTCGACCGGCGAGTAGGTGTCCACGTTGGGGTCGTTCGGGTCGCGGACGGCCCCGATGGAGAGGTTGATGACGCGCACCCCACGGTCGACCTCCCAGCGGATGGCCCTGGCCTCCACGGCCGGATCGATCGTCCCGTCCGCTCCGACCACCTTGGCCACGACGAGCTGGGCGGGGAGTCCGATCCCGGCGATGCCGATACCGTTCCCGGCGACGGCGGCGATCTCGCCGGCGACGAAGGTGCCGTGCCCGAGCTGGTCGTCGACCGATCCCCCGACGAAGCTCTTGGCAGCAGCGATCCTGCCGGCGAACTCCGGATGGCCTGCGTCGATGCCGGTGTCGACGAGCCCGACGAGCACCGGCGGCAGCGACGGCAGCACCGGCCAGTAGTCGAAGGCGCGGTCCTGCTCGAGGTACCACTGGCGCGAGACGAGCGGGTCGTCCGGAGCAAAGAGACCGCTCGAGGCGCGGAAGGCCGTCGCGGCCGGCGCCGCGGCGGAGAGGCTGCGACTCCCGCCGGGCGCGTCGACCGCGACGACGAGCGGCGTCGACCTGACGGTGCCGACGGCGAGCCGGTAGCGGGTCGTCGCGGCCGGCGTCACCTCGACCGAGAACGAGCCGTCCTCGGCCAGCCTGATCTCAGGTCCCGGGCTCCAGGCGCCGCCGCCGGTCGATGATTCGAGCATCACCGCGCCCTTGACGCCGCGCACCGCGCCCGTCAGGGTGACGGTGGCGCCCGGCGTCGCCGTCCCGGCCGGACGGCCGAGGGTGAGCGTTCCGATCTTGACGAACGTCGAGCGCAGGCCGAGCGCCGTGCGCAGGACGCCCGCGCCGAGCGTCTTCTGCCCGGTCGGCGTCGTCAGCACGATCTCGCGCGCGTGGCCCGTCGCCGGCACCGGAGTGACAGCCGTCACCCCGGGGACACGCAGCTTCGCGCTCAGCTTGGCAGCCCCGAGCACAACCGGGCCCCAGTCGTGCCAGGGCGACGCGGCGTCGTAGGGATCGTTCGCCGCCACCAGGTACGGCACAGGCTTCGCGTTCGGGATCACGTCCGTGGGCGCGGCGGTGCGCCCGCCCGAAGAGGCGGAGAAGTACGTCGTCGCCACCTGGCCGCCGTAGACGAGCACCTGGTTCTTCGTCGCGGCAACCGCCTGCAGGGCGGCAGGGCTCTCGCCCTCGACGCCGCCGTAGGCTTCGCTGCGCACGTCGCCGTAGACGATCTTCCCCGCCTGCTGCGTGGCGACGGCGTACGAGCGCGCGGCTACGGCCTGCGCCTTCAGCGCCTCGAGCGGCCACTGCTTCGGCATCTCGCGCGTGACGACGCCCCGCACGTAGTCGTCGAGGCCGACGACGTCGACGACCTGGAGCCGGCCGCCGACGACCTGCAGCTGGATCCGGCCCCGGTAGGGGCGGCCGACGACGAGCGGCGCTCCGCCCGGAAGCAGGGTGAGCGGGCCGGGGAGGACCGTCGGCGGATCGGCTGCAGCGAGCTGCACCCTGAGCGACGGGTCGACGGTGAGCTCGCCGGAGGCCACCGGGCGCACGGCGCCCGTGCCGTCGCGGACGCGGAACGGCTCCTGCGACCACACGGTCACCGGCTTGGCCGTGTCGGCCAGGAGCACGCGCAGCGACGTGACCGGCGAGGGCGCGAGCGTCGTGCCCGGGTAGTAGAAGGAGAGGATCCGGTCGTAGGTCGCGCCCTGGGAGGCCATCGCGTACGCGCCCCACTGGCCCATGCCCACTCCGTGCCCGTAGCCGTGACCGGTGATGACGAACGTCGTCTGCGTGACCGTGTCCGCCTGCCGCCCGCCTCCCCAGGCGGCGCCGGCGAGGCCGAGCGGAAGCGCGAGGGCGAGGAGGACGAGACGGCGTTGCATCGGCACGAGCCCGGGGCGGCGGGCTCACTGAGGCTAGCGGAAACCGGCTCTGAGCAGCCTGTTCGGAGTTGGGGCTGTTCGGAGTTGGCGATCGCGGATCGAGTTCCTTCCCGCCGGCTTCGCCGGGCGGACAGAAGGCAGCCTGGGACGAGGCGCCGGCGGGCTACCCGAGCCGCCGTGCGTACTGGCGGGCGTAGTACTCCCGGTACTCGCCGGACTTGATCGGCTCCCACCAGGCACGGTTCTCGCGGTACCAGTCGACGGTCTCGCGCAGGCCGTCGGCGAGCGCGCGGCGGGGGCGCCAGCCCAGCCCGGCGAGCTTCGACGAGTCGACCGAGTAGCGGCGGTCGTGCCCCGGGCGGTCCTCGACGTGCCGGACGAGGTCGGGCGAGGCGCCGGTCAGCTCGAGCACCGCGCGGACGACGTCCATGTTCTCCCGCTCCTGGCCGCCGACGTTGTAGATCTCGCCCCTCGCGCCTTCCCGGAGGACGAGCTCGATGGCGGCGCAGTGGTCGTCCACATGCAGCCACTCGCGGCGCTGGCGCCCGTCGCCGTACACCGGCAGCGGCTCGCCGTCGAGGGCGTTCGTCACGAACAGAGGGAGGAACTTCTCGGGGTACTGCCGAGGGCCGTACGTGTTCGCCCCGCGGGTGATGCAGGCGTCGACGCCGTACGTGCGAACGTAGGCCAGCACCTGCATGTCGCCGCCGGCCTTGGAGGCGGAGTACGGGCTGGAGGGACGCAGAGGCGCGTCCTCGAGGCAGGCGGGCGCATCGAGCGGCACGTCCCCGTAGACCTCGTCCGTCGAGACCTGTACGTGGCGGATCCCGTGTTGACGCGCGTAGTCGAGCAGCACCTGCGTCCCGAGCACGTCGGTGACGATGAACTCGGCCGGCCCGAGGATCGAGCGATCGACGTGCGTCTCGGCGGCGAAGTTGACGACGGCCTCGCAGCCCGCCGCCGCCGCCGCGACCGCGCCGGCGTCGGCGATGTCGCCGTGGTGGAACTCGTGGTCGACGCCCTCGAGGTTGGCGCGGTTGCCGGCGTAGGTCAGCTTGTCCAGCACGACCACCTCCTCGCCCTGCTCGGCGAGGCGCCGCACGAAGTGCGAGCCGATGAAGCCGGCCCCACCTGTCACGAGCACGCGCACGGCCGAAGCGTAGTCGCCACTCGCAGCTCGCGACACCGGCGTCTGACCCCGGGCCGACCCCGGGGTACGACGTTTGGGGACGCGGCCGGTCAGGCCATGCGGGCCAGACAGGCGCGCAGGCCCTCGCGCCAGTGCGGCAGGCGCGGCGCCCCCGGCCGCTCGCTTCGGAGCACCGAGTAGGCGGGCCGGCGGGCCGGTCGCGCGAGCTCCTCGCTGGAGATCCGGCGCACCCGGCAGTGGATCCCCGCCTCGGCGAAGATCGCCTCGGCGAACTCGGCCCAGGTGCAGTCGCCGTCTGCAGCGACATGGTAGAGGCCGTAGGGCAGCATGAGGATCGTCCGCGTCGCCGCCGCGAGGTGTCCGACGTACGTGGGGCAGCCGCGCTGGTCGTCCACGACCGCCACCTCGTCGCGCTCCGCGGCGAGCGCGAGCATGGTGCGGACGAAGTTCCGGCCCGTCCAGCCGAACAGCCAGGAGGAGCGGACGACCCAGCCGTCTCGCACCTCCCGCTCGCCGGCGAGCTTCGAGCGGCCGTAGACAGACAGCGGCCGCACGGGGTCGGACTCGACGTACGGGGATCGCTTCTCGCCGTCGAAGACGTAGTCCGTGGAGTAGTAGACGACCGGCGCGCCAAGCCCGACGATCCGCCGCGTCCCCTCGACGTTGACGCGCGCCGCGCCCTCGGAATCCGCCTCGGCGCCGTCGACGTCCGTCCACGCCGCAGCGTGCAGCACCAAGTGACAGTCTGTTACAAGGCTGGACGGGGGCGGGGAGGTCACGTCCCAGTCGGCGCGGGTCAGGGCGACCGCCTCCGGGAACACCTCCGCCAGCGCGCGGCCGAGCTGGCCGTCCGCCCCCGTCAGCAGCACGCGGCCGCGTCGCGCGCCGAGAGAATCGGCGATCGCGTGCTCCACAGGTGGTCGACGCGCGGGTCGGCCCAGCAGACACCGTGCTCGTCCGGGTCGACCGGGTCGTACTCCTCCGTCACGTGGTAGCAGAAGAGAACGTCGGTGAGCGCCTCGAAGCCGTGCGCGTGCCGGCCTGGGATGTAGACGGCGACCGGGTTGTCGTCGCCGATGTCCTCGCAATAGGTCTCACCCGTCGAGCGGTCGAGGACGACGACTCGCGCCGTCCCCTGCAGGCAGACGAAGAGGTCGTCCTGGCCGCGCTCGTGGTAGTGCAGGCCGCGGATCACGCCCTTTCGCGAGAAGGACACGTTCGTCTGCCGCGTCGGCTTCGGCAGCGCCGACTCACGCCGCAGCTCCATCAGCCACCCGCGCTCGTCGGCGAAGCGCCTGAGCGGGACCCTGATCAGCCCGTCGATCACCGTTTGTTGGCGCCGTTCCGGCGCACGAAGTCGTTGACGGCGTAGTAGGCGTCGATCGACTCGCCCGCGTCGCCCCAGAACCCCTCGAGCACGTCGTACTCCATCGCTCCCTGCTCGACGTACCAGTTGTTGACGTCGGTGATCTCGAGCTCGCCGCGGCCGGACGGCTCGAGCGTCGGCAGCACGTCCCAGACGGCGCTGTCGTAGAAGTACACGCCGGTGACCGCGTACGGGCTCGGCGGCGCCGCCGGCTTCTCGACGATGCGGACGATCCGGCCGTCGTCGTCGAGCTCCGGGACGCCGAGGTGGCGGAGGTGCTCCGGGTCGTCCTCGCGCGAGAGCAGGATCCGTGCCCCGTACTCCTGGCCGCGGAACCGCTCGACGACGGGGACGAGGGAGCGCTCGAAGACGTTGTCGGCGAGCATGACGACGACCTGGCCGCGGTCGACGAAGTGTTCGGCGAGGCCGAGCGCCTCCGCGATCCCGCCCGGCTTCTCCTGGTAGGCGTACTGCAGGCGGTCGACGCCGTGCTCGCGGCCGTTGCCGAACAGGCGGAAAAACTCGCCGGCGTGCGTGCCGCCCGTGACGAGCATGATCTCGTCGATGCCGGCGCCGACGAGCGCCTCGATCGCGTACACGACCATCGGCTTGTCGTAGATCGGCAGCAGATGCTTGTTCGTAATCCGGGTCAGCGGATCGAGCCGCGACCCGGTGCCCCCGGCGAGGACGACGCCCTTCACGGCCGTGGATGCTACTTCCAACCGCAGGCGCGTCCGGGACGCCAGCCGGCCGGTACGCTTCTCGCATCGCACGACCCGACGACATCGAGCGGCTCGAGATCGAGCTGGGCGAGATGTTCACGGAGCTCTGGCACGGGCCCCGCTTCTCGGGCGTGCGCCGCGGCTTCCGGCCCAAGATCGACGTCATCCGCACGGAGGAGCCTGCCGAGCTGCGCGTCGTCGTCGACCTCGCCGGGGTCGATCCCGCGGACGTGCACGTGGTCGTCGCCGAGCAGGCGCTCGTCGTCGCCGGCGAGCGCCGCCGGCCGCATCCGGACCGCCGGCTCTCCTACTACCGGCTGGAGATCGAGTACGAGCACTTCGAGCGCCGCATCGCCCTGCCCGAGCCGATCGACCCGGACAGGGCGCGGGCGACCTACGAGCGCGGGCTGCTCGTGATCGTGCTCCCGGTCGCCCCCGCAGCCAAGCCGCGCGAGCGCGTGTCGATCGAGGTGAGGGCGCTGCGATGAGCGAGCTCGCCGGCGAAGGGCACGGGCTCGAGCACGAGCTCGAGATCCCGACGACCCTGCCGGTCCTGCCGCTCAAGGAGACGGTCGTCTTCCCGCAGTCGATGACGCCGCTCGCGATCGGACAGGAGCGCTCGATCAAGCTGATCGACGACGTCGTCTCCGGGAACCGCATGCTCGCGCTGCTCACCGTGCGGAAGGCGGAGGCGGAGCAGCCCGGGTTCGACGACGTCTACGAGATCGGCACGGCGGCGATCGTGCACCGGCTGATGCGCATCCCGGACGGCACGCTGCGCATCCTCGTCCAGGGCGTCAAGCGCATCCGCCTCGTGCGGCGCATGCGCGAGGAGCCGTACCCCGTCGGCGAGTTCGCCGACCTCCCGGACGTGCTGGTCGAGAGCAAGGAGGTCGAGGCGCTGACCCGGACGGTGCAGAACCAGTTCGCGCGCGTCGTCGAGCTCGTCCCGACGCTCCCCGACGAGCTGCAGCTCGCCGCGGCGAACGTCGACGATCCGGGGATCCTCACCTACCTCGTCGCCTCGACGCTGCGGCTGGAGACAGCCGAGAAGCAGCACCTGCTCGAGCTCGTGGACGTGGAGCAGCGGCTCCGCGAGACGGCGACGATCCTGACACGCGAGCTCGAGGTGTTCGAGCTCGGCTCGAAGATCCAGTCGGAGGTCGAGTCGGAGCTCGGCAAGACGCAGCGCGAGTACTTCCTGCGCCAGCAGCTAAAGGCGATCCAGCGGGAGCTCGGCGAGGGCGACGACGAGCAGGCGGAGATCGAGGAGCTGCGCACGCGCATCGGCGAGGCGGGCCTGCCGGAGGAGGCGCTGAAGGCAGCGAGTCGCGAGCTTTCCCGGCTCGAGAAGCTGCCGCCGGCGGCAGCCGAGTACGGCGTCATCCGCACCTACCTGGAGTGGATCCTGTCGCTGCCGTGGAACGCGACGACCCCGGACAACCTCGACCTCGAGCAGGCGCGGCAGGTGCTCGACGCCGACCACTACGACCTGGACAAGGTGAAGGAGCGGATCCTGGAGTTCCTCGCTGTCGGCAAGCTGAAAGGCGACGTGTCCGGGCAGATCCTCTGCTTCGTCGGCCCGCCCGGCGTGGGGAAGACGTCGCTCGGCCAGTCGATCGCGCGGGCGCTCGGGCGGCAGTTCGTGCGCATCTCCGTCGGCGGCATCCGCGACGAGTCGGAGATCCGCGGCCACCGACGCACCTACATCGGGGCGATGCCGGGCACGATCATCCGCGCGATCCGCGACGCCGAGTCGAAGAACCCGGTGTTCATGATCGACGAGATCGACAAGATGGGCGCGGACTGGCGCGGCGACCCGGCGAGCGCGATGCTCGAGGTGCTCGACCCGCAGCAGAACACCGCCTTCCGCGACCACTACCTCGATCTTCCGTTCGACCTGTCCAAGGTGCTGTTCATCTGCACCGCCAACCAGGTCGAGACGATCCCGGGGCCGCTGCTCGACCGGATGGACGTGATCGAGCTCGCCGGCTACACGGAGGAGGAGAAGCTGCACATCGCCCGGCGCTACCTCGTGCCCAAGCAGCTCGACGCCCACGGCCTCGAGGCGACAAAGATCGAGGTGACGGACAGGGTGCTGCGCATGATCGTCCGCGAGTACACGCGCGAGGCGGGCGTGCGCGGGCTGGAGCGCCGCATCGCCGACCTCTTCCGCAAGGCCGCCCGCCAGGTCGCGGAGGGCCGTGCGCGCAGGACGCGCATCGACGAGAAGCGGGCGCGCGAGTGGCTCGGCCCGCGCCGCTTCGCCGGCGAGGTGCGCAGGCGCACGTCGGATCCCGGCGTCGCCACCGGGCTCGCCGTCACCGCCGTCGGCGGCGACGTGCTGTTCATCGAGGCGACCGCCTACCCGGGCCAGGGCAAGCTGACCATCACCGGCCAGCTCGGCGAGGTGATGCAGGAGTCGGCCCAGGCGGCGCTCTCCTGGGTGCGCAGTCACGCGGACAGGCTCGGCATCGACCCGGCCTGGTTCTCGCAGCACGACGTGCACGTGCACGTGCCGGCGGGCGCCGTCCCGAAGGACGGCCCGTCGGCGGGGATCACGATCGCGACGGCGCTCGTCTCGCTCGCGCGCGGCGAGCCTGTCTCGAGCGAGGTGGCGATGACCGGCGAGATCACGCTCACCGGCCAGGTGCTGCAAATCGGAGGCGTCCGCGACAAAGTGCTGGCGGCGCAGCGGGCCGGGGTGTCGAAGGTCATCCTGCCGCGCGAGAACGAGCCCGATCTGGCCGAGCTGCCGCCGGCCGCGCGCGAAGAGCTCACGTTCGTGCTCGCCGACACGGTGGACGACGTGCTCGCCGCCGCCTTCGACGGCGCCCGGCAGACGAAGCGCCCTCGGGCGGCGGCGACGCCGGAGCGCCGCGCCGCGACCGGCCGCCGCTGAGCGCGGACCGGCCCGGCCTCAGCCCGTCAGGTCGAGCTCGGCGCCATCGTTCGGCACCGGGTTGAAGCGCTCGTAGAGGGAGCCGCTCCAGGCGATCAGGCGCGAGCCGGTCCAGACGATCGCACTTCCCGCGCGCGTGTTCAGCGGCGACGGGCCGGGCCGGTCGCCGCGCGGCCCTCGTCGCTACCCGCGCAGGCGGAAGCTCTCGGTCAGCCTGGCACACGCCTCGGGCTCGGAGCCCGAGGCAGCCCAGCGGCAGAGCAGCTGGAACTCGGTCTTGCCGCGCAGGACGAAGGTGAGCCGCTGCCGCAGGTCGCTGCCGTCCCGGCTGTAGGCGAGCACGTACTGGCGCGAGCGGATGCCCGCCACCTGCACCGTCTCCCCGCGCTCCACCTTCCCGCCGAGGTCGGCCGCGAGCGTGGCTGCGGTGCGGTCGAGCTCACCGACCACCTTGGGGAAGAGCGCCGGCGTGTAGGCACGGATGAGCGGGAAGACGGACACGGACACGAGCTCGGCCGGGCTCGCCTTCGGCCCCAGCGACACGCTGTGCGCCGTTCGCGTCGTCTTCCAGTCCGCCGGCGCGGCGAAGCGGAAGTGGGCGGCCCGCACCGTCTGCTCGGCCGGCACCCCGCCGCCACCCCCGCCGCCGCAGCCGGCGAGCGCGGCCGCGAGCAGGGCGCAGGCGCCCGCGCGAGTCAGAAGTCGCATCGGGGGTACACTCGTAGCAGAGAGCCGACGAAAGGACAGCTTAGCCATGCCGATGACGAAGGACAGCGTCATGTCCGCCGCGGAGACGGCCAGGCCCTACGTCGAGCGGGCGCTCCGCGACGAGGCGTTCCGCGACAACCTGCGCGCGGCCTTCGCAGCCGCGCGGGCGCTCTACGAGGAGCTCTCCTCGCAGCGTGACCTCTCCTCGCTCGCGACCCGCGTCGCGCGCGACGAGGACGTACAGCAGCACATCCGCCGCGCCATCGCCGAGCTGCGGCACGCCGCCGAGCGGCTCCAGCACGTCGAGCGGGAACGCGCGGGTTCGCACCGGATGCGCAACCTGGCGTTTCTGCTCGGAGGCGTCGCGATCGGCGTCTTCTTCAACCCGTTCACGGGTCCCGAGACGCGCCGCTGGGTGAAGGGGAAGGTGCTCGGCGCGCACGAGATGCGCGCCGCCTCGCCGAACGGCGGAAGCGCGCACGTCTCCTAGCTCGCAGGACGAGCGCGGGGCAGCCGGACGTCAAGAGCCGGCTGTCCCGCCCGCCTGCAGCACGCGCTCGAGCGAGCGCGGGTCGAGCCCGGTCGCCGTCGAGATGTCGGTGCTCTGGAGCAGGAGGGCGCCGGCGGGCGGCAGATGCGTGCGCAGCGGCTGGGGCGCCCACGCCAGGCCCGCCGGGAAGCGAATGTCGCGCACATGCCACCAGGCGTCCAGGTAGGGGGTCGGGTCGACGACGCCGTCGTAGCCGAGGAAGAGCAGCCCGGCCGGGTGGATCTCGAAGTGGAGGTGGTACGGCCCTCCCTCGGCATCGCCCGTGTTGCCGACGAAGCCGAGCACGTCGCCCGCGTGCACGCGCGCGCCGTCCCGGGCGAGCGGCGTGTACGCGGACAGGTGGGCGTAGTAGAACTGGTTGCCGCTCTCGTCCTGGAGCCACAGCCGGTTGCCGCCGATCGGGTTCGGCCCCACGGAGAAGACCGTGCCGTCTGCCACCGCCAGGACCGGCGCGCCGAGCGGGGCGAAGATGTCGTCGCCGTGGTGCCAGCCGCCGTGCACGTCGCTGCGCGGCGCCGCGAAGCTGTCGCCGTAGCCCGATGGTCCGTAGACGGGGAAGACGTAGCCGCGCGCCGTGATCGCCGGCCGCAGCGTCACAGGCACGACGGGGGCCGGCGAGAAGCGGGTGTGGGCGATGGCGGCTTGGTGCCGCGGCGAAACGACGTGCACTGCCCGGCGGGGCGCGAGCGGCGGAGGCGCGACGGGCGGCGGCGCCGGGGCCGGGAGGACGGGAAGCGGAGGGAGAGCCGGCGCGGGCAGGGGCGCCTGCTCGGGTGGGGACGCGGGCGGCGCGGTCGAGGGCGGCGCGGTCGAGGGCGGCATGGTCGCGGTCGCATCGGCGTAGCCGACGAGGATCCTCGTCCCGGGCGGCAGGCCGTCGTGGGAGGCGTCGAGCCACACGTCGAGCGCGGTCAGCCAGCCGCGTCGCTCGGCCGAGGACGCCCGTGCCGGCTGCACCTCCTCCTCGAGCACGATCGCGTGGCCCCAGTCAGCGAGCGGAACGCGAAGGTGGGGTTGGGCGGTCACCGGCTGACCGAGGACGACGAGGTTGGTCAGGGACGAGCCGGTGAAGTCGACCGAGCCGGAGGCGTTCGCGGTCACGCGCGCGACGACCGCGTCGGCCGTGATCTCGCCGCCGAACAGGCTGAGCCCGGTGACGTCGCTGCCGGCCCTCGCCGTCGCTCCCGCGCCGAGCAGCGCGCCGCGGCCGGCCAGCGTGCGGGCGCTCACCAGCGAGCCGTCGTCCGGGTAGGAGAAGCTCCCGTCCGCCCCGCTCGCCGACGGCGGCGCCTCGTGCAACCCGGCGACGATCGGCTGCTGGTTCGGAAGCTGCACCTGGATCCCGTACGCCCTCGTGCGCGCGTGTGCGGCGGCCGTGCCCCCGTGCGCAGGGAGCGTCGCAGCCGCGGCGGCGACGGCGATGATCGGGAGGGCGAGCGCGACGCTGCGGCGTCCGATCACGGCCGCGAAGTATCGCAGGAGCCGGCAGGCGGTCTTCGGCGCCCTCGGCGTCAGCGCTCGCGCACGACTCGCCAGACGATCTGAGCGGCGGTCGCGAGCAGGAGCGCGCCGAACAGCCGCCTCAGCGCCTGGCCCGGCAGCGACTCGGCCAGGAAGCCGCCTGCGGCGACACCGCCGATCCCCGCCAGCCCGAGCACGAGCGACGGTCTCCAGAGCAGGTTGCCGTACCGGTACTGCCTCCACACGCCGACGGCGGCGGTCGGCAGGATGGCGAGGAGCGACGTCGCCTGGGCGTGGTGCTGCTCGAGCCCCAGGGCGAGCGTGAGCGTCGGCACGAACAGGATGCCGCCGCCGACACCGAACAGCCCGGCGAGGAGGCCGGCGACGAGACCGAGGGCGATCGCGAGCACGACGTCCATCAGACGAACAGCCGGATGGCGACGGCGGCGAGCAGGACGGCGAAAGCGAGCGCGAGCGTCGTGTTCTGGAGCCGCTGCTGCAGCGCCGTGCCGAGCACCACGCCGATCGCGGCCGGCACTCCGAGCACGACCGCGTCGACCGGCTTCAGGTCGCCGTGCAGGCCGTAGAAGACGACGCCCTCGAGCGAGATGAGGCCGATGGCGGCGAGCGACGTCGCCATCGCCGGCCGCGGCGAGAAGGCCGCGACGGCGATCAGCAGCGGCACCATGACGATGCCGCCGCCGACTCCGAAGAGCGCCCCGAAGAACCCGGCCGCCAGCCCGATCAGGACGAGGCGCACGCTCCTATTCTACGAGGGTGGGCGCCGGCACACTGCTCGCGCGGCTCGCCCAGGACCCGCCCCGCGCGGCGCTCCTGCTCGACGTCGACGGGACGCTCGCGCCGATCGCGCCGCGGCCGCACGAGGCCGTGGTCCCGGAAGCGACGCGACGGGAGCTCGAGCGGCTGGCGCGGCGCTACGGCCTCGTCGCCTGCATCAGCGGCCGCACCGGCGAGGACGCCGCCCGAGTCGTCGGCGCCGCCGGCGTCCGCTACGTCGGCGAGCACGGGCTCGAGCTCGATCCGGCCGCCCCCCGCTGGGCGCAGGTGCTCGCCGACTTCGCGCGATCGGTCGACTGGGAGGCCGAGCCCGGGAAGCGCCTGACGCTCGCCTTCCACTACCGCACGGCCCGCGACCCGAAAGGCGCGCTCGACTACCTCTCCACCGTGGCAGCGCGAGCGAGGGAAACGGGGCTGCGGCCACGCTTCGGGCGCATGGTGCTGGAGGTGCGCCCTCCGGTCGACGCCGACAAGGGCACGGCGGTACGCCGGCTTGTGGAGGAAGCCGGCCTGCGCCGCGCGCTGTACGCCGGCGACGACGCGACCGACCTCGACGCCTTCCGCGCGCTGGACGGGCTCGAGCTCGCCGTCCGCATCGCCGTCGCCTCGGAGGAGGGGCCGCCGGAGCTCGGCCGGGCGGCCGACCTCGTCGTCGCCGACCCGTCGCGCCTCGCCGACCTGCTGCGGCGCCTCTAGTCTGGCCCGGTGCACATCGACGAGACTGTCCTCGCGCGCGTCCGTGCCGAGCTCGGGCGGCCGATCCTGCTCGCATGGGAGGGCGAGGTGACCGAGCGGGAGCGCGACCTCGTCGCCCGCGACCCGGCGCGCCGGCACGACGTCACGCTGTTCGTTCTGAACGGCGACAGGTTGGCGCTGATCCGCAAACCGCACTTCGAGACGGGGATCTGGCGGACTCCGGGCGGCGGCGTCAAGCCGGGAGAGGAGTTCGCCGCCGGCGTCGTCCGGGAGGCGCTCGAAGAGATCGGCGCGGCGGTGACGCTCGAGCGCTACCTCGTGCACGCGCGAGCTGTCTTCCGCTTCCGCACCGAGGCTCTTCCGTGGGAGACACACGTGCTCGCCGCGACGACGGACGCGGACGAGCTCGTGCCGCGCGACACGCATGAGATCGCCGCCGCCCGCTGGGGAACGGTCGACGAGCTCGCCGGCCCGATTCGCGGCCGCCTACTCGCGACCGGACGGGCGCTGTGGCGCTACCGGGTGGCGCTGCACGACGCCGCGATCCAGGCCCTCGCCGACGGCTGACGGGCCGGGGCCACCCCGCGCCTCCACCCGCTGCTCAGCGTATCCGGGCGCGACGCACGCATGGGTGACGGATGTGCGCCGGATGTGCGCCAAACCGGGCGAAGCGGCGCACGCGGCGTCCGGCCCGCCCGTCGATTCCGGCCGGCCAGCCGGACCGCCCCGGCCGGACCGGCCGCCCCACGCCCCGCTCGGCCCGGGCGCGGGGTCGCCTCTCAGCGCAGCGCAGCCGCCTCGCGCCGCAGCACCTCCCATGCCCGCCGCACGTCGTCCTCGCTCGTCCGCGCGTTCCCGATCGCGAGCCGCAGCACGTAGCGGCCGGCGAGCCGCGTATGCGAGAGGAACACCTCCCCGGTGGCGTTGACGCGCTCGAGCAGCGCCTCGTTCTCCTCGTCCGGCGCGTCCAGGCGGAAGCAGACGAGCGAGAAGTGGCGCGGTGCGCACACGACCCAGCCGGGCTCCGCCCGCACCCACTCCTCGAACACCCGCGCGAGGCGGACGTGCTCGCGGATCAGCCGCTGCAGGCCCTCGCGGCCGTGGCAGCGGACGACCGCCCACAGCTTCAGCGAGCGGAAGCGGCGCCCGAGCGACGGGCCCCACTCGCTGAGGTTGAGCTCCGCCTCGTCGCCCGTGCGCAGGAACTCGGGGACGAGCGTGAACGCGTCGCGCCACTCGGCCGGCCGGCTCGTCCACACGAGCGAGCAGTCCATCGGCGTCGCGAGCCACTTGTGCGCGTTGACGACGAGCGAGTCGGCGCGCTCGACGCCCGCGAACGCCCAGCGCAGCTCGGGACAGACCATCGCCGAGCCGGCGTAGGCGGCATCCACGTGCAGCCAGGCGCCCGCGCGCGCGCACGCCTCGGCGGCTGCCGGCACGGGGTCGACCGAGGCGCTGGAGGTGGTGCCGACGGTGGCGACGAGGGCGGCGGCATCCGACAGGTCGGCCCAGTCGACCCGCATCCGGAACTCGTCGTCGACGGGCAGCTTGCGCAGCTCCATGCCGAGCATCCGCGCCGCCTTGTCACTCGCGGAGTGCGCGTGCTCGGAGCAGACGACGACGTTGCGGCCGGTGGCGTGCCGCGCCGCGATCAGCGCCGCCAGCGTCGAGGTCGAGGCGGTGTCCTCGATGTGGCCGTGCCAGCCGGCGGGAAGGCCGAGCAGCTCGCGCACCCAGTCGAGCACGACCGCCTCGAGCTCGGTCGAGGCGGGTGACGTCCGCCAGATGAACGCCACCTGGTTGAGGGTGGCGACGAGGAGCTCGGCCAGGATGCCCGGCTCCGACGCGGTGGTCGCGAAGTAGGCGAAGAAGCGCGGGCTCTGCCAGTGGGTGATCCCCGCAAGCAGGATCTCGTCGAGGTCGCGGAGCACGTGCGCGAACGGCTCCGCCCGCTCGGGCGCCGAGGCGGGGAGGCGCGAGCGGATGTCTCCCGGCCGCACCTGCGCCAGCACCGGGTAGCCGCCGACGTGCTCGAGGTAGCGCGCCGCCCACTCGAGAGCCGCCTGCCCGTCTTCGCGAAAGCTCATACGAGCGCCAGCACCTCCCCGAGCGAGGTGATGACGGGCCCGGTCCACGACTCCGCCCCGGCCGCCCGCTCCTCGCCCGGCACGCGCAGCTGGACGGCATCCATGCCCGCCCGGACGGCGCCCGGCAGCTCCTCGTTCGCGCCGTCGCCGACGAACAGGCACTCGCCCGGCTCGACGCCCAGCCGGGCGCAGGCGAGCTCGTACACCCGCCGGTCGGGCTTGCACAGCGCGACGAGGCAGGAGAAGACGGTGGCGCCGAACGAGCGCGCGATCGGCGTCTCCTCCCACGCCTCGGCGGTGTCTTCGGAGCAGATCGTGATCAGCCCGAGCTCGAAGCCGCGGCGCCGGAGCTCGGCCACGGTCGGCTCCGCGTCGGCGCGGAGAGCGAGCGTCCGGCCCATGTCAGCGCGGCGGATGGCGACGAGCTCCTCCGCCCGCTCGTCCTCGACGCCGAGCTCGGTGCACACGGCGCGGGCGGCAGCGAGGAGCGGCCCGGTCGAGCGCAGCAGCGAGAAGGCGTTCCAGGCTTCGACGAAACGCTCGTCGGAGACGCCGAGGCAGAGGGCCATGCGCCTGTTCGTCTCCCGCGCGGCCGCGACGTCGAACACGGCGAGCGTCTGCCACAGGTCGAAGACGACCGCACGGTAGCTCACCGGCGCATCTTCGCGATCCGCGGCCACGTGCGCGTGTTCAGCACCTGCTCCTTCGTCAGCCACGCACGCCGGGCCTGGGCGACGCCGAGCTCGACGTACGCGAGCGCCGCCACCCGGTGCGCGTCGCTCGTCACCGCCACGGGAACGCCCGCCTCACCGGCCACCCGCGCGACCCGGTCCGGGATGTCCAGCCGGTCGGGCTGCGAGTTGATCTCGAGCACGGTGCGCGTCTCCAGCGCCCGCTCGACGACGCGCTCGACGTCGAGCGACGCCCCCGGCCGCTTGCCGATCTTGCGACCGGTGAGATGGCCGATGCAGTCCACGTGCGGGTTGTCCATGGCTGCGAGCACCCGGCCCGTCGGATCGCGGTCGAAGGAGGTGTGCAGCGACGCCACCACCCAGTCGCGATCCGCCAGCACCTCGTCGGGGAGGTCGAGCGTCCCGTCCGCCTTGATGCTCGCCTCGACGCCCTTGAGGAGCCGGAACGGCGCGAGCCGCTCGTTGAGCGCGTCGATCTCGGCGTCCTGCGCCTCCATCCGCCCCTCGCGCAGGGAGTGCGAGTGATCGGTGACGGCGAGGTAGCGATAGCCGCGAGCGCGGGCTGCGAGCGCCATCTCCTCGATCGTCGCCTTCCCGTCTGGCGACCAGCTCGAGTGTGCGTGCAGGTCGCCGCGCACGTCCCGCAGCTCGACGAGCGTGGGCAGCGAGCCCGTCCTCGCCGCCTCCAGCTCGCCCGCGTTCTCGCGCAGCTCCGGCGGGACGAGCTGGTAGCCGAGGAACGCGTACAGCTCGGCCTCGTCGGCGTGCGTCACCACCTCGCCCGTGTCGACGACCGTGACGCCGTACTCGGAGACCGACAGGCCACGCCGCACGGCGTCCTCGCGCAGCGCCACGTTGTGCAGCTTCGAGCCGGTGAAGTGCTGGAGCAGGTTGCCGTAGCACTCGGGCGGCACGACGCGGAGGTCGAAGCGGAGCCCGTTCGCCGCCAGCACCGTCGCCTTCGTCCCGCCCCTCGCGACCACCTCGACCACCCAGTCGAGCCCGACGAAGTGGGCGATGAGCGCCTCGGCGTCGGTCGCGGTGGCGATGATGTCGAGGTCGCGGACCGTCTCGCGCCGGCGGCGGACGCTGCCGGCCTCGGACACCTTCACAGCAGCCGGGTGGCGGCGCAGCTCGTCCACCGCCGCCACCACGGCGGGGAGCGCGACTCCGAGCAGGGTGCGCTGCTCGGCAGGTGCCGCCGTCCGTGCATTGAGCGAGCGGAGGATGGTCTCCTCGGTCTTCGCACCGAGCCCCGTGAGCGTGCGCAGACGCTGCTCGGCGGCGGCGCGACGAAGCTCCTCCAGCGTGGTCACCCCCAGCTCCCGCCAGATGCGGCGGGCCGTCTTCGGACCGAGCCCCGGCAGGTGCATGAACGCGACCACGCCGCCCGGGACGAGCTGCTTGTGCTTCGTCAGCGCGTGCACCTCGCCGTCCTCGACGATCTGCACGATCTTCTCCTCGATCGTCTTGCCGATCCCCTGCAGCTGCTTCGCCTTGCCCTCGAGCGCGAGCTGGGCGACCGAGCCGCCCGTCTCCCGGATGCGAGCGGCCGCGCGGCGGTAGGCAAGGACGCGGAAGGTGTCGTGGCCCTCGATCTCGAGCAGGTCGGCGAGAAGCTCGAACTGCTCGGCGATGTCTGCGTTCCCCGGCAGGGTGCGCGCCATGCCGGCGATGATAGGCGCCGTGCCGTCCGTCGCCGTGTGCCTGCCCACCTACAACGAGCGCGACAACCTCGAGCCGATGCTGCGCGCGCTCGGCGGCGTGCTCCCGCACGGGGGCTGGGTGCTCGTGATCGACGACGCCTCGCCGGACGGCACGGGTCGCGAAGCCGACCGGCTCGCCGCGCTGCTCGGCCACGTCGACGTCCTGCACCGGGAACGGAAGGAGGGCCTCGGACCCGCCTACGTCGCCGGCTTCCGCCGTGCGCTGGCAGACGGCGCCGACCTCGTCGTCACCATCGACTGCGACTTCTCGCACGACCCGCGCGACGTCCCCCGCCTGCTCGGGGCGGCGCGCAGCGCCGATCTCGTCCTCGGCTCCCGCTACGTCCCCGGGGGAGGCGTCGAGAACTGGGGGCTCGTCCGGCACGCCGTCTCGTGGGGCGGCTCGCTGTACGCGCGCACGCTCCTGTCCGTACCCGTGCGCGACCTCACCGGCGGCTTCAAGTGCTACCGGCGCGAGGTGCTGGAGGCGATCTCGCTCGACCGCATCGGGAGCCGCGGCTACGCCTTCCAGATCGAGACGACGTACCGCGCGATCCGTGCCGGCTTCCGGGTCGCCGAGATTCCCATCATCTTCGCCGACCGCAGGAGCGGCAGCTCGAAGATGACGAAGCAGATCGTCCTCGAGGCGGTGGTGCGGGTGCCCGCTCTGCGCGTGGCCGCGCTCGCCGGGCGGCTATAACTGCGAGGCCGTGCTCGAGGTCGGCGACGACACCTTCGAGGACATCGTTCTCCGTGCGCAGACGCCGGTCGTCGTCGACTTCTGGGCGCCGTGGTGCGGCCCGTGCCGGGCGGTGACGCCGATCCTGGAGGCGCTCGCCGAGGAGCACCCGACCGTCCTGTTCGCGAAGGTGAACATCGACGAGCACCCGGCGTTCGCCTCCCGCTTCGGCGTCCTCTCGATCCCGACCGCGATCCTCTTCGAGCACGGCGAGCCGCAGGCGACCGTGGTCGGGGCGCGTCCGCGTTCGCACTTCGAGCAGGCCTGGAGCAGGTGGCTCGCGGACGCGAGCTCGAGCGCATAGGGCCAGGCGCGGCTCGCACACAAGCGCCTCGACGCCGCTCCGACGAGCCAGTCGTCACGGAGGACGTTGCCGTAGCTCCACAGCCGCCGGACGAGGCCGTTCGAGCTCCTCAAATCGCCCTGGCCTCCGCAAGGACGCGATCGCGAATCCGCTCCCGCAGCCCGTTCCGTGTCGCGACGTCGACCTCGCGGCCGAGGAGGTCTCGAAGATCGCCGAGCAGGCCGGCGAGATCGAGCAGGCCGCGGCCTGACTCCAGATCGACCAGGAAGTCGAGATCGCTCGGCTCGTCGGCGCCCTGTCCTCGGCTGTTGAAGCTCGGCTCGTTCTCGCCGAGCCTCCGTCATCGCCGTTTGGAACCCCGCTGCTGGACGCCCTTCCACCCCTGCGAAGAGACCGGTTCACGCTCCGAAAACGAGACGCCCGACGCGCGGAAGTGCTCGAAGCCGGGCAGCGCGTACGGCCGGCCGGCGTGGACGAGCTCGACGCCCGACCCTTCTTCGCAGCGGCCGACGACCGGCAGCTCCCCCGGATCGGCGACGGCGGCGAGCAGCTCGTAGTCCTCGCCGAAGCCGAGGTCGTCGAGCACCGCGCCGTCGGCGAGCGGTACGCGGTCGAGCTCGACCACGACCCGGCAGCGGGAGCGCTCGGCGATGTGCCCGGCATCGGGCGCGATCCCGTCGGAGAGGTCGAGCATCGCGTGCGCGTGCGCCGCGAGCCGGCGGCCCTCCGCGAGGCGCAGCGGCGGCCGCGCGTAGCCGCCCCGGCGGAAGGCGGCGCCGGCCCGTCCGAGCGGCCCGGTGACGACGAGGAGGTCGCCGGGTCGGGCGCCGGCGCGCCCCGGCACCCGCTCGGAGCGGCCGAGCGCGGTCACGGCCACGAGAACGCGCTCGGAGGCAGTCGTGTCGCCGCCGACGACCGGCACTCCCGCCTCGGCGATCCCCTCGTACAGCTCGACGGCAGAGGCGGCATCCGTCTCGCGCGGCAGGCCGAGGCCGACGACGAGCGCCTGCGGCTCGGCGCCGCAGGCGGCGAGGTCGCTGAGATTGACCGCTGCCGCACGGAAGCCGAGCTCGCGCCAGGGAAGCCAGTCGAGGCGAAAGTGCACCCGCTCGACGAGGACGTCGTGGGTAACGACCAGCCCGCCGCCGAGCTCGGCGGCGTCGTGCTCGATCCCCACGGCCAGCCCGCGGCGCTCGAGCTCGGCCAGGAGGCCGAACTCGCCGAGATCAGCCAGCTTCATCGCCTGCCAGGTGGAGGACGTCCACCGGCCCCTCGCCGGCGCCGATCCAGTCGAGCCCGTGCCGCACGGCCTCGGCGGCCGCGCTCGCCGCCCGCCGTGCGGCCTCCTCGAGCTCGAAGCCGTGGGCGAGCATCGCCGCCAGGGTGGCGGAGTGCGTGCACCCGGCGCCGTGGGTCGCCGCGACGGCGTGGCGGGGCACCGCGATGTGCACGAGCCGCTGGCCGTCGTACAGCGTGTCGACAGCGTCCTCGCCGTGGCCGCCGGTGACGATGACGGCGCCCGGCCCGAGCGCGTGCAGCCGGCGGGCGAGCTCGTCGCGCGGCGCCGGGCCGCCGGCAAGCGCCTCCGCCTCGAGCAGGTTGGGCGTGATCACGGTCGCCAGCGGGAAGAGCCGGGCGACGAGCGTCTCGACCGCGTCCTCGCGCAGCAACCGGGCGCCCGAGCTCGCCACCATCACCGGGTCGACGACGAGCGGCACCGGGTGGCGGGCGAGGTAGCCGGCCACGGTCTCGACGACGGCGCGGGAGAAGAGCATCCCGGTCTTTGCCGCGTCGACGCCGATGTCCGAGAAGACGGCGTCGAGCTGCGCCTCGACGAACGAGGGGGAGGCCTCCTCCACCGCGCTCACGCCGACCGTGTTCTGGGCGGTCAGAGCGACGATCACGCTCGTCCCGAAGCAGCCCGCTGCGGCGAACGCCTTCAGGTCGGCCTGGATCCCGGCGCCACCGCCGGAGTCGGAGCCGGCGATGGTGAGGCAGCGTGGAACGGCCTTCGGCATCGGCGAGTGAACGTTACGCCCTTCCCGGCCGCTGCTACGGTCGTCCCGTGCGGGAGGACGTGGGACAGCAGCTCGTGAGCGCCGTGCGGGCACGCGACTTCGACGCCCTCGCAGCGTGCTTCGCCGCCGGGGCGCGCGTCCGCATCCTCACGCCGAGATCGCTGCGCGAGCTCGAAGGCCCCGAGGCCGCGGCAGACCGCTTCCGCGCCTGGTTCGGTGACGCGGACGGCTTCGAGCTCCTCGACGCGGAGGTGACGCCGGTCGCCGACCGCCTGCGCATCCGCTGGCACACGCGCGGGCGCAATCCCGACAAGGGCTGGCAGGAGAACGACCACACGGGATACGCCGAGGTCGAGAAGGGCAAGATCGTGACGCTGAACGTGTCCTGCGCCGGCTTCCGGCCCGCGTCGGCGCCACCCGGTGGGAGGTCCCGTCCCGATCCCCCACCCGCCCACGGGGTAGGAGCATGGTAGGAGGAAGCAGCGTACGAGTGCGTGTCGATTGTGCGCCGGCTGTGCGCCGGCCTTCCCTCCCGCCCCAGGCGGTAGGAAGACCCTGACGAGCGCCGACGTCGCCCTGTGGGACGACCTCCTCGTCGGCGAGGAGGTCGCGTACCTCGGCTGCGAGCCCGCACAGACGGCGCGCGTGCAGCCGGTGCCGGACGACCTCGACCCGCGCGTCGCGCACGTCCTCGCGGCGCAGGGAATCGCCGGGCTCTACGCCCACCAGGCCGACGTCTGGGGGCGGGTGCGGCGCGGCGAGCACGTGATCGTGACCACGCCGACGGCGAGCGGCAAGTCGCTCGCGTTCAACCTCCCCGTCCTCGATGCGATCGCGCGCGAGCCGCGCGTCCGCGCGCTCTACCTGTACCCGACGAAGGCGCTCGCGCAGGACCAGGCGCGGGCGCTCCGCCGGCACCGCCCGCCGGGGCTGCGCGCTGCCATCTACGACGGTGACACTGAGCCCGCCCGGCGCTGGCGCATCCGGACGTGGGCGAACCTCGTCCTCTCCAATCCGGACATGCTCCACGTCGGCGTGCTCCCGCACCACGACCGCTGGGGGGATGTGCTCTCCAACCTGCGTTTCGTGGTCGTCGACGAGGCGCATGTCTACCGCGGCGTGTTCGGATCCCATGTCGCGAACGTGCTCAGGCGCCTCCGCCGGGTGGCGCGCGCGTACGGCTCGGAGCCGCAGTTCCTGCTCGCCTCGGCCACGATCGCCAATCCGGGAGAGCTCGCCCGCGAGCTCGTGGGCACGGACGTCTCGGTCGTCTCCGTCGACACCGCGCCGCGAGCTGAGCGAACCGTCTGCCTGTGGAACCCGCCGCTGATCGACGAGGAGCTGTGGCTGCGCGCGAGCGCGCTCGGCGAGGGGGCGAAGCTGCTCGCGGAGCTCGTCTCGCGCGGCCTGCGCACGCTCTGCTTCGCGAAGAGCCGCAAGGCGGCTGAGCTCATCCACCGCTTCGCGCTCGAACGGCTCGGTCCGGAGTACGAGGGTCGCCTGTCCCCCTACCGGGCGGGGTACACGCCGCCGCAGCGGCGGGAGATCGAGCGCCGCCTGGCCGAGGGTGAGCTGCTCGGGGTGTCCGCGACGGACGCGCTCGAGCTGGGGATCGACATCGGACTCCTCGACTGCGTCGTCTCGGTTGGCTTCCCCGGCACGGTGGCGAGCCTGCGGCAGCAGTGGGGTCGCGCCGGCCGGCGCGCACACGGGCTGGCCGTCCTCGTCGCCAGCGAGGACGCCCTCGATCAGTACTTCATGCGCGAGCCCGAGACGCTCCTCGGGCGCCGAGTCGAGGCAGCCATCCTCGACCACGCGAACCCGCGAATCCTCGACGGCCACCTGCTCGCCGCCGCCTTCGAGGGACCGCTCGGTGACGACGACCGCGCCATCCTCGGCGAGGCCGCGCTCGAGCGGGCCGCTGCGCTTCCCGAGCTCAGGCGGACACCGGCCGGCTTCGTGTGGGCAGGACGCGACTACCCGGCGGCGCGGACCTCGCTGCGCTCGGCGAGCGCCAATCCGGTGCTGGTCGTCGAGGCGGAGACGGGCTCCGTGCTCGGCACGCTGGAGCGTGAGCGGGCGTGCACGGCAGCGCACGAGGGAGCGGTCTACCTCCACCTCGGCGAGGCGTACCTGGTGCGCCGGCTCGACCTCGAGGCGGGCACGGCCCTCGTCGACCCGTTCGCGGGCGACTGGTACACGCAGGCGAAGACCGAGACGTCCACCGTAATCGAGCAGGCGCTCCGCACGGAGCGGCGGCTCGGCGTGGAGGTGGTGTTCGGGCGCGTGTCGGTGACCGAGCACGTCGTCGCCTATCAGCGTCGTTCGACCCGCGACGGCAGCGTGCTCGACCTCCAGCTGCTCGACCTCCCACCATCGACGTTCGAGACGGAGGCGATCTGGTTTCTGCCCGGCAGGGCCTTACGCGGCGCGCTCGAGCGGATGCCGAAGCTGCTCGGGACGCTGCACGCCGCCGAGCACGCGCTCATCTCGCTCCTGCCGCTGTGGGCGATGTGCGACCGGTGGGACATCGGCGGCCTGTCGACGAACGCGCACGCGCAGACCGGCGAGCCGACAGTCTTCGTCTACGACGGCCACCCGGGGGGCGTCGGCATCGCGGAGCGAGGCTTCGAGGCGTTCGAGGGCTGGGTGGAGGACACGGCGCGGATGCTCGAGGGCTGCCCGTGCGAGCACGGCTGCCCCTCGTGCGTGCAGTCGCCGAAGTGCGGCAACCTGAACGACATGCTCGACAAGGCGGGGGCGCTAGAGCTCCTCGAGCGCATGACGTTCGGCTGAGCCGCGGCTCTCGCACCGGGGCTCTTCGCTCGGGGCACCCCAGCCCACCACCCGCTTTCGCGCCTATCGCGACAAGCCGCACGCGTGTGGGACGGAACCGTGTCGGAAGCGGGACGATCACTCCACGGCGCCGCGCGCCAGCCGCAGCGCGAGCTCGACCGCCTCCTGCGGCGTCTGCGCCCGCACCACGCCCTCGCCCGCCACCTCCCAGCCGGGATCGAGCACGACGACGGGGCGGCCGAGCACCCGCGCGAGCGCGATCTCCGACAGCGTGCCCCACGCGCCCCCGATGGCGATCACCGCGTCCCCCGATGCGGCGACCGCCAGGTTCCGGGCGTGGCCGATGCCCGTGACGACGGCGTGGTCGATCCACTCGTTCGCGGCCTCGCGGCTCTCACCTGGGAGGATTCCGATGGTCGCGCCGCCTGCCGACTTGGCACCCCGAGCGGCCGCCGCCATCACCTCGTCCCGGCCGCCGCAGACGACCGTCGCGCCGCGCTCCGCGAGCAGGCGGCCGACCGCCTCCGCCCGCTGCTCGTGCTCTGCACCGCTGCCGACGACGCTGATCTGCCTGCGCGCCACCGCCGGATCGTAGAAGAGGCGACGCCCGCGCGCTCCGCCCACGCTCGAGCGAGAGCGCCGTTGCGGGGGTACGTGCAAGCGTCCGCTCCTCGACGTCTGCGCGCTCGCCCTACCGGATCGCGCGCTGGACATCAAGAAGCACGTCGAACTTCTCGGCCCGCTCGCGGTGAACCCGATGGTCGTTCGGCTTCGACACGTCCAACGCGAGCCAACGGGCGCAGGCCATGCTCGCGGAACTTGAAGCTCGGAGACGTGCGCAGGTCGAAGCCGAGGGGTTGTGCAAGGCAGGGATGTTCATGGACTGCGACCGGGCCGCTATCTCGTCCGGGCGCAGTTCCGCTCCCATCGGGTGCTCCGGCTCGGCGTAGCGGCCTGTCGCACTTCCCGCAGATGACGACACCGCTGCGGACTCGCTACGTCAGCCCACCTGATTGATCGGGAGACGGGGATGGAGCGGCCCACGAGTCAGGATGATCCGCGCCCCTGTCACCGAGACGACTTGCGTTCCCTTGGCACCGCCCGTGCTGTAGGTGAGGGTGGTGCTGCGGTTCACCATCACCGCCTCGTGGCCGTGGAGCCGGGAGCAGCTCCGCATGAGGAAGTTCGACTGCACCCACCCGTCGCGTCCCGCCGGTATCGCAACCGGCGACGAGTCTCGACCATTCCAGGATCGAAGCCCGGGTCGGAATAGGTCACCTTTCGGGGGCGGCGGCGCGAGGAGAACCTGCACCGCGACCCGCTCGATCACGTCGCGGAGCGGCTGCGCCCCGCCGCCACCAAGGAGCGTGATCGTGCGCTTCGTGCGGTTGTGGACGGTGAGGAGGACGGCGAACTTCCGGCCTCGGATGCAGCCGACGTGCTCCCCGCTCTGCCCCGACGATCCGTCGCCCCACAAGCCGCTACTCGGCCCGCTCGCTACACCGCCACGCGGCACGAAGGGGCGCTGTACGGGTTGGGCGGATGCACCGCAGGCCGCAGGGACGGCGACGACAAGCGCCGTCGCAATCGCGACGAGTTTCATCTTCACCATCGGCACCGATACGCCGCCTCCCCCATTCCGTCACGAAAGACTCGTCGTGTCCATTGACCTTGCTCACCCGCAGGCCGGGGCTTGTGCTGACTGGCCCGGTGATGGCGGGATGTCGCCGTCACCACGCACGGACAGATGTCCAATCTCGTTCCCGGCGCTGTCGCGGGCCACAAGCGTTACGGGCGGCGAGAAGCCGGTACGCGCGTTCGGCGCTCCCGGCAGCGGGACTACCCACGCGAGGAAGTAGCCGTTCGAGACCGCGGCGGGCGTCGAGTGACCGTCGGGGTAGACGACATCGATGGACGCGACTGCCGCCGAAGCGCGACCGGTGATGTAGAGCGGTGTGGTGCCAGGCAACCGCACTGTCGAGCCACCTGCTTCGAGTGTCCAGCCAGGTGGGCAAGGCTCGATTCCCACGCTCAGCCCCGCAACGTCTCCCGTCGCTGAACTGATGACCCCGATGCCCGTCGTTCCGTCGGAGAATCCCAGCGCATAGACGCCATACTCCCCCTCCGGCGTGTTCGCCGTCACGACGCGCTGGACACTCGAAAGCGTGGGCACAACTGCTCGCTGCCGCGTGGTCGCACCGCTATTCAGCCTGTCCAACTGCGTCATGTACTGCTCGACCACTTCCCTAGCGTTCAAGGGCTGGTTCTCATCGTTGATGAACTGCTGCGGCGTCTCAGAGAACGTACCGACCAGCGCCAACGATCCGGGCACGACGAGCCCGAGGATGGCGAGCCCCGCCGCGACAAAGATGAGCGCTCGGCGTGTCATGTGGTGTCGTCGTCTCGCTCTGCTGAGGACGGGCTCGGCTGACCCCGAGAACGCTTCCAACATGGCTTGGATGTCGGCATCGCTGACCATCTCGCGCTCCGTGTCTGTATTCGTCATCGTTGATCCTTTCGTCGCACACCCGAGCCGGGGCTCAGGTAGTTCGTGAGCGTCTGCCGGGCGTCGTGGAGTTGGTGCTTCACGGTTCCGACCGAGCAGCCGAGCGCGGCGGCGGTTTCCCGCTCGGTAAGCCCGACGTAGAGACGGAGGACTGCCACTGCCCGCTGACGAGGCGGAAGCCGGTCGAACGCCTCCTTGAGTTCAAGCAGTCCGGCAGGCTGCTCGTTCGATGAGAACTCGCCGGATTCCCGCACGCGAAGGCCGAGCAGACGGAACCGCCACTCCCGTCTTGCCACGCGCAACGCGACTCGCGTGGCGATCCGTGCCGCAAACGCAGGCGCGGCTCCCCCGTCTCGCAGTCGCGGTAACGACCGATGCAGTTCAAGGAGCGCCTCCTGTGCAGCGTCCTCGGCAACGGCTGAACCCGCACCCACCACGAGGCGAACCGTCCGCACGACGAGCGGTTGAACCTGCGCCAAAAGCGCGTCGTCTTGCTCGCGGCTCCGGCTCACGTGCGGAAGCAGCCTCACGTTTTTGCAGGTGTCAGGCAGGGCGCGAAAGGTTGGGCCGCGTTTCGCGTCAGGCGGTGTTACGCTGCGTGAAGAAGGCCGTGCCGACGTGTCGTCACTGTGGCAGCGAGGTTGAGGCCGCGTTTCGCTTCTGCCCGTGGTGCGCGGCTCCGCAGCGGAGCAAACTGGTCGAGTTCTTTCGGGCACACCCGTTGATCGAAGGGAGACGCTCGATGCCTTCCGTGGGCTTGGCGACGTTTCCACCTCGTGCGCAAGCGGTAACCGGAGCCGCTCCGGGAACCCCGGCGACCCTCTGAGGCGTAGGAGAGAGGTGATGCATCTCCGCTTCCTCGTCGGTGTCATAACGGCCCTGACGGTCGCGGGCACTGCGCTTGGGGGCGGAAGTCCGCATGCCGTGCGCGGCTATGGGCTGAGCGTCATCCCTCCGCCGGGTTGGGTCGGACACGTCCTGCCGGGAGAGATCACCGCGATTGCGCCGCAGGGCGCTGTCGTCCAACTGGACGAAGCGGCCGTCTCGCCGCAACGGTACGTGCGATTGCCGAAGCACGTTCGCGCCGGGACCACCCGAATGTTTGTCCGAGCCGGAGGCAGGGCGTTCTTCCTCTACGTGCACTCGACGGCGGCACGGCTCGCAGAGACGAATCGCGCACTTGCGTCGGTTCGCGTGACGCCATGGAGCGCGCCGCTCGCCCCGCCACGGTTCGCAAGCAGCCCCGGTTGGCAGGTCGGGCACAGCGGGCCAACGCCGAACTCGGCGCAAGCGCAGGCGTCGGCGTGGGCTTCGACCGTCGCGTACGAGAATAGTCCGGTCGATTTGCCGCCCGATGCCACGCTCGCATATGCGGGTTCCGGAGGCATTGTAGTTTGGGTCGGACTCAGCCGCCCACGCCGAACCAATCCGTTTCCCACTCGTCTTGACCCGCTCGACCTCAGGCAGGCGCTCTGCACCCACTCTTGGGAAGGAGCCATCCCAGGCGTGATCCAGTGCACTCTCGGGTCGCAGGTGCCGGGCCGGTACCAAATCAGCATCTACGTCTACCTCAGGGAGCGGAGCCGCTTGGGCGCGGCGCAGGCCGAACTCCGGCGGCTCGCACTCCCAGCGTGGCCGAGAACGTCCGCCCCGCCCGCCCCTGGCCGAGCAAACTGCAAGCCGCCGTCGCCGCTCGGCGTCTTCGGCACGCGCACGCTCCCTGAGGCGAAAGGCACGGCAACACGTGGGAGCGTGTGGGCGCTGTTCTTTCCGGGGCTCGGAATGCACTGGCAGCCCGGTCACGCTATCTTCACCAGCTCCGTCGGCAAGGACTTCAAGATCGTCCTTCGCGTCACCGGCTCGGGGCCGGTTCACGTCACAGCGCGGCGTATTGGCCGGAAGGTGCTCAAGCCCAATTGGGGGCCGCAGGCGCACGGTGGCTCCACATGGAACCGACCGGGAGAGGAGTGGGGCATCGGCTTCACGTTCCCGACGCCCGGCTGCTATGACCTTCACGCCACGCGAAGGGGGGCGTCCGGCGACGTGTGGGTACTGATCCGGTAACCGAAGATGAAGCCGAGCTAGTGCTGCGAACTGTTGGCACTGCGGTTCTCGTGATGTCTCTCTGCTTGACGCACGCGGCGTGGGCTTCCAGAGCGACGCACGGCGCTGACCCAGCGCCACGCACTGCCTTCGCCATCGTCCGGCTATGGCCAGTCTCGGAGCAAATCACCACTCAATGTCGGCTCGCCCAAGAGTCAACTCGCGTGCCGTTGCTTTGCCCCCGACGCCTGCCGCATGCATGGCTACGACCGTGGCGGACTCCGCCTGGTACTCCACCGCCCGCGCCCTCGGCGCAGCGGGCTGACTTCATCGACCGAGGAGGGCGCACCATCCTCCTGACCTTCTCGTACGGTGCGCCTTGGGAACCAGACTCCGGCCTTGGATGGAGGCAGCATCTCTGGCGGAACCGCCCGTGCTGCTTCCTTCACTTCGAGGTCTTTACGCGTGTGGCGGGTCAACCGCTTCCTACCGTTGGGGCGCAGGTCGCCGTGCTAGGTGGTCATGATGGCGTCTATCTTCCCGCGCTCGGCTACCAGCCACAATGCCGCTCAGAAAGCCGAGCGACGTTCTGGTGCAACCACGCTGTCTTCGTCTGGCGGCAGCACGGCGTTCAGTACGCGGCGACGCTGCACTTCTTCGGAACCGGAACGCGAAACCTCCTCTCACGGCTGATCGCCGCGTTAGCGCCGGTGAAGTAAACAGTGGCCGCGACCCGCCCTGGGCGTCCTTAGCGGATGGAGTCCTGCGCCTTCTTGAGCGACTGCCTGCCTTCGAGCACGCCCGCGAACAGGTCGCCATGCTTCGCCACGCGGTCGAGCACGACGTCCATCGTGAAGACGGCGGGGTCGAGCCGGTCGTTGACTTCCTCCCACCGCAGCGGCGTCGAGACAGGCGCACCCGGTCGTGGACGGACGGAGTAGACGTTCGCCGTGGTGGCGCCTTCCCGGTTCTGATTGGCGTCGATGAGGACGCCCCGACGCTTCGCCTTCGTCCACTCCGCCGTCACAAGCCCCCGGTGCGTGGAGGCGAGCGCACGGCGGATGATGTCCACGAACTCTCTCGTCTCCTCAAAGGTCGAGCGCCGGACGATCGGTACGAGCACGTGCATCCCATCCGCGCCCGAGGTCTTGGCGTAGGACGTGAGCCCGAGGCCGTCGAGCATCTGCTTGACGAGGAGCGTGACCTGGACGACCTCAGACCACCCCACGTCCGATGCCGGATCAAGGTCGAACATCACGAAGTCCGGGCGGTCGGGCTTGTCGATCCGGCTGAGCCACGTGTTCATCTCGATGCAGCCGAGATTGACCGCTCCGAGCAGGTCGAGTTCGTTGTTGACGAAGAAGTGGTTGCCCTTGACGGAAAGATGCGCTCTTCCAGCGGAAGAACTCGGTTGCTTCTGGAAGAAGTGGCTGCCCTGCCAGCCATCCGGGTAGCGCTTCATGGTGAACGGCCGGTTCTTCAGGTGCGGCACGAGCACGGGCGCGATCGCCCGGTAGTAGGCGAGCAGATCGCCCTTCGTGATTCCCTCCTCGGGCCAGAACGGCTTGTCCAGGTTCGACAGCGAAAGCGTTCGCCGGCCGACGCGCAGCGTGGGCTCGATCGTCGGCCGCTCCCGGCGCACGTCCTCAGGACGCTTGTCGTCGCGGATGCCGAGGAAGGAGGGAGCGCGCAGGTGGCCGTCGTGCGTCCACTCGGCGAACTCGACTTGGACGACGAGCTGCGGCTCGACCCAGACGACGTCGCCCTTGCGGACGCGCGGCATCTTCGGCGCCTGCGGAAACGGCGGGTCCCGGCGCTCGAGCGGGCGCAGGCGCGCAAGCAGCTCGTCGAGCGTCCGCTCGCCGAAGCCGGTGCCGACGTTCCCCACCCAGCGGAGGCGGCCGGCGTCCCTGACCGCGAGCACCAGCGACCCGAGCCGCGCCCGGCGCCCCTGCCCCTTCGTGTAGCCGGCGACAAGGAACTCCTGCGCGGGGCGCACCTTCACCTTCAGCCAGCTCCGCGAGCGGCGCTCCTCGTAGCGGCTGCTCGCCCGTTTGGCCACGACGCCCTCCAGCCCCTGCGCCCGCGCCGCCTCGAGCAGCGCCTCGCCGTCCTCGAACGCCTCGGACAGCCGCACGCTCGCCGAGCGCCGGTCGAGCAGGTCGCCGAGCAGGCGGCGCCGCTCCGAGAGCGGCAGCTCGACGAGCGGCTCACCGTCGAGCTCGAGCAGGTCGAAGACGTAGTAGACGAGACGTCCCTTCCCCTGCTGCATGAGCGAGAAGCTCGAGCGACCCTGCCGATCGAGCGCGCACACCTCTCCGTCCAGGACGCAGCTCCGACTCCGCAGCGCGCTCGGGATCGCCGCCGCCAGCTCCCGGAAGCGCTGCGTCAGGTCGTTCTGGCGGCGGCTGCGGAGCTCGGCCTTCCCGTCGCGGACGTAGGCGACCGCCCGATACCCGTCCCACTTCGGCTCGAACAACCACTCCGGCCCCTCGGGCAGCTCGGCGGCCAGCGTGGCCAGCATCGGCTCGTAGCGACGGGTAGGCGCCCCGCCGGCCGCACCGTCGCGCGTGCGCACGAGCAGCCAGTTCTTCTCGTCGCCCGAGAGCCTCGCCGGGACGAGCGACCAGGTGCCTTCCAGGCGACGGCCGTGCAGCCGGACGGTCAGCCCCCCGTCGGGCTTCTCCTCGAGGAGCTCATACGTGCCGCGGTCCCAGATCTCGACCGTGCCGGCGCCGTACTCGCCCGTCGGGATCTCGCCCTCGAAGTCGGCGTACTCGAGGGGGTGGTCCTCGACCTGGACGGCGAGCCGCCGCGAGCCCGGCTCGAGCGGGACACCCTTCGGCACAGCCCAGCTCTGCAGCACACCGCCGCGCTCGAGACGGAAGTCGTCGTGTAGCCGCCGTGCAGCGTGGCGCTGGACGACGAAGACCGGCAGGCCCGCTTGCGCGACGGCGCTGCCCACGCCCCTTCCGCCGGCAAACGGCTCCGGCGTCGCGCCCGCACGGCGCCGGCGCCGGTAGTCGGAGAGATCGGCTCGGCGATCGTCCGCGGGCATCAGCGCCCTCCGCCGGCGTGGACAGTCGGGCGAGAAGCGCCCGGCGCACGAGAAGCGCCCGGCGCGGCGCTGCCGCGGGTCAGCAGCCGTACACCCGAATGCAACGCCATCTTCACGAGTTGCACACACCATGCCACGAAACCCGCATGAACAGCGGTCTTGCGTCGGCCGCCGGGCCGGGGAAAAGCCTGTGGATGCTGTGGATTCAGGCGTACACGCCCATGGCGCGGAACTTCGCGCGCCGCTCCCGGCGAAGCGCCGGACCCGGCTCGGGCCCGAGCTCGGCGAGCGCCTCCTCGAGGCTCTCCCCGAGCAGCCGGGCCGCCTCGTCGTAGTCGTTCTGGGCACCACCCGGCGGCTCGGGCACGATCGCGTCGATCACGCCGAGCTCGAGGCAGTGGCGCGCGTCCGGCCGGAACGCCGCCGCCGCCTTCTTCGCCTCGCCGGCGTCGCGCCACAGGATCGCGGCGCACCCTTCGGGCGTGATCACCGTGTAGATCGCGTTCTCCTGCATGAGCACCCGGTTCGCGAGCGCGATCGCGATCGCGCCGCCCGAGCCGCCCTCGCCGATGATGCAGGAGACGACGGGGACGCTCAGCCGCGCCATGGTCGCCTGCGAGCGCGCGATCGCACCTCCCTGCCCGTGCTGCTCGGCGGCGACACCAGGCCAGGCGCCGGGCGTGTCGACCAGGGTGACGAGCGGGAAGCCGTGCCGCTCGGCGAGCTCCATCACGCGCATCGCCTTCCGGTAGCCCTCGGGCGAGGCCATGCCGAAGTTGCGCCGCTTGCGCTCGTGCAGGTCACGGCCCTTCTGGTGGCCGACGAGCGCGACCGTCCGCCCGCGGAAACGGCCGAGGCCGGCGACGATCGCCTCGTCGTCGGCCCGCGCCCGGTCGCCGTGCAGCTCGACCCAGTCCTCGATCAGCCGGTCGACGTAGTCGAGCGTGTACGGCCGGTCCTGGTCGCGGGCAAGCTCGACCGACCGCCAGATCTCCTCTCCCGTCGGAGTCGGCGCAGCCTCGAGGTGCTCGATCTGCTTCTGCAGGTTCCGCAGGTCGGTCGAGAGCGTCGCGCCGCCGGGGAGGCTCAGCTTGCGCAGACGGGCAAGGCGCTCGCGAAGCCTGAGGAGCTGCTCGTCAGCGGTCACGGGAGAAGAGGCGCAGCAGCCGGGTCAGGTACGCCTTGAGGTCGGCTCGCCGGACGATCGCGTCCAGATGCCCGAAGCCGTAGTTCGACTCGGCCAGGCCGAAGTCCTGAGGGAGCCGTTCCTTGATCGTCTGCTGGACGACGCGCGGGCCGGTGAAGGCGAGCAGAGCGCCCGGCTCGGCCACCGTCACGTCGCCGAGGCTGGCGAAGCTGGCGATCACGCCCGCGGTCGTCGGGTGCGCCATCACGCTGAGCATGGCACCGCCCGCATCGTGCAGGTCTTCGACCGCGCAGACCGTCTTCGGCAGCTGCATGAGGGAGAGGATCCCCTCCTGCATGCGCGCGCCGCCCGACGAGGTGACCGAGACGAGCGGGACGCCTCGCTCGCCTGCGCTCTCACACGCACGGACGAACTTCTCGCCGACGGCGCTCCCCATCGAGCCGCCCATGAAGGAGAAGTCCATCACCGCCAGCTCGCACGGATGCCCCTCGATCGCGGCGGCTCCGATGACGATCGCCTCACCGAGCCCCGTTTCGAGCTCGGCCTCCGCCAGCCGCTCGCGGTACGGCCGCAGGTCGAAGAAGCCGAGCGGGTCGGCGGAGCGCAGGTCGGCCGCCTGCTCGACGAAGCTGCCCGGGTCCGCCAGCGACTCGATCCGCTCGCGCGCCGGCATCGGGAAGTGGTGCCCGCACTGCGGGCACACGCGCAGGGCGGCCGTGAGCTCGGCGTCGCGGTAGTGCGAGCGACACGACGGGCAGGTGTTGGGATGGCGTCGTCCCGGCGGCTCGGGCTGCTCGGAGTCCTTGCGCTCGATCGACACGTCAACGTGGCTCTCCGTCATGCGCCCGCCAGTTTAGTCCCGGCTCCTCGACCGCCCGCGGGCGAGCCCGGACGCACGGACAGGACGTGTCGAGGTCACGGCGCAGATCACGTCCCAGCGGGCGTGTGCCGCCCGGACACCCCGCACCCCCACCCAGGGTGGGGAGCGATCCACCCGCCACCCGCGGCGAGCATACCGCCCACAGGCGCACCGATCTGTGCCGGGACCGTGCCGGTTGTGAGCCGGCAGGCCGCGCGAGGCGCCCGAACGACGCCGGCGCGACGGCCGCCGCCGGCGCGAGCAGGACCCCTGCGGCCACGCCCGATCCGGCTGCGACGCCTCAGCCTTCGAAGCGGCGCAGCACGATCGACGCGTTGTGCCCGCCGAATCCGAACGAGTTCGAGACGGCCGTGCGCACGTCCGCCCGGCGCGCCTCGTTCGGGACGTAATCCAGGTCGCAGGTCGGATCCGGGTGCTCGAGGTTGATCGTGGGCGGCAGGATCCCGTCGCGGATCGCGAGCAGGGAGAAGATCGCCTCGACCGCTCCGGCCGCGCCGAGGCAATGGCCGGTCGCCCCCTTGGTCGAGGAGATCGGCACCTTGCGAGCGATCTCCTCGCCGAGCGCGAGCTTGATCATGCGCGTCTCGCTCGAGTCGCCGATCGGGGTGGAGGTCGCGTGCGCGTTGATGTAGTCCACCTCGTCCGGCGTGATGCCTGCGTCCGCGAAGGCCATCTGCAGCGCGCGCGCCGGATTCGTGCCCACCGGATCGGGCTCCGTGATGTGGTTCGCGTCCGAGGAGACGCCGTAGCCGAGCAGCTCCCCGTAGATCTTCGCCCCGCGCGCCTTCGCGTGCTCGAGCTCCTCGAGCACGAGGATGGCGCCCGCCTCGCCCATCACGAACCCGTCCCGCTCGGCGTCGAACGGGCGGCTACCCCGCTCAGGGTCGTCGTTGCGCCGCGAGAGCGCGCGCATGGCGGAGAAGCCGGCGATCCCGACCTCGGTCACGGGCGCCTCGGTGCCGCCGCAGAACATGACCTCCGCGCGCCCGAGGCGGATCGCGTCCAGGCCGTCCCCAATCGACATGTTCGAGGCCGCGCAGGCCGTGCACTGCGAGGAGAGCGGGCCGCGCGTACCGAGCTCCATCGACACCCAGGCGGCGCCCATGTTCGGGATGATCTCCGGAATCGAGAACGGATTCACCCGGTCCGGGCCGCGCTTGAGGAGCTCGTCGTAGCAGTCCTGGAAGGACTTGAGCCCGCCGATGCCGGTGGCGACGGCGGCTCCGATCCGGTCCGCCTCGGCGGCGATGTCGAGGCCGCTGTCGGCCTCCGCCTGGCGCGCGGCCGCGACGATCAGATGGGCGAAGCGGTCCATCCGCCGCGCCTGCTTGCGATCGACCCAGTCGGTCGGGTCGAAGTCCTTCACCTCGCAGGCGAACGTCACCGGATACGGGGAGGCGTCGAACTGCGTGATCGGCGCGGCACCCGAGCGGCTCGAGACGAGGTTCGCCCAGCTCGTCTCGACGTCGCCGCCGAGGGGCGTGACCGCCCCGAGGCCGGTGATCACCACTCTCCGTCGCCCGTTCGTGCTCATCTCGTCATCTACATCCCCAGACCGCCGTCGACGAGCAGCACCTCGCCGGTGATGAACGACGCCTCGTCGGAGCAGAGAAAGCGTACCGCGGCGGCGACGTCGGCCGGCGCACCGAGCCGGCCGAGCGGCGTCGCGTCCAGGATTGCCTTCCGCACCCGCTCGGGGAGCACGTCCGTAAGCGCGGTCTCGATGTAGCCGGGGGCGATCGCGTTGACGCGGACGCCACGCGGGGCGAGCTCGCGCGCGAGCGCCTTCGTGAAGCCGATGATGCCGGCCTTGGAGGCCGCGTAGTTCGTCTGGCCGGGGTTGCCGTGGATCCCGACGACGCTCGTCAGGTTGACGATCGATCCGCAGCGACGGCGCATCATCCCGCGTACGGCGGCACGGCAGGTCGCGAACACACCCCCCAGGTTCGTGTCGACGACGGTGCGCCAGTCTTCGTCCGACATGCGTGCGATCAGCCCGTCGCGGGTCACCCCCGCGTTGCAGACGAGGATGTCGAGATCGCCCGCCTCCTCGACGAGCCGTGCAGCCTCGGCCGGCACGGACACGTCCGCCTGGATCGCCCGCCCGCCGAGCGCGCGCGCCACCGCCGCAGCCTCCTCGCCGCCTGCCCGGTAGCCGACGACGACGTCCGCGCCCGCGCGCGCGAGCTCCTCGGCGACGGCTCGGCCGATCCCCCGCGATCCGCCCGTGACGAGCGCACGGCGGCCCTCGAGCGTGCAGAAGCCGCTCACGCGGTCGACAGCAGCTCTTCGACCCTGTCCAGGGCAGCCAGGCTGTTGATCGGGATCGCCTTCACGCTGCGATCGATCCGCTTGACGAGCCCCGAGAGCACGCTGCCCGGCCCGACCTCGATGAACGTCCGCGCCCCCTCGCGCACGAGCTCGGTCGCCGCCTGCGTGAACCGCACGGGCGCGGTCAGCTGGTCGACGAGCAGCGGGGCCATCCGCTGCGCCGACTCGAGCCGCGCCGTCACCGTGGACATGAACGGCGACGCCGGCTCGCAGAAGCGGATCTTGTCGATCGCGGGCCGCAGCCGGTCGGCGGCGTGCGCCACGAGCGGCGAGTGGAACGCCCCGGAGACGTTCAGCTTGACGGTACGACGAGCGCCCGCCTCCTCCGCCCGGCGCCGGCACTCCTCGACCGCTTCGTTCTCCCCCGAGACGACGATCTGCCCGGGGCAGTTGTAGTTCGCCGGCCACACGCCGAGGATCTTCCGGCACAGGTTCTCGACCACCTCGTCCTCGAGACCGAGGATCGCCGCCATCGAGCCGGGCCGCTCGCGCGCCGCCTCCGCCATCGCCAGGCCGCGCTCGCGGACGAGGCCGATCGTCTCGCGAACGGTCATCGCGCCCGCCGCCGCGAGCGCCGCGAACTCGCCGACCGAGTGCCCGACGACGAAGTCGGGAACGATGCCGCGCTTGCGCAGCGCCGCCAGGACGGCCAGGCTCGTCGCGACGAGGGCCGGCTGCTGCAGCTCCGTCTCCACCATCCCCTCGAGGGGCGTCTCGAAGCACAGCCTGGCGAGGTCGAGACCGGACGCCTCGCTGCCGATCTCGAACACCTCCCGGGCCTCGGGCAGCGCCGACGCGAAGTCCTTCCCCATGCCGGGCTCAAGCGACCCCTGACCCGGAAAGCAGAACGCGATCTTGCCCATCACTCCGTCGTGCTCCTCTCTCTCACGCCTTGCCGTCGCCGGCCAGGCCCGTCCACTCCATCACGCCAGAGCCCCACGTCAGCCCTGCGCCCATGCCCGTCATCAGCACGACGTCGCCGCGCTCGACCCGATGCTCGCGCACCGCGTCCGCGAGCGCGAGCGGGATCGAGCCTGACGACGTGTTCCCGTAGCGATCGACGTTGACGACGACCTTCTCCTCGGGGATGCCAAGCCGCTCCACAGCGTGCTTGATGATCCGGATGTTCGCCTGGTGCGGCACGTACAGGTCGACGTCGTCCACCGACAGACCCAGCTGGTCGAGCAGCTTCTGTGCCGAGGAGACGAGCACGCGCGTGGCGAACTTGAACACCTCCCGCCCGTTCATGTGCACGAAGTGCTCGTGCCGCGCCACCGTCTCCTGCGACGCGGGCGTCCGCGAGCCGCCGGCCGGCAGGTAGAGCTGGGAGCCGCCCGAGCCGTCGGCGCCGAGCTCGAAGCCGAGGAAGCCGCCGCGCTCGACGCGCTCGAGCACCACCGCGCCGGTGCCGTCGCCGAACACGATGCAGGTGGCGCGGTCTGACCAGTCGACGATCTTCGACAGCACGTCCCCGCCGACGACGAGCGCGCGACGGCAGACGCCGCCGGCCAGCATCCCGTACGCCTGCGCGAGTGCGTACATGAAGCCGGTGCAGCCGGCGGAGAGGTCGTACGTCGCCGCCTCGCGCGCACCCAGCTCGGCGGCGAGGATCGCAGCTGTGGCCGGAAACGCCATGTCGGGCGTGACCGTGGCGACGATCAGCAGCTCGAGCTCCTCCGGCGCCACCCGCGCCTGCTCGAGGGCAGCCCGCGCGGCCGGCAGCGACAGGTCGGAGAGCGCCTCGCCCGGCCCGGCGACGCGCCGCTCGCGGATGCCCGTGCGGCTCACGATCCACTCGTCCGAGGTGTCGACCATCCGCGACAGCTCCTCGTTCGTCAGCACCCGTTCCGGTACATTCGCACCGAGGCCGGTGATGGAGACGCGGTAGCCGTTCGCCGTGCCGATCATCGCGCTGCGAACGTGAGCACCCCGCGGACGGCGAGCTCGTCGCCGACGCGCGCCTCGACGCGTCCCCTGCCAACCGGTCCGCGCGCCGCCTCCACCTCGCAGGTCAGGGTCAGCTCGTCGCCCGGCTCGACGATGCGCTTGAAGCGCACATCGTCGATCCCGGCGAAGAGCGCCAGCTTGCCCCGGTTCTCCTCGAGCGAGAGCACGGCGACGGCGCCCGCCTGCGCCAGCGCCTCGACCATGATCACGCCGGGCATGATCGGGCGGCCGGGGAAGTGGCCGGGGAAGAACCACTCGTCACCTCGGACCGCCGTCCGCGCCACGACCCGGCGGCCGGGCTCGAGCTCGAGCACCTCGTCGAGGAACAGGAACGGGTCACGGTGCGGGATGAGCGACTCGATCACGTCACGACCGAACGGGGCTCTCACTCCCCCCGCCTCCGCCGTCCGGCGTTGCCTGCCTCGACGATCCGCACCCGCGGAGTGTACTCGGGCAAGACCCCGGCTCCGAGGGGGAGCTAGCCGACGTCGAAGGGCGCGGTCTGCGTGACCGTCCCGAGCCAGTCGAACAGGGAGACGACGGCCTGGTAACGCCCGGGTGGCGCCGGCTCCCCGGTCGGGTCGCGGCCGTCCCAGCCGACGGAGTAGACGCCCGGATCGAGCAGCCGCGCAAAGAGCGTGGCGACCGTCGACCCGTCGGGCGCGTCGATCGTGACCGTTGCCTCCCCGGGACCGGCGAGCACGAACGACACGGCCAGCGTGTCGCCGACCCCGTCGCCGTTCGGGGAGATCGTCGCCGGGCTCGCCGTCACCGCCGACAGCGCGCGGTCGACGGCCAGATCGGCGCTCTCCGAGGCTGCTCTTCCGTCGGCGGCGCTCGCGCTCACGACCAGCGTGTACAGCCCGTCGGCGAGCGACGCCGGTGACCAGACGAGCGAGACGGCCCCGGCGGGCTGCCTCGTGCCGGCGAGCACCGTCGCCACGGTGGCGCCGCCGGCGTCGAGCACGCTCACGGTGACGGTCGCCGCCGCCGCGAGCGCGTACGAGATCGTGCCGGTGTCCGCGTAGCCGTCGCCGTTCGGAGAGATCGTCGCGGGCGTCACCGTCACACCTCGCAGAAGCGCTCCGGCGGGCGGGGGCGGAACGGCCGGGGCTGAGGTGGGCGGCGGAGCGGGCGGGGGCGAGGTCGGCGGCGGAGCGGAGGGGGGCGAGCCGGATCCGACCGTGCCGTGCGCCGGCAGGACGTCCGCACCTGCCTCGATCGTCCAGGCGTAGCGGCCGGGCGGCGCCCCGGCCGACTGCCAGGTCCACGACACCGTCCGGCCGCCGCCCCGGCCCTGCGCCACGGTCCGCCCGTCGGGGCCGGTCACGGTCACGGTCCAGGCGAGGACGCTCGACAGCCGCGCCGAGAAGCGAACCGCCCCGCCGAGGGTGCCGCGCACAGCCGGCGTGTACAGCTTCGGCAGGCCGATCCTCTCCGCCGCCCGCGCGATCTGGCCGAGGAGCGGGTACAGGTACGTGCCCGGGCAGTCGGTGAAGCCCGTGTCCCGGTGGCCGGAGACCGCGCGGAGCGTCACCTGGCGGCCTCGCCGGTAGCGCTCGCCGCCGTTCGAAACGTACGTCACTCTCGACGCAGGGTCGACGTGCGCCAGATCGAGCCGCCAGGCGACGAGCCGCTCGAGCGCGCCCAGGGCCGCTGCCGTCGGCTGCGCCGTCATGAAGTTACCGATCACCGACACGCCCACGCTTCCCGTGTTGAACCCGAGCGCGTGGGCGCCGATCACGTTGCGGGTGATGCCGCCGGAGCGACCCTCGAACACCTGCCCGTAGCGGTCGACGAGGAAGTTGTAGCCGATGTCGTCCCAGCCGTTTGCCTTCACGTGGTAGAGGTCGATGGCGCGAACGATCGCCGCCGTCTGCGCCGCCGTGTAGCCGTTCGGCGTCGCGGTGTGGTGCACGATCACGAGCCTGACCGCAGGCGCGTAGCGCCGCTTGCCGCGGCGCGGAAGGTCGGTCGTGTCCCACGCCGAGCGCGGCACGATCGGCGGCGAGCGGGCCACGGAGACCCGGCGCAGTGGCGAGCGGACGGCGGGGCTGCGCACGAAGTACGCGCGCAATCGCCGCACGCCTCCCGTGAGGCGATAGCGGATCGCGTCCGACGGTCCCGTCCACACGGGGCTCCCGAGCTGCCAGCCGTGGTCGGCCCGCGCCTCGGCGCTGCCGGCATCAGGCTGCGCGTCCGCGTCGGCCCGCTGCCAGCCGCTCCAGCGGCCGGCGAGCGACCTGGTGCGAAACCAGACCGTGCCCGTGCCCTGCCAGTGCAGCCCGACCAGGTCGAAGCGGATCCGGCCCGCGGCCGCAGGCGTCCGCTCGGCGCCGAGCGCCAGCTCGCGCACGACCATCGTCGGGCTGGCGGCAGATGGGGCGCCGCGACCGGTGGGCGGGCCGACGGAGCCGAGCAGCGGCACCGCCAGCACGAGCGCGATCGAGAGCGAACCCCTCCTCACGGCTGAGCGGCGGCCCATGATGCCTCGACCGTGTTCGCCGCGGGAGCCGGCGACCCTACGCTGGTACAGTGGACGTGCTGTGAAAGTCGCGGTCTGGCGGGGTTTCCTGGCCTCGCTCGGCGTCGCCGCAGGGGCGCTCGCCCTGGCGGCGCCCGCGCTCGCAGCCCGGCCGCGTGTCCTCGCGGTGAAGTTCGCGCTCGACGTCAACCCGCCGACGGCGGACTACCTGAAGAGCGAGATCGACCATGCCGCCCGCGCCCGCTACGACGCCGTCGTCATCCTGCTCGACACGCCCGGCGGCCTCTCCGACTCGATGCGCTCGATCTACCAGAAGGAGCTCCAGTCGAAGCTGCCCGTCATCGTCTACGTCTCCCCAAACGGCGCGCGGGCCGCCTCGGCCGGCGTCTGGATCGCACAGGCCGCCGACGTGCTGGCGATGAGTCCCGTGTCGAACATCGGCTCGTCCACGCCGGTTGCGGCGGGCGGAGGCTCGATCACAGGCGACGAGCGCAACAAGGTGGTAAACGACGCCGCTGCCTCGCTGACCGCGCTCGCCCGGGCGCACAGGCGCAACACCGTCTGGCCCGGGAACGCGGTGCGAGCGGCGTCCAACCTGACGGCCACCGAGGCGCTGCGCATGCACGTGGTGGACGCGATCGCACCCGACCTGCCAACGCTTCTGCGGCAGCTCGACGGCTACCGAACGAAGGACCCGCAGCGGCCGTTCACGCTCCATCTCGCGGGCGCGCAGATCGACACCGTCTCGCCGGGCTTCCTGACCAAGCTCCTGGACACGATCATCGACCCGAACCTCATCTCGCTCCTCTTCCTGGCCGGTATCGCGGGCCTCGTGTTCGAGGTGCTGCACCCGGGCGTGGTGCTCCCGGGTGCGCTCGGAGCGGTGGCGCTCATCGCCGCGCTGTACGGGTTCGCCGTGCTCACGCCGAGCTGGGGCGGGCTCGTCCTCGTCCTGCTCGGCCTCACCCTGCTCGTCGTCGACCTGCACGCCGTCACGCACGGCGCCCTGACCGTGGGCGGCCTCGTCGCGCTCGGCTTCGGTCTCGCCCTCCTCTTCCAGAACCAGTCCGCGCCGTACCGCATCGATACGTGGCTCGTCGTCGGCATCGGCACGACCGTGGCCGCGCTGTGGGCGCTCGCCATCGGCAAGGGCCTCGCCGCCAGGCGGCGGCCGGTGGCCGTCGGCGCGCACACGCTCGTCGGCGCACGCGGCCTCGTGCGACCCGGAGGCGTCGTGTCCGTTCGGGGCGAGCTGTGGAGCGCGCGCTCGTCCACCGGCGAGCCGCTCGTACCGGGCGACGAGGTCGTCGTCGAGTCGGTCGAGCGAAGCCTGACGCTCGTCGTCCGGCCGCTCAGGACCCGGGTCCACGCATAGGATCAGGCTCGGGGAACCACCCCGGCGTACCCATGACCGCCGCCATCGTCGTCATCGTCGTCGTCGCCGTGCTCGTCGTCGTCGTCGCCGCGTCGTCGATCAAGGTCGCGCGCGAGTACGAGCGCGGCATCGTCTTCCGGCTCGGCCGGCTCTTTCCCGAGCCGAAGGGCCCGGGGTTGTTCCTGCGCATCCCGATCATCGACCAGGTGATCAAGGTCGACCTGCGCACGATCACGCTGATGATCCCGCCGCAGGAGGTGATCACGAAGGACAACGTCCCCGTGCGGGTGAACGCGGTCGCCTACTTCCGCATCGTCGACCCGAAGGCGGCCATCGTCCAGGTCGAGAACTTCATGGTCGCGACGTCGCAGATCGCGCAGACGACGCTGCGCTCCGTGCTCGGCCAGCACGTCCTCGACGAGCTGCTCTCCGAGCGCGAGAAGATCAACACCATCCTGCAGGAGATCATCGACGAGGCGACCGGCCCCTGGGGGATCAAGGTGTCGATCGTCGAGGTGAAGGACGTCGAGATCCCGGGCGACATGCAGCGGGCGATGGCGAGGCAGGCGGAGGCCGAGCGCGAGCGGCGCGCGAAGATCATCAACGCCGAGGGCGAGTACCAGGCGGCGGAGCGGCTGAAGGACGCGGCCCTCGTGATCGCCGACCACCCGATCGCGCTGCAGCTGCGCTACCTGCAGACGCTGCTCGAGATCGGCACGACCAACTCGTCGACGATCGTCTTCCCGGCACCGATCGAGCTGATGCGGCCGTTCCTCGCGGCAGCCCCGGCACAGGGGCAGCCGGAGGCGCCGAAGGACGGATGAGCTGGCCCGTCGCCGGCGCCGGGCCCGGGACCGAGCTCCGCCGAGATCCGCTGTCGGGACGCCTCGTCGTCGTCTCCCCCACTCGCTCTCGCCGACCGGGGGCGTTCCGTCGCTCGCCGCTCGAGGTGACGCAGGAGGAGCTCGACGCCTGTCCCTTCTGCGCCGGGCGGGAGGACCGGACCCCGCCCGAGACGCTGCGACTGCCGCCGGACGGGCCCTGGGGCGTCCGGGTCGTGCCCAACCTCTACCCCGCGTTCGCAGGACAGGAGGTGGTCGTGCACACCCCGCGGCACCGGCACACGCTCGCCGAGCTGACGGACGGCGAGCTCGCGCTCGTCGCGCAGGCGTGGCAGTCGCGGGCGTCGGCGCGGCCGGGCTACCTGCACGCGTTCGTCAACGAGCGGACGGAGGCCGGCGCGAGCCTGCCGCACACCCACTCGCAGCTCGTCTGGTTCGACGACGCGCCCCCGGAGGTCACGCGGGAGCTCGCCGCCGGGGAGTGCCGCGTGTGCCAGCCGGCGGGCGGCGACAAGCTCGTCGTCGCGGAGCGCGAGGGGGTCGTGCTGCGGGCGGCCTGGGCCGGCCGGACCCCGTACGAACTCGTCGTCTCGCCGCGATCGCACGAGGCCGACCCGTGGTCGAGCCCGCGCCTTGCCGTGGCGCTCCAGCTCGCCGCCGAGGGCTTGCGGCGGCTGCACGCGCTCGAGGGGCCGTGCCCGATGAACCTGTGGCTGCACGCGTCGAGCCACTGGCACGTGGAGGTCGTCCCGCGCCTGACGGTGTTCGCCGGGATCGAGCTCGGCGCCGGCTACTTCGTCAACCCGCTACCGCCGGAGAGCGCCGCCGAGGCGCTTCGCCGGAACGGCCGCCCGGGCGAAAACACCTCGTAGGGCCACTCGCCACGCGCACGGCGGCGCGCAGAGTTCGAGCGTCAGTCCTCGCCGCGCTCGAGCTCCTCCAGCTCGTCCTCCTCGGCGAGCCCGGCCGCCGACGCGGCGGAGGCGGCCGGCGCATCGCTCTCTCCGGCCGTGCCGCTCGCGCCCTTGCCGTTGTCCGAGTCGACCACGGGAGCGAGCGCCGACACGCGCTCGTCGCCGCGCAGACGCATGACGATCACGCCCTGCGTCGCGCGGCCCAGCCGGCGGACGTCGTCGACCGGGATCCTGATGACGGTGCCGCCGGTCGAGATCAGCATCACGTTGTAGCCGTCCCGCACCACGCGCGCGCCGGCCAGCTGCCCCTTGGCGTCGGTGAGCTGCACCGTCTTCACGCCGAGACCTCCCCGGCCCTTGACGGGGTAGTCGCCGATGCGCGTCCGCTTGCCGTACCCGTTCTCGGTGACGACGAGCAGGTCGGCGTCGGGTGCGGCGATGTTCACCGAGATCACCTCGTCGCCCGGGCGCAGCCGCATCCCCTGCACGCCTGAGGCGTCGCGCCCCATCGGTCGCACGTCCGTCTCGTGGAAGCGGATCGCCTGGCCCTTGCGCGAGACCATGAGCACGTCGTCGGAACCCGAGGAGTGGCGCACACCTATCAGCTCGTCGCCCTCGCGCATCTTGATGGCGATGATCCCGTCCGACTTGAGCGGCGTGTTGTAGGCCTCCAGCCGCGTCTTCTTGACGACGCCGTTCTTCGTGCCGAAGACGAGGTACTCGGCCTCCGCGAACGACCGCGTCTGGATGACGGCGCGCACCTGCTCGTCGGGGCGGAAGGGCAGCAGGTTCTGGATCGCGCGCCCACGCGACTGCCGCGAGCCGAGCGGCAGCTCGTGCACCTTGAGGCGGTAGACCTTGCCGACGGAGGTGAAGAAGAGGAGGTAGTCGTGCGTGGAGGCGACGAACAGGTGCTCGATGTAGTCGTCCTCCTTCAGATCCATGCCCATCACGCCCACGCCGCCCCGCCGCTGCTCGCGGTACGCCGTCACCGGCAGCCGCTTGATGTAGTTCGAGCGGGTGATCGCGATGACCATGTCCTCCTCTGCGATCAGGTCCTCGAGCTCGAGGTCTCCCTCCGCGGCGACGATCTCCGTCCGCCGGTCGTCCGCCCGCCCGTACACCTGCTTGATCTCGAGCAGCTCCTCCCGGACGACGGCGTCGATGCGAGCCTCGTCGCCGAGAATGGCGCGCAGCTCGCCGATCCGCTCGCGCAGGTCGGCGTACTCGTCCTCGACCTCCTTGCGGGCGAGACCGGTCAGCCGCGCCAGCCGCATGTCCAGGATGGCCTGCGCCTGGATGTCGGACAGCCCGAACTGCTCCTGGAGGCCGGCGCGGGCCGTGTCCGCGTCGGCGGAGGCGCGGATGAGCGCGATCACCGCGTCCAGGTTGTCGAGAGCGATCAGGTAGCCCTCGAGGACGTGCGCGCGCTTCTCCTTCTGGCGCAGCTCGTACTTGAGGCGCCGCGTCACCACCTCGCGCTGGAAGTCGAGGTAGTGCTGGAGGAGGTCGCGCAGCGGCAGGGTCCGCGGCACGCCGTCCACGAGCGCGACGGCGTTGTAGCCGAACGTCGCCTGCAGCGGAGTGTGCTTCCACAGCTTGTTCAGGACGACCTGGGCGACGGCGTCGCGCTTCAGCTCGATCTGGATGCGCATCCCGGTCTTGTCGGAGTGGTCGTCGACGCCGGTGATCTCGGGCAGCACCTTGTCCTTGACCAGGTCGGCGATCTTGCGGATCACCCCGGCGTCACCGCCCTTCTTGACGCCGTACGGAAGCTCCGTGACAACGATCGCCGTCTTGCCTCCGCGCAGCTCCTCGACGTGCGCGCGCGCACGCATGACGATGCGGCCGCGGCCGGAGCGGTACGCCTCCTTGATCCCCTCGCGGCCGAGGACGATGCCACCGGTCGGGAAGTCCGGCCCCTTGATCAGGCGCGAGAGGCGCTCGACGTCGATCGTCGGCTCGTCGATCATCGCCACGAGCGCATCGACGACCTCGGACAGGTTGTGCGGCGGGATGTTGGTCGCCATCCCCACGGCGATGCCGGCCGAGCCGTTGACGAGCAGGTTCGGAAACCGGGACGGCAACACCTCCGGCTCCTGACGCGACTCGTCGTAGTTCGGCCTGAAGTCGACGGTGTCGGCGTCGATGTCGCGCAGGAGTTCGGTCGCGATCCGCGTCAGCCGGCACTCGGTGTAGCGCATCGCCGCCGCGCCGTCGTCGTCCAGGTTGCCGAAGTTGCCCTGCCCGTCGACGAGCGGGTAGCGCAGGGAGAAGGGCTGCGCCATGCGGACGAGCGTGTCGTAGATGGCGACGTCCCCGTGCGGATGGTAGGCGCCCATCACGTCGCCGACGACGCGGGCGCACTTGAGGCGGGGCCGGCCCGGCTGCAGCCCGGCCTCGTGCATGGCGTAGAGGACGCGGCGGTGCACAGGCTTGAGCCCGTCGCGTACGTCCGGCAGCGCGCGCGAGACGATGACGCTCATGGCGTAGTCGAGGAAGCTCGAACGCATCTCCTGCTCGAGCTCACGCGGCTCGATGCGCCCGGGACCCAGCGGCTCGACGGTCGACACCGGCCTACACGTCCAGGAAACGCACGGCGCGCGCGTTCTGCTCGATGAAGTCGCGGCGCGGCTCCACCTGGTCACCCATCAACATCGAGAACACGGTGTCGGCGGCGGCGGCGTCCTCGACCTCGACGCGCACGAGCACGCGGTTGTGCGGGTTCATCGTCGTCTCCCACAGCTCCGAGGCGTTCATCTCGCCGAGCCCCTTGAAGCGGTTGACGGTGATCCCGTCCTTGGCCAGCTCGAGCGCCTCCGCGCGCAGCTCCTCGAACGTGTGCGCGGAGCTGCGCTTCCTGCCGAGCGAGATCTCGAACGGCGGGTGGCCGACCACGTCGACCAGCTTCGCGTGCGAGCGGCGCACGTTCTCGTACACGGGCGAGCAGAGAAGCGCGGCCGGTGCGGAGGCGTGCGCGGCGGCGCCCGTCTCGCGCTCGACGATCCTCACTCGGAAGTGCTCGTCGTCGGCGGCGACCACGCTCAGCTCGTACCCGTTCGGCTCGAGCGACGCGAGCGCGGCCTCGACCTCCTTCGGAGTGGAGGCCTCTGTCTCGACCAACCGGTGGGCGATGACGAGATCGCTCGCCTGCTGGCCGAAATCGGCCCGCAGGCGAGCGGACCAGCCTTCGAACTCGTTCAGCGCGCGCGTGAAGCGGGCGTAGCGAGCCTCGGTGAGCCTGACCTGCTGCCCGCGCCGGTCGATGACGTCCATGTCCTTGATCCGCTCGCGCACGAGCAGCTCCTCGAGCTGCGACTCCTTCTCCACGTACCGCTCGCGGTTGCCGATCTTCACGCGGTAGAGCGGCGGCACGGCGATGTAGACGTAGCCGCCCTCGACCAGGTCCTTCATCTGCCGGTACAGGAAGGTGAGGATCAGCGTGCGGATGTGCGAGCCGTCCACGTCCGCGTCCGTCATGACGATGATCCGGTGGTAGCGGAGCTTGGAGAGATCGAACTCGTCGCCGATGCCCGTGCCGATCGCCGTGACGATGGCCTGGATCTCGGCGTTCGAGAGCACCTTGTTGATCCGGTTCTTCTCCGAGTTGATCACCTTGCCGCGCAGCGGCAGGATCGCCTGATAGGTGCGGTCACGGGCGTCCTTGGCGGACCCACCCGCGGAGTTCCCCTCGACGAGGTACAGCTCCGCCGACTCGGGGTCGCCGATCTGGCAGTCGGCGAGCTTGCCGGGCAGCGAGCCGCCCTCGAGCGCCGTCTTCCGCGTCAGCTCGCGCGCCTTGCGCGCCGCCTGCCTCGCCCGCGCAGCCGCGATCGCCTTCTTCACGATCTGGCGAGCCTCCTGCGGATGCTCCTCGAGGAACTCGGCGAGCTTCTGGTTCACCGTCTGCTCGACGAAGCCGCGCACCCACGGGTTGCCGAGCTTCGTTTTCGTCTGCCCCTCGAACTGCGGGTCGCGGAGCTTGACGGAGATGACGGCCGCGAGCCCCTCGCGCACGTCCTCGCCCTCGAGGTTTTCCTCCTTCTCCTTCAGCTCGCCCTTGTCGCGGGCGAACTTGTTCAGCGTCCCGGTCAGCGCCGCCTTGAATCCGGACAGGTGCGCGCCGCCCTCGTGCGTGTTGATGTTGTTCGCGAACGAGAAGACCGACTCGACGTAGGACGAGTTCCACTGCATCGCCACCTCGACGTTGCCGAGGTCGGTCTGGCCGTCGAAGTAGATGATGCGCTTGTGCAAGGGGTCCTTGTTCGCGTTGACGTGCGCGACGAAATCCTTGATGCCGCCCTCGTAGTGGAACTCGTCCCTCGTCTCGCCCTCGCGCTCGTCGACGAGAACGATGCGCAGCCCGCGCGTCAGGAACGCCGTCTCGCGCAGACGCTGCACCAGCGTCTCCCGCGACCACTCGAGCTCGTCGAAGATCTCCAGGTCGGGCAGGAAGCTGATCGTCGTGCCGGTGTCCTTCGCCGGCCCCGTCGCCTTCATCTTCCCGACCGGCTCGCCGCGGGCGAACTCCTGTCGCCACACCTTGCCGTCGCGCCGCACCTCGGCGATGAGCCACTCGGACAGCGCGTTCACGACCGAGACGCCGACGCCGTGCAGGCCGCCCGAGACCTTGTAGCCGGCCCCGCCGAACTTCCCGCCGGCGTGCAGCTTCGTCAGCACCACGGTGAGCGCCGGCAGGCCCTGATCCGGCATCACGTCCACCGGAATGCCGGAGCCGTTGTCGCGGACGGTGACGGAGTTGTCGGGGTGGAGAGTGACCTCGATCTCGTCGCAGCGGCCGGCGAGCGCCTCGTCGACGGAGTTGTCCACCACCTCGTACACGAGGTGGTGGAGGCCACGGGAGCCCGTCGAGCCGATGTACATCCCGGGCCGGAGACGCACCGGCTCGAGGCCCTCGAGAACGGTGATGTCCTTGGCGGTATAGGCTGCTTCGGTCATGAAAAAAGCCCTGCAATTCGACGATTCGAGGGCTGAGGTCAGTCTACCAGACACAACGGCCGGAGCGAGCCCGATCGAGGCCCAAGGCCACCGCCCGCGCCACGCGCTCGCGGAGCTCGCGGTCCCGGATCGGCGCCGCCAGCCGGGCCGCCTCCGTAGCCGCCCGGCTGGAGGGTGGCTCGCCCGGCGCCGCGGGCGCGTCGGCCGGAGCAGGACCGGACTCGGGGAGGTGCCCGGGGGCGAAGCGAAGCGCGCGAGGGGAGTCGCCCGCGAGCGCAGCGTCCAGCCGCTCCTTGATCGCCGCGGCGAGCTGGGCGAGCTCGAACGCCCACACGGACGAGCTCGTGTGCACGTGCAACGTGCCGTCGCGGGCGATGCGCGCCGGCCAGGCGTGCCGTGCCACCTCGGAGCCGACGACCGACGGCCAGGCTGCGACGATGCGCGGCATCGCCCCCCCCCGGCCACCGAAGCGGCGCAGCTCGGCCTCGATCGTCGCTTTGATCTGCTCCATCACGCTGCTCGCGCAGCCCCCGGCTCGACACGGACGAGCTGGTCCGGCTCGAGCGGGAGGTGGTTCGGCTCGGTGGCGCTGATCAGCGTCTGCGCGGAGCGGGGCAGGAGCCGGGCGAGCGCGCTCCGGCGCGAGACGTCGAGCTCGGAGAGTACGTCGTCCAGCAGCAGCAGCGGCGCCCAACCACGGCGATCGGCAATCACGCCCGCCTCCGCCAACAGCAGCGAGAGCACCGCGAGGCGTTGCTCTCCCTGCGAGCCGAACACCCGCAGATCGCGTCCGCCGGCGACGACGGCGATCTCGTCGAGATGCGGGCCGCGGCTCGTCGCCGCCCGCTCGATATCACGGCCGAGGCACGCCTCCAGCTCCCCGACCGACGGCGGCTCGGCCACATAGCGGAGCCCGACGCCCACGAGCCCCAGCTCCGCCGCGCAGGCGGCGAGCGGCGGGCCGATGAGCTCGAGCGTCCGGCGGCGGGCGGCGGTGAGCTCGCCGGCGAGCCCGGCCAGGCGGGCCGTCCACGGCGCGACCACATCCGGGCTCGACAACCCGAGCCCGACACGCCGCAGGGCCGCGTTCCGCTGCGCCAGCACGTGAGCGTAGGCGGCGGGAAGCGCGGCCTGCGCCGGCAGCAGGCGCGCGAGCACGCGGTCGAAGTACGCCCGGCGCACGGCCGGCCCACCTTTGACGACGTTCAGTCGATCGGGCGTGAACACGAGCGTCGCCAGCTGCGCTCGCAGCCGCTCGCTCGAGGCGAGGCGGATGCCGTTCAGCTGCGCCTGCTTCCCGCCGCCGCGGCGGACGACAACCCGCGACCGCACGGACACCCCACCACGCTCGCCCGCCACCGACACCCACGCCGCCTCGCTCCCGAAGCGGACGAGCTGCGCGTCCACGCGCGTGCGCGGCGAGAACCCCTGGGTCGCGACATGCAGCGACTCGAGCAGGTTCGTCTTGCCGGCGCCGTTCGGACCCGACACGAGGACGAGCCCGGGGCGCAGCTCGAGCTCGAGCTCCGCGTACGAGCGGAAGTCGCGCAGCGTGAGCGAGGCGGCTATCAGCCGGCCAGCCGAATCGGCATGATCAGGTACCAGAAGTCGCCGGTGGGGGTGGTGATCAGGCCCGGACGGAGCGGATTGATGAGCTTGAAGACGAGCTCGTCGTCCGTCAGCGACTCGATTCCGTCCCGCAGGTAGTCGGCGTTGAAGCCGATCTCGAGCGGCTCACCGGTGAAGGCCGCCGGCATCTGCTCGCGCGCCTCGCCCACGTCCTGCGTCTGGGCGGACACGATCAGCTCACCCTCCTCGAAGCGAAGGCGAAGCGGCGAGGAGCGCTGCGCCATCACCGCCGCGCGCCGGACGACGTCGAGCAGCTCCTCGCGGGGGAGCCTCACCTCGTGCGCGAACGACTCGGGCAGGAGCTGGCGGTAGTTGGGGAACTGCCCGTCGATGCGGCGCGTCGTCAACCAGGCGCCGTCCACGCCGAAGACCACGTGGTTGTCGAGCGTCCCGAGCTCGACCATGTCCGTCCCGGCGGCGATCCGGCGCACCTCGTCGAGCGCGCGTGCAGGGACGATTGCGTCCAACTCGGGCGCGGGGCTCGCGAGAGGCGTCTCCTTGACCGCCAGGCGGTAGGAGTCGGTCGCAGCCATGACCAGCGCCGTCCCCTCGAAGCGGACAAGGATGCCGGTTAGGACGGGGCGCGACTCGTCCCGGCCGGCGGCCCGGCTCACCCGTCCGATCGTCTCGAGGAGCGGCCCCGTCTCCAGCCGCGACAAGGTGGCTGCAGACGGATCAGGTAGACGAGGGAAGTCCTCCACCGCGTACGTGCGCAGGCGGTACTCGGCGTGGCCGCTCGAGACGACCACGGTGCTCTCCTCGGCGCGGTGCTCAAGCTTCACGCGCTCGTCGGGCAGAAGCCGCGCCAGCTCGATGAGAAGCCGGCCTGGCACGACAACCGTGCCCTCGACTGTGATCTCGGCCGCCAGCCCAGTCCGCAAGGAGAGCTCCATGTCGGTCGCGGCGAGCTCCAGCTCGCCTTCCCGGGCTTGGAGCAGCACGCCGGACAGGATCTGCACCGCGCCGCGCGTCGACAGACCACGACCGACGAGCGCCAGTCGCGCAGCGAGATCGTCGCGTGAGCAGCTGAGCTTCATCCCCGTGCCTACAACAAGATCTGAAGACATGTCGTTAGAAACCAGTCGTAGTCGTAGGCAGTGTGAACGATGGGGACGACGGCCGCTCAGCCTGTCCGGAAGCGCTGTTCAGGCTGGGGACAGGTTGGTGGAAGAGGTGGTCGTTTCGCACAGGTGTCGTCGGGTAGCAGGGTGAGGGCGGTGGAGTCAGTGGATCTGACGGATTCTCGCGGTCAGCTCTTGCACAAGGCTGTACACAGACGAGTCCTCGCGGATGAGGTTGGCGATCTTCGAGGTGGCGTGGATGACGGTGGTGTGGTCGCGTCCCCCGAACTCCTTGCCGATCTTCGGCAGTGAGGAGTCGGTCAGCTCGCGCGACAGGTACATCGCCACCTGGCGGGGGTAGACGATGTTCTGCGAGCGCTTCTCGCTGCACAGCTCCTCCAGCGACAGTCCGAAACGGTCGCAGACGGCGGTCTGGATCGATCTGATCGAGACCTGGGCTGCCCCACCCTGCGGGAAGACGTCCTTGAGCACGTCTTGGGCGAGCGCGACCGTCATTGCCCTTCCCGTCAAGGACGAGTAGGCGACGACGCGGGTGAGCGCGCCCTCGAGCTCGCGGATGTTCGTTGACACACGCCCGGCGATGAAGGTGAGCACCTGGGGATCCGGCACGTGGATCCCGTCCGTGTTGACCTTCTTGCGCAGGATCGCGATGCGCGTCTCGAGATCAGGCGGCTGGATGTCGGTGATCAACCCCCACTCGAAGCGCGAGCGCAACCGGGCCTCGAGCGTCGCGATCTCGCGCGGAGGGCGGTCGGAGGACATGACGATCTGACTCCCGGCTTCGTACAGCGAGTTGAAGGTGTGGAAGAACTCCTCCTGGATGCGCTCCTTGTGCTCGAAGAACTGGACGTCGTCGATGAGGAGCACGTCGTAGTTGCGGTAGCGCTGCTTGAAGCCCTCGATGCGCTTGTCGCGGAGCGAGTTGATGAAGTCGTTCATGAACGTCTCGCTCGTCACGTAGCGCACCGTCAACGGGCTTGTGTGCTCGAGCACGTAGTGTGCGATCGCCTGCAGAAGGTGCGTCTTGCCCAGCCCAGTCCCGCCGTAGATGAACAGGGGGTTGTACGCCTGCGCCGGCCCTTCCGCGACCGCGAGCGCAGCTGCGTGGGCGAAGCGGTTGGACGAGCCGATCACGAACAGGTCGAAGGTGTATTTCGGGTTGAGACCAGAGACGGCCTCGCGGATGCGGATGTCGCCGAGCGCGTCGGGCGGCTGCGGCGGGGCCTCCACGACCTGGAAGCGAACGCGTGCGCCGGGCCCGGCCAGGTCGGCCATGGCTGCTTTGACCAGGCTGAGGAAGTGGGTCTCGATCCACTCGCGGGTGAGGCTGTTCGGAACGGCGACGACGAGCTCGCCGTCCGCGAGCGCGACCGGCCGAGCCTGGGCGAACCAGGCCTGGTAGACGGCCTCGTTGAGCGAGCCCCTCAGCCTGCCTGCCACCTCGGTCCACAGGGCGTCGGCACCGTTCCCCGCTGCGTTCTCCACCGCCTCGCCATGCCTCCTTCGCCGGGAAGAGTCGGGCGAGCATACCAGCGTGCCAGCACGCCGACAACGACCGGCCGAGCGCGCTGGCGATGATTAAAAAGTTCCCGTTTTACAGGGGGTTTCCCTACATCCACACGCTTATTCACAGGTGTTGATACTGTCGGTTTCTCCCTCCTGGCAACAGTCTCGTGCCGCTTCGAGCGCGCCCTTCGCCGTCAACCCGAGCCGCTCGCAGCTTGTGGATAACTCGGCCCGCGCGCGGCTCGTCTATACTGGCCGGCAGGCGCCCCGGGCGCCTCTTCTTACGCTCGCCGACCTGTCCCCGTGAAACGGACTTACCAGCCGAACGTCCGCCGCCGCAAGCGCAAGCACGGCTTCCGCGCCCGCATGGCGACGCGGGCTGGCCGTGCCATCCTGAAGCGGCGCCGCGCCAAGGGCCGCAAGCGGCTGTCGGCCTGACGCCCCGCCGACGGAACCGACGTCCGCCACCGCTTCCTCGCCCGCGTCTACTCTGCCGCGTATGCAACGGCGGTACCGGCTGACGCGCTCGCAGGACTTCGATGCCGTCTACCGCCGTGGCCGGTCGGTGTCGACTCGCTTCCTCGTCCTGTACTGGTTCCCCCGCGACGGCGGCGGGGAGCCCAGGCTCGGGCTGGCCGTGCCGCGGCGAGTCGGGACGGCGGTGAGCCGCAACCGGATCAAGCGGCGGCTGCGGGAGCTGTGGCGTCAGCAGCTGGCGACGATCCCACCGGGGTGCGACTACGTGCTGGTCGTGCGGCCCGGGCTCGCGGAGGCGGCCGAGGGGCGCGGCGCCGACTGGCTGGCGGAGCGGCTCGCCGAGGTGCTGGGGAAGGCGACGGCATGAGCGCGCTCTCCCTGCTTGTGCGTGCGCTCTTCCCTGCGGGCCTCGCCGGGGCGCCCACCTGCAAGTACCACCCGAGCTGCTCGCAGTACGCCTCCGAAGCTCTGCGCACCCACGGCCTCCTCAAGGGCACGGCGAAGACCGTCTGGCGCCTCGTCCGCTGCAACCCCTGGAGCCGCGGGGGGGTCGACTACCCGTGACCGTCGCCAGCATCCTCGACCCGCTCGAGAACATCCTCCGCCACGTGCTCGTGTGGCTCGGTCCGCACGGCACGATCGGACTGCCGTGGGCGTGGTCGATCGTGGCGCTGACCCTGATCGTACGGATCATCATCGTCCCGCTCGCCGTCAAGCAGATCCACTCGATGCAGAACCTGCAGCGCTACGCCCCGCAGATGAAGGAGCTGCAGCAGAAGTACAAGCACGACAAGCAGAAGCTGAACGAGGAGCTGATGAAGTTCTACCGGGAGCACAAGATCAACCCGGCAGCGTCCTGCCTGCCGATCCTCGTGCAGATCCCGGTCTTCTTCTCGCTCTACCTCGTCCTCAAGCACAGCAGCCGCTTCATCGGGCCGGCGGACAACACGCACTGGCTGGGGCTGATCAGCATCACGGAGAAGGCGACTGCCGGCTGGGGCCCGCTTCTCATCGTCGTCTACGCGGGGAGCCAGCTCGCCTCGGGCTACTTCATGTCGACGACGATGGAGAAGACGCAGCGGATCCTGATGCTGCTTCTGCCCATCTTCGTCGTGCCCTTCATCGTCCGCTTCCAGACCGGCCTCGTGCTGTACTGGGTGACCACGAACCTGTGGACGGTCGGACAAGGGCTGATCACGCGCCGTCTGGTGCCGAAGACTCCCGTCGCAGCGCCGGCGAGGCGCTCGTCGCGGACGCCGCCGCGGGAAGAGGAGCCGGATCGCGTGGCGGCGAAGACGGCGTCCGCCGCAGCCGCGCAGCCGCAGGCCGCCGCGCGCCGCGTCCGCCGCAAGAAGAAGCGAGCGCGGCGATGAGCGAGGGCCCGGCGCAGGCGGAAGCCTCCGGCGAGACCGTGGGCGAGGCGAAGTGGCTCGCCCTCCGCGAGCTGGAGAGCCGCTATCCGGGCCTCGACCGCGAGCGGGTGAGCTTCGAGGTGCTGTCCGAGGGGGAACGAGGACTTCTCGGGGTCGGCACCTCGCCGGCGCGGGTCGTCGCCCGGCTCGAGACCCTGCCGGAGGCTGCGCCCATTCCCGCGCCGGGGCCGGAGGGCGAGTCCGCTCGCGCGTCCCTCGTCCGCGAGCTGCTCGCCGAAGTCGCATCCGCGCTCGGCGCTCGCTGCCGCATCGACGTCGACGAGCGCGACGACGAGGTGTCGGCAACTCTGTCCGGCCCGGATGTCGCCGTTCTGATCGGCAAGCGTGGCAAGACGATCGACTCGATCCAGTACGTGGTCGCGGCCGCCGTCTCCACCGCCGAGGGGCACGAGGCGGCGAAGGTGACGGTCGACGCGGGCGGTTACCGCTCGCGGCGACAGGCGAGGCTGATCGAGCTCGCGGAGCAGGCGGCGGCGAGGTGCCGGCGCAGCGGCCGGCGGGTCGAGCTCGAGCCGATGACGTCGGTCGAGCGGAAGATCGTCCACCTGCACCTGAAGTCGGTGCCGGACGTCGAGACCCACAGCGAGGGCGACGAGCCGTATCGCTTCGTCGTCCTCTCGCCGGCCCGCGAGCTCTCGGAGCGGCCGGACGGCGGTTGAGCGACCCGCGGCTCCGCCGCTGGCTCGACGAGCTCCTGCGCGTGCCCGGGCTGACCGCTGTCCGCGAACGTGGGCTTGCCTGGCGCACGCTCGTGGAGGGAAGTCTCGTGGCCGTGCCCCAGGTGCGGCGCTTTGCCGGCACCGTCGTGGATGTGGGCTCCGGCGCGGGCGTACCCGGCGTCCCGCTCGCGATCGCCATGCCGGACCGGGAGATCGTGCTGCTCGAGGCGAGCGAGCGCAAGTGCCGCTTTCTCGAGCGGGTCGCGCGGGAGCTGCCGAACGTCACGGTCGTCCGCGGCCGGGCGGAGGAGCAGCCGGTCGACCGCTACGGGGTCGCGCTTGCGCGTGCGCTCGCGCCTCCACCCGTGGCGACCGAGTGGTGCCTGCCGCTCGTCGCCCCGGGCGGCGCCGCCATCCTGTTCGTCGGCCCCTTCGCCGACACGTCCGCGGTCGCGAGGGTCTCCGCCCGTCTCGGTGGTGGCCTGCCCGAGGAGCACTCCGGGCTGCTCGTCGTCGCGAAGCTCGCGCCCACCCCGGTGGGGTTCCCGAGGCGCACGGGCATGGCCAGGAAGCGGCCGCTCGTCTGAGCGCTGCAGGAGCCGACCGTCCGGGGTCGAAGACCGTCCGGGGTCGAAGAGAGAATGCCCGGGATGGCCGCGCGCATCTACGCGCTCGCAAACCAGAAGGGCGGCGTCGGCAAGACGACGACGGCCGTCAACCTCGCCGCCTGCCTGGCCGAGGCCGGCGAGCCCGCGCTGGTCGTCGATCTCGACCCGCAGGCGAACGCGACCTCGGGTCTCGGCGAGCGCGCGAACGGCGTCTCCAGCTACGACCTCCTCGACGGGGCCCCGCTCGCGGAGCTGGCGCGGCCGACTCGCTTTCCGAACCTCTTCCTCGTGCCCTCCAAGCCCGAGCTGGCGGGCGCCGCCGTCGAGCTCGCCGGTCGGCCGGGCGGCGAGTCCTACCTCGCCCGCTCGCTCGAGGACGTCGTCGCGTCGTACCGGTTCGTCCTCCTCGACTGCCCGCCCTCGCTCGGCCCGCTGACCGTGAACGCGCTGGCGGCCGCGGACAGCGTGCTCGTGCCCGTTCAGGCGGAGTACTACGCGCTCGAGGGCCTGTCGCAGCTCCTGCGCTCGGTCGAGCTCGTGCGGGTGCGGCTGAACCCTCGGCTGGCCGTGGCGGGCGTGTTGCTGACGATGGTCGACCGCCGGACGCGTCTATCCGCGCAGGTGGAGGAGGAGCTCCGCCGCCATCTCGGCGGGCTCGTGTTCGAGACGACCGTGCCGCGCTCCGTGCGCCTGGCGGAAGCGCCGAGCCACGGCCTGCCGGCGATCGCCTACGACCGGGCATCCGCCGGTGCGCAGGCGTACTGGAAGGTGGCGATGGAGCTTGTCGAGCGCGCCTGAGCCGTCGCCCGGTTCCCGCCGTGGCCTCGGCCGCGGGTTGGAGGTGCTGCTCGGTGGTGCCGCCCAGTCCGATCTCGCGCAACTGCCGGTGTCGGCGATCCACCCGAACTCGCGTCAGCCGCGCCGGCGGTTCGAGAGCGAGGCGACGGCCGGCCTGACCGAGTCGATTCGCGCGCAGGGGGTCGTGCAGCCGGTGCTCGTCCGCCCGCGCGCCGCGGGTGGCTGGGAGCTGATCGCCGGCGAGCGCCGCTGGCGGGCGGCGCGGGAGGCGGGGATCGAGACGGTGCCGGCGATCGTGCGCCAGGCCGACGATCGCGACTCGCTCCTGCTCGCGCTGGTCGAGAACGTCGCCCGCGAGCAGCTGTCCCCGGTCGAGGAGGCGCGCGCCTACGCGGCCCTGGTCGACGAGTTCGCCCTCTCGCTCGGGGAGCTGGCGGAGCGCGTCGGCCGGTCGAAGCCGTCGGTCTCCAACCGGCTGCGGCTGCTGGAGCTCCCCGACGACGTGCTCGGCATGGTCGAGCGCGGCGAGCTGTCGGAAGGCCATGCCCGCGCCGTCCTGGCCGTGCCCGACCAGGACGGGCGGAGACGTCTCGCCGCCCAGATCGTGCGCCGGAGCCTGTCCGTCCGCGCGGCCGAGCGAGCCGCTCGCTGGGCGGGCGCGAGGCAGAGGTCACGGCGGGCCGGGTTGGTCGATCCGGCGCTCGCGCGGCGCGTCCAGGAGGCGCTCGAGCGGCTGGCCGGCCGGCCCGTCTCGATCGCCCGCGACCGCGTCGAGATCGCGTTCGCAGACGAGCACGAGCTGGCCGAGCTGGCCGAGGCGTTCGAGGCGGCCGCCGCCGCCCTGTAGCGCGCTTCTCGCGGGGCGGGGCCGTGTACGAGAGGCTGCGAGGGATGGGCGATCGTGGATTCGAACCACGGACCTCCGCCTTATCAGAGCGGCGCTCTAACCGACTGAGCTAATCGCCCGCGGAGACGGATTCTACCGGGATCGGCTCGCCACCAGGCCTTACGTTTTCGCCTACCGGCCTCGGCTAAGATCGGTCGCGGGGATAGCGGCGATGCAGGAGATGGTCATCTACGGCGTCAGCTTCGATCTGGTCGGGAAGCAGCCGATCGTCCTCCTCAAGACGGCCGACGGGAACAAGTTCCTGCCCATCTGGATCGGGCACCCCGAGGCCGCCGCCATCCTGATGAAGCTGCAGGGCGCCGTCACGCCGCGGCCGATGACGCACGATCTCTTCTCCGACACGCTCAACCAGCTCGAGGCGCACGTGACCCGGGTGTGCGTGACGGAGCTGCGCGAGAACACGTTCTATGCCACGATCACGATCCAGCAGGACGGCGGCGAGATCGAGGTCGACTCGCGCCCCTCGGACGCGATCGCCTTGGCGGTGCGGGCCGAGGCGCCGATCTTCGCAGAGGACCGTGTGCTCGAGGAGTCGGCGATCGAGTTCGAGGGCGAGGAGGTGAACGAGGAGGAGATCGTGGACGAGTTCCGCAAGTTCCTCGACCGCGTGACCCCGGACGAGTTCGCCGCCGAGCTCGAGCAGGAGGATCCCGGCGAGGAGGACCGCGAGGCCTGAGCCCGGCCGCGCTACGAGCGACCGGCGTAGCGCACGTGCACGTGCTTCCGGGTGGCCGGGAGGGCGATCAGGCGATAGGGATACGTCAAGCGTGCCTGGACGTGCTCGCCCAGAGCTGGAGTGCGCTCGCGGACGACGACGTCGATCCGGTCGCCTCGCTCGCTGACGCTCTCCACGTGCAGCGCGTAGCCCGTGCTCGAGCGCGGGCCGACGGCGATCAGCACTGCCAGGCGCCGGTGGAAGTCGATCGGCGGCGGCGTCGGGTGCGGCGGGAGCGTGGCCACCCGGAAGAGGTCGGCGAGCTTGGCGCGGTCGTGGGCGACGCTGATCGTCGGGCGCGCCCAGCGTGCGTGGCCGGCCTGGGCGGTGAGGTCGACCCACGGCACCGCGCGCGGGCCGGCCCCGCCGCGTGTGGCCGTGTCGAGGCCGATCGCAAGCCCGCCGAGAGCGAGGACGAGGGCGAGGGCGAGCCAGGCCCGGCGCTCGGCACGGGTCGTGCAACGCCGGCCGCCGGCGGCCGGCTCGCACGCCGGCGGGCGCGGATCAGTAGACGTAGACGGTCTCGCCGAACGGCTCGGAGTCGTACAGGCGCTCGATCACGAAGTTGGGCACGCGCACGCAGCCGTGCGAGGCCGGATACGGTGGCACGGACGGGTTCCCGTGGATGGCGTACCCGCCGGTGAAGTACATCGGCTTGTAGAGCACGCCGAGCGGGCTCGGGTCGTAGCCGGGCACCTTACGGTAGATGGCGAAACGGCCCTCGGGCGTGGAGTAGCCGGCGATCCCGGCCGTGGAGACGGGCGAGATCAGGCGAACCTGGCCGTCCCGGACGAGGTAGAGCACCTGCCGCGCCTTGTCGATCTCGATGTGCGCGGTCGGGCTCTGATAGCGGGGCTGCGGCACGGTCGGGTGGTCGAGGCGCTCCCAGAAGGCGGCGTCGACGATGCCGGTCCGCGGCAGGCCCTGCACCTTCTCGAATGCGTACACGCTCTCGAGCACATCTCCGTCGAACGCCGTCTGGGCGGTCGAGGGGACGGCGTAGCCGAGCGCGTGCAGCCGGGACAGAACCTGGGCGACGACGGGGCTGCGGCCGCCGTAGGAGAGCCTCGGCGGTCGCAGCGAGACGGGGAGCGCGCGCGAGACGTCGGCGAATCCCGGCCGCGGCAGGCCCTCGACGACGATCCGGAAGCGCTCGATGGCCGCCGTCCCGAGCGACACGTGCGCGGCGGGGCCGAACGTGCGGCTGAACGTCTGCCCGCCGCCGCGCTCGACCCGGACGCGGAGTGCGCCCGCGTACGACGGACGCAGCCTCGCCTCCAGCGCGAGCGGGCTGCCGGCGACGCGGGCCCCGACGAGCTGGGCGTCGAGGAAGGGGACGATGCGGACCGTCACGGGCGCGGAGGCGAGGGCTCGCGCCTGTGCGGTGAAAGGCCCGGGCCGGCCGATGCGGACGTGGAAGCGGAAGCTGCCGTCGCGCGCGGTGGCGGTCGCGGCGACGAACGCGCGTCCGCGGCGCAGCTCGACCCGCACGCCCGCCGCCGCCGGCCGCAGCCGCCCGCGGAAGTCGACCTCATGCGCGTACGCCGTCGCGGCAGGACCCGACAGCGTCAGCTCGCCGGCGGGGCCGGAGCCGGCGGCGGCAGGCCCGCCGGCGGCGAGGACGGCCAACGCGAACGCGCTGGAAGCGGCGAGGCAGCGCACGGCGCGAGGATAGACGCTCGTCAGGCCGTCACGGCGACGACGAGCGCGACCGCGTTGAAGAGAGCGTGCACGAGCAGGGGTGGGTAGAGGCTGTCCGTTCTCGCCCGGATCCAGGCGAGGCCGGCGCCGAAGGCGACGAGGACGGGCAGCCCGTCGACCAGGCCGTGGGCGAGGCCGAACAGGAGACCGACGACGGCGATTGCGGTCGGCGTGCCGTAGGGAGCAAGCAGCGAGAAGCCGAGCCCGCGGAAGGCGGCCTCCTCGACGAACGGCCCGACGAGCGTGACGGCGGCGAAGCTGGCGGCGAAGGCTCCCGCGTGCGAGGGTTGCCAGCTCGTGGGGGTCAGTCCCTGCTCGCGCCCTGCGTGCAGGATCGGGTCGAGCAGCGCGTTGAGGACGACGATGCCGGCGAGCACGACGGCCGCCGCGCCGGCGGCGCGCCGCCACGAACGGGGGCGGCGGAGCGCGAGTGCGGCGCGGACGTTGCCCACACCGGCGATGGCGACCACGACGACGAGGAAGATGCCGTACTGGACGACCGCGCTGACCGCGAGGTCGTAGTGGTAGACGGCGTTCCGCTCGGGCTTACCCTGCGAGGCGCGGACGCTGTAGGCGAGGAGGATCTGGATGCCGACGAACGAGAGCCAGGCGACCAGGCGGCCGCTCACGTCCAGCCCTCGAACGCCGACGCCAGCGGTGCCGCTGCGAAGCGCATCCCCGCCGCGCGAGCGCCTTCCTCGTCGAGCGGCTCGTCGCCGACGTGCAGCGCTTGCGAGGGGGCGACGCCGAGCTCGGTGAGGGCGAGCCGGAAGATGGCCGGGTCCGGCTTGGGCACGCCGGCGCGGGCCGAGCTGACGATGGTGTCGAACAGAGGCGCCAGCCGGGTTCGGCGGAGGTGCTCCTCGAGCGCGCAGTCCCAGTTCGCGACGACGGCGAGCAGCAGCCTCCGCCGGCGCAGCTCGCGGAGAGCCTCGGCGGCGCCCGGAACCGGCTCGAAGACGAGCGAGCCGAGGAAGTCGTGGACGAACGCCGCCGGCGGGAGATCGGCGCCGAGCGCGTCGAGGAAGACGCCGACGCACTCGAGCCGCAGCGCGTCGAGCGCCGCCCCGTCCCGGGCCAGGTGCGCGCGCGGACGGTAGTGGCGCACCTCGGCGGCGAAGGCGGCGGCGATGTCGTCGCTCGCCCGCTCGACGCCGTGACGCTCGAGCGCCGCCGTCAGCAGCGGCAGCGGATCTCGCAGGCGCAGCAGCGTGCCGTAGCCGTCGACCGTGACGGCGTCGAGCTCAGCGAAACGCATCCGGATGAAAGAGGCGGGCGAGCTCGACGACCGCCTGGCCGATGTGCGGGCCCGGCTCGAGCAGGCGCGCCCCGATGACGGCGAAACGGCCGGCACGGACGGCGGCCAGCCTGCGCGTGCGCCGGTTCCTGCGCAGCTTCGCGAGCGTGGTGCCGCTGTCCGAGCTCGCCAGGTAGAAGCGCGGGTCGAGCCTGGCCAGCTCGGCGAGGTCGACGGCACCGACCTGCGGCGCCTCGCCGACGACGTTGCGGGCGTGCGCGTCGTGCAGCAGGTCGCCGATCAGCGACTGGCTGGAGACGGTGGTGAAAAAGCCGAGGTCGACGAAGACCGTCACCGGTGGTACCCCCCGCAGCTTGCGCCGGACGTACGCTCGCTTCTGCTCGATCGCGCGCACGATGCGCCGCGCCCGGACGGACTCGTTCGTGAGCAGCCCCAGCTGGATGGTCGTCTGCTCGACCCCGCGGACCGAGTCGTCGCTCGCCACGTACGCGAACGCGTGCGGCAGCGCCCGCCTCGCCTGCGCGAGCTGCCGGCTGTCCGTCGCTGAGGAGGCGACGAGGAGGTCGGGGGCGAGCGAGCGGAGCTGGGCGATGCGGATGCTGCCGTTGGCGGCGAGCGGCGTACCGACGATGCGTCCGCCGGCGCCGAGCGCGACGAGGATCGGTTCCACGTCGGGTGCGAGGACGGCGATTCGCCGGGCCGGCCTCGGGATCACCGCCGGCTTCGAGGCGAACGTGACCGTGACCGGGTACAGGCTGCGCGAGGGGCCGGTCGGCTCCGTCCGCTCTCCGCACGCGGCGAGCGCCGCGGCGAGCACGCCGGCGAGCGCCGCGAGAGCTAGGCGACCCACTGCCAGAGAGCCCATTGCACGACCGCGACACCGAGCAGGATGCCGCTCACCGCGACGATCCCGGCGTGTAGGCGCGGCCTGCCGCCGACGACTGCGAGCGCCAGGAAGAGCGGGAAGACGGCGAGCCCGAAGCGCGGCATGGAGAGCAACGGCCACTTGTCGCTGGGAACGCTGAGAGGGATGGCCAGGCTGGCGAACGAGAACAGGCCGTAGGGAGCGCCGAAGCGGCGCCAGGCGATCGTCGCCAGCCAGACGAAGAGGACGAGGAAGGCGAGCGCCTCGAGGTTGATCGCCGCCACCCGCATCGGATCGGTGTCCTCGACCGCCGTCCAGTAGCGGTGGGTGTGCGAGCCGCTCACGAGCTGCTCGACTCCTGCCCAGCCGCTGCGCAGCCCGTCCCAGATTCCGCCGAGCGGCCCGGCGTAGGAGAGGTGCCGGTGCCAGAGCCCCTGCGAGCGGGCGAACGACCAGCCGTCGCCGGTGTGCAGGGCGAGGAAGAGCGGGTAGAGCGCGAACGCAGCCGCAGGGACGATCGCCCCGGCGACCGCGCGCCGGCGCGCCGGCGATCGCCACGCGAGGAGCACGAGCGCGGGGACGAGCGCGGCGCCTGCGAAGCGGGTGAGCAGCGCGAGCGCCGCCGCGCTCCACGCGCCGAGCCAGCGCCCGCGCTCGGCGAGGAGGAAGGCGGCGAGCGAGAGGAGCAGGAAGAGCGACTCGCTGTAGACGGCGACGAGGAAGAGCGACATCGGGAAGACGGCGAGGTAGAGCACCGCCCGGCGCGCTCCTTCCGCGCCGAGCCGCTCCTCCGCGGCGCGGTGCAGGAGCCAGAACGCGCCCAGCGAGGCGGCGAGCGAGATGAGGAGACCGGCGAGCAGGTAGTGCCCGAACAGGGCGCGGCCGAGCCCGGCGATCGCTGCCGGGTACAGGGGGTAGAAGGCGGCGTCCGCGTGCGAGGCCGAGCTGTAGCCGTGGTCGGCGATGCGCAGGAACCAGACGCTGTCCCAGCGCGCCCACACGTCGACGGCTGCGCCGAGGTCGTGCGTGAGCGTCGGATCGTCCCAGATGCTCGCCCGCGGGTTGCGGTTCGGCTGGAAGGTGAAGAGCGCGAAGAGGGCTGCGGCCCAGATCGCCGCCCGGCTCCACAGGAAGATGGCGAGGACGGGCGAGCCGCTGACGGGCGCAGCGATCTCGACCCGCCGTGCCCGCCGCTCCCGGAGCCGTTGACCGCCTTGCACGACGGGCTGATCATAGTTCCGTGGCCGAGCGCTACTTCACGCCGGAGGAGGCGAACGCGCTGCTGGCGTGTGTGCGCCCGCTCGTGGAGGAGCTCGTTGCCCGCCGCGCCGAGCTGAAGCAGGCGCTCGAGCGCCGGCGGGGCGTCGCCGCCGCGACACGGACGAACGGCGGTGGCTTCCAGCCGCGGGCGCTCGCGCAGGCGGATGCGGCCGTCGAGGCGGCGTCCGAGGCGATCATGCGCTGCCTCGGACGCATCGGGGCGCTGGGCGCGCAGGTGAAGGATCCCGATCGGGGTCTCGTCGACTTTCCGTCGCTGCGCGACGGCGAGGAGGTGCTCCTGTGCTGGCAGCTCGGAGAGGACGAGATCCGCTGGTGGCACACGCTCGACGGCGGCTTCGCAGGCCGCCGCCCGCTGCTGCCGTGACGCTCCGCCCGCCGCCGGCGGGGCCGGCCACGTGCGCGACACGGTGGAAGACGGAGATGCCGTCCTGCGTGAACACGAGCCGCCAGTCGGGGTTCCGGCGCAGGGCGGCGAGGTCCGCCGCCATCGGGAGCGGGGCCGAGCCGTCGAGGTAGCTCCCCTGCGTCTCGTCGACCGCGACCCAGGTGGCGTCGTCGAGGCGCGGGAAGCTGAGGATGCGTCTGCGGGCGGACAGGTGCCCGCCGAGCGCGTTCGTCGCGCTCACGACCGCGTCGGGCGGGACGAGCGCAACCGCGCGCGCCGAGAGACGGTCGTGCGCCGTCACACGGGTGGCGTGCTGCTGGTAGCCGTCTCCTCCCGGCAGCCCGGCCCAGAGCGGGACGGCGCCGAGGTGGTAGTTGGAGGCGATCGCGAGGAGCAGCACCGCCGGGCCCGCGACCGCGGCCGCGCCCCGCCAGCGCCGCGCCGCCGCCGCGGTGCCGAGGATCGAGGCGACGAAGAGCGGTGCGATCAGCCCCGCCGTGTAGTGGAAGTGGATGGAGCGCTGGTAGGGGTTCGAGGAGAGCGCGTTGAGCCCCGCCTCGGGCAGGGCGGCGAGGAGGGCCACCGGCGCGAGCGCCCACAGCCCGCCGAGCGGGACGAGCAGGTGGCCCAGGTAGCGCAGGTCGGCTGCGGCGAAGACGTGGCGCAGCAGGCGCAAGGGGTGCGTGGCGAGCGTCCGGACGATGCCGCCGGGCGAGCCGCCGACCTCGCTGTAGCGCGAGTAGAAGCTCGAGGCGCCGCCGCTGAAGTGCGGCACGACCACCTCGACGGCGATCGCCGACACGGCCACGCCCGCCGCGGCCAGCGCTATCCCCGACCGGACGCGCCGGCGGGTGATCGCGTACCACAGGCCGAAGCCGGCGACGACCAGGCCGATCTCCTCCTTGCTCATGACGGCGAGGGTGGCGAAGGCCGCGAACGGGAGGAGGCGGTCCTCGTCGAGGTACCAGAACGCGAAGAGCAGGAGCGGACAGGCGAAGGCGACAGGGTGGAACTCGTTCAGCACCAGCCACTCGACCGCCGGGTAGAGGAGGTACGCGAGCGCGAAGGCAGCAGCCGTCCGTGGCGAGCCGAGGCGCTTGCACGCGAGCCGGAAGACGGGGACGGCGCCGAGCCCGACCGCGATCGCCTGCACGCACACGAGCAGGTCCGGGCTCGGCCAGGCGAGCCAGAGCGGCGCCAGCGCGGCGAGGATCGGGTCGAAGTGCGAGCCGAGACGGGAGGTCTGCTCGCCCGCGAGGTTGGTCACCTGCAGGAAGTGGCCGTGGGCAGTCGCCCACACTGCCTGCGTCATGTTGCCGAGGTCGAAGCGGCCGGTGTTGAACGCGTCGTGGCGCTCGATGGCGAGCAGCGAGAACGCGGAGGCGAAGGCGGCGACCGCCGCGCCGAGGCCGAGCGGCAGGGCTGCAGCGCGGACGGCGGCGCGCAGACGCCGAGCTCGCGGCTGTCGCGCCGCGCTGATCACCCGGCCACGACCGCTCCCGCGCGTGCGGCGAGGCGCTCGAGGAGGACGAGCCAGCGAGCGCCGAGCACGGCCTCGCTCGCCTGCCGACGGTAGGTCTCGAGCCCTCCCTCGGACAGCGAGCGCGCGAGCGCAGGGTCGGCGGCGATCCGGCGGAGAGCGCCGGCGAGCGCCCGCGCGTCGTCGGGAGGAACGAGGAGCGCGCTCCGCCCGTCGGCCAGGAGCTCGCGGGCAGCCGGGGTGTCCGCGGTCACGAGCGGCGTGCCGCAGGCGAGCGCCTGGAAGGCCTTGCTCGGGATCACGCGCGCCGCCTTCGCCGAGCGGCCGAACACGCCGAGCGCGCAGGCGGCGCGGTGGAGCTCGCCCGGAAGGTGCGCGTACTCGACCCACGGCACGTGCTCGACGTTTGCGGGCCGCTTCGCGAGCAGCCGCTCGAGCTGGCCGCTCCCGACGACGCGGAAGCGGAGCTCGGGCGCGAGCCGGGCGGCGGCGAGGATGGTGTCGAGGCCGTGCAGCGGGATCAGCTTTCCGACGAACAGGCAGGTGAAGGGCCGTGCGGGTGTCCAGCCGGGCCGGAACAGCCGCTCCTCGGCTCCCACGAAGCACACCTCGACGCGCGCCGGGTCGAGCCCCGCAATCGCCGCCAGATGGTCGGCGCCGGCGCGGGTGTCGGCGACGACGAGGTCGGCGGCGCGCAGCGCACGGCGGTCGATCGCCTCGAGCAGCCGCGCCGCGGCCGACCCGGGGGCGAAGCGGCCCCGGTCGGAGACGAGGGTGTCGGCGAGGGAGACGAGCGGGCTGAAGACGACCGGCGCGCCGCGGGCGGCCCGGCGCGCGGTGGCGAGGTCGAGGTGGCCCGGATAGCCGACGAGCACGGCGTCGAAGCACTGCTCGGGCCGGCGCAGGAGGCGCGCCTCGGCGAGCGCCAGCCTGGCCGCCTCGCGCGGCCCGGCCTGCCAGCTGCTGCGGCGCCCGTCCCAGACCGGCTCGTGGCGCTCGACCACCTCCGCGCCTGCGCCGCGCAGGCACGAGATCACCTGCGCGTTCCGGGGGTGGTCCCGCTGGTAGGTTCCGAAGAAGAGGACCCTCACGTGCGGGTGAGGATCTCCTCGACGATCGCCTCCGACAGCGCCCGCTCGTCCGAGCGCTCCTCGTGCAGGCTTGTGATCATCTCGCCGATCAGCCCGAGCGAGAGAAGCTGGATGCCGACGACGACGAGCAGCACGCCCAGGATGAGAAGCGGGCGTCCACCGATCGCGTGGCCCTCGGCCTTGAGCGTGGTCAGGTAGACGAGCGCCGCGGCGCCGCCGAGCATCGTCAGCAAGCCGAGCCCGCCGAAGAGGTGGAGGGGACGGTGCCGGTAGCGGCCGATGAACGAGACGGTCATCAGGTCGAAGAAGCCGCGCAGGTAGCGCTCGAGCCCGTAGCGCGAGCGCCCGTGCCGGCGGGGCCGGTGATTGACCGGCAGCTCGGCGATCCGAAAGCCGCGCTGGTGGGCGAGCACCGGCAGGAAGCGGTGCAGCTCGCCGTACAGCGGCAGGCCGCGTACGACCGAGGCGCGGTAGGCCTTGAGGCCGCAGTTCATGTCGTGCAGGCGGACGCCCGAGACGAGGCCGACGGCGAGGTTGAACAGGCGGGAGAAGAGGCGTCTCGCGAGCGGGTCGCGCCGCTTTGTCTTCCAGCCCGAGACGAGGTCGAAGCCCTCCTCGAGCTTGACGAGGAGGCGCGGGATCTCCGCCGGGTCGTCCTGCAGGTCGGCGTCGATCGTCACGATCACGTCGCCGGCGGCGGCACGGAAGCCGGCCGCGAGCGCCGCCGCCTTGCCGAAGTTGCGGCGCAGCCGGACGACCCGCACCCGCTCGTGCGTGGCGTGTAGCCGGGTCAGCGCTGCGAACGAGCCGTCCGTCGAGCCGTCGTCGACGAACACCGTCTCCCACGTCGCGGCCACCGGGTCGAGGGCGGCTTGCAGCTCTTCGAACAGCAGCGCGACGCTCCGCTCCTCGTTGTAGACGGGCACGACGACCGAGATCACGGCGGTAGCGTATTGCCATGAGCGAGCTCCTGTCCGTCGACGCCGCCCTCCGGGCGGTGCTCGGGCGGGCGTCGCCGCTCGAGGCGGAGACGGTGGCGCTCGCCACCGCGGCCGGCCGCGTGTTGGCCGTGCCGGCGGAGGCTCGCGTCGACCTGCCGCCGTTCGCGAGCTCCGCCGTCGACGGCTACGCGCTCCGCGCCGACGACACGCCCGGGCGGCTGCCAGTCGTGGCACGGATCGCGGCCGGCCGGCCGGCCGCTCGGGCGCTCGCGGCGGGGGAGGCGATGGCGATTGCGACCGGCGGCGCCGTCCCGGAGGGGGCCGACGCGGTCGTCCCGATCGAGCGCGCGTCCGTGACGGACGGCGTGGTGGACGTTCCCGACCGTGCCCAGGCCGGCGCCAACGTCCGCCCACGGGGCGGCGACGTCGCGGCCGGCCAACGGGTGGTCGCGGCGGGCGTCCGACTGGGGGCGGCGCAGGTCGGCGCGCTCGCCGCCGCCGGCGTCGCCGAGGTGGCGTGCGTCCGCCGCCCGCGCGTCGCGGTGCTGACCACCGGGACGGAGCTGCGCCGACCGGGCGAACCGCTTGCACCGGGGGAGATCTACGAGTCGAACGGGCCGATGCTGGCGGCGCTGCTCGCCGGGGCGGGGGCGGAGGTGACGCTGCTCGGGCCGGTCGAGGACGACGCGGAGGCTCACCGCCGCGCCCTCGCCAGCGGGCTCGAGCGCGACCTGCTCGTCACGTCGGGGGGCGTCTCGGTCGGCCCGCACGACCTCGTCCGCCGCATCGAGGCCGAGCTCGGCGTGGAGGAGGTCTTCTGGGGCGTCGCCGTCAAGCCCGGGAAGCCGCTCGCGTTCGGCCTGCGCGGGCGCACGCTCGTCTTCGGGCTGCCCGGAAATCCGGTGTCGTCTCTCGTCACGGCCGTTCTGTTCGTGCTGCCCGCCGTTCGCGCTCTGCAGGGCGAGGCGCGGCCGGGGCCGCTGTACGAGAGCGGCGCTCTCGCCCGGCCGCTGCAACCCGACAGGCGGCGGCTGGAGTTCGTCCGTGCTCGGCTGGCCGCCTCCGACGGGGGCGCCGCGCTCGACCCTCTGCCGGCCCGCGACTCCCACATGATCGTCCGGGCGGCCGAGGCGGATGCGCTCGTCGAGATCTCGCCGGGCGACGTGGAGCTCGAGGCCGGTGCCCGTGTCCGCTACGTGCGGTTGTGAGGGCGGTTGTCCGCGGCCGTCGCCACCAGCCCCGCTCACCCCTCTGTCCCGAGCGCGTGTGCCGACGAGCGCCCACACGAGACCGGGGACGCCCGCTTCCGCCTCGACCGCGCCCGCGATCCGGACCGTCTGGCGCGCCTATCCCTCCGGCCGGCTCTGCGCGAGGGACGCTCTGCGCCGTGCGCGCAGGCCGAGGACGAGCGAGCGCACGAGCGTCCGGACGAGGCCGGGCGGGGCGCCCTGCGCTGCCCCCGCGTACGGGGCGTAGCGGCCGGCGGTGACGGCGAGGAGCTGCGCCGCGGCGGCGGTCCAGCCGAGTGCGAGGACGACGGCCACGATCGGTACGTAGCCGATCGCGGTCAGCTCGGCGAGGTACCAGGGGGCGTCGAAGCCGAGCCCGAAACGGACGGCGAACGAGCCGAGGAGGAGCGCCGGGCCTGCCAGCCCGAGCGCGTACAGCGCGGCCCGCACCGGCCCGGGACGGCCACGCGTCTGCGGCAGCCAAAGCCAGGCGTGCAGCGAGGGAAGCAGGAAGAGGAGGGCGTACACGTTCGCAGCGATCACGAGTAGCGCGACGAGCCCGAGCACGAGAAGCGGCGCCACCAGCCCCGCCAGCTCCTCCTCGCGGGTGCAGGGCTGCACAGGCGCAAGGCGGGTGCGGCTGACGAGCCAGCTCGCACCGGCGAGGAGGACGAAGCCGGTGAGCGCGGGCAGGGGCCAGCGTCCGGCCGCGGTCGAGCCGGGGTCGAGCGGCGCCTCCGCCCCTCCCGGCCAGGCGCCGAGGAGCGCGAACAGCTCGAACAGGGCACCGACCCACAGCCAGAAGAGCAGCCGGCGGCGATAGGCGCGGAAGGCGGGGCCGAGCCGGATGCGCAGGCGGCGGCAGCGGGCGAACAGGTCGACGACCGCCGCGAGGAAGGGGACGGCGAGTGCGACGAGAACGAGCGCGATCGTCCAGCCGCGGACGATGCGGCTGCCCACGTACAGGTAGCTCCCGGTTCCCTGCGAGAGGTCGAGCCCCTGGTCGAGCGAGCTGACGAGGGCCTGCGCCGCCCTGCCTACCTGGCCGAGGCGGACGGAGTCGAGGCGGCCGAGAGGGCCGCCGTCGGAGGAGGGGCGGTCGCCGGCGGTCGTGATCGTGATGGCGGACACACGCCGGCCCAGGAAGGGCCACTGCTCGTACAGGCTGAACGGGAAGGCGAGGTCGACGAGCTGCCCGAGCACGCTCGTCCTGCCGGGGGCGCTCCCTGTCTGGTCGGCGATGCGGGCGGCGGCGGAGGCGAGGAGCGTGGGCGAGGGCGAGTGGGGGCCTGGGCCGCCCAGCTCGACGCGCGGCCTCCCGCTCGTGGCAATCGTATCGAGGCTCACGACCGCGAGCACCCGTTTTGCCTCCGCGGCGTGACGGGCGAAGTGCGCTGCGCCGAGTCCGCCGTACGCGCCGCCGTCCGTGGACAGGAAGAGGATCGTATGCTCCGGCGTGACGCGGGCTCCGCCGGGGCCCGCCGTGTACGCGCGGGCGATCTCGATCAGCGCGGCGGTGCCGGAGGCGTTGTCGCGGCGCACGACGAGGCCGCCGACGTTGTCGCGATGCGCCATGACCAGGATGATCTGCGGCGAGCGGCCGGGCACGACCGCCGTCACGTTGCGCAGCGTCACCCGTCCCACGCCCGGCACGGTGGCGGCGAAGCGGTCGACCGACGTGTGCAGGCCGAAAGGTTCCATCTGGCTCCGGAACCAGTCGGCCGAGGCGAGGTCGCCGGGGGAGGACGGCGTGCGGTAGGGGCAACCGCAGCCGGCCGTGGTGGCGAGGTCGTCGGCGATCGCGGCCGCGGCGCCGGCGTCGAACGTCGGCGGCAGCGAGGGTCGCGGGAGCGCCGAGGGTCGCGTCACCGTGAAGGCGACGATCACGAGCGGCAGCGCGACGACGAGCCAGGCGGCCCGGTAGAGCCGGCCGTCCACCGGCCGCTCCAGTGAGCCTCGCCTCGCCCGGCGCCGAGCCGATGGAGAGAGGGGTTCCGAGATACCGTGGCTATAGTAGGAAGCCAATCCGCGGGACTATGGCGACTGCCGCGACCATCCTCCTCGTCGACGACGAGGAGTCCGTCCAGAAGCTGCTCACCTATCCGCTCGAGCGAGACGGATACCGGGTCGTGCACGCCCGCGACGGCGCCGAGGCTCTCGCGCGCTTCGAGGAGGAGCCGATCGACCTGGTCGTGCTCGACGTGATGCTGCCGAAGCTGGACGGGCTCGAGGTGTGCAAGCAGCTGCGCTCGGCCAGCTTCGTGCCGATCATCATGCTCACGGCCCGCGACGACGAGGTCGACAAGGTGCTCGGTCTCGAGCTCGGCGCCGACGACTACATCACGAAGCCCTTCTCGATCCGCGAGTTTCGCAGCCGCGTGCGGGCGGCGCTGCGGCGGGCGGCGACGCCCCGGCACGACTCCCGCGAGCCGGAGCCGATCGCGGTCGACGGCCTGACCATCGACCCTGCCCGCCGGGCCGTCGACGTCGGCGGTCGCTCGGTGCAGCTGACGTACGTCGAGTTCGAGCTGCTGCGCGCGCTCGCCGGCCGTCCGGGGCGGGTGTTCACGCGCCAGGCGCTGCTCGAGGCGGTCTGGGGCGGCTCCGACTACCGTGACCCGCGGACGATCGACGTGCACATCCGGCATCTGCGCGAGAAGCTCGAGCGCGACGCGTCCGAGCCGGAGATCATCCTCACCGTCCGCGGCGTCGGGTACCGCTTCCGCGACCGGTGAACCCGCTCCGAAGCGTTCGCGCCAGGCTCAGCCTCGCCCTTCTGCTCGTCGTTGCCGGCTCTCTCACCCTCGTCTACCTCGTCGTCATCCCCTCGCTGCAGGGCCGGCTGGTCGACAGCAAGCTCCAGCAGCTGAAGGTGGCTCTCAAGAGCCTGCAGACGCAGGCGCTCGCGTATCGCAACGACCAGTACTGGTACCAGGACCAAAGCCAGACGCTGAACGCGCGCATCGTCTTCTACGAGGTGCTGACGGACACGCCGCGCACCCTGAAGGCCTGGCAGGACTCGAACGGCGGCCAGAGCTCGCTCGGAATCGAGGCCGACCCGTTCGCGCTCAACGCATCGATGATCCCGAACTCGTTCGCGCGCGGCCCGGGTGCCTTCCAGGAGGGCACGGTCACGCGCCGCGGCACGCGCTACGCGGAGGTGGCGGCGTCGTACGCGGACGGCTCCGTGCTCCTGCTGTCGGCGCCGCTCGAGGACGCGCTCGACGCCGTCGGCGTGGCCAAGGAACGGCTCCTGCTCGCCGGAGGCATCGTGCTGGCGCTCGTCCTCGTCGTCGGCTACCTCGCGGCGTGGATCTTCGCGCGCCGGATCCGCAAGCTGGAGGCGGCCGCCGAGCTGATCGCGAGCGGGCAGTTCGAGCAGCCGATCGTCGACCGCGCCCAGGACGAGCTCGGCAACCTGGCCCGCGCCTTCGAGCGGATGCGGCTCCGTCTCGCCCAGCTCGACCGTGCCCGCCGCGAGTTCATCGCCAACGCGTCGCACGAGCTGCGCACCCCGATCTTCTCGCTCGGCGGCTTCCTGGAGCTGCTCGACGACGAAGACATCGATCCGGCCACCCGCGAGGAGTTCCTGCACACGATGCGCGAGCAGGTGAAGCGGCTGACGAAGTTGGCCTCCGAGCTCCTCGACCTCTCGAGGCTCGACGCCGGCCAGATGGAGATCGAGCGCGAGCCGGTCGCCCTGGCGGCGACGGCTCGCCTCGTCGCCGACGAGTTCGCCGCCGTCGCGAAGCAGACGGAGCATACGATCGCGATTGCCGCCGACGAGTCCGCGGTCGCCCTCGCGGACGAGCAGCGTGTCGTGCAGATCGTGCGCGTCCTGCTCGAGAACGCCGTCGTGCACACGCCGCCGGGGACGAGCATCCTCGTGCGCGTTCGCCGCGAGGCAACCACCGTCGCGCTCGCCGTCGAGGACTCGGGGCCCGGCATCGGCGCCGAGCAGGCCGAGCACGTGTTCGAGCGCTTCTTCCGCGGCGGGGGTCGCCAGGCATCGGGCAGCGGGCTCGGGCTTGCGATCGCGGTCGAGCTCGCACGCATCATGGACGGGACGCTCGAGCTCGACAGCAGTCCCGGGCGGACGGTGTTCACGCTCACGCTTCCGCAGGGGGAGCTGCCCGAGCACGAGCCGAGCGGGCCGCGGCTCGAGCGAGTCCGGGCCTGACTCGGCCGGCTCGTACGGGCGTCGCGATTCCACGTGAAAACGCTCGCGTGCGCGGACGGGGCGCCGCCCACGGCTCGCGAGCCGCCGGCGCAGCCGTGACCGCGTCCGTCCCGAACAGGCAGGGCGGCCCGGGCGGCTCGCTGCTGGCGATGCCAGCGGCCACACGATCGGGATCGTCGCCCAGACGCGCCGGGCCGCCTGCGGCGGCCGGCGGCTCAAGCACGGCACCGCCGCTGCCGACGCTATCGTGCGGAGCCTCGCCTGCCTATGCTCACGCTCGTCAACGTCGGCCGCAAGTCACTGTCTGACTACGCGACGATCGCGTCTCGCGGCCTGATGGACGAGATCCGCCGGCTGGCCGAGCCGCTCGCCGGGCGGCGCGTGCTGCACCTGTCCGCGACGGCGTTCGGCGGCGGCGTGGCCGAGATCCTGTACACGCTCGTGCCGCTGATGGCCGACGTCGGCCTCGATGCCGAGTGGCGCATCATGCGCGGCGCGGACGAGTTCTTCGACACGACGAAGACGATCCACAACGCGCTGCAGGGCAACCCGCAGTCGCTGACGGAGGAGCAGCGGGCCATCTTCCGGCGCTACAACGCCGAGAACGCGCGCCACCTCGCCGACGACTACGACGTCGTGCTCGTGCACGACCCGCAGCCGGTGGCGGTGATCGACTCGGTCGCACGCTCGAGCGCGCGCTGGATCTGGCGCTGCCACATCGATCTGTCCACGCCCAACCGGGAGGTGCTCGACTTCCTGCTGCCCTCGGTCTGCCGCTACGACGCGGCGGTCTTCCACCTGCGCGAGTACGTGCCGGCCGGCACCGGGCTCCCCACCTCGTACATCTGGCCGCCCGCGATCGACCCGCTGACTCCGAAGAACATGGCCTTCCCGCGCGAGGACGCCGCCTACATCATCAACCAGTTCGGGATCGACGTCGACCGGCCGCTGCTGACGCAGGTGTCGCGCTTCGACCCGTGGAAGGACCCGCTCGGGGTGATCGACGCGTACCGGCTGGTCAAGGAGTCGTTCCCGGAGGTGCAGCTCGCGCTCGTCGGCTCGATGGCGCACGACGATCCCGAGGGCTGGGACTACTACAACCAGACGGTCGCGTACGCCGGCTCCGATCCCGACATCTTCATTCTCTCGAACTTGAACAACGTCGGCTCGGTCGAGGTGAACGCCTTCCAGGTGCACTCGGACGCGGTCATCCAGAAGTCGATCCGCGAGGGTTTCGGCCTGACGGTCAGCGAGGCGCTGTGGAAGGCGCGGCCGACGGTCGGCGGACGGGTGGGTGGCGTCCTCACGCAGATCCGCGACGGGGAGACCGGCTGGCTCGTCGGCTCCTCGAGCGAGTGCGCCGAGGCGTGCGTGGAGATCCTCGGCGACCCCGAGCGGGCCCGTGAGCGCGCCCTCGCCGGCAAGGAGCACGTGCGCAGGAACTTCCTCACACCGAGACTCCTGCGCGACTGGCTCGCGCTGTTCAACAGGCTGCTCGAGGACGACACGGCCGGCGTCGAGCTGGCCGTCGTCGCGGCCTAGCCGGCTCGCCCGTCCTCGCTAGGGTAGGCGGGTGCAGGCGGCGCGCAGGCTCATCGTCGTCTCCAACCGGGGCCCGGTCACGTACGGTCGCGACTCCAGCGGTCGCCGGGTGCTCGTGCGAGGGGGCGGCGGGCTCGTCACGGCGGTGCGCAGCTTCGCCCGCCACGGCGACGTGCTCTGGATCGCGAGCGCGACGACCGACGAGGACCGAGCCGTCGCCGCCGAGCAGCCCGTCGCGTGCGACTCGGGCTACCCGACGCGACTGCTCGCGCACGACCCGGCCGCCTACGAACGCTTCTACAACGAGGTCGCGAACCCCGCCCTGTGGTTCGCGCAGCACGGTCTCTGGGAGCTCGCCCACGCGCGCCGCGGCGAGCGCCTCGCCGACGCCTGGGAGACGGGCTACACGGTCGTGAACAGAGCGTTCGCCGACGCGGTCTGCCGCGAGCTCGAGGCCGATCCCGACGCGCTCGTCCTCTGCCACGACTACCACCTCTACCTCGTGCCGCAGCTCGTCCGCGAACGGTTCCCGGCGACCGCCCTCGCCTGCTTCGTGCACATCCCCTGGCCGCACCCCGACGGGTGGAACGTCCTTCCGGAGAGGATCGTGACGGCCGTGCACGAGGGGGTGCTCGGGGCCGACCTCGTCGCCTTTCACTCGCACCGCTGGCAGGCCGGCTTCCTCGCCTGCGCTGCGACGCTGCTCGGCGCGCGGGTGGACGGCGACGCCGTCGAGCACGCCGGGCGCGTGACGCGCACGGTCGTGCGACCCGGCTCCGTCGATCCGGCCGAGTTCGACGCGCTCGCCCGCGATCCGCGGGTGCTCGCACGCCGCCGCCAGATCAGACAAGCTCTGCCGGGCCGGATCGTGCTCCGCGTCGAGCGGACCGACCCGTCCAAGAACCTCGTGCGCGGGCTGGCCGCCTTCGAGCGCTTCCTCGCGCGCCACGGGGACGCCGCCGCGGACGTGGCCATGCTTGCGCTTCTCGATCCCTCCCGCCAGGACATCCCCGAGTACGCCGCCTACCTGGACGAGGTGCGCCGGGCGTCGGCGGCGATCGACGCCCGCTTCGGCGCCGACGGCCGGCGGCCGGTCGTGCTCGAGGTGGCCGACGACTTCCTCGGCTCGGTTGCCGCCTACGCCGAGTTCGACGTCCTGTTCGTGAACCCGGTCGCGGACGGGCTGAACCTCGTCGTCAAGGAGGCACCGCTCGTCAACGAGCGCGACGGGGCGGTCGTGCTGTCGCGCAACGCCGGCGCACACGACGAGCTGGGGCCGTGGGTCGTCTCGGTCGATCCGCTCGACGTCGACGGGCAGGCGCAGGCCCTGGCGGCGGCGCTCGCGCTGCCGCCGGCCGCGCGGCGCGACCGGCTCGAGGCGATGCGCGAGCACGTGCGCAGGCACGATCTGGCCGCCTGGGCGGCGTCGCTCCTTGCCGACCTCGAGCGGCTGCCCGTGGCTGCCCGTCGCTAAGGTCCCGCCCGTGGAGCGCGAACTCTCGCACGTCGACGCCGCCGGCCGCGTCCGCATGGTCGACGTCGGCGGTAAGCCGCACTCGCGCCGCCGCGCGGTCGCCCGGGCCGCCGTGAGGATGGCCGCGTCGACGTCCGCGCGTCTGCGCGCGCTCCCCAAGGGGGACGCGCTGGCGACGGCCGAGCTGGCAGGAATCATGGCGGCAAAGCGCACGAGCGAGCTCATCCCGCTGTGCCATCCGCTGCCGTTGTCGGTCGTCGAGGTGCGCAGCGAGATCGTCGAGGGCGGCGTCGAGATCACGGCGAGCGCCGAGACGGTCGCGCAGACGGGGGTGGAGATGGAGGCGCTCGTGGCCGCGTCCGTGGCGGCGCTGACCGTCTACGACATGGCGAAGGCGCTCGACGGGTCGATGACGATCGCCGACGTGCGGCTGCTCGAGAAGACGAAGGGTGAGCCGTGATCGCGGCCGTCCTGACCGTCTCCGACGGTGTCTCGGCCGGAGCGCGCGAGGACCGTAGCGGCGACCTCCTCGCGGGGCTTCTCGAGGCGGAGGGATTCCAGGTCCGGCGGCGCGTCGTGCCCGACGACCGCGACCGGATCGCGCGGGCGATCGAGGAGCTCGCCGGCGAGGTCCGTGTCATCCTGACGACGGGCGGGACGGGCCTGGCAGCGCGGGACGTAACCCCGGAGGCGACGGCAGCGGTGCTCGACCGCACGGCGCCCGGGATCGCCGAGGCGATCCGCGCCGACTCGCGCGCCAAGACGCCGCATGCGCTCCTCTCGCGCGGCACCGCCGGCGTGCGCGGGAGCACGCTCGTCGTCAACCTGCCCGGCTCGCCCGGCGGCTGCCGCGACGGCTTCGCCGTGCTCAGGCCCGCGCTCGCGCACGCGCTCGAGCTGCTCGCCGGCGAGCGTGACGTCGGCCACCGGCAGACATGATGGACGGCGCGCTCGTCTATCCCCGCCGCTTCGCGTCGCTCGTCAAGATCGAGCACACCGTCTTCGCGCTGCCGTTCGCCTACGTCGGCGCGCTGCTGGCGGTGCACGGCATCCCGAGCGGTCACGACGCGCTCTGGATCGCCGTGGCCATGGTCGGTGCGCGCACGCTGGCGATGGGCCTGAACCGGCTGATCGACGCCGGCATCGACGCGCGCAACCCGCGCACGGCTGGCCGGGAGCTGCCGCAGGGGCTGCTGCGGCCGTCCCACGTGCTCGCGCTCTGCCTGGCCTCGCTGGGCGTCTTCCTGGCGGCGGTGTACGAGCTCGACCCGCTCGTCCGCTGGCTGTGGCCGATCCCCGTGGTCGGGTTCGTCGTCTACCCGTACCTGAAGCGCTGCACGTGGCTGTGCCACCTGTGGCTGGGTGCGGTGGACGGGCTGGCGCCGGTCGGCGCGTGGGTGGCCATCACGGGCCGGCTGCCCTGGCAGGCGTGGCTGCTCGGGGCGGCGGTGGCGACGTGGGTCGCCGGCTTCGACGTCTTCTACGCGCTCCTCGATCTGGAGGTCGACCGCGCGCAGGGACTCCACTCGGCGCCTGCCCGCTTCGGCCCCCGGGGCGCGTTCGGCATCGCGCGGGCATTGCACGTCACAACTGTTGCAAGCCTGCTCGGCGTGGGCCTCGGGCTCTCGGTGGGACCGCTCTACTGGCTCGGCGCCGGCACGGTGGCGGCGCTCCTCGCGTACGAGCACTCGCTCGTGCGCCCGCACGACCTGCGCCGGCTGGACACGGCCTTCTTCACCATGAACGGCGCGATCAGCGCGGCGTTCTTCGGGTTCGTGCTCGCGGACGCCGTCGTGTCGTGACGCTCTCGGCACGGTCCCGTCCCACGCCCGCGCGGAGTCGACGGCTACGATGGCAGCGGGGAGGAGGTCGGCGGTACCTCTAGAGCGACATGGCCGTAAGGGCCAGGGCCGGCGCGGCGGAGGCGCGGTCGCGGGGGGTCTCACGACCGCACCACGGGAGCCGGAGGCCGTCGCGCCCGGGGCGATGCTGCGCGCGCGCGGGCTCGGCAAGAGCTACGGCGAGAAGCGCGTCCTGCACGGGCTCGACTTCGACCTCGACCGCGGCGGCTTCCTGCTCGTCACCGGGCCGAACGGCTCGGGCAAGACGACCCTGCTCCGCCTGTGCGCCGGCCTGGCGTCGCCGACCGCCGGCGAGCTGCACGTCGGCGCGGAGCGGAGCGCCATCGGCTTCGCCGGCCACGAGCCGCTCGTCTACCGCGAGCTGACGGCGGTGGAGAACCTCGACCTGTACGGCCGGCTCTACCACGTGCCCGAGCGGCGCGAGCGGATCGGCATGCTGCTCGAGCGCTTCGGCCTCTGGCACGCGCGCAACGAGCGCGCCGGTTCGTTCTCGCGTGGCATGCAGCAGCGGCTCGCCCTGTGCCGCGCGCTCCTGCACGAGCCCGAGCTCGTCGTCCTCGACGAGCCCTACAGCGGCCTCGACGCCGCCGGCGCCCAGCTCCTCGACCGCGAGCTCGCCGAGCTGCGGGCAACGCGGACCTGCCTCGTCTCGACTCACGACCCGGCGCGCCTCGACCCGCTCGCGAGCGACCGCCTCGCCTTCGTGTGAGGCGCTACGCCGCCGACGTCGCCGTGCTCGCGCGGAAGGACCTCGTGCTCGAGCTGCGTGCGCGCGACACCCTGCCCGCCATGCTGCTGTTCGTGCTCTCGGCGCTCGTCGTCTTCCACTTCGCCCTGCCCGAAGGGAGCTCCGATCTCGCCGCCAAGGGCCTTCTCTGGGTCGCGATCGTGTTCACCGCGCTCGTCGGGCTGACGCGGGCGTTCGTCGCCGAGCGCGAGCAGCGGCTGATCGACGGGCTCCTGCTCGCCCCCTGCGACCGGAGCGCGATCTGGCTGGCCAAGGCGATCTCGGTGCTCGCCTTCCTGGCCGGCGTCGAGCTCGTGGCGCTGCCGGCATTCGCTGCCTTCTTCTCGGGCGTCGGCTGGAGCACGGTCGCCGCCGTCTGCCTCGCCGACCTCGGCATCGTCTCGGTCGGCACCCTGCTCGCGGCGATTGCGGCTGTCAGCCGCACGCGCGAGCTGATCCTGCCGCTCCTCTTCCTGCCGCTCGCGATCCCGGTCGTGGTCGGTGGCGTGGGAGCGAGCGTCGTCGAGCACTCGAGCCGCTACCTCGGCTTCCTCGGCCTCTACGACGCCATCTTTGCGATCATCTGCTGGGCTTCCTTTGAGTACGTGGTCACGGAATAGCCCGCTCACGGCCTTCGCCGTCCTCGCCACGGCCCTGCTCGGGATCGCCACGGCGCTCGTCTTCTTCTACGCGCCCGTCGACCAGGACGGCCTCAACCAGAAGATCTTCTACTTCCACGTGCCGATCGCGCTCACGTCGTACGCCTGCTTCGGCTTCGGCGCGCTGAAGGCGTTCCTGCACCTGTGGAAGCGCACGCCGGGTGCCGACTTGGAGAGCTACGTCGCCGTCCACCAGGGCGTGATGTTCGGCGCCATGACGCTCGTCACCGGGTCGATCTGGGCCAAGGTGCGGTGGGGCCACTGGTGGGTGTGGGGAGACGAGCAGCTCGTCCTCTTCCTCGTCCTCTTTCTCTTCTACTGCGCCTACTTCATGCTCCGCTACTCGGTCGAGCCGGGGCTGCAGCGGGCGAACGTGTGCGCCGTCTACGCGCTCTTCGGCGTCGTCCTCATCCCGATCAGCTTCATGGCCATCCGGCTGGCAAAGAGCTACATCCACCCCACCGTGTTCACGAGCTCCGGCCCGCAGATGGCCGGGTCGCAGTTCCTCACCTTCTGCGTCTGCCTCGCCGCCATGCTCGGGCTCGGCTACTTCCTCTACCGCTTCGAACTCGCGAGCAAGCGGCTGGACGCGAACGTGAAGGAGCTGAGGACACACCTCGCATGACCGCCGAGGAGAAATACGTCGCGGCGGCATACCTCGTCGTCTTCCTGTTCGTGCTCGTCTACGTCGTGATCATGGCGGCGAAGCTCTCCCGGCTCGGCCGCGAGGTCGCCGAGCTCGTGGAGCTCGTGCGGGGCGGTCGCCGGGACGAGCACCCGGACGCAGGGCCGGAGCGCGAGCGCAGGGAGGTCGGCGTTGGCTGAGGTCCTGTTCTGGCCCACCCTGCTCGCGTACGGCGAGGCGGCGGTCGCCTACGCTGGGAACGCCAGGGCGCCGGGCCGCGCGGGCCTGCTCGCCACCTGGGGCGTGCGCGTCGGCTGGCTCGCGCAGACGGCGCTCCTCGCCGTGCAGGCCGCGCGCAGCGACGGCTTCCCCTGGGACACGTGGGCGGGCTCGCTCGACCTCTTCGCCTGGCTGGTCGTCACGGCCTACCTGTTCTGGGGCTGCCGCACGCGCTTCCGCCTGCTCGGCCTCGCCGTCATGCCGCCTGTCGTCGGGCTGCTCGTGGCCGCCTGGCTCGGCGGCGCCGCCGACGCCCACGGCCACGGCGGCTACCCGACGGCGTTCCTCGTCCTGCACGTCGGCCTCGTCCTCGCCGCCTTCGCCGGCTTCACGCTGTCTGCTGGTCTGTCGGCGCTGTACGTCTGGCAGGAGCGGCGGCTGAAGGAGCATCGCGTCGGCGGGGTGCTCGGCCGGGCGCCGTCGCTTCCGGCGCTCGACTCGCTGTCGGCGCGTGTGGTCGTGCTGTCACTGCCGGCGCTCACGGTGGGCATCGTCGCCGGGCTCGTCCGGCTGGGCAGCGAGGGAGGCTCGATCGACGCGCTCATGGTCGTCACGCTCCTCGCCTGGGCCGTGTTCGCGGCCTCCGTCCTGCTCCGCTACGCGCTCGGCTGGCGCGGCCGGCGCGCCGCCTACCTGGTTCTCGCCGGCTTCGTCCTCGTCGCCGTCGCCCGGCTGGGGCTGCCGCTCACCCACTTCGCATGAGCGTCGTCCTCGTCGGCATCTCGCACCGCGTCGCTCCGGTCGAGCTCCGCGAGCGGGTGGCGCTCTCGCCGGAGGAGGCGGAGTCGCTGGCGGCGGAGCTCGCCGGGCGGGGAGCGGAGGCGGTGTGCCTGTCGACCTGCAACCGCACCGAGCTGTACCTGGGCGGGGAGGGCGCAGCCGAGATGGGCGAGCTGGCCGTGGCGGCGCTCGCCGAGCGGGCCGGGTTGGCGGCGTCCGAGCTTCGGCCCTCGCTCTACCGGCTCGAGGACGAGGCGGCGGCGACCCATTTGTTCCGGGTCGCGGCCGGGCTCGACTCGATGGTGCCCGGCGAAGGCGAGATCCTCGGCCAAGTGCGCGCCGCCTACGAGCGGGGCCGGCCGGGGCCGCTCGTCGACCGCCTCTTCCGGCAGGCGATCCACGCCGGCAAGAAGGTGCGGACGGAGACCGCCATCGCCGAGAACCCGGCGTCCGTCTCCTCCGCAGCGGCCGCGCTCGCCGAGCAGCTGTTCGGCGACCTCGCCTCCTGCCGGGTGCTGCTCGTGGGCGCCGGCAAGGCGGCGGAGCTGGCGGCGCGCAACCTCGTCTCGCGCGGCGCCTCGATCGCGGCCGTGGCGAACCGCTCGCCGGCGGCGGCGGCGGAGCTCGCCGAGCGTTTCGGCGCGCGGCCGGTGCCGCTGGCGGCGATCGCCGCCGAGCTGCCCGGGGTCGACGTCGTCCTGTCCTCGACCGGCGCGTCGCGGCCCGTGCTGACGCGGGCCGACGTCGAGCCCACGCTCGGCCGCCGCAGGAGCCGGCCGCTCTTCCTCATCGACATCGCCGTGCCGCGCGACCTCGACCCTGCCATCCACCAGCTCGACGGCTGCTTCCTGTACGACATCGACGACCTCGAGAGCGTCGTCGCGGACAGCCTCGCCGGCCGCCGCCGCGAGGCCGGACGTGCCGAGGCGATCGTCCTCGAGGAGGCGGGGCGCTTCCAGGCCTGGCAGGCCTCCCGCGACGTCGTGCCCGCGATCGCCTCGCTGCGCGCGCTGGCCGAGGAGATCCGGGAGCACGAGCTGGAGCGCGCGCGGTCGCGGCTCGCCAGGCTGACGGAAGCCGAGCGGCGGGCGGTGGAGGCGGTGACGGCGAGGATCGTCGACAAGCTCCTGCACGTGCCGACGGTGCGGATGAAGGAGGCGGCCGCGGGCGCGGACGGGGCCGTGTACGCGGACGCTCTGTGCCATCTCTTCGGGCTCGGGGACGATGCTGGTCCGCGTCGGCACCCGCGGCAGTAGGCTCGCGCTGACGCAGGCCGGACAGGCGGCCGAGCTTCTTCGCCGCCCCGGCGTCGAGATCGCGCTCGTGCCGATCACGACGACCGGCGATCGCGACCGGACGCGGCCGTTCGGGGAGATCGGGTCGCGCGGGGTGTTCGTCAAGGAGCTGGAGGAGGCGCTGCTCGCAGGCCGGATCGACGTCGCCGTGCACTCGGCCAAGGACATGACCTCGGGGGCGTCCGAGGGGCTGGCGGTCGGCGCGTACACGCCGAGAGAGGACGCGCGCGACGCCCTGTGCGGGGCGTGCGCGCTCGCGCCCGGCATGCGGATCGGAACCGCCTCCGTCCGCCGCCGCTCGCAGCTTCTCGCGCTCGAGCCGACGCTCCGCGTCGAGCCGCTGCGCGGCAACGTGGACACGCGCCTGCGCAAGCGGCGCGAGCGGGGGCTGGACGGGGTCGTGCTCGCGGCGTGCGGCCTCGACCGTCTCGGGCTCGCCGGCGAGATCGGCTACCGCTTCGACCCCGACGAGCTCCTGCCGGAGGCGGGGCAGGGAGCGCTGGCGCTGCAGGTGCGCTCGGGCGAGGAGGAGCTGGTGGCGGCGGCGGACGACACGGAGACGCGACGGCGCGTGGAGGCAGAGCGGCGCTGCGTCGCCGTCGTCGGCGCAGGCTGTCTCGCGCCGGTGGCGGCGTACCACGACGGCCGGCGGCTCGAGGCGCTCGTCGCCGACGAGGACGGGCGGTGGGTCGAGCGCGTGCAGGGCGACGATCCAGAGGCGCTCGGCCGCGAGCTCGCCGCGCGCGCGGCGTCGCGGTCGGTGGCAGAGGCATGAGGAGGAGGCGCCTCGCAGCTACGGGCACGCGCCGCGGCGGAGGTTCGGCCGGGGCAAGCCGGCCCCCCTCCCGCCGGAGGTCGTCGGCGGCAGCGTGCGCGTGATCGTCACCCGCGCCGAGGGCCAGGCGGGCGAGCTCGCCGAGCGCCTGCGCCGGCTCGGCCACGCGGTCGTCCTCTGCCCGCTCGTCCGGATCGAGCCGCTCGGGGACGGCCCCGTCGACGTCTCCGCCTACGACTGGGTGGTCGTCACGAGCCCGAACGGGGCACACGAGCTCGCTCGCCGGCTGGCCGGGCCGCCCCGGCGGCTGGCTGCGATCGGACCGGGAACCGCTGCCGCGCTCGCCGAGCACGGGCTGCGGGCGACGCTCGTCCCGCAGCTGTCGACGCAGGAGGGGCTGCTGGCCGAGCTTCCCCGTCCGGCCGGCCGCGTCCTGCTCGCGGCCGCCGAGGGCGCCCGCAGCCTGCTCGCCGACGAGCTCGGCGCGGACTTCCTGCCGCTCTACCGGACGGTCGAGCTGCGACCGCGGACGCCGCCGTCCGGCGACCTCGTCCTCCTTGCCTCGCCGTCGGCGGCGCGCGCGTTCGGCCGTCTGGGCCTGGCCGTCCCTGCCGTGACCATCGGCCCGCAGACGACGGCGGCGGCACGGGCGGCTGGGTTGGAGATCGCGGCCGAGGCGAGGCGGAGCGACCTCGACGGCCTCGTCGACGCCGTCGCTAGGCTCGCACGGTGATCATCACGTTCCTCACGGACTTCGGTCTCCAGGACGACTTCGTGGGGACGTGCCATGGGGTGATCAAGCGCATCGCCCCGGACGCGCACATCATCGACATCACGCACGGGGTTGCCCCGCAGCACGTGCTGCAGGGAGCGCTCGTGCTCGCGAACACGCTCCCGTACATGCCCGAGGGCGTCCACCTGGCGGTCGTCGATCCCGGGGTGGGGACGGATCGCAAGGCGCTCGCGTTGCGCGGCGGCGACGGCCGTCTCTACGTCGGGCCCGACAACGGGCTGCTCGTGCCGGCTGCGGAGCGGCTCGGCGGCGTGGTCGGAGCCTGGGAGCTCGCGGAGCCGGCTTACCGCCTCCACCCCGTCTCGCACACCTTCCACGGCCGCGACATCTTCGCCCCTGCCGCCGCCCACCTGGCCGCCGGCGTCGATCCCGCCGAGCTCGGGCCGCGTGTCGATCCGGCCGTGCTCGTGCGGCCGAACCTGCCGACGCCCGAGGTGGGCGCGGGGGTCATCCGCGCGCACGTGCTCCTCTGCGACCGCTTCGGCAACGTCCAGCTGAACCTGACGGCGGAGCACCTGGCCCAGGTGGGCATCGAGGCGGGAGCCGGTGTCGAGATCGAGATCGGGTTGCAGCGGTTCTACGCCGTCGCCGCCCGGACGTTCGCCGACGTGCGGCCGGGGGACATCGTCCTCTACGAGGACGCCTACGGGAACATCGCCGTCGCGCTGAACGCCGGCAACGCTGCCGAGATGCTCGGGGCGAGCGCAGGCGACCAGGTCGGGATCAGCGCCCGCCCGCCCGGCTCCTGAACGTCCCCGCCCGGCTCCTGAACGTCCGCAACGAGCGGGTCTTCGGGGATGGCGAGCAGGTGCCGTTGCGCGAGCGGACGCGGGGGCGTACGCTCCATGGCCTCGAGGACGTTCCCGGCGCGGTCGCACCGGCCCGGAACGTCCTCTTAGGCGTGTGCGCGTCCCGGGCGGCGCGAGCGGCGGGGGCGAAAGGAAAGCCGGGTACACTTCCCCGCCGGGGCGAGGTAGCTCAGTCGGTAGAGCACACGGCTGAAAACCGTGGTGTCGCCGGTTCGATTCCGGCCCTCGCCATAGACTTGCTCGCCGTGGGCGAGCCGACCGACATGCCGCCCGTGGCCATCATCGGAGCGGCTCTCGACCTGGGGCAGGGGCGGCGCGGCACCGACATGGGGCCCTCGGCGATCCGCTACGCGGGGCTCGCGGCCCGGATCGCCGAGCTCGGCCGGCGCTGCGAGGACTGGGGGAACGTGGAGGCGGCGGTGGCCGAGTCGGTCGCGGTCGGCAGCGAGCGGGTGCGCTTCCTCGACGAGATCAAGCGGACGTGCGGCGAGATCGCCGACCTCGTCGCACGGGCGCGCTCGTCGGGCTACCTGCCGCTCGTCCTCGGCGGCGACCATTCCGTCGCGCTCGGGACGCTCGGCGGGCTGGCTCGCACAGGCGGGCCCGGCGGCGTGCTGTGGCTGGATGCGCACGGCGATCTCAACCGACCCGAGACGAGCCCGTCGGGAAACGTCCACGGCATGGTGCTGGCGGCCGTGCTCGGGCTCGCCGGCGCCGAGTTCGAGAGCGACGCCTGGACGCTGCCCGCGGTCGAGCCCTCGCGGGTCGCGCTCGTCGGTGTCCGCTCGCTCGACGCGGGCGAGCGCGTGCTCCTGCGCGAGCTCGGCGTGCGCGTGTACACGATGAGCGACGTCGACCGGCTCGGCGTCGAGCGGGTGATGCGGGAGTCGCTCGAGCACTGCTCCGGCCCCGGCTTCGTGCACGTCAGCCTGGACATGGACGTGGTCGACCCCGAGGTCGCCCCCGGCGTGGGGACGCCGGTCCGCGGCGGGCTCTCCTACCGGGAGGCGCACTTCGCGCTCGAGCTCGTCGCCGAGTCCGGCGCCGCGTGCTCCCTGGAGGTGGTCGAGGTGAACCCGATCCTCGACCGGCAGAACGAGACGGGCAGGCTCGCGGTCGAGCTGGTCGCGAGCGCGCTCGGGGCGCGCATCCTCTAGCTCGCCGGACGATCGCAGCCGGCGGGCCGGCCGAAGGAGGCGCCTCAGCCCGGCGGCCGCTCGTAGCTGCGGCCACGCAGCAGCTCCGGCAGGTGGTCGCCGCCGCCGTCGAAGCCGGCGGGTGGTCGTGCCGGGAGACGCCGCCCTCGCTGCGGCTGGGCGTGCTCGCGCTCGCGGAGCGTGCGCTGCGCGGGAAACCGGCGGCGGGAGGCGAGGACGACCATTCGGCGTGCCAGGAAGCGCGGGTCTTCGCCTTCGCCCGCCTTGAGCATGGCCGCGAGGGAGTAGACGGCAGCGTCCGGGTCGGAGCCGCGCATAGGCTCGATGAACGCGAAGTATGCTCCGCCTGTGTCCAGGCGCGAGCAGACGGGGCTCGAGGACGAGCTCGGCCCGATCCTTCCCGGCGACGCGCCGAGCGACTACGAGCGCTACCTGCGAACGGACGAGCTGCTCGCGCTGCAGAAGGAGCCCTCGGAGCGTGCCCACCACGACGAGCTCCTCTTCCAGGTCACGCACCAGTCGTCGGAGCTGTGGCTGAAGCTCGCCTCCGAGGAGCTGGAGACGGCCGCCGGGCAGCTGCGGCGCGGGGAGATCCGGCCTGGCCTGCGGCTGATCGGGCGCGCCGTCCTCTGCCTGCGGCTCGTCACCGAGCAGCTCGACATGCTCGAGCTGATGTCGCCGTGGGAGTACACGTCGGGCGTCAGGCCAGCGCTCGGGCACGGCAGCGGCTTCGACTCGCCGGGCTGGAACCGGCTGCGGCAGGCGATTCCCGAGGTCGGAGAGGCGTTCCAGGCGCTCCGCCGCGCGGCCGGCCTGTCGCTCGTCGACGTCTACCGCCGCGCGCGGGAGCTCGAGGATCTGTACCAGCTCGCCGAGGCGCTGACGGAGCTCGACGAGCGCGCCGCCACCTGGCGGATCCGGCACCTGAAGGTGGTCGAGCGGATCATCGGCGGCGCCGTCGTCGGGACGCAGGGGACGCCGGTCGAGCTGCTTGCCGGTCTCGTCCAGCGCAAGTTCTTCCCCGAGTTGTGGGATGTGCGCAACGAGCTCACCGGCATCGCGCTCGCCGAGGGGGAGACGAGCTCGTGACCGCGCCCGCCCGGCGCTCCTGCGAGTGATCTCCGCGTCGCTGCGCGAGGAGGTGACGAACCTCCTGCGGGCCCTGATCCGGATCGACACGGTCAACCCGCCGGGGAACGAGACGGCGGCGGCCGAGCTCCTGCGCGAGTACCTGGAGGGAAACGGCGTGCGCTGCGAGCTGTACGCGCGCGTGCCCGAGCGGGCGAACCTCGTGGCGCGGCTGCCGGGGCGGGCGAGCGGCCCGCGCCTGCTCCTTCTGTCGCACACGGACACCGTGCTCGCGGATCCGGCCGAGTGGACGGTCGACCCGTGGTCGGGCGAGCTCCGCGACGGCTACGTCTGGGGACGGGGGGCGCTCGACATGAAGGGGCAGGTGGCGGCGAGCGCGGTCGCGATCGCGTCGCTTGCGCGCGAGGGCTTCGAGCCGGCGGGCGACCTGATCTTCGCTGCGACCGCCGACGAGGAGGTCGGCGAGGATCCCGACTTCGGTCTCTCCTGGCTGTGCCGCGAGCATCCGCAGGCGGTCCGCGCCGAGTATGCGGTCAACGAGGGAGCGGGCGACCGCATCGAGGTCGGTGGCCGGGCCCTGTATCTGTGCGCCGCGGCCGAGAAGATGACGTCGCCGTTCGTGCTCCGGGTGCACGGCCGCAGCGGTCATGCCTCGCTTCCCTCCATCGCCGACAACGCGCTCGTCAAGGCGGCGCGCCTGATCGACCGCCTGGCCCGGCTCGACCCGGAGCCGACGCTTGGACCCGAGACGGAGGCATTCCTGCGCGCGGTGGTCGGGTCGGTGCCGCCCGCCCGGGAGGCGCTGGCCGCGGCAGCGCGCGTCGACCCGGCCGCCGCCGCGATGATCGAGCCGCTGCTCGCGATGACGGTCTCGCCGACGATGATCTCGGCCTCGTCCAAGCGGAACGTGATCCCGGCTGTGTGCGAGGTGACGGTCGACTGCCGCCTGCTCCCCGGGCAGACGCAGGCGGAGGCCGAGCAGCTGCTGCGCGCGCAGCTCGGCGAGGGGGAGTACGAGCTCGTCTGGCGCGAGGGCCAGGGCGGGACGCGCTCGGCCGTGGACACGCCGCTGTGGGCTGCGGTGGAGAGCTTCGTCGCGGGTGTCGAGGCCGGCGCGCAGGCGGTGCCGATGTGCGTGGCAGGCTTCACGGACAGCCACTGGCTGCGCGCCGCGTTCGGTACGGTCGCCTACGGCTTCTTCCCGGTGAAGACGATGGATCCCGACCTCGCCTCGCGCCTCGTGCACTCGGCCGACGAGCGGGTGGCGGTGGACGACGTCGCGCTCGGGCTCGAGTTCCTGCGCCACGTGGCGATCGCGATCGGTTCCGAGCCGGGGGCCGGCTAGGTTCGTAGGCCCGCCGGGGGCAATCCGCGGGAGTCGGGTGGGTGAAATCGCCGGGCTGCGACAGGGCCGGGTGGGCCGTGGCTGCTCCGACCGCTGTGAAGGTACCCCGACCTCCTCCCCGCTTCGAGCCTAGCGTCGATGCGCGCACGCGTGGGGAACGCGACTGTGCCGAATGCGTGCCGATCCGAGGCGACGGGCCGAGCGCCCCGGCCTCGTCGGCTCGCCCCCGCGCGCATCAAGGCCGCCGCGTCAGCTCGTGCCGGGGCACCTCGCCGAGCCCGGCCGCCGGCGGGCGGGCTCCAGCTGCGCGGTAGGCTCTGACCGGAATGACGGATGGGACGATCCGCCTCGGTGGGATGGCGCTGGCGAACGGCGTGCTCGTGCACGGGCCGACGTCGTGGGGCTGCGCCGTCCGCACCGGCTCGGGCGAGCTGAAGGTCGCCTCCGGGGCCAAGCCGCGGCTGCCGGTCGGCTCGGACCGCCCGCTCGTGCGCGGGCCGGCACGCCTCGCGGAGGCTCTGCTCGTCCTGCCCCGCGTGCGGCGTGCGCTGCCCGAGGCGAGGTTCGCCTTCGAGGGGAAGGGGGCGCTCGCGGCGGTGGCGGCGACGGGCATCGCCGTACGGGCGCTGCGCGGGTCGGGGCGGCTGTCGCCGGCCGCACAGGAGCTCGTCGGCGGCCTCGTCTCGCTCGCGCCCGCGCTCGTCGCCCTGCGCGGAAGCGACCTCGCCGGCTACCACGGCGCAGAGCACGTGTCGATCGGCACGTATGAGCGGGGCGCACCGGCGGAGCGCGAGCACGAGCGCTGCGGCTCGCACCTCGTCGTGCCGCTCGTCGTCGCGTCCTCCGCCGGAGCGGCCCTGGCCGCGCGCGCGCCCGAGCGCGCGCGCCGGCCGGTCGCCCTCGCCGCCTCGCTGGCCGCGTTCTCGGCGGCGACCGAGCTGTTCGCCTGGATGGTGCGCAACCCCGGCCACCCGGCGGCGAGGCTGCTCGCCCGTCCCGGCCACGAGCTGCAGCGGCGCCTCGCGACCGTGGAGCCGACGCCGGAGCAGGTCGAGGTCGCCGAGGCTGCGCTGGCCGCCTGCCTGGAGCTCGAGCATGTCGCTCGATCCGCCGCCGCGTAGCGCCCGACGCCTTCCGCCCGAGATCTTCGACCTTCCGGTCGAGAAGATGCGCGCTGGCTACTACTCGGACGCGTACTTCAACTACGCGCGCGAGACGCTGATCGCGGACGGGCGCCGCCCGCGCGTGCTCATGCAGGTGTTCCAGAAGCACGAGTCGGTGCTCGGCGGCATGGACGAGGCGATCGCGATCCTCAAGCTCTGCTCCCACGGCTGGCGCGAGCTCGAGGTGCACGCGCTGTACGACGGCGACTCGATCGCACCGTGGGAGACGGTGATGACGATCGAGGGCGACTACACGCTGTTCGCCCACCTCGAGACCGTCTACCTGGGCGTGCTCGCACGCCGGACGCTCATCTCCACGAACGTGCGTCGCGTGGTCGAGGCCGCCAACGGCAAGCCGATCCTGTTCTTCCCCGCGCGGCACGACCATCACCATGTCCAGACCGGCGACGGCTACGCGGCGCATGTCGCCGGAGCGATCGGCGTCTCGACCGACGCGCAGTCGTCGTGGTGGGGCGGCCGCGGCATCGGCACCGTGCCGCACGGCCTGATCGCGGCCTACGGCGGCGACACCGTGCTCGCGGCGCGCCGGTTCGCCGAGTGGGCGCCGGCGGACGTGAACGTCGTCGTTCTCGTCGACTTCGACAACGACTCGGTGCGAACATCGCTCGCCGTCGCTCGCGCGCTCGGCGAGCGTCTGTGGGGCGTGCGGCTGGACACGTCGAGGACGCTCGTCGACCGCTCCATCCTGGACGAGATGGGGGATTTCGACCCGCGCGGCGTGAACGAGCGTCTCGTCTTGCGGGTGCGCGAGGCGCTCGACCGCGAGGGCTTCGGCTTCGTGCGGATCGTCGTCTCGGGCGGCTTCGACGAGGCGCGGATTCGCGCTTTCGAAGAGCAGGGCGTGCCCGTCGACGCCTACGGTGTCGGCTCGGCGCTCATCCGGGGCGAGAACGACTTCACGGCGGACGTCGTGCTCGTGGACGGCAGGCCGTGCGCGAAGGTGGGCCGCCGCTTCCGTCCGAATCCGCGCCTGGAGCTCGTCACGTAGCTGCGGCGAGCGGGCCCGGCCAGCGGTCGAGGGGCTGGCTCGAGCGGACGACGTGGGCGCCGCAGTCGGCGAAGCGGCGGAACGCGGCGTCTGCCTCGTCGCGGTAGTCGACCGAGCCGGCGACGACGACCGGCGACGTGCAGTCCTCGAGGAGGTAGAGGCGGGGGGCGAGCGCCGGCTCCAGCTCGAGCAGGTCGGCGACCGTCCAGGCGACGCAGTGGCTCTTCGCCTGCCCGGCGACGACGACTGCGTCGAACCCGGCGAGGTGGTCGGCGAGCGCGGGCCGCGTCGAGCGGTCGCCCACCTCAGGGCGCAGGGCCGAGTAGTGCTCCGTGAGGGGATCCGAGCCCTTCGGCTCGAATCGCGTGCGAGCCGTGCGGGCGACGGCGTGGAAGAAGAACGCCTCCTCCACGGCGCTCACCAGGGCGTGGCCGATGCCGCCGAGCATGGCGTGGTACGGCCACACGGTCAGCTCGTACTTGCCTCCTGCACGGAGCGCCTGCACGTAGCGCACGAGCGGCTCCTGCTCGCCGGTCGAGGCGGCGCGCCAGCGCCCCGCGAGCACGTCCTCCACGGTCACGACCGTGTACGGCGGCGGGTGCCGGCCGGCGGGGTCGACGAGGAAGGCGGCGTGGAAGATCTGCAGGGCCTGGTGCGTGTCGAGCGTGACGACGATCTCCGTCAACGAGCCGAGGTTGCGGTAGACGAACTCGCACAGCCGGCGGCAGTCGTCGGGCGCGCCGGGGACGAAGAGCTCGAAACCGGGCGTGCAGAACGTGTTCTGGCAGTCGACGGCGAGCAGGCAGATGCGGACGCGGTCGTCGGCCGCGGGCGCGAGGCCGTGCCGCCGCGCCCAGCGCGCCGCGTCCTGGGCGAGGCGCTCGTAGTCGATCCGGCGGATGTCGGCGATGCGGTCGGGGTCGAAATGCGGCGGGACGGGGAGCTCGCGCGCCACGCGGTCAGTCTAGGCTGTGCGCCCCGGGCCCGGCTCCCGCGGCGGCGCGGAGCGGGCGCTAAGGGTTTCCTCCGCGTCTGCCGATGGGTCAGCAAGGCCTGTGACCAGCGTCCTGCACGACATCGTCGACAGCTTGCCGACGTGGCTGCCGCTGATCTTCCTCGGCATCATCGCCTACCTCATCTGGCGCACGGTGCAGGCGATGCCGAGGATCAAGCAGGTGCAGGTCAAGCCGAGCGCGAGCGTCCCGGTCACCTGGGACGACGTCGCCGGCCTCGAGGAGGTGAAGGCGGAGCTGCAGGAGGTGGTCGACTTCCTCCGCGAGCCGGCTCGCTTCGAGCAGCTCGGAGCTCGCGTGCCGAAGGGCATCCTCCTGTACGGGCCGCCGGGCACCGGCAAGACGCTGCTCGCGAAGGCGGTCGCCCACGAGTCGGGGGCGAGCTTCTACTCGCAGAGCGCCTCCGCTTTCGTCGAGATGTGGGCGGGGCTCGGCGCTGCGCGCATCCGCAGCCTGTTCGCCCAGGCGCGCAAGCACGCGCCGGCGATCGTGTTCATCGACGAGCTCGACGCGGTGGGGGCGACGAGGACCGGGCACGGCGTGAACCGCGAGCAGGACCAGACGCTGAACCAGCTCCTCGTCGAGCTCGACGGTTTCGACTCCGCCTCCCAGGTCGTCGTCATGGGCGCGTCCAACCGCGTCCAGGACCTCGACCCTGCGCTCCTGCGCCCGGGTCGCTTCGACCGGCAGATGCTCGTCTCGCCGCCCGATCTCGCCGGGCGGGAGAAGATCCTGCGCGTGCACGCGCGCGGCAAGCCGCTCGCCGACGACATCGACCTGTCGACGATCGCCCGGCAGACGTCGGGTCTGACCGGAGCCGACCTCGCGAACATCGTCAACGAGGCGGCGATCTTCGCCGGGCGCAAGCACCGGGACGTGATCGGCGCGGAGGACTTCGACTCGGCCATGGAGCGCGTCGTCGCCGGGCTGCAGCAGCGGCGGGTGGTGAGCGAGAAGGAGAAGCGGATCCTCGCCTACCACGAGGCCGGGCATGCGCTCATGTCCCACCTCATGGGCGAGGCGCTGCCCGTGCACAAGGTCACGATCGTGTCGCGCGGCCAGGCGCTCGGCTACACGCTCAACCTGCCGTCGGAGGACCGCTACCTCCACACGCGCGAGGAGCTGGTCGACATGATGAAGGTGTACCTGGCCGGCCGTGCCGCGGAGCAGGTCGTCTTCGGGCGGGTCACGAACGGCGCGGCGAACGACCTCGAGCGGGCCACCAGCCTCGCTCGCTCCATGGTGTTCGAGTTCGGCATGTCGGAGACGGTCACGTCGAGGACGATGCGGGCGGACAACTACGCCCTCTCCGAGGAGACGAAGCGGCTGCGCGACGCCGAGCAGGGCCGGCTGACGGACGGCGCGTACGCCGAGGCGGTCCGCCTGCTGACGAAGCACCGCGCGGTGCTCGACCGGCTTGCGCAGGCGCTGCTCGAGAAGGAGACGCTGGACGCCGCCGAGCTCGAGCGGCTGATCGGCGCCGTTCCGCGCGAGTCGCGCTCGGCCGAGACGGTCGGTACCGTGCGCGCGCTGCCGGCGGACTGACGGCGGCGAGGCGGGGCGTCCGCAAGCTGCTTCGCGACCGGCTGCGCCGGAGCGGGAGCTCCGTCGCCAAGCCGGGAGGTGCTCGAGCGCGAGCTCGTGAGGCGGTCCTCGGGCCGCGCGGCATCCGGGCCGGATAGCATCGAGCCGATGGCCGTCAAGGGCATCCACCACCTCGCCGTCGCGGTCACCGACCTCGACGAGGCGATCGCCACCTACGGCCGGCTGTTCGGCGCCCGGCTCGAGCACCGCGACACGGTCTCCGAGCAGGGCGTCGAGGCGGCGGCCGTCCTCGTCGGCGAGAGCAGGATCGAGCTGCTCGCGGCGACGGCGGACGACACGCCCGTCGGCCGCTTCCTCGCCCGCCGCGGACCGGGTATGCACCACGTCGCCTACGAGGTCGACGACCTCGAGGCGCAGCTCGAGGCACTGGACGGCCAGGGCGTCGAGCTGATCGACCGCGAGCCGCGCCGGGGCCTGTACGGGCTCGAGGTCGCTTTCCTCCACCCCGACGCCGCCGACGGCGTCCTCTCGGAGCTGGTGAGCCGTGCCGGCTAACGAGGACCGGGTGCGGCTCGACCTCGGCTTCGAGGGCGGGACCGTGCTGTCGGTGTCGGTGGCGCCGTCCGAGGCGGATGCGCTCGAGGAGCGCTTGCAGGCAGGAGACGGCGGCCCGGCACAGCTCGAGACCGAGGACGGGCGGCTGATCGTCGTGCTCGCGCGCGTGCTGTACGTGAAGCGCCACAGCCGCGGCGGCCGCGTCGGCTTCACGGCCGGCCCGTAGCATCGGCGGGCGCCGCGCTCCCTGCGCTCGTGCTCGGCTCGGAGCGCGTCTGTGCCGGGCGGTACCGCGCTTTCGCCCCGCGACGGGGCGCCGCACGGCAGACTGTGTCCGTCACCGAAAAGGAGGTCACATGCCCAGGTTCGTCGCCGTGCTGGCCGTTCTGGTCGCCGCCGCAGCAGCGTCGTCGCTCGGGGCCGGTGCGTCGGCAGGCAAGCTCGTCTTCTGCAGCGACACGACCTACCCGCCCGCGGAGTACCTCGTCGGCGGAAAGGCGACGGGCTACGACGTCGACATCGCAAACGCCGTCGCGAAGGCGCTGGGGAAGACGGCGGAGATCAAGACGACGGGCTTCACGGTCATCATCCCAGCGCTGCGCGCGAAGAAGTGCGACGCCATCATCAGCTCGATGACGATCACCCCGGCGCGCAGCAAGCAGGTCGACTTCGCTCCGTACATCACCGTCGGCGCCTTCCTGATGGTGAAGAAGGGCAACCCGCTGCACATCTCCACGCTCGCGTCGCTGAGCGGCAAGAGCTGCGCGGTCGAGGCTTCGACGACGGAGAAGGCGGGGCTGGACGCCGAGAACCAGGCGCTGGCAAAGGCGGGGAAGCCGAAGATCACCATCAAGATCTACCCGGCGGACACGAGTGCGGCGGCGGCGATCCTCGCCGGCAAGGTGGACGCGTACTTCGCCGACGCGCCGGTCGTGATCTACTACACGAAGAAGACGCACGGGAAGTTCCAGACGGCCGGCACGCAGATCGAGACCGCCCCCGAGGGCATCGCCACTCGGAAAGGCGATCCGCTCGGCGGTCAGATCAAGGCCGCAGTCGCGAAGCTGTACGCGAACGGGACGATGAAGAAGATCCTGACGAAGTGGGGCGTCGCCGCCTTCGCGTTGAAGAAGTAGGAGGACGGCGGCGCCAGCGGTGCACGCGCTCCTCGCAGTCGACTGGCACGTCATCTGGACGCGGGTCTTCCACCCCGACAGCGCCTTCGCCCGCGCGCTCTGGGCGACGATCTACATCTCGGTCGTCGCCCAGGCGGCGGGCGTGGCCCTCGGCCTGGCTGCGGCGCTCGCCCGCATGTCGCGCATCTGGCCGCTGCGCGCGCTCTCGGGCGGCTACGTGCTCGTCTTCCGCGGCACGCCGGTGCTCGTGCAGATGTTCTACCTCTACTTCGCCGTCGGCTGGCCGACGCTGCACGTCGGCTTCACGGTGCCGGACGCCGCCGTGGCGGCGATCGTCGCGCTCAGCATCAACGAGGGTGCGTACATGCGGGAGATCATCCGGGCCGGGATCGACTCCATCGACAGGGGGCAGATGGAGGCGGCGAAGTCGCTCGGCATGCCCTACGGTCTCGCCATGCGGCGGATCGTGCTGCCGCAGGCCGCGCGGGTGATCGTGCCACCGCTCGGCAACGAGTTCAACAACATGATGAAGACGACCTCGCTCGCGTACACGATCGGCGTGTACGAGGTGTTCGCCGACGCCGAGCAGGGGTACTCGCAGACGTTCATCGCCGACTACTTCCTCGCGGCGGCGTTCTGGTACCTCGTGCTGACGACGGCGTGGACGTTCGTCCAGGCTGCGATCGAGCGCCGGCTGGGGGCGAGCGAGCGCGGCGAGGAGCTCAGCTTCGGCGAGCGGCTCGCCGCCGCCTGGAACCCGATGACGGCGTGGGCGCGAGGCGCTCGGTGAGCATCGGCACGCCCACCGGTGAGGACGTCGTCGTGCGCGCGGTCGACGTGCGCAAGCGGTTCGGCCGGCTCGAGGTGCTGAAAGGGGTGGACTTCGAGGTGCGCAGGGGCGAGACGGTGTGCATCATCGGGCCGTCCGGCTCGGGCAAGTCCACCTTCCTGCGCTGCATCAACCACCTGGAGAAGATCGACTCCGGCCGGATCGAGGTGAACGGCCACCTGATCGGCTACCGGGAACGGAACGGCAAGCTCGTCGAAGACTCGGAGAGGAACATCGCGCGCCAGCGCGCCGAGATCGGGCTGGTCTTCCAGCGCTTCAACCTCTTCCCGCACATGACCGCGCTCGAGAACGTCATCGAGGCGCCGGTCCGCGTCCGCGGGGTCCCGAAGGAGCAGGCCGTGGCTGCTGCGCAGGAGCTGCTCGCCCGTGTTGGTCTCGCCGACAAACGGGACGTCTACCCCGGGAAGTTGTCGGGCGGCCAGCAGCAGCGCGTCGCCATCGCCCGCGCCCTGGCGATGAACCCCGCCTTGATGCTGTTCGACGAGCCGACGAGCGCGCTCGATCCGGAAATGATCGGCGAGGTGCTGGAGGTGATGAAGGCGCTGGCTCGCGAGGGCATGACCATGGTCGTCGTCACGCACGAGATGGGCTTCGCACGCGAGGCCGCCGACCGCGTGGCGATGATGGACGACGGCCGCATCGTCGAGGAGGGCACGCCCGAGCACTTCTTCACGGCGCCGGCCGAGGAGCGCACGGCCCAGTTCCTGTCGAAGATCCTGTGAGCGGCCGGTAGCGTTGCGGGCGTGGCGCTCGAGGTCGGCATCGTCGGCCTGCCCAGGTCCGGGAAGACGACGCTCTTCAACGCGCTCACGCACGCGGGCGCCCGCGTGCACGAGGCGAAGCCGCACGTCGGCATGGCCCAGATCGCCGACGAGCGGCTCGCCCGGCTCGCGGCGGTCGAACGCTCGGCGAAGCTGACGCCGGCGACGATCCGCGTCCAGGACGTACCCGCGAGCGGCGCGGCGCTGCTCGGCAACCTGCGCCAGGTCGACGCCCTCCTGTGCGTGCTCGACGGCTTCTCGCCGGGCGCGGACCCGGCCGGCGACCTCGAGCGCCTCCACCTCGAGCTGCTCGTCGCCGACCGCGACCACGTCGCGAAGCGCCTCGAGCGCGCCCGTACGCAGGCGAAGTCCGGCGACCCGAAGCTCAGGCGCGAGCTGGCGGGGCTGGAAGCGCTGCTCGCCCACGTCGACGCCGGCGGCCCGATCGCCTCCTACCCCGGCGAGGTGTCGCAGGCGCTCGAGCCGCTGACGACGAAGCCGCTCGTCGTCGTCGAGAACGGTCCCGGCGGCATCGACCTCCAGCTGGAGGCGGAGCTGACCGAGCTCGGCGAGGCGGAGGCAGCCGAGTTCCGCGAGGGTCGGCCCTCGGCGCTCGAGGAGGTCGTCCGCCGGCTGAAGGAGGCGCTCGATCTCGTCACCTTCTTCACGGTCGGCCCGACCGAGGCGCGGGCGTGGACGCTCCGGCGCGGACAGACCGCCCTCGACGCCGCCGCCGAGATCCACACCGACATCGCGCGCGGCTTCATCCGCTGCGAGGTGATCCGCTGGCAGGACCTGGTCGACGCGGGCTCCCGGGCGGAGGTGCGCAGGCGCGGCCTCGAGCGCCTGGAAGGGAAAGACTACGAAGTCGAGGACGGCGACGTTCTCAACATCCGCTTCAACGTCTGAGTGGACGCCACGAGGCGACGAGCTGCTCGAGCGTCGCCCGGCCGTGGCACCGGCGGCCCGTGCCCGCCGACGACGAGGACGGGGACGTCCCCCTGCACGAGGAACGCGTTCGACATTCCGCCGGCTCCGTCGAGCTGGTCGCACCGAGTCGAGCCTACGTGCGCCGAAGCTTTCCGTCAGCCGGCCGAGACGAGCACGATGCCGGCGAGCGTGAGGACGATGCCCGCCTCCTGGAGGCGATGGACGCGCTCGTGCAGGCGGCGCCGTGCGAGCAGCACCGTCACCACCGGGTAGAGCGAGGCGAGGACGGAGGTGACGCTGACCGAGCCGCGGGTGGAGGCCGCGGCGAAGAGCGTGTTCCCGCCCGTGTCGAACACGCCGATGGCGGCGAGCGCCGCGGCGTGGCCGCGGACGCCGCGCAGGTCGGTGCCGAGGGCGAGGACGGCCGCCCACACGAGCGAGGTCGAGACGACCCGGAACAGGAAGGCCGGCCAGAGGAAGTCGTCGCCGCTGGCCGCGTGCAGGAGGACGAAGTAGACGCCGAAGGACGCTGTCGCCACGAGGCCGAAGCCCGCTCCCGCGGCGAAGCGCCCCTGCGCGCGGGCGCGGCGCGGCTCGAGCGAGGTGAGCACGACGCCGCCGATGGCGAGCGCGAAGCCGGCCTGCTGCAGGTGGCTCGTGCGGTCGCCGGTGGCGAGCCCGAAGGCGACCGGGATGACGGCGGCGGCGCCGGCGATGGGCGCGACGACGGTGATCGTGCCGCCGGCCATGCCGCGGTAGAAGGCGGCCAGCCCGACCGTCCCGAACAACGCGGCCGGGACCGCCCAGGCTACGCTCGCTCCCGGCGGCGCGCTCGCGCGGGCCGCGACGGCGACGCCGAGCAGCACGAGCCCCACCGGCTGCGACACGGCCATGACCGCGAGCGGCGACATGAGCCGGCTGCGGATCCCGCCCAGGAAGTCGCCGGTGCCCCAGGACGCGCTCGACGCGAGCGCGAGCAGGGCCGCCAGCGCCGACACCTACATCGAGGCCGAGTCGGCGCCGACGGGGCGGGTGGCGGCGACGGCGTCGAGCTGGTTCGCGTGGTACAGGCAAGCCGCCTCGGCCGTTCTCGCGGCGCGGGCGTCGTGGTGGGCGGCGACGGCGTGCAGGAGCTCGGCACGGGCGTCGACGTCGAGCGCTCGCGCACGCTCCTCGATCAACCGCAGGCCGAGGTGGACGTGCCCGAGCAGCCGGCCCTCGGGCGTCGACTGGAAGGCCGGCCCGGGCGTGAGCTCCAGCGTGCGCCCGACGTCGTGCAGAAGCGCGGCCGCGACGAGCAGGTCGCTGCGCAGGCGCGGGTGCAGCTGGCCGAGATCGCGGCAGACCGTCGCCACGCCGACCGTGTGCTCGAGCAGCCCGCCTGCGTAGGCGTGATGCCCGTCGGGAGCGGCGGGAAGGAGCCGCATGCGGCGGCGCGTCTCGCGGTCGAGCACGGCCGCGACGGTGGCCGCGAGGCCCGGGTGGGCGAGCTCGCCGGCGAGGAAGTCGAGGAACCCCTCCAGCTCGTCCGCGTCCCGGCGCAGGGCGGGGACGAGCGCCGCCGGGTCGGCGTCCGCCCGCTCGATCGAGCGTACGTCGAGCTGGAGTTGCGAGCGGAAGCGCTCGACGCGGCCGAGCACCCGCACCGCGTCCCCCTCGGCGAAGCGCGAGTCGAGCAGCTCGACGTCCTGCCAGACACGGCCCTCGATTCGCCCCGTCGGGTCGACGAGCTCGAGCGCGAGGTAGTCGGCGCCCGAGCGGGCGCGCAGCCTGCGCTTGCGCGCGACCGCGTAGACGCCGTCGACCAACCGGTCCTCCTGCAGCTCGGCGATCGCCACGCGGCGAGTCTAGGCGCGCGGGCGGCTGGTAGGCTGGCCGCTCGTGGCTCGTGTGTCACCGTTTCGCGCCGTCCGCTACGACGAGCGTCGAGCGGGGCCGCAGGCGAAGCTGGTGGCGCCCCCGTACGACGTGATCGGCCCCGAGGAGCGCGCCCGCTACCTGGCCGAGAGCCCCTACAACGTCGTCCACCTGACGCTGCCCGACGACGAGGCGGAGGCGGCGCGGCTGTGGGCGGACTGGCAGCGCGACGGGGTGCTCGTCCGGGAGGCGGAGCCGGCGCTGTGGTGGCTCGCGCAGGACTACGTCGGCCCGGACGGCGTCGCCCGTCGCCGCGACGGACTCGTGTGCGCGCTGCACGTCGAGCCGTACGCCGCCGGGGTCGTCCTGCCGCACGAGCGCACGCACCCCGATGCCAAGGAGGCCCGGCTGCGTCTGCTGCGCGCGATCGGCGCGCACGTCGAGCCGATCTTCCTCCTGTACGAGGGCGCGCTCCTCGAGCCGCCGGCGGGCGAGCCCGTCGCCGATGTCACGCTGGAGGGGGTTCGCAATCGCCTGTGGCGGCTGCCGGCGGAGCCGCCGCCCGAGCTCGCCGACGCGCAGCTGCTGATCGCGGACGGCCACCATCGCTACGAGACGGCGCTCGCCTTCCACGAGGAGGCCGGAAGCGAGGCGAGCGCCTGGCTGTTGGCCGTGATCGTGCCCACGGCGCAGGAGGGGTTGACCATCTTCCCCACGCACCGGCTGGTCGACGACGTCGACCTCGTCGCCGGCGTGCCGTCGCAGGAGCCGCCGCTCGAGCTGCTGCGGCGCGGCGCCGGCCCTGTCCTCTACCGGAACGGGCACAGCCGCGTGCTCGCCACGGACGGGTCGCAGGTGGACGCCGCCGCGGTCGAGCCGCTCATCCGCGGCGCGGTCGCGTACACGCCGCGGGCGGAGGAGGCGGTCGAGCTTGTGGACACAGGCCGTGCCGGGGCCGCGCTGCTCCTGCGGCCGCCGACCGTGGAGCAGGTGCGGCGCGTCGCCGTCCGCGGCGAGACGATGCCGCAGAAGAGCACCTACTTCTACCCCAAGCTGCCGTCCGGGCTGCTCTTCCTGCCGGTGGCGTGACGGATTGGCTCACGACCTGCCGCGCTGCCGCCGGCGACGTACGCGACGCCCTGGAGCGGCTGCCGACGCGTGCCGAGCGGGAGGCGGTGGTGGGCGCAGGCATGGGCGGCGACGACACAACCGCGATCGACGCGGAGGCGGAGCGCGTCGTCGTCGGCCGGCTCGACGCGACCGGCGAGGACTTCACGCTCGTCTCCGAGGAGCTCGGCCGCCGCGCAGCTCGCGACGGCGGCTCGGCGTACGTCGTGCTCGACCCGATTGATGGGTCGATCAACGCGAAGCGGGGCATCCCCTTCTTCGCGCTGTCGATCGCAGTCGCGGCCGGCCCGACCATGGGCGACGTCCACTTCGGCTACGTGTACGACTTCGGCTCCGGCGAGGAGTGGTCGGCGAGCCGCGGCCATGGGGCCGTGCTCGGCTCGCAGCCCATCCGAGCCGCGGCTCCGCGCGAGCGCATCGAGCTCCTCTCCCTGGAGGCGACGAAGACGGCGCTCGTGGCACGGCACGCGCCGGCGTTCGTCGAGGTCGCCTACCGCCTGCGGGTGATGGGCTCGCTCGCGCTCTCGCTCTGCCACCTGGCGGCCGGCCGCGTGGACGCGGTCTGCTCGCTGCGGCCGGCCCGCTCCGTCGACATCGCCGCCGCGCAGCTCGTTGCCCGCGAGGCGGGCGCCGTCGTCGAGCTCCCCGACGACGGCCCGCTCACGGCCGCTCCGCTCGACCTCGAGGGACGCTCCCGTGTCGTCGCCGCAGGAAGCGACGAGCACTGCCGGCTGGTCGCCGCCGCGCTCCGGTGAAGCCGCTCCGGGTCGGCTGCTGCGGCTGGATCTACGCGCACTGGCGCGGGGTCGTCTACCCGCCGGGTCTTCCCGTCCGCCGCTGGCTCGAGCACTACGCGACCCTGTTCGACACCGTCGAGGTGAACGCCACCTTCTACCGCCTGCCGACCGAGAGGGCGGCGCGGGGCTGGGCGGAGCAGACGCCTCCCGGCTTCCTGTTCGCGGTCAAAGGCAGCCGCTACCTGACGCACGTGAAGCGGCTGCGGGACACCGGCGGCGGCGTCGAGCGCTTCTACGCGCCGCTCGAGCCGCTCACGGCGGCGGGAAAGCTCGGCCCCGTGCTGTGGCAGCTCCCGGAGAGCTTCCAGCGGGACGACGAGCGGCTCGCCTCCTTCCTCGACGCGCTGCCGCCCGGGCTGCACGCGGTCGAGCTGCGTCACGCCAGCTGGTTCGCTCCCGAGGTGATGGCGCTCCTGCGCGAGCGCGGGGCGGCGCTCGCGATCGGCGACCATCCGCGCCGCCCGTTCCAGCTGCACGAGCTCACGGCCGAGTGGACGTACGTGCGCTTCCACCACGGCCGCGGCGTCGAGGGAAACTACTCCCGCGGCGAGCTCGACGAGTGGCGGCGACGGATCGCGGGCTGGCGTGCACGGGCGGCGGTGTACGCGTACTTCAACAACGACCAGCGGGGCTTCGCCGTCCGCAACGCGCTCCTTCTCAGGCCTCGACGCGAGGCGTAGCATGTGTTCGTGGGGCTTCGGCGACTTGTGCCCTTCGTCGCGCTCGTCGCGCTCGCGGGCTGCCTGGCCGCGACCGCCCCGGCGGCGCGCCGCCCGTTCCGGGCGACGCTGACCGCGGACACGCACAGGCCGAAGATCATCGTCAACTGGTACTACACGGTGCGCGTCACCGACCTGCGCGGGCGGCCGCTGCGCGCGCGGATCACGGTGCGGATCAAGGACCCGCTCGGCGGCATCCACCCGGTCCAGTTCGGCCGGGTGAAGAAGGACATCAGGAACTACCCGATCGTCGGGCGCTTCCGCGACTGGGTGAACTGGCCGCGGAACTCCGCCATCCCGGGCGTGACGCTCGTCTTCCAGGTGGTGGTGAAGACGGCAAAGGGCAGCGTGATCCTCTCCTACGCGGTGCATCCGCACGCATGAGTGGCGGCGGCGGGGTCGAGGTCGTCGTCGACCGCGTCTCGAAGTCGTTCGAGGGCGGCAGGATCCGCGCGCTCGACGAGGTGTCCTTCCGGCTCGCGCCGGGCGATTTCGTCTCCATCACGGGCCCGTCGGGCGGTGGCAAGAGCACTCTGCTCAACCTCATCGGGGCGCTCGACCGGCCGGACTCGGGGTCGATCGTGGTCGGCGGCGAGCGGCTCGAGCGCCTGGCGAATCCGTCCGAATACCGGGCGGCGACGGTCGGGTTTGTGTTCCAGTTCCACCACCTGCTCCCGACGCTGAACGCGCTCGAGAACGTCGAGCTGCCGATGATCGGCCGCGGTCGCTCCCGCGCGCAGCGGGTGGCGGCGGCGCGCGAGCTGCTCGCCGACTGCGCCATCGCCCATCGGGCCAAGGCGACACCGAGCACGCTCTCGGGCGGCGAGCGCCAGCGTGTGGCGATCGCCCGCGCGCTCGCGAACGGGCCGCGGCTCCTGCTCGCCGACGAGCCGACGGGCGCGCTCGACTCGGTGACGGGAGCGCAGATCGTCGAGCTGCTCCTGTCGCTGCGCGAGCGCCGTGGCATGACCATCCTGCTCGTCACAAACGACGAGGACGTCGCCGAGAGCGCCGACCGCATCCTGCGTCTCCGCGACGGGCGCATCGAGCCCGCCGTCGCGCGGGTGACCGCTCACGGGCGAGGGCGCTAGCGCCAGGCCGAGGCGCGCCCCCGGCCGGGGTCACTCGCGGCGGAGCGCCTCGATCGGCTCGAGGCGGACGGCGCGCCACGCGGGGTAGAGCGCGCCGATCACCGCCACCCCGAGCGCGAAAGCGAGCCCCCAGGCGAACACGCCCGCGGTGAAGTCCGGCTGCGCCAGCTCGGAGAGGTTGCCGCGTCGCGAGAACAGCTCGGCGGCGCCGTAGCCGCAGGCGAGCCCGAGCGCGAGCGCGAGCAGCCCGATCCCGATCGCTTCGCTGACGACGAGCGCTGCGATCTGCCGGCCGGGCCAGCCGACCGCACGCATGATCCCGATCTCGTGGATGCGCTCGAACACGGACATCGCCATCGTGTTCGTGACCCCGATGCCACCGACGATGAGCGCAAGCAGGGAGAAGATCCAGCCCGTGTTGACGACGAGCCTGCTCGACGTGTCGACCTTCACCACCTGACCGGGCTCGGTGACGGCGGTCGTACCGGGGAAGCGCTTCTCGATCAGCCGGGCCACGTCGCTCGGGCGGCGTCCGAGCTGTACGGCGACGCCGAACGTCGTCACCTCGCCGGGGCGGCCGGCGAGGCGCTGGACGACGCGCAGGGGCAGCACCGCGCCCACGTCCTCGAAGTGGTTGCCCGAGTGGTAGAGGCCGGCGATCCGGAAGTGGCGGTTCTCGACGCGAAGCGTGTCGCCCGGGTGGACGCCGAGCGTGCGGGCGGCCTGGTCGCCGACGAGCGCCTCGTCGTCGCGCGCCCGGCGGCCGGCCACGATGACGAAGCGGCGCATCGCGAACTGGCCGCGCTCCAGCCCGAAGACGAGGAAGGCGTCGTGGCCCTGGACGCGGCTGACGCGCAGGAAGATGTCGGCGACCTCGGCGACGCCGGAGGTCGAGCGCAGCTTCGGCCCGAGCGACTCGGGCAGGAGCGAGCGGGTGAGGTCGCTCGCTCCCTGCTGGAAGACACCGAAGTCTGCCCGGCCGACATGGATGAGGTCGGCGGCGGTGCGCCTGACGCCGGCGGCGATGGAGAGGAGCGCCACGATCAGCCCGACGCCGATGGCGACGCCGGCCGAGGTCAGCGCGGTGCGCACGGGGCGGCGCATGAGGTTGCGCCAGACGAGGCCGAGCCAGGTCACCGCCCGATATCAAAACACCGGTGCAGACTCCGGTCGGTGCCCACCGGGGGCAGGCGACGACGGGACGCAAGCGATCGGCGCGCAACCGGCCCGCGATCGGCGCACAACCGGCCCGCTCTCGTGACGAACGCGTGCGCGGATTCGCGGTACGCTGGCAGCGGGAGGAGGGTGGATCCTCTCCCCACCCAGGGTGGGGTGTCGCGCACGCGTGGGCGCGCGCGGGACGCGCCTGTCGTCTGCCCAGTCGGCGCACGACCCGCGCCCCGCTCCGTCCGTGGCCGCCTCGGCAGCGGCGGCACGGACCCGGACAGGTCGCTCAGGCGCGGACCCGGACAGGTACCCTCAGCGTCATGGAGCCCTCGCGCGACGACGTCTGGAAGGCGCTCGAACGCGTCGTCGATCCGGAGCTCCGCCGGCCGGTGACGGATCTGGACATGATCCGCGGCGTCGAGGTCGACGCCGGCTCGGTGACGGTGATGATCGCGCTCACCGTACCCGGATGCCCGCTCCGGGCGAGCTTCGAGCAGCAGGTGGCCGAGCACGTCGGCGCTCTCCCTGGCGTGACTGCGACACGCGTCGTCTTCGACGTCATGTCCCCCGAGGAGAAGGCGAAGCTGACGACGAAGCTCCGCGGAGGCGTTGCCGAGCGATCCAAGGGCGTCGCCGTCGACCGCTCCACGCGCGTCCTCGCGGTCGCAAGCGGCAAGGGAGGCGTCGGTAAGTCGTCGCTGACGGTCAACCTCGCCGCTGCGCTCTCCGCCCTCGGGCGCCGGGTGGGAGTGCTCGACGCCGACATCTACGGCCACTCGGTCCCGCACCTGCTCGGCGTGTCGCAGCGCCCGGTGGTGGTCGACGAGATGATCGTGCCGCCCGTGAAGCGCGACGTGAAGCTGATGTCGATCGGCTTCTTCCTCGACGAGAACGCGCCCGTCATGTGGCGCGGGCCGATGCTGCACCGCGCTCTCGAACAGTTCCTGTCCGACGTGCACTGGGGCGAGCTCGACGTGCTGCTCGTGGACATGCCGCCGGGGACGGGCGACGTCTCCATCTCGCTCGGGCAGCTGCTCCCCCGGGCGGAGGCGGTGATCGTGACGACGCCGCAGCCGCTCGCGCAGGAGGTGGCCGCGCGCGCCGCCTTGATGGCGCAGAAGACGGGCATGCGCCTGATCGGCGTGATCGAGAACATGACCTCGGACGTGTTCGGCTCGGGCGGCGGCGCCGAGCTTGCCTCGAGCGTCGGCGTGCCGCTGCTCGGGACGGTGCCCCTCGACCTGCGCCTGCGCGAGGCGGGCGACCGGGGCGAGCCGATCGTCTGGAGCGACCCCCACGCCGCCGCGGCCCGAGCCGTCGTGGCGATCGCCGAGGCTGTCGAGGCGACGCGCCGCACGTTCAAACCGCTCCCAGTCCTGTCCTGAACCGAGACGAGGTCCTCGAGCGGCTCGCCGCGCTCGGCTTCTCGAGCTGCGATGCGCGCACGCTCGCCGACCACTTCCTCGACGCCGAGCGGCGCGGCAAGCGCGGACACGGGCTGGCGCGGGTGGAGTGGCTGGCGACGCTCGACGGGCTCGACCCGACCGCGAGGCCCGAGCGCGTCGCCGCCGACGGGGCGTACGAGCGCTGGCACGGCCGCGGTGCTGTCGGCTACCTGACCCTCGACGCGATCTGCGCCGCCCAGCTCGCCGATCCGCCGGAACGTGCACGCGTCGTCGTCGCCGAGGCCTGCTTCCCGACCGGGGCGCTCGGCTACTGGGTACGGCGGCTCGCGACGGGCGGTCTGTGCGCCGCCCTGACCGCGACGTCGCCTCCGCGCCTGGCGCACCCCGACGGCGGCCCGCCGCTCGTCGGGACGACGCCGCTCGCGATCGCCGTCCCCAGCTCGGACGGCCGGCCGCTCGTCGCCGATGTCTCCATGGGCAGGGTCACGCACGGGGACGTGCTCGCCGGACTCGCCTCGCCGGACGACCTCGTGCCGTTCGGCGGGGAGCAGGCGTACAAGGCGTTCGCGCTCGCCGCCGGCCTGCAGCTGTTCGTCGAGGCGCTCGCGGGCAGCGGCTCCTACGGCGCCGTGCTCGTCGTCGCACGCCCCGAGTCGGATCCCGTGCCGGCCTTGCGCCGGCGCGCCGTCGGCCTGCGTCTACCCGGCGAGCGCGAGTAGCGACGGGCGGGGGGACATCGGGCTCCGGGTGAGCCGACGATGGCCGCCAGCGTCTGTGGACGGCGTCTCGACGAGCTCCCGGAAGCGCGGGTCGTCAGCGTCGGTTGCGGATACGGGCACGCCTGCTCGAGAGGGCGCCTCATGCGCTCCGCAGGACCTCGAGCACGACGGGGTCGATGCGCTCGACGCCGTCGATGCGCTCCTCGAGGTTCTCGGCCCCCGCCCAGGCGCGCATCGCCTGCTCGAGCGGCCCCTGGTAGCCGAGCCGGGCGAGCCGGTCGGCGAGCTCGGCGGCGAGCGCGGCGTCCACCGTGACCCACTCGTCGGTCGGCGTCCGTCCGAACAGGTGCTGGTGGAGGCGGAAGAGACGGCGGAGCTCGGCGAGCGGCCGCTCGTGGTCGTCGACCCTCAGGTCGACGACCACGTCGCTCAGGCCTGCGTACCCTGCGTCGCGCTCGACGACGAGGAGGCTCGCCGACTGCTGGCCGCGCCGGTCGCCGCCTGCGGCCTGCGCCGCGTCGAGGCAGTCGAGCAGGCGCACGGCGAGCGACGCTCCCGCCGTGCGCTCGAACGTCTCGGCGAGGGCGTCGACGGTGTCGGCGGAGACGAGGATGTTGCCCTGTGCGGCGTAGCAGGGGCCGGTGCGGCCCCCAGCCCAGGCGTGACACTCCTCCCCGGTGTAGGTCGCGGCGCCGCCGCGGGCGTCGACCACGCCGACCTGCCGCTGCGCCCGGCCCTCGTCGGCCGCGACGAGCCGCTCGACGACCTCCGCTGCCGACAGCCCCTCGCGCAGCAGCGCCAGGCCGTCCGGGCCGTAGCGCGGGTTCGCGTACGACTGCGTCGCGACCGCCCCCACGCCGGCCTCGGCCCAGGGCACGACCGCTCCGACTGCGAGGAACTTGGACTGCACGCCCACGCCCCACTGACCCGCCTCCAGGTCGCAGGCGACGATCGAGTACGTCGCCACCCGGTGGCGGTCAGCCATATGTCAGCTCGCGCAGGTCGAGGTCGAGCAGCGAGCGCGCGTGCGCCGGCACGAGCACGCACGCCACCTCCGGCCGCGCGAGCGCCGCCTTGACCGCGTCGGCGGAGGCGGCGCGGACGAGCACGGGACGGCCGGACCGGTGGGCCTGCTCGAGCGCGGGGAGGTCGAGCCGGTCGAGGACGAGCGCGTCCACCGGCACCTCCAGCTCTCCCTCGACGGCGATCTCGGGCACCTTGCGACCGGTGGCGCCGAGCCAGCGCTCTCTCACCGCAGCCGCCCACCGCTCACAGCTCGATCGTCCCGCCCGGCTCGACGTCGACGATCTCGACGCCCTGCGGCGCCAGCTCGCGCAGCTGCGCGGGCGTTCCCTGCAGCACCGGGAACGTCCCCCAGTGGCAGGGCACGCACCGCCTCGCGCCGAGCAGTTCGAGCGCGACGGCCGCCTCGCGCGGCCCCATCGTGTAGTGGTCGCCGATCGGCAGGACGGCCACCGATGGCTGGTAGATCCGTCCGATCAGCTTCATGTCGCCGAACACGCAGGTGTCCCCGGCGAAGTAGACCGCCGTGTCGTCCTCGAGGGTGACGACGATGCCGGCAGGCTCACCGCCGTACGAGCCGTCCGGCGCCGAGCCGGAGTGGAAGGCGTTCGTGAGCGTGAAGCGAACGCCGTCGACGGCGACGGTGCCGCCCTTGTTCGGGCCCGGGAGCTTCGCCTGGTCAACGCCCTGGTCTGCGAGCCACCTGCTCAGCTCGACGAGGGCGACGACGGGGCAGCCGTGCTGCTTCGCGAGGTCGACGGTGTCGCCGACGTGGTCGCCGTGGCCGTGGGTGACCGCGATCACGTCCACGCGCTCGGGCGAGGCCTCGTCCTGCGGGCACTTCGGGTTGCCGGTGAGGAACGGGTCGACGTAGATGCGCTTTCCGCCCGGGCTGTCGAGCCGGAAGCTCGCATGCCCGAGCCAGGTGAGGGTCTTGGCCATGCCCGTCAGCCTAGCCGAGCGGGCACGCCTGCCCCGGCGTCCGGCCGGCCGGCCGCGGCCGTCCGCCGCAGGAACGTCCGACGAGAGGGCGAAGCTGAGTCCGTGCGGCTCCGCCTCGCAGCGCCGGCGCTCGGCGCGATCGGCCTCCTCGTCAGCCTCGCCGGCGCCGGCGGAGCCGCCTCGCTCGTGCTGCTGGCGGCCATCGCCGCCGCCTCGGCGCACCTGCTCGAGCGCGTGGGCGAGGTGGCCGAGGAAGGGGACGGGCGTCTGCCGGCTGCCGTCTCCGGGCTCTCGCTCGCGCTGCTCGTGGCTGCGGGCGCGACGGCGACCCCGGCGCTCGCGCTCGGCGTCCTCCTCCTGCTCGGGGTCGAGGAGCTGACGGACGATGCCGCGGAAGGCTCGATGGACGGCCGGCACGCGCAGGCGCGGGACCGTGCCGCCGAGCTGGAGCGCTCGCGCGCGGCCTGACGCGCCGGCGGCTGGCCCGATCGCGCCGGCGTGGGCCGGGCGGCGCGGAGGCGTGGCGCTCATGACCGTCGCCTGCGGTGGCGAGCCGGCGGATCCCTGCCCGCTCGCGGGCTGCGTTCTGAGCCTGTCGCGGTCCGTCCTGGGGGTGGACGTACCATCCCGGGGTGTCTCGCATCGTCCTTTTGGGACTCGTCCTTGCCGCGCTCGCCACGACCGCTGTCTCGGCCGCCTCGCCCCCGCCAGGCGCGACCGCTCGCTGCCGGGACGGCAGCTACAGCTTCTCGCAGCACCGTTCCGGCACGTGCTCGCACCACGGCGGCGTCGCCGCCTGGCTGGGCTCCGCCACGGCAGCAAGCTCGCCCGCCCGGGCGGCGAGGCCGTCTGCCTCGCGTCCGGCGGTCCGGCTGGGGAGAACCGTGCTCCTCGGGCGCCGGACGAAGACGCGTGGCTGCGCTCTCGGCCCGCGGCCCGACCCGACCTGCTCGCCGGGCGCCTACGACAGCGGCCTAACCACCTCGGTCATCTGCGCGCCCGGCTTCCGCACGGCCTTCGTGCGCAACGTCCCCGAGTCGGAGAAGGCGGCCGTCGAGGCCGAGTACGGGCTCGAGCCCGGCCGCTACGGACGGGAGCTCGAGATCGACCACGTCGTCCCGCTCGAGCTGGGCGGCTCGAACGACATGGCCAACCTGTTCCCGGAGCGGGCGGCCGCGCGGCCTGGCTACCGGGTGAAGGACCGGCTCGAGAACCGCCTGCACGACCTCGTCTGCGCAGGCAGGCTGTCGCTCGCCTACGCGCGGCAGGCAATCGCCCGCGACTGGGAGGCGCTGTACCGGAAGGTGTTCGGCGTGCGACCCTGACGCCGCTCGAGCAGGTGACCGGCGCGGCGTGCCTCAGACGCGGCGTGCCTCAGAAGGTCAGCGACTCGACTGCGTGCCGCGCCAGACGGATGAGCGGGTCGACGGCGAAGAAGCTCGCCACCGTGATCGCGAGGCAGCCGAGCACCGCCGCCTGCAGGAGGAGCTCGCGCGGCGGCTGCCCGCCGGCCGGCGCCAGCTGCAGCGAGCCGGGTGGGCGCATGTACACGGCGCGTACGAGCCCCAGGTAGTAGACGAGGCTGACCGCTGTCGCCACGGCGCCCACGATCACGAGCCAGACCCATCCGCGGTCATACGCCGCGGAGAAGGCGTAGAACTTGCCGACGAAGCCGCCGGTGAGCGGCAGGCCGGCGAAGCCGAGCATGGATGCCCACAGCGCGCCCCCGAGCAGCGGCCGCTCCCAGCCCAGCCCGGCGATGGTGTCGAACGTGACCGGCTGGCCGAGCTCCCGCTCGCGTGCGCAGACGACGCCGAAGGAGGCGATCGACATCGCCGAGTAGGGGATGAGGTAGTAGAGGAGGGCCCGGCCGCCGAGCGCGTTCCCGGCCGCGATCGGGATGAGCATGAACCCCGCGTGCGAGATGGACGAGTAGGCGAGCATGCGCTTCACGTTGCGCTGCACGAGCGCGGCGAGGTTGCCGACGGCGAGCGAGGCGACGGCCACGACGGCGAGCGCGATCGTCCACAGCTGCTTCTCCTGCGGGAACGCGGTCGTCAGCAGCCGGAGCGCGACGACGAGCGCGGTCGTCTTCGTCGCCGCCGCCATGAACCCCGTCACCGGCGTGGGCGCGCCCTCGTACACGTCGGGTGTCCACATGTGGAAGGGGGCGGCGGACGCCTTGAAGCCGAGCCCGGCCAGGATCATGGCCAGGCCGGACACGAGCAGCGCGTCGTGCCGCAGCCCCTGCTCGGCCGTTGCGCGCGCGATGTCGGCGAAGCCCACCTGGCCGGTCGCCCCGTACACGAGCGCCGACCCGAACAGCAGGAAGGCAGACCCGAAGCCGCCGACGACGAGGTACTTGAGCCCCGCCTCGAGCGAGGCGACGAGGTCGACGTCGATCGCGCACAGGACGTAGAGCGAGATCGAGAACCACTCGAGGCCGAGGAAGAGCGTAATCAGGTTGCTCGCCGTGACGAGGAAGACCATCCCGGCGGCGGCGGCTGTGAGGAGCGCGTAGTACTCGGCCACGTGCGCGCGCAGGCGCATGGAGTAGGAGACGCCGACCGTGAACAGCCCCGCGCCGGCGACGATGATCGTGGCGAGCGCCCCGAGCCGGTCGCGCGAGACGGCGGCGGCGATGACGCTGTGCGCGGTCGGCGTGCGGTCGTAGAGGAGCGCGCCGGCGACGATCGCCCCGGCGAAGGCGCCGGCGGACGCGAGCGCGGCGAACGGCCGCCGCGATCGCGCCGGCAGCAGCACCGCCGCGAGCAGCGAGATCGCCGACGCCCCGAGCAGGACGAGCGCGGGCGAGATCGCGAACCAGTCGACCGGCGGCGTGTGCAGGGTGGTGGCGAGCACGGCGCGTCAGCGGATCCGGTACAGGGGCGGCGTCCGCGAGGTCTGCCCGAACGTGTGCCCGGTGACGGCGTTCGGCCAGGCGGACAGGAAGAGGAGGCAGCCGAGGAGCGGTACGAGGAAGGCCAGCTCGCCGAGGCGCAGGTCGCGCGCCTCCGGCCGCACGGCGCTCCCCGGGCGCTGGTGCAGGACGGCCGAGATCAGGCGCAGCATGTACATGGCGGCGAGCACGATCGCGATCGCGCCGACGACCGACCAGCCCCACCCGCTCGTGAACACGCCGGTGAGGATGAGGAACTCGCCGGCGAAGGCGGTCGAGCCGGGGACGGCGAGTGCGATCACGCCGAGCGTCATGAGCACGGTGGCGAGCACGGGCCGGCCGCGGGCCATGCCGCCGAGGCGGTCGAGCCTGCCCGTGCCGGTTCGCAGCTCGACGAGGCCGGCGAGCATGAACAGGGCGGTTGAGATCAGCCCGTGGTTGACCATCTGCAGGATGGCGCCGTTGAAGCCGGCCAGGTTGGTGGCGAAGAGGCCAAGGGTGACGAGCCCGAGCTGTGCGAGGCTGGAGTAGGCGACGACGCCGCGTATGTCGGGGGCGCGAAAGGCGAGCACGGAGCCGTACACGAGCCCGATCGCTGCGAGCGCGAGGATGGGCACGCGGAAGTCGTGCGTCGGCCGGGGGAAGCGGGCGATGGCGACGAACAGCAGCCCGTACGCGGCCGCCTTGGAGACGACGCCGGAGAGGATGCCCGCCACCTCCGGCGGTGCCTCGCGGTAGGCGTCGGGAAGCCAGCCGTGGAAGGGGAACAGAGGCGCCTTGACGACGAAGGCGGCGACGAAGCCGAGGAAGATCCAGTCGGAGTTGCTGACGCTGCCCGGGATCTCGAAGGTGCCGCGGGAGATGCCGAGCACGATCACGGAGGCGAGCATGAGCAGCGATCCCGCCATCGTGTAGACGAAGAACACGAGCGTCGCGCGCAGCCGCCCGGGGCCGCCCCACACGCCGATGAGCACGTACAGCGGGATGAGCATCGCCTCCCAGAACACGTAGAAGAGGAGGTAGTCCTGCGCGGCGAACACGCCGACGAGCGCCGCCGTCAGCAGCAGCATGGACGCGAAGTACGCGCGGGCGCGCTCGCGGCGAGCCCAGATGGCGTACGCGACCGCGGCTGCCATCGCGATCACGGCGAGGCCGGCGAGCCAGATCGCGAAGCCGACGAAGCCGACGTGGTAGGAGATGCCGAGGTCGCCGAACCAGGTCGCCCGGTCCTGCAGCTGCAGGCCGCCGGCGAAGTCGAAGGCGGCGACCGATCCGCCCCAGAAGGCGACTTCGGCCAGGCTGAGCGCGAGCGCGAGCAGGCCGGCGGCAAGCCGCGGGAGCGGTGCGAAGGCGATGAACAGCGCTCCGCCGAGCGGAAGGAGGATGAGCGTGTCGGTGATCCAGCCGTTCGCCATGTCAGCGCACCGCGATGAAGACGACGGCGAGGACGGCGAGGCTGGCGGCGAGCGCGAGCGCGTAGGTGCGCACGAGGCCGGTTTGCAGGCGGCGCGTGAGGGCTGCCAGGCGGCGCACCCCGCCGGACAGGCCCTCGATCGACCCGCCGACGAGCGGGCCCTCGACGAGCGCTAGAAGGAGCCTCGCGGCCGTCGCCGCCGGCCGGTAGAAGACGGCGTCGTACAGCTCGTCGAAGTAGAGCTTGTGCTCGAGCTCGGGCCACGGCTCGGGCGCCGGGGCGCGCCGCGCCGAGTAGATCCACCAGGCGACGGCGACGCCGGCGACGCCCGCGGCGACGGAGAGGGCGCTGGCGAGCGCCTCCTGGCTGGTCGTCGCCTCCACGAGCGGCGCTGCGACGGGGCGGAGCCAGTCGGAGACGGCGCTCCAGCCGCCCGGCACCTGCAGCCAGCCGCCGGCGGTCGCGAGCAGCGCGAGCGCGGCCACCGGCACGAGCATGACGAGCGGCCCCTCCCCGTGGCGGGCGTCGAACGTCTCCCGGACGAAGCCGGACGGCTCGCCGCCGAAGACGCGGAAGACTAAGCGGAAGGTGTAGGCGCCGGTCAGGCCGGCGCCGGCCAGGGCGAGCACGTACATCATCCAACCGAAGGCGTCGCCGCGGGCGGAGGCGGCCGCGACGATCGGGTCCTTCGAGAAGAAGCCCGAGAAGGGCGGGATGCCGACGAGCGACAGCGAGCCGACCAGGAAGCAGGCGTAGGTCTTCGGCATCAGCCGCCGCAGGCCGCCCATCTTGCGGATGTCCTGCTCGCCGGCGAGCGCGTGGATGACGAGGCCGGCCGCGAGGAAGAGGAGCGCCTTGAAGAAGGCGTGCGTGAGCAGGTGGAAGAGTCCGCTCGCGTACGCGCCGAGACCGGCGCCGAGAAACATGTACCCGATCTGCGACATCGTCGAGTAGGCGATCACGCGCTTGATGTCCGTCTGCACGAGCGCGATCAAGCCCGCCGCCACGAGCGTGAACGCGCCGAGCGCCGCGGCCGTGTCCTGCACGTGCGGCGAGAGCTCGAAGATCGGCGACATGCGCACGATCAGGTAGACGCCCGCGGTGACCATCGTCGCCGCGTGGATGAGGGCGCTGACCGGCGTCGGGCCCTCCATCGCGTCCGGAAGCCACGTGTGCAGCGGCAGCTGCGCCGACTTGGCGACGGCCCCGCCGAGCAGCCCGAGCGAGACGAGCGCCAGCACCGCCGTCGACAGGCCTCCCGCGCTCGTGAACACGGCCTGGTAGTCGAGCGTGCCCGTCTTGGCGATGAGGAGGAAGAGCGCGAGCGCGAAGGTGGCGTCGCCGAACGCGTTCATCACGAATGCCTTCTTGGCGGCGGCGACCGCGCTCGGTCGCTCGTGCCAGAAGCCGATGAGGAGGTAGGAGGAGAGGCCGACGAGCCCCCAGCCGGCGAGCAGCAGGACGAGGTTCCCGCCCTGCACGAGCAGCAGCATCGAGAAGACGAAGAACGCCATGTAGGCGAAGTAGCGCCGCTCCTCGTCGTCGCCGTGCATGTAGCCGATCGAGTAGCCGACGATCAGTGCGCCGACGCCGGAGACGACGAGCATCATGAACACGCTCAGCGGGTCGACGAGGATGGACAGGCCGAAGTGCAGGCTGCCGGCCGTCAGCCAGCTCCAGGCGGTCGAGACGTGGGAGCGGCTGGAGGGGTTGTGGCCGAGCAGGCTGACGAAGGAGACGGCGGCGGCCACGAACGAGCACGCGACGGCGCCCGTCGCGAGGAGGCCGGCCGCGCGGCGGCCGAGGGCGTTGCCGGCGAGCGCGATCGCGACCGTGGCGGCGAGCGGCAGGAACAGGCAGATCCAGGCTGTGGTGATCTCGGTCACGAACGTCCTAGCCGCGCAGGCTCGTCAGCTTGTCGACGTCGAGCGCGAGCTTACGGCGCGCCATCGCCACGATCAGGCCGAGGCCGACCACGACCTCGGAGGCCGCGACCGCCATCACGGACAGCGCGAAGATCTGCCCGGCCCCGCCGCCGTGGCCGCGCGAGAAGGCGATCAGCGCCAGGTTGGCGGCGTTCAGCATCAGCTCCAGCGAGAGCAGGACGATCAGCGGGCTCCGCCGCAGCAGGACGCCGAGCGCTCCGGTCGAGAACATGACGGCGGCGACGCCGAGGTACCAGACGACGTCGGGGCCCCTCACCGTGCGGCCGGGACCTCCACCGGCGGCTCGTCGCGGGCGGGCACGGGCTGGCGGGCGGGCACGGCCTCCTCGGCCTCGGCCTGCAGCCGGCGTGCGTGCGAGCCGAGGACGACGCCGCCCACCGCCGCGACGAGCAGCACGACCGACGTGATCTCGAACGCGAGCAGATGGTCGGTCAGGAACAGCCGTCCGATGTCGGCGGGGCTGCCGAAGCTCGCGCCGACGTGGGCCGGATGCGAGAGCCCGCCACCGGCGTCGAGCCCCACGGCCACCAGCACCTCGACCAGGATCGCGCCGCCGGCGGCGACCGCTGCCACCCGGTTCAGGCTCGGTCCGCCCGCCCAGGGCGCATCCGCGCGGCCGCCCAGATAGGCGATCACGAACAGGAACATGACCATCACCGCGCCCGCGTAGACGAGCACCTGCGCCGCAGCGACGAACTCGGCCGAAAGCAGGAGGTAGAGGACGGCGAGGGAGGCGAGGTTCCCGATCAGCGCGAGCGCCGAGTAGAACGGGTTGGAGAAGCTGACGACGGCGACGCCGGAGGCAACGCAGGCGAGCGCGGCCGCGAACCACACCACCCAGGTGAGGGCGTCGCCGGCGCTCGCTGCGAGGACGAGGTGGGAGGTCAACTGTCCGTCTTGTAGAAGGGCTCGGGCGTGTCGTAGGCGTCTTTCGCCGCGACCGGGATCGTCTTCACCGGCGGGGCGAGAAGCATGTCCTTCGTGTAGATCAGGTCGTCGCGCGAGTATTCCGAGATCTCGAACTCGTTGCCGAGGGTGATGGCGTCGAACGGGCAGGCCAGCTCGCAGTAGCCGCAGAAGATGCAGCGGCTCATGTTGATCTCGTAGATGCGCGCGTAGCGCTCGCCGGCCGAGACCCGGTTTGCGGGCGTGTTCTCGGCCGCGACGACCCGGATGCAGTCGGCGGGGCAGGCGGCGGCGCAGAGCGAGCAGCCGACGCACTTCTCGAGCCCGTTCGCGTGCCGGTGCAGCCGGTGGCGTCCGCGGAAGCGCGGGTACACCGCTCGCACGTACTCCGGGTACTGCACCGTGATCGGCTTGTTGAAGAGCTGGCGGAAGGTGACCGCGAAGCCCTTGAGCGTGTCGATCGGCTGCGGGCTCATCTCACGAGGTCGTGGCGACGACGAGGGCGGTGACGAGCGCGTTCAGCGTCGCCACCGGCAGCAGCACCTTCCAGCCGAAGCGCATCAGCTGGTCGTAGCGCAGGCGCGGCACGGTGGCGCGGATCCAGATGAAGATGCCGATCGCGATCGCGAGCTTGATCACGAACCACAGCGGCCCGAGCGGCGCCCACGGCCCTTCCCAGCCGCCGAAGAAGAGGGTGACCGCCAGCGCCGACAGGGTGATCATGTTCACGTACTCGGCCATCTGGAACAGGCCCCAGCGCATGCCCGAGTACTCGGTGTGGTAGCCGGCGACGAGCTCGCTGTCCGCCTCGGTCAGGTCGAAGGGGGCGCGCGCCGTCTCGGCCACGGCGGCGACGAAGAAGACGAGGAAGCCGACGAACTGGGGGGCGACGTACCAGACCGAGTCGATCTGCTTGCGGACGATGTCGGCGAGGTTGAGCGAGTGGCCGAGGAGGATGACGCCGAGGACGGACAGGGAGAGCGAGACCTCGTAGGAGACGAGCTGCGCGCACGTGCGCATCGAGCCGAGCAGCGAGTACTTCGAGTCGGAGGCCCAGCCGCCGACGATGAACCCGTACACGCCGACCGACCCGAGCGCGAAGAAGAGGATGAGCCCGATCGACACGTCGGCGACGGCGCCGTTCACGTGGTAGGCGCCGATCTGCCACCCCTTGCCCCAGGGGATGACGCTGAAGGTGGCGAGCGCCGTGAAGGCCGAGAAGGCGGGGGCGAGGATGTACGGGAGCGCCTCGACCTTGCCGGGGAAGAACGCCTCCTTGCGGACGAGCTTGATCAGGTCGGCGATCGGCTGCAGCAGGCCGTAGGGACCGGCGCGGTTGGGGCCGTAGCGGAGCTGCATGCGACCGAGGAGCTTGCGCTCGACGAGCGTCGTGTAGGCGAAGGCGCCGAGCAGGAGGTTGACGATGACGAGCGCCTCGATGACGGCGATCCACCACGGCTCGCCCGTGGTCGCGAGCAGACCGGTCACAGCTTCGTCACCTCGACGCCTGCCTCGAGGCCCGACACGTGCTCCTCGGCGGCGCGGACGGCGCCGGGGACGAGCCGCGGGTTGACGCGGGCACGGAGCTCGACGGAGGTGCCGTTCGAGCTGATTCGGACGAGGTCGCCGCTGGCGATGCCCCGCACGGACGCGTCCTCGGGCGAGAGCTCGACGAGCGGCTCCGGCCGCTGGAAGGCGAGCTCGGGCACGCGCTCGACCGCCGGGCCGGAGAAGAGCGGGCGGTAGCGCGCGAGCCTGAGCGGGCCGCCGCCGGCCGCCGCCGGCCGCGGTGGCGCTGGCTGCTGCGCAGGCTCCGCCGCCGGCCCGTCGGGCGCAGGCAGCGGCGCCCGGCTGCCGATCGATCCGAGCGGGCGGGCGCCGAAGAGGAACGGCGAGACCTCCTCCCACAGCCGCGCCGCGTCGGGGGCGAGCGCCACGCCGAAGCGCGCGGCGAGCTTCGCGACCCACTCGAGCTCGTCGGGGCAGGGCGGGATCACCGCCCGTCGCAGCCGCTGCACGCGGCCCTCGAGGTTGACCATCGTGCCGTCCCGCTCCAGGTAGCTCGTCGCGGGCAGGACGAGGTCGGCGAAGGCGCGGTGGGCGTCGGCGAACAGGCCGACGGCGACGACGGCCTCCGCCCGGGAGGCGATCCCGCGGATCCTCGGCTCACAGGCGAGCTCGTCGCCGCAGACGAGGAGCAGCCCGACGTGCTCGACCTTGCTCGCCTCGCCCTCCCCGGCGGCCGCCCAGGCCGCCGCGACCGTGCGGCCGTTCGGCGTCGCGGGCAGGAAGAAGACGCTCGAGCCCGGCCGGGCGGCGAGGCCGAGCCTGGCGGCGAGGCGCGCCGGCGCCTGCCCGCCCTGGCCGCCGGGTCCCGACCAGACGAGCGCGATCCGCTCGGCCGCGCCCAGGTCGGCGGCGTCCAGGATGCGCTCGGCGACGTCGTCGTAGGCGCCGGGAGCGGTCTGCACCTCCCCCTCGGGCCCCACGTGGACGACGCGCCCCCCGCGGCGGCGGGCGGCGCGGATCCACAGGTCGACGATCGGCGCCCGCTCGACGACCGGGTCGTCGCCGACGACGAGCACGAGGTCGGCCTCGCGGATCGACGAGAGCGGCCGGCGGAAGGCGTCGAGCGCCGGGCTCGCCTGCTCCGGCAGGATCGCGCCGCCGCCGAGGCCCCGGCGCACGAGCTTCGACAGGGCGTAGGCGAGCTCGACCGTCTCGCCTCCGGAGAAGGCGACGACGGTCCGCTCGCCCGCCGCGCGCGCGAGGCGCTCGAGCTCGTCGAGCGCCTCGTCCCAGCGGAGCGCGCCGAAGCGGTGGCCGCCGGTGCGCCGCAGCGGCGCCGTCACTCGGTCGGGCGCCCGCAGGGACGGATAGGTGAAGCGGCCCTTGTCGCACAGCCAGCCCTCGTCCACCTCCGGGTGGTTGCGCGAGAGGATGCGCTTCACCTTGCCCTCGCGCGTCGTCGCGGAGATGTTGCAGCCGACGGGGCAGAGGCCGCAGACGGTCGGCACGTTCTGGATCTCCCACGGCCGCGCCTCGAAGCGGTACTGGGTGGAGGTGAGAGCGCCGACCGGGCAGAGCTCGATCACGTTGCCGGAGAAGGGCGCGCGGTACGGCTCGTCCTGGAAGGTGGCGATCATCTGCAGCGCACCGCGGTTCACCATCACGAGCTGGCCGTCCTCTGCCACGTTCTCCGAGAAGCGCGTGCAGCGGTAGCAGAAGATGCAGCGCTCGCGGTCGAGCGCGATGGTCGGGGAGATCGGGATCGGCTTGTCGAACGTCCGCTTCTCGAACGTCATCCGCGTCGAGCCGGGCCCGTAGCGGAACGTCAGGTCCTGGAGCGGACACTCGCCGCCCTTGTCGCAGACCGGGCAGTCGAGCGGGTGGTTGACGAGGATGAACTCGAGCGTCGCGTTCTGCCCCTCGGCCGCGAGGGCCGACGTGCGGGCGGTCTTCACCACCATCCCCTCGGCGGCGGTGAGCGTGCACGCGGCCTGCGGCTTCGGCGGCCCGGGCGCCACCTCACACAGGCACATGCGGCAGGCGCCGACCGGTGGGCCGAGCCGCGGCTCGTAGCAGAAGACGGGGATCTCGATCCCGGCCATGGCGGCGGCCTCGACGAGTCCGGTGCCCTGCGGCACCGACACCTCGACGTCGTCGATCGTCAGCGTGACCAGCCCGGGCACGCTCACGCCGGCGGGCCCTCCACGCGCCAGACGAGCGAGCTCTCCACCTGTCCACAGCCGGTGTCGGACACCTGACCCGCCAGGTGGCCGTCTGCGGCACGGCCCCGATGGGCGAGTCTCACGCGGGCACCTCGACCGCCCGATGGAGGGCGTGCTGGTCGCTCGGCGCGACGATGCCCTCGACGGACGAGGCGCCGGCGAACGGGCAGCCGCCCCGCTCCACGTGCGCCACGAACTCGTCGCGCCACTTCTTCAGGTAGCTCGCCACCGGGTAGACGGCGAACTCGCCGAGCGCGCACAGCACCTTGCCGAGGATGCGCGAGCCGACCGACTCGAGCAGGTCGAGGTCGGCGAGCGTCGCCTCTCCTGCCTCGATCTTGTCGAGCAGCTGCACCATCCAACGCGTCCCCTCGCGGCAGGGTGTGCACTTGCCGCACGACTCGTGCATGTAGAACTTCGTCGAGCGGAGCGCGAGCTGGACCATGCAGCAGCGGTCGTCGACGACGATCAGCGACGCCGCTCCGAAGAACGTCCCGATGGCGGCGAGCGACTCGTAGTCGAGCGGCACGTCGATCTCCTCGGGAGCGAGCGCGGGCACCGACGAGCCACCCGGGATGACGGCCTTCAGCGAGCGGCCGTCGGGGATCCCGCCTGCCCAGTCGTAGATCAGCTCGCGCATCGGCGTCCCCAGCACCAGCTCGTAGTTCCCGGGTCGCACGACGTTGCCGGAGATCGAGAAGACCGCGGTGCCGGGCGAGCTCTCCGGTCCGATCTTGGCGAACTCCGCGGCGCCGATCTCGATGATCTTCGGGACGGTGGCGATCGTGCACACGTTGTTGATCTGCGTCGGCGCGCCGTACAGGCCCTGCACGGGCGGGAACGGCGGCCGGGGCCGCGGCTGCCCGCGGCGACCCTCGAGCGAGTCGAGGAGCGCCGTCTCCTCGCCGCAGATGTACGCGCCTGCCCCCCGGTGGACGACCACGTCGACGTCGCCGAGCAGATCTGCGGCGCGCGCCTCGTCCACCGCCGCCTGCACGATCTCGTACTCGGTCAGGTACTCGCCGCGAATGTAGACGAAGACGTTCGTCGACTCGATCGCGTGCGCGGCGATGAGGCAGCCCTCGATCAGCCGGTGCGGGGCCGTCGCCATCACCTGCCGGTCCTTGAACGCTCCCGGCTCCGACTCGTCGGCGTTCACGACCAGGTACTTCGGCTTCGGGCTCGCACGGTCGATCAACGCCGCCTTCCGCCCCATCGGGAAGCCGGCGCCGCCGCGGCCGCGGAGCGTGGCCGCCTGGAGCTCCTCGATCAGCGCGTCCGGCGTCATCGCCCGCGCCTTCTGGAGCGCCTGGTAGCCGCCGATCCGGCGGTACTCGGCGAGCTGCGTCAGGTCGTGCTCCTGCGTGCCCTCGAGGAGCACGCTATGCGCCGGCACCGAGCTCCTCCACGATCGACGCTGCGTCCTGCGGCCGGACGCGTTGCCGGTAGCGGCGGTCGACGGCGACGACGGGCGCGTCGCCGCAGCCGCCGAGGCACTCGACGACGCGGAAGGTGATCTCGCCGTCCGCGGTCGTCTCGCCGGGGGCGACGCCGAGTGCGGACGCGAACGCGTCGACGACGTCCTGCGCGCGCGAGAGCGCGCAGGACAGGTTCGTGCACACCTCGATCAGGTGCCGGCCGACGGGAGCCAGGTGGTACATGTCGTAGAAGGACGCGACCGCCTGGCAGTACGCCGGGGTGAGCTCGAGCGTCTCGGCGACCTCGACGAGCGCCTGCGCAGGCAGCCAGCCGCCGTGCCGCTCCTGGGCGAGGCGGAGGGCGGGTAGGACGGCGGAACGGGGGTCCGGGTAGCGTGCCGCGAGCTCCCGCACGTGCGCGCCGAAGTCGCTCACCGGTCGCACTCCCCCATGACCGTGTCGAGCGAGCCGACGGCGGCGATCATGTCCGCGATCAGCGCGTCGCGCATCAGCGTGGCCGTGGCCTCGAGCGCGACGAAGCTCGGCGCGCGGAAGCGGACGCGCCACGGCCGCGGCCCGCCGTCCGAGCACAGGTAGCAGCCGAACTCGCCCCGCGGCGACTCGACCGCGACGTAGACCTCGCCCTCCGGCACGCGAAAGCCCTCGGTGACGAGCTTGAAGTGGTGGATGAGCGACTCCATCGAGGTGTGCAGCTCCTCGCGCGGTGGTAGCACCACCTTGCGGTCGTCGGCGATCCACGCCCCGCCGGGCATACCCTCGAGCGCCTGGGCGACGATGCGGGTCGACTCCCGCATCTCGTCCATGTGCACCTTGTACCGGTCCCACACGTCGCCGTTGCGCTTCACCGGCACGTCGAACTCGACCTGGTCGTAGGCGAGGTACGGCGAGGCCTTGCGCAGGTCCCAGTCGACCCCCGAGCCGCGCAGGACAGGCCCCGACTGCCCGAGGGCGATCGCGTCCTCGGCCGACAGCAGGCCGACCCCCTTCGTCCGCTTCAGCCAGATCTCGTTCTGGTCGAGCAGCTGCTCGTACTGGTCGACCGCCCCCGGCATCACCTCGCAGAAGCGGCGGCACTCGCCGAAGAAGCCGGAGGGGATGTCCTCGGCCAGCCCGCCGACCTGGAAGTAGCGCGTGTGCATGCGCGCGCCGCCGACCATCTCGAACAGGTCGAGGATGCGGTCGCGCTCGCGAAACGTGTACCAGAAGGGCGAGATCGCGCCCAGCTCCAGCGCCGACGTGCCGAGCCAGACGAGGTGCGAGTGCACCCGGTTGAGCTCGCACAGCAGCATCCGCATCCACACCGCCTTCGGGGGCACCTCGATCCCGAGCAGCTTCTCGACGGCCATCACGAACGCGAGCTCGTTCGCTTGGAAGGAGAGGTAGTCCATCCGCGGCGCGTACGGGATCGCCTTCCACCAGGTCTTCGACTCCATCGACTTCTCGAAGCCGGTGTGCAGGTAGCCGATCACCGCGCGCAGGCCGACGACGCGCTCCCCGTCCAGCTCGACGACGAGGCGGAGCACGCCGTGCGTCGACGGGTGGTTGGGGCCGAAGTTGACCTCGAGGATGTCGTCCGTCTTGCGGAGCTCGTCCGGGACGAGCAGGACGCTCGGGATCGGCGAGGGGATGCGCGAACCTTCGTAGATCCGCGGCCGCTCGGGTGCGATGGCCATCGGTCGCGCCTTACTCCTCGCCCGAGAACCGCACCGGCTCGCCGCCGATCGGGTAGTCCTTGCGCAGCGGATGCCCCTCCCAGTCGTCGTCCATCAGGATCCGCACCAGGTTGGGGTGGCCGCTGAAGCGGATGCCCATCATGTCGAACACCTCGCGCTCGTGCCAGTCGGCGGTCGGCCAGACGCCGACGACGCTCGGGACCAGCTCGGCGTCGTCCACCCACACCTGCATCCGGACCCGTGGAGCCTCGCGCGCGCCGGAGACGAGGCGGAGCAGGTGGTAGTTGACCGCGAAGCGCTTCGGCTTCGGCGCGGGCCGCCGGGCGAGGCCCCAGCTACCCGGGCTGTTGAGGTCGCGCCCGCTCGAGTCGCCCCAGGAGCCCGCGACCGGCTCGTCCGACCAGCCGAGGTAGTCGACCGAGGACACGTCGGAGAGGAAATTGAAGCCGAGCTCGTCCCGAAGGTGCTCGGCCGCCTCGACGAGCCGCGCCGGGTCGACGACGAGCGTCGTCTCGCCGTGCGCCTCGCGCGACTCGACGAGCCCGGGAACGCCTGCGTAGCTCACTCGGCCACCCCGCGGATCTCGTACGCCGGCGGGACGCCGGCCTGCACCTTCTCGTGCAGGCGCACGATCCCCTCCATCAGCGCCTCCGGCCGGGGCGGGCAGCCGGGCACGTGGATGTCGACGGGGACGATCTTGTCCACGCCCTGCAGCGTCGTGTAGTTGTTGAACATCCCGCCGGAGCTCGCGCAGGCGCCCATCGCGATCACCCACTTCGGCTCCAGCATCTGGTCGTAGATCTGGCGCAGCGGCGCCGCCATCTTGTGCACCACCCGTCCGGAGACGATGAGGAGGTCGGCCTGCCGCGGCGAGGCACGGAACGCCTCCATGCCGAAGCGGGCGATGTCATAGCGGGAGGAGACGATCGACATCATCTCGATCGCGCAGCAGGCGAGCCCGAAGGTGTCCGGCCACATCGACTTCGTCTGCGCCCAGGCGATGGCGCGCTCGAGCGTCGTCAGCATCAGCCGCTCCTCGAGCTGCTCCACCTCGCGCTCGAACACCCCCGGCCCCTTCGCCGGCCACAGCAGGCGCTCCGAGCGCAGGCCGTAGTCCGCCAGGCGCTTGCGCGCTACTGCCACTCGAGCGCTCCCTTGCGCCAGATGTACACGTACCCGAGGGCGAGGATGGCGATGAAGAAGAGGAGCTCGACGAACCCGAACCAGGCGAGCTGGTGGAGGATGACGGCGAGCGGGTAGAGGAAGACGATCTCGATGTCGAAGACGATGAACAGCATCGCCGTCAGGTAGAAGCTGATCGTGAAGCGCTGCTCCGGCGGCGGCCCCTTCGAGACGCCGGACTCGAACGGGACGCCGCGGGCCCGCGTCCGGGCTCGCGGCCGCGTCGAGAAGAGGAAGGACATCGCCACCATCGATGCCGGGATGGCTGCTGCGAAGAGCCCGTAGATCAGGAACGGCAGCCAGTTGTCGAGCATGGTGAACCTCTCCCCGTCTCTTCGACGTGCGGAACCTAGCAGGACCGAGGCGGTGCAACGAAGCGACCGAAAAACCGCTCAACTGTGCCTGAGCCGGCTGTTACAAGCGCTCGGACGAGGCCGCTCCTGCGGGTGCGCGGTCACGCCGGAGGACGCTGGTAGAATCGCCCCCGTGGGAACCGTCGAGCACACCGGCACGCTGCTGACGCTGACCGAGAGCGCGGCCGCGAAGATCAAGGGGCTGATGGCGCAGGAGCCGGAGGGCGAGGCGGCGGTGCTGCGCGTCGCCGTGCAGGGCGGCGGCTGCTCCGGGTTCGAGTACGCGCTCGGGTTCGACCGCGGCCCACAGGACGGCGACTACGAGCTCGAGCTGCACGGGGTGGGCGTCGTCGTCGACCCCTTCAGCGCGCCGTACCTGCAGGGTGCCGAGATCGACTTCCTGGAGACGATCCAGGAGTCTGGCTTCAAGATCTCGAACCCGAACGTGGTTGCCTCGTGCGGGTGCGGCCACTCGTTCCAGGTCGCCGACGGAGAGGACGCATCCGGGGGCGCCTCCGGCTGCGGCTCCGGCTGCGGCCACTGAGCCCCGCCGGGCTGCCTGAGCCGAGCCGACCGGCCGACGCGCGCGGATCCGTGCATCCGCCCGCCCGCGCGGACGGGGGCTGGCGGCGGCAACGGGCTCCGAGCGCCCGGGCGGCTCACTAGGATCACCGGCGTGAGCTCGCCTCGCGCGCTCAAGGTCGCCGTCGTCGGCTCCGGCCCCGCTGGCTTCTACACGGCTGCGCCGCTGCTGGCGAGCGAGGACCCGCGCGTCGAGGTGGACATGATCGAGCGGCTGCCGACGCCGTGGGGCCTCGTCCGCCTCGGCGTCGCGCCCGACCACCCGGAGCTCAAGGCCGCGTCGCGCACGTTCGAGAAGATCGCCGCCCTCGAGGGCTTCCGCTTCCTCGGCAACGTCGAGGTCGGCAGGGACGTCGGCCACGAGGAGCTGACACGGCTCTACGACGCGGTCGTGTACGCGGTTGGGGCGCAGACCGACAGACGCCTCGGCATCCCCGGGGAGGACCTGCCCGGCTCCTGGGCGGCGACCGAGTTCGTCGCCTGGTACAACGGCCATCCCGACTACCAGCACCTCCGCTTCGACCTGCAGACCGAGCGAGCGGTCGTGATCGGGAACGGGAACGTCGCCGTCGACGTCGCCCGCATGCTCGCGCGGACAGGCGAGGAGCTCCTGCCGACGGACGTGACCGACCAGGCGAGGGAGGCGATCGCGGCGTCCGGGCTGCGCGAGATCGTCATGCTCGGGCGCCGCGGCCCGGCGCAGGCGGCGTTCACGCCACCGGAGCTGAAGGAGCTGGGCGAGCTTGCCGGCGCCGACGTGGTCGTCGCTTCCGCGGAGCTCGAGCTCGACCCGGCCAGCGAGGCAGCGCTGGAGGCGGATCGCGCGCGGGCGCGGCGGAACGTCGACATCCTGCGCGCGTTCGCCGCGCACGCTCCCCGGGGGAAGCCGAAGCGGCTCGTCCTGCGCTTCTGTCTGTCGCCCGTGCGGATCCTCGGCGAGGGCAAGGTCGAGGCGATCGAGGTCGTCCGCAACCGGCTCGTCGTTAGCGACGACGGGCAGATCCGCGCCGTTGCGACCGGCGAGCTCGAGGTGATTGCCTGCGGGCTCGTCTTCCGCAGCGTCGGCTATCGCGGCGTCCCCCTGCCCGGGCTTCCGTTCGACGACGAGCGGGGGGTGATCCCGAACGCCGGCGGCCGTGTCCTCGACGGGAACGGCCGGCCGCTTCCGCGAACGTACTGCGCGGGCTGGATCAAGCGCGGCCCAAGCGGCGTGATCGGCACGAACAAGAAGGACGCGGCGGAGACGGTCGAGGCGCTGCTCGAGGACGTTCGGGCGGGCCGTCTGCTCGCGCGCGCCGCCGACGCGGACACGATCGACTCGCTCCTCGCCGAGCGCGGCGTCGAGGTCGTCCCCTACTCCGGCTGGGAGGCGATCGACCGGCTCGAGCGCGCGCGCGGAAGCGAGCAGGGCCGCCCGCGCGTGAAGCTGAGCACGTGGCACGACCTGCTCGAGACGGCGCGGGCCACCGTGTAGCGCGCCCGCGGCCGGACCCCGCGGGCCGGCTCGCAGCGCGGCGCTAGACTCATGCTCGTGTCCGCGACCGAGCAGCGGGAGCTGTGGGGAGGCGAGACCCGCAAGGCGATCGCCAACTTCCCGGTTTCCGGCGAGCCGATCCCCCCGCCCGTCGCGCGTTGGCTCGGCCGGATCAAGGCCGCCGCCGCCCGCGTGAACGCCGAGCTCGGCCTCCTCGACCCGGACAAGGCGGCGCGGATCGCCGCGGCGGCCGACCGCGTCGCCGCGGGGGAGCTCGACGACCAGTTTCCGATCGACGTCTTCCAGACCGGCTCGGGCACGTCCTCGAACATGAACGCCAACGAGGTGATCGCGACGCTGGCCGGCGAGGACGTGCACCCGAACGACGACGTCAACATGTGCCAGTCCTCGAACGACGTCTTCCCGTCGGCCGTCCACCTCGCCGCGCTCGGGGAGATCCGCGGCGACCTCCTCCCGGCCCTGGCGCAGCTGGCGGAGTCGCTCGAGCGCAAGGCGGCGGAGTTCGACGACGTCGTCAAGTCGGGTCGCACGCACCTGATGGACGCCGTGCCGGTGACGCTCGGCCAGGAGTTCTCCGGCTACGCGGCGCAGGTGCGGCAGGGCATCGCCCGCGTCGAGGGCTCGCTGCCGCGCCTCGGCCAGATCCCGCTCGGCGGCACCGCGACGGGCACCGGCCTGAACACCCACCCCGAGTTCGCACAGCGGGTGCGGGCGCTGCTCGAGCGCGAGACCGGTCTGGCCATCTCGCCGCCGGCCGATCCCTTCGAGGCCACGGGCGCGCGCGACGGACTGGTCGAGATGTCCGGCGCACTGAAGACGGTGGCCGTCTCGCTGACGAAGATCGCCAACGACATCCGCCTGATGGGGTCGGGGCCGCGTGCCGGGCTCGCCGAGCTCTTCCTGCCCGAGCTGCAGAAGGGAAGCTCGATCATGCCCGGCAAGGTCAACCCGGTCATTCCGGAGGTCGTGACGCAGGTCGCCGCCCAGGTGATCGGAAACGACCAGGCGATCACGGTCGGCGGGCTGCAGGGCCACTTCGAGCTGAACGTGTTCGTCCCGCTCATGGCGCGCAATCTGCTCGACTCGGTCAAGCTGCTGGCGAGCGCCGCGAGGCTGTTCGCCGAGCGCTGCATCGACGGCATCGAGGCGAACCGCGAGCGGTGCGAGCGTTACGCGGAGCTGACGCTCTCCGCGGCGACCGCGCTCAACCCGTACATCGGCTACGACAAGGCGAGCGAGATCGTCAAGGAGGCGGCTGCCTCGGGTCGCTCGCTGCGCGAGGTCGCCCGGGAGGCGGGTGTCGAGGAGGACGTCCTCGACCGCGCGCTCGACTACCGGGCGATGGCGAAGCCCCACGGCCGCTGACGCGGCCGCGCCGACCCCGGCCTAGCTCGATGTCGTCGCCGCGTGCTTCTGCTCGTCGGCGCGGTAGCTCGAGCGGACGAGCGGGCCGGCGAAGACCGAGCCGAAGCCCATCGCCTCGCCCTGCTCGGTGAACCAGCGGAACTCGTCGGGGTGCACCCAGCGGTCGATCGGCGCGTGCTTGGGCGACGGCCGCAGGTACTGGCCGATGGTGACGACGTCGACGTCGTGCGCGCGCAGGTCACGGAGCGTCTCGACGACCTCGTCGTTGCTCTCGCCGAGGCCGACGATGACCCCCGACTTCGTCAGCAGCGGATAGTCGGCGAGCTCCTTCGCCCGCCGGAGCAGGCGGAGCGCGCCGTCGTAGGAGGCCTTCGCCCCGCGCATGTGCGGATGCAGCCTGCGGACCGTCTCGATGTTGTGGTTGAAGACCTCGGGCCGCTCGGCCAGCACGACGCGGAGCGCCTCCTCCTCGCAGCCGAGGAAGTCGGGTGTCAGCACCTCGACGGAGGCCGCCGGCAGCTTGGCCTTGAGCGCCCGGATCGTCGCCGCGTAGTGCCCCGCACCCCGGTCGGGCAGGTCGTCCCGGTCGACGGACGTGACGACGACGTGCTCGAGGCCGAGGCGGGCAGCCACCTGTGCGAGGCGGAGCGGCTCGAGCGGATCGGGCGGGCGGTCCGGCTTCCCGGAGTGGACGTCGCAGTAGCGGCAGGCGCGCGTGCACGTGTCGCCGAGGATCTGGAAGGTCGCCGTCCCGCGCCCCCAGCACTCGGCGATGTTCGGGCAGCGCGCCTCCTCGCAGATGGTGTGCAGTCGCTGTCCGTGGACGAGCGTGCGCACGTCGTCGTAGCGGCTGTCTGCGCTCGGGGCGCGCACCTTCATCCACTCGGGCCGGCGCGGCCGGGCTGCCACGGGCAACGATCGCTCCACGACGCGCAGTCTACGCTCCCCGCCCCCGCGCCAAGTCGCCAAGTAACAGTCTGTTACAAGGCTGCGGCGGGCGGGGTGAAGGCTGCGGCGGGCGGTGGCGGTCAGCGGCTCGCCAGGCGCGCGTGCGTCGGCTGCGACCACAGCCCCGCTCCCTCGTCGGCCGGCAGCTCCTCGAAGGCGAGGCCGAGCACCTCCTCGAGCGCCGCCGCCGCGACCGGCCGCACCTCGTCCACCGCCACCGCCCGACCGACCTCCGAGGCGATCGTCGTGAACGCGGCGTCGTCCAGGCCGCAGGCGGTGATCCACTCGGTGAACGGCCGGGTGTCGAGATCGACGTTCAGCGCGTAGCCGTGGGTCGTCACCCAGCGCGAGATGTGGACGCCGATCGAGCAGATCTTGCGCGGCGGCGGCCGCAGCCACACGCCGGTCAGCCCTTCGATCCGCTCGCCGGCGAGCTCGAAGGCGGCGAGGGTGCTGATCACCGCCTCCTCGAGGTTGCGGCAGTAGCGCTTCACGTCGCGGCCGTGGCGGTTCAGGTCGAGGAGCGGATAGCAGACGAGCTGGCCGGGGCCATGGTAGGTCGACCTGCCGCCGCGGTCCGTCTCGACGACGTCCACCTCCGCACCGGCCGGCAGGTGAAGCTCGCCGGCGCCGGTGAGCCGCCCGACGGTGACGACGGCCGGGTGCTCGAGCAGGAGCACCGTGTCCGGAATCGCGCCCTGCGAGACGGCTGCGGCGAGCGAGCGCTGCACGTCCCACGCCTCCCGGTACTCGACGACGCCGAGGTTGAGCAGGTACGCGGTCCGGGGGCCGCTCACTCCCTCACCCTAGCCTGCGGGTCAGTACGTCGCCTCGTCCCAGCTCTCGAGGTTCTCGCGCAGCTCCTTCATGAACTGGGCCGCGTAGGCGCCGTCGACCAGCCGGTGGTCGTAGGAGAGGCACAGGTTCATCATCGGGCGGATCGCGATCACGTCGTTTCCGGCCTCGTCTGCGATCACGACCGGCCGCTTGACGAGCGCCTCGACGTCGAGGATCGCCACCTGCGGCTGGCTGATGATCGGCGTCCCGATGATGGCGCCCCACCCTCCCGGGTTCGTGATCGTGAAGGTGCCGCCCTGCACGTCGTCGGGCACGAGCTTCTTCGCCCGCGCGCGCTCGGCGACGTCGGCGATGGCGCGCGCCAGGCCGAGCAGGTTGTAGCCCTCGGCATTCTTGATCACCGGCACGATCAGTCCCTTGCCGCCCTCGAGGGCGACGGCGATGCCGAGGTTCACGTACTGCTTGACGACGATCGACTCGCCGCGGACCTCCGCGTTCATCCACGGCCAGTTGCGGATCGCCTCGATCGTCGCCCGCGCGACGAAGGCGAGGTACGTCGGGTTGACGCCGTAGGCGGCCTGGTACTGCGGCTTCAGCTTCTCGCGGATCGCGACCACCTTGGTCATGTCGACCTCGAACACCGTCGTCACGTGCGCGGAGGTGTCGAGCGAGCGGCGCATGTGCTCGGCGATCCCCCGCCGCATCGCGGTCATCGGCTCGACGATCTCGCCGGGCGCCGGCGCCGGGGGCTCGGGAGGCGGGGGCGCCGGCGGCGGGGGCGCAGCCTCGGCGGGCGGTGGCGGGACCCGGGGGCCAGGTGCCGCCGCGGGCGGAGGGGGCGGCGCCGGGGCGGCAGTGGGTGCCGGGCCGGCCTCCGGGCCGGGTGGAGGCGGCGCGGCGGGCTCCGCGGCGGCGGGCGCCGGTGGCGCACCGGCTCCTCCCGACTCGATGTAGGCGAGGATGTCCTTCTTCGTCACGCGGCCGCCGTGGCCGGTTCCGGGCACGCGCGCCACGTCGACGCCGTGCTCGCTCGCGATCCGCGCGACGACGGGCGAGACGAAGCTGCGGCCGTCTCCGGCGCCCGGAACGGCTGGCGCAGGTCCCGGCTCCGCGGGCTCAGGCTCCGCCCGCTCCGGCGCCGCCGCGGGCTCCGGGGGCGCCTGGGGGGGTGCGCTGGCGGGCGCCGGCGAGGGCTCCGCGCCGGCGGCGGCGATCACGGCGAGGCGGGTGCCGACCTCGACCGTCTCCCCCTCCTGGACGAGGATCCGCTGCAGCACGCCCGCGCCGGGGCTCGGCACCTCCGTGTCCACCTTGTCCGTCGAGATCTCGAGCAGCGGCTCGTCGAAGGCGACGGCCTCTCCCTCCTGCTTCAGCCACCTCGTGATCGTCCCCTCCGACACGGAGACGCCCATCTGCGGCATGACGACGTCGACGACCGTGGATGCCATCAGTACTCCGCGAGCTCCCTGAGCACGCGCTCGACGTCCTCGACCTGCGGGATGAACGCCTTCTCGAGCGGGGGCGAGAACGGCACCGGGCAGTCGGGCGCGGCGAGACGGCGCACCGGTGCGTCGAGGTCCTCGAACGCCTCCTCGGCGACGGTCGCCGCGATCTCGGCGCCGAAGCCGCCGGTGTGCGTGTCCTCGTGCAGGACGAGCACCTTCGACGTCTTGCGCACGCTCTCGAGCACCGTCTGGCGGTCCCAGGGCACTACCGAGCGCAGGTCGATGATCTCCACGGACACCCCGTCGCGCTCGAGCGCGACGGCCGCCTCGGAGGCCGTGTAGACCATCGCGCCCCACGTGACGACCGAGACGTCGTCCCCCTCGCGATGCACGCGGGCCTTGCCGATCGGAACGGTGTAGCGCTCCTCGGGCACGTCGCCCTTGATGCGCCGGTAGAGGTGCTTGTGCTCGAAGAAGAGCACCGGGTTCGGGTCTTCGATGGCGCTGATCAGGAGGCCCTTCGCGTCTGCGGGCGTCGCGGGGCACACGCACTTGAGCCCGGGCACGTGCGCGAACGAGCTCTCCGGGTTCTGCGAGTGGAACGGACCGCCCGAGAAGCCACCGCCCGAGGGAAGCCGGACGACGATCGGCACCGGCGTGCCCGCGCGGTAGTGCTGCTTGGCCGCCACCGTGACCAGCTGGTCCCAGGCGCAGGAGACGAAGTCCGAGAACTGCATCTCGGCGACCGGGCGCATGCCCATCAGCGCAGCGCCTGTGCAGCCGCCGACGATCGCGGTCTCGGCGAGAGGCGCGTCGATCACGCGCCACGGGCCGAACTCCTCCTGGAAGCCGAGCGTGACCTTGAAGGCGCCGCCGTAGACGCCGACGTCCTCCCCGATCACGAACACGCGCTGGTCGCGGCGCATCTCCCCGCGGAGGGCGTCGGAGATCGCTTGCAGGTACGTGAGCTCGGGCACGGCTCAGGCGGGTGGCCGGGAGTCGAAGTGCCGCTCGCGTGCGGTCGTCCAGTCGTCCATGTCGGTCAGTGGTGGGGGAGGTACAGCTCGTCCGGCTCCGCGTACACCCCGTCCGTCAGCGTCGCAGGGTCGGGAAGCGGAGACTCCTCCGCCCGCCGCATCGCGTCCGAAAGCACGTGCTTGATCTCGGCCCCGATCTCGTCCTCTTCCTCGTCTGTCAGCGAGACGTTGTCGCGGAGCCAGGCGCGGAAGCGGTCGATCGGGTCGCGCTTCGCCCACTCCTCGAACAGCTCGCGCGGGACGTAGAAGGCGTCGTCGTGGACGGCGTGGCCCTCCATGCGCAGCGTGACGCACTCGATCAGCGTCGGCCCCCCGCCGGCGCGCGCCTTCTCGATCGCCCGCTTCGCCTCGCGGTACACGGCCAGCACGTCGGTGCCGTCGACGACGACGCCCTCGAAGCCGTATGCCTGCGCCCGGTCGGCGACGTGCTCGGCGGCGTACTCGAGGTGGGTCGGGGTCGAGTACGCCCACTGGTTGTTGTCGCAGACGAAGACGACGGGCAGGCGGCGTGTGCCGGCGAAGTTCATCGACTCGTGCGTGTCGCCCCGCGACGAGGCCCCTTCGCCGAACCAGCCGACCGCGACGCGGCGCTCGTCGCGGATGCGGAAGGCAAGCGCGCAGCCGACCGCGACCGGGAGCATCGCAGGCAGGTGGCTGACCATCGCGATCAGTCCCAGCCGCGACTCGCCCATGTGGACGTTACCGTCCCGGCCTCTCGCCGGTCCGTCGACGCGGCCCATGTACTGGGCGAGCACTCGCCACGGCTCGAGGCCGCGCACGACGTGGACACCCATGTCACGGTGGAGCGGCGTGCCGACGTCGTCGGGACCCATCGCTGTCCCGATCGCGACGGCAGCCGCCTCGTTGCCGCGACCCGTGTAGAAGGAGCCCGGGATCTTGCCCTGCTTGTAGAGGATGTGGCCGCGCTCCTCGATCCCCCGTGTGAGCAGCATGTTGCGGTACATCCCGAGAAGGTCGTCCCGGTCGAGGCCGACGTCCCTCACCTCTGACAGGGAGCCGACCGGCTCGGCTTCGCGCGCGATCGCCATTCACACCCTTTCCTGGCTGGACTCGAACACTCTATCGGCTCGCCCTGCGCGCTCCTGCAGCGGGCGCGGCAGGTGTTCGGCATCGGCTGCGGCAGCCGGTACGCGCGGAGACGCGCAAGCAGCTGACGGCGCTCGCCCGACGCCCTCCTCGGCGAGCGAGAGGCGGGTCGCACGACTGGACCGGCACCGCTACAGTCCGCCTGTGGGCAAGGCCTCGGACTGGCTGCGCGAGGAGCGCCGCAAGGTGCTCGGCGACTGGGCCGCAGTCTGCCTCTCCTGCGGCTACGGGCAGCGGTACTTCGACGCCTCGGAGGGGGACCTGGCGGCTTCCTGCCCGCAGTGCGGCGGCGAGCTCCGCTCGCGCTGCCCCTCCTGCGGTGCGCGCTTCTCGTCGGTGTTCGCCGTCGACTGCGAGTCCTGCGGCGGGCCGCTCCGAGCGCCCGAGCTCGGCGGGGTGCGCATCCGCAAGCCGGGCCGCTGACCCCTTTCCGTCGCCGGTTCCTTGGGCACCTGGCGCCGATCCCTCACCTGTCGCCGATCCCGTCAGCCGGTCGCCGATCCCGTCGCCGATCCCTTGTAACAGACTGTTACTTGCGTCTCGTGCGCTGCTCGGGCCGCTGGGGCGGGCCGCCCACACGGGTGCGCCGGCCGCGAGTCTCTCCGCGAGTCCCTCGTAACAGTCTGTTACTTGACGGTTCGGGGGGCGGGGCTTGACGGTTCGCGGGACGCGGCCGTCGGACGCCGAGGGCGGTCTCCCGGCTCCGCCGTCCCGGGTGCTTCGGCTCCGCCGTGCGGCTCAGTGCGCCTGGTTCTGCTTGATCTCGCTGAAGCGGATGATCGTCACCGTGTCCTCGAGGGACACGTCGCGGTTGTAGAGCTGGCTGAGGAAGGAGGCCATCTCCTCCGGGTGCTTGAGCATCGGGTTGTCGTGCTGGATCTCGTTCGGCGACAGCTCGCCCAGCTGCTTCACGTCGACCTTGTCGATCACCGCCTCGAACACCTTCTCGCGCGGGCTGTAGCGCGCCCCGCACAGCACCTGCACGATCATGCCCTTGCGGTACTTCCCCGACTTGTCGCCGAGCCGGATGGTGGCGGTCTTGCGATGCAGGCGCAGCTGGTCGGCCACGATCGGCGAGTAGAAGTTCAGGGCATACATGGCGTGCATACAGGGGCCTGCCGAGGGTGAGCCGCATCATACGGTCTCGGCGGCGAGGAACTCCAGCGCCTGCTGGGCCATCTGCCGCTCGCCCGAGTAGGCGAGCAGTCGCGGCGCGTCCTCGAGCGGCAGCCAGCGCACGTCCGCCACCTCGTGCGCGTACTCGTCGCTCAGCTCGCCGAGCGTGCCGCCGGTGTAACGGAGCAGGTAGAAGCTGACGACCTTGAAGATCCGCTCGCCCTCCCACGTGTACACGTAGCGGACGTCGCCCAGCTTGCGGACGAGCGAGCCGCGCACGCCGGTCTCCTCCTCCACCTCGCGGATGGCGGTCTGCTCGGGCGGCTCGCCCTTCGCGATCCTGCCTTTCGGCAACGCCCACAGGCCGTCGGGCTTGCCGCCGGGGCGGATCGCCGCCACCATCGGGCGGCCGTCGATCTCTCGCACGAGCACGCCCCCCGCTGAGAACTCGCGCTTCAAGCCACGCTGACACTAGCGCTTGTGACAGCGGGCCCGGCAGCTGGCTCCGGGACTTGCAGACCCCGCACGACAGTGGGTAGGATGCGTTGGCACTCTCGGTGGGAGAGTGCCATCCACCGTCACAAAGTCGGACACGGGAGGATCTTGGATGGATCTACAGCCGCTGGGTGACCGTCTCGTCGTCGAGGTCCTCGAGGAGGAGGAGACGACGATCGGCGGCATCGTTCTGCCGGACACGGCCAAGGAGAAGCCGCAGCGCGGCAGGGTGCTCGCGGTCGGTCCTGGCTCTCGCAGCGAGACGACGGGCGAGCTGATCCCGATGGACGTCGCCGTCGGCGACGAGATCATCTTCTCGAAGTACGGCGGCACCGAGGTGAAGGTCGGGGTCGACGAGTACCTGATCCTGCGCGAGACCGACGTCCTCGCCAAGGTCGCTGCCACGAAGGCCAAGGGCAAGCGCGAGCTTGCCGGCGCGAAGTCCTAGCTCACTCCGGGAGGTACACGTATGGCTCACAAGGAGCTGAAGTTCAACGAGGATGCGCGCCGCTCGCTCGAGCGGGGCGTCAACATCCTGGCCGACGCCGTCAAGGTGACGCTCGGCCCGAAAGGCCGCTACGTCGTCCTCGACAAGAAGTTCGGCGCGCCGACGATCACGAACGACGGCGTTACGATCGCGCGTGAGATCGAGGTCGAGGACGTCTTCGAGAACCAGGGGGCGCAGCTCGTGCGCGAGGTGGCCACGGCCACGAACGACGTGGCCGGCGACGGCACGACGACCGCGACGGTGCTGGCCCAGGCGATCGTGCGCGAGGGCCTGAAGAACGTCGCCGCAGGCGCGAACCCGATGGCGCTCAAGCGCGGTATCGAGCAGGCGGTCGACCTCGTCGTCGAGGACCTGAAGAAGCAGTCGAAGGAGGTCTCAGGCAAGGAGGACATCGCCCGCGTCGCCACCATTTCCGCGCGCGAGCGCGAGATCGGCGACGTCATCGCCGACGCGATCGAGAAGGTCGGCAAGGACGGCGTGGTCAACGTCGAGGAGGGCCAGACCTTCGGGCTCGAGCTCGAGTTCACCGAAGGCATGCAGTTCGACAAGGGCTACCTCTCCCCGTACATGATCACGGACGCCGAGCGCATGGAGGCCGTGCTCGAGGATCCGTACATCCTGATCGCGAACCAGAAGATCGGGGCGGTCAAGGACCTGCTGCCCGTGCTCGAGCAGGTGATCCAGGCGGGCAAGCCGCTGCTGATCGTGGCCGAGGACGTCGAGGGCGAGTCGCTCGCGACCGTCGTCGTCAACAAGCTGCGCGGCACGTTCACGGCCGTCGCCGTGAAGGCGCCGGGCTTCGGCGACCGCCGCAAGCGCATGCTCGAGGACATCGCCATCCTCACGGGCGGCGAGGTGATCACCGAGGAGATGGGCCTCAAGCTCGAGAACACGAAGCTCTCGCAGCTCGGCCGGGCCCGCAAGGTCGTTGTCGACAAGGACTCGACCACCATCATCGACGGCGCCGGCGACTCCGACGCGATCAAGGCCCGCATCAAGCAGCTGAAGCAGGAGATCGAGAACACCGACTCCGACTTCGACCGCGAGAAGCTGCAGGAGCGGCTCGCGAAGCTGGCAGGTGGCGTCGCCGTGGTGAAGGTCGGCGCGGCCACCGAGACCGAGATGAAGGAGAAGAAGCACCGCGTCGAGGACGCGCTGCAGGCGACCCGTGCCGCGCTCGAGGAGGGCATCGTGCCGGGCGGCGGCGTCGCGCTCCTGAACGCGGCCGACTCGGTCAGGAAGAGCGTCGAGTCGCTCGAGGGCGACGAGAAGACCGGCGCCTCGATCATCCTGCGGGCGCTCGAGGAGCCGCTTCGCCAGCTCGCCACGAACGCCGGTCTCGAGGGCTCGGTCGTCGTGGACAAGGTCCGCAACGCGGCCAAGGGCCAGGGCCTGAACGTCGACTCGGGCGAGATCGAGGACCTGGTCAAGTCGGGCATCATCGACCCGACGATGGTCACGCGCTCGGCGCTGCAGAACGCCGCGTCGATCGCGAAGAACATCCTCACGACCGAGGCGATCGTCGCCGAGGCCCCGGAGAAGGAGAAGGCCGGGGCAGGCATGCCCGGCGGTATGCCGGACATGATGTAGCAGGCTCTCGGGACACCGCGCAGCGTGGGACGGGGCCCGCCTCGGCGGGCCCCGTCGCGTTGCGGCGCGGGCGCTCGGCTATGGTCGTGCGAACCCGAGAGGAGGGACCGATGAGGTGGGTCATCGTTGTCTGCGCCCTGGCTGCCGCGGCTGCGTATGCGGTCGGAGCGTGGTCGGCATCGCCGCCGACGCCGACCGAGAAACGGCTGCTGAAGGACGTGGCAGCGCTGAAGTCGCAGGTGAAGACGCTGCAGACGCAGGTGCGGACGGTGTCGAGCAACGAGCAGGAAGCGGCGGCGGCGCTCGCCGTCGTCGCCGTGTGCGGCGACGTGCTCGCCGCGGACGCGCTGCAGGGAACGTGGCAGGTGATCGACCAGCTGTCGTCGGCGACGCAGGCGGGGAAGACGTACTTCGGGCCGCAGACGCCGCTCGCCGCCTCGGTGGCGAGCCAGGACGTCTGCCAAGCGCTCGGCGTCAGCCGCTCCCAGGTCGTCCCGCCGACGGTGGCGCCCTACCAGGCGCTGCTCGGAGGTCTCGGCAGCGGCGGCGCCGCCCCTGCGGGCTTTCGTCTCGGCCGCAGGTGACGGTCCCCGCCATCACGAAGGGCCGCAGTCGGCGGCCCTTCGTGCGTCCTCAGGGTGGGGGGGAGGTGGGACACCCGCTGTATCGGCGCCGGGCGCTGCCGGCCGGTGCCTCGAACGGGGGATGTGAGCTTCGGGTATGGCGGCTCGTCGGTGGCGGCGCGCTCAGCCGATCGCAGACGGCCAGATGCGGGCGGTGCGCCGGCGCACGCGGGCTGTCCCGGTCGCCACGAGGCGGAACGGCACGGGCCTGAGCGAGGTGCGGACGAGGAGCGCGAACGCGTGTCCTGCCACGGCGGCCGCCGAGAGGCCGACGTCGTCCTCTGGTCGCGCCACCTGCGGATAGGGCGTCCAGTGCCGGCCGCCGTCGCGGGTCAGAAACAGCGTACCCCTGCTCTCCCAGAGGACGCCGGTTCCGTCGCGGGCGAACGCGATCCCCTGCGGGTACCCGTACAGGTGCAGGCCGCCGGCGAAGCGCCGCTGGCGGGGCGCGAACCCGACCTGCGCGAGCCGCCGCCAGTGCACGCCCCCATCGTCCGTCCGTAGACGGTCTTGTCGGCGTTGCCGACGCCGAGGATGCGTACGCACAGAAGCCACCCGCGCCTGGCGCTGACCATGGAGACGCCGCGGGCGCCGTCCGGGCACGGGCTTGCCAGGCCGCGCCACGTCCGCCCGCCGTCTGCCGTCGAGAGGATGCCGCCGCCGACGGCCAGGCCGTGCGCCGCGTCCCCGAAGGCGACCGCCTGGAGCGGCGCCGGCCCGAGCCGCGACCAGCTGGCGCCGCCGTCGGAGCTCCGGCACAGCTCGTGCGAGCACGTGCCCTTCGTACACGCGCCGACGATCGCCCAGGCGACCCGGGACGGGGCCACGGCGACCCACGTCACCGGGCCGGGAAGGCGGGCGAGGACGGTGCTCGTGCGGCCGCCGTCCGTCGTCGCCGACATCGTCCCCGGCTAGCAGCGGCGCGGCGAGCAGGCCTGCTCCGAGCTGCCGAGGAAGCCCTCGTAGCCGCCGCCGACGAGTCCGTGCGAGGCGCTCCAGAAGGCGATCGAGTGGGGGAGGAGCGCCGCCGGCGTCGGCAGCCCCGCCGGCGAGGCACGCGACGAGGGCACGCCGGTCGCGAGCGCGAGGACGAGGGCGAGCGCCGCTCTACTTGTCGCGTGTGCGGCGACGATCGTCGGCTCAGAAGCCGTAGCGCTCCTCCCGCCAGGGGTCGGCATCGTTGTGGTAGCCGTAGCGCTCCCAGAAGCCGGGCTCGTCGCTCTCGCGCAGCTCGAGACCCCGCAGCCACTTCGCGCTCTTCCAGAAGTAGCGGCTCGGGACGACCAGCCGGAGCGGCCAGCCGTGGTCGGGGGTCAGCGGCTCGCCGTCTGCCTCCCACGCGACCAGCGCGTCGTCCGTCTGCAGCGCCTCGAGCGGGAGGTTGGACGTGAAGCCCTGCTCGGCGCGCGCGATCACGAACCGCGCCGAGGGCCGCGGCCGCGCGAGCCTCGCCAGCTCGCGCCAGTGCACTCCCCGGAAGCGGGTGTCGAAGCGGCTCCAGCGCGTGACGCAGTGGATGTCGGTCGTCACCTCCGTGTGCGGGAGCGCCCGCAGCTCCTCGTAGCTCAGGCGGAGCGGCGTCTCGACGGCGCCGGTGACCGTGAACTCCCACGTCGCGAGGTCGCTGTCGGGGACGGAGCCGGCGTGCAGCACCGGCCACTTCTCGGTCAGGTACTGGCCGGGCGGCAGGCGTGCTGGGTCGAAGCCGGCCTCTCGCACCTTGTGCTCGGCGCGCGATCTGAACAGCGGCATGCGGCCTAGACTATCCAGGGTGGATGGCGTTTCAGACGGCGTGGCTGTGCGCCCGCGCAGCTACGTCGCCGTGCGCGGGCCGGACGCTGAGAGTCTCCTTCAGCGCATGCTGTCGAACGACGTCTCGGGCGGGCTGTGCGACGCCCTGCTCCTGACGCCGAAGGGACGGGTGATCGCGCCGCTTCGCGTCTGGCGCAGGGGTGAGGGGGACTTCCTGCTCCTGACCGAGCCGGGACTCGGCGTCGCCGTCCGCGACGTGCTCCTGCGGGCGAGGTTCGCTTCGAGGTGCGAGATCGAGCTCGAGGAGCACACGTCGGTCGTCGTCTTCGGTGAGCCGCCGGTCGTCGAGGGCATCCCCAACCCGGACTACGGGCGGCCGGCGGTCGAGCTGCTCGACGCCGAGCTCGAGCCGACGCTCGGCGAGGACGAGCTGGAGGCGCTGCGCATCCTGGCGGGAACGCCGCGCGTCGGGCGCGAAATCGACGAGCGGGTGCTGCCGGCCGAGGCGGGGCTCGTCGAGCGCGCCGTCTCGTTCACGAAGGGCTGCTTCCCGGGGCAGGAACCGATCGCCCGGCTCCACTACCGTGGCCACGTGAAGCGGACGCTGCGCCTGCTCGAGGTGGACGGCGAGGAGCCGCCGCCGCCCGAGACGGAGGTCGTGCACGAGGGGAAGGCGGTCGGCCGGGTGACGAGCAGCGCGCGGTCGGGCGACCGGCTGGTTGCGCTCGCCTACGTCCGGGTCGAGGTCCCGGAGGACGCCGAGGTCACGGTCGGGGAGGCGCCCGCGCGGCCGCTCGCCGCCGCCAGGCCGAGTGCCTGAGCGAGCCGGTCGCCTGCACCAGCCGCGCACGGCGCCGGCCGGGTCGGTGCCGGCAGGCAGCTAGACTGGACGCCCGGGCGCCCGTAGCTCAGGGGATAGAGCGCAGCCCTGCGGAGGCTGAGGCCACAGGTTCGAATCCTGTCGGGCGCACTCAGGCGGCGCCGGTCGCGCCGGGAGTCCTCGTAGACTTCGCCGCCGTGCCGCTCTACCTGACCGAGGAGGACGTCGACGCCCTGCTCGCGCCGGCGGACGCCCTCGACGCCGTCGAGGGATCCTTCCGCCGGCTCGCGGAGGGCGTCGTGGAGAACGTGCCGCGCCGCCGCCTGCGGCTCGACCAGGGGATGCTCGCGGTCATGTCCGCGAGCGACCTCGGCCTGGGCGTCGCCGGCGTGAAGGCCTACGCGGCCGGCCGCGGCGGCGCAGCGTTCCTCGTCTGTCTGTTCGACGCGTCGACGCACGAGGCGATCGCCGTGATCGAGGCGGACCGGCTCGGCCGGCTGCGCACGGGGGCGGCGAGCGGCGTCGCGGCGAAGTACCTGGCGCGGCCGGGCGCGCGGACGCTCGGCGTGATCGGAGCCGGGACGCAGGCGGAGATGCAGATCAGGTGCATCCGCGCGGCCGTCCCGCACGTCGAGCACGTCGTCGTCTACTCGCGCACCCGCGAGCGGCGGGAGGAGTTCGCTCGCCGGCTGCAGGCGCAGGCCGTGGAGTCGCCGCAGGAGGCGGCGGCGCAGGAGATCGTCGTCACGATCACGACCTCCAAGGACCCGGTGCTGCGCGGGGACTGGCTGCGGCCGGGGGCGCTCGTGTGCGCCGCGGGCGCGAACCGCCCGCAGGCTCGCGAGCTGGACAACGCGGTGCTCGAGCGAGCGGCGTTCGTCTGCTGCGACTCGGTGGACGACGCGCGCATCGAGTCCGGCGACCTGATCGAGCCGGTCGCGCAGGGCGTGCTCGACTGGCTCGAGGTGCACGAGCTGCACGAGGTCGTCGCAGGCGAGGTGCAGGGGCGCCAGTCGCCGGACGACGTCGTGCTCTTCAAGTCGAACGGCATCGCCGCCTGGGACGTGGCGATCGGCGCGGTCGCGGTCGCCCGCGCGCGCGAGCAGGGAATCGGCCGGGAGCTCTGAACGGGGATCAGCCGGAGGCTGTGAGCCGCACGCCGAGCGTCTTCGGCTGGCTATGCGCGCTCGAGCGCGCGGCGGTGCGCACGCGCGATGTCGTCGCCGATCGCGCGCACGACGTCGGGCCGCTCGAGGATTCGCGCGATGTCCTGGTCGGAGCAGCGGTTGCGTACGTAGGGATCCCGGAGGATGTCGGCCAGGTCGCGACCACGCTCGTGCTCGCGGATGAGGTAGACGACGACCCGCTCCTCCGCCCCTCTCGTCGCGAACAGGAACGAGAAGGGATTGCGCAGGAAAGCGGTCAGGCGCTCCACTACGGCGATTGTATCCTTGCCCCATGCGACCGTTCTCGACGTCGTCGCGGTACGCGGAGCGGGTGCTGGAGGGAGTCGACGACGACGGCGCCGCGGAGCGCATCGTCGTCTGGATCGAGCGCCGGCCGGACGGCAGCTGGGCGGTCGGCCGGGCGGTCAATCCGCAGCAGCGGCCGAGCGGCGCGCCCCGCCCCGACGACTACGTGTTCGAGGGCTACGAGCTCGACGATGCGCTCGAGCGGGCGAACGAGGTGCTGGAGGACGACGTGCAGGTGCTCGAGGACGAAGGGAGCGCGAGCCGTGTGCGGCCGTTCACCCGCAAGGAGATTCTCCCCCGTCTCGAGCGGCACTTCTTCCGGGGCGAGTAGCCGTCCGGTGTCCTGCGCTGCGGGCGCGAGGGCGCCGGCAGGGGTCGCTCCGCGATCGGCGCGCATCCGGCGCGAGCGCGTCACGGTCGCGTGACGGGAGGGGAGCTAGGATGCTCCTCCCCGTGGGCGGGTGGGGGTTCGGGACGGGAGGACGTCGCCGCCGGCGCCACGCGGCCGGCGCGGCTTCGAACCGCCCGTGGCGGCCTGCTGCCTCGGGGCGCGGGAGCGGGCGCAGCGCCGGGGCGTGTCCGCGGCCACCCCCCATGCGACTGCGACCACCTGCGAGGCCGGCTGCTAGCCTCCGGCGCTCGATGATGATCCGACTCGGCCACAGTCCCGACGCGGACGACGCGTTCATGTTCTGGGCGCTCGCCGCCGGCCGCGTGCCGACGCGCGGCTTCGAGTTCGAGCACGTCCTGCGCGACATCCAGACCCTGAACGAGTGGGCGCTGGACGGCCGCCTCGAGGTGACGGCGATCTCGCTGCACACGTACCCGTTCGTCCAGGACCGGTACGTGCTCCTGCCGCACGGGGCGAGCATGGGGGCGGGCTACGGACCGGTTGTCGTCGCCCGAGAGCCGACCCCGCTCGAGCGGCTGTCGGAGATCGAGATCGCCGTCCCCGGTCGCATGACCACGGCGTTCCTCGTCCTGCGCATGGCGATCGGCGACTTCCGCTTCCGCGAGGTCCCCTTCGACCGGATCATGGAGGAGGTGCAGACGGGCGCCGCCGAGGCGGGTCTGCTCATCCACGAGGGGCAGCTCACCTACGAGGCCGAGGGGCTGTCCAAGGTGCTCGACCTCGGTGAGTGGTGGCTTCTGGAGACAGGGCTGCCGCTCCCGCTCGGCGCCAACGTGGCGCGTCGCGACCTCGGCGCGACGACGCTCGCGGATCTCTCGGCGGTGCTCGCCGACTCGATCCGGGCCGGCCTCGAGCACCGCAGCGAGGCGATGGCGTACGCGATGGAGTTCTCCCGCGGTCTCGAGCCGCACCTCGCCGACCGCTTTGTCGGGATGTACGTCAACGAGCTCACCTGCGACTACGGCGACGAGGGGCGGCAGGCGGTCGAGGAGCTCCTGACGCGAGCGGAGACGCTCGGGGCCTTTCCGGCGCCGGTGCGCGTCGAGTTCGTCTAGCACGGCCGGGCGGTGCGCAGGGCCGTGATCCTCTCCGCGGTGCGCACGCCCGTCGGGCGGTACGGCGGCGCGCTTTCCGGCGTGCGCCCGGACGACCTCGCCGCGCTCGCCGTCGCCGCCGCGGTCGAGCGCGCCGGAGTCGACCCGGGCGAGATCGACGACGTCTACCTCGGCTGCGCCAACCAGGCCGGCGAGGACAACCGCAACGTGGCGCGTATGGCGCTCCTGCTCGCCGGCTTCCCGGTCGACGTGCCCGGCCAGACCGTCAACCGCCTCTGCGGCTCGGGCCTCCAGGCCGTCAACGCGGCCGCCCAGGCGATCTGGAGCGGCCAGGGCGACCTGTTCGTCGCCGGCGGCGTCGAGAGCATGAGCCGCGCCCCGCTCGTCATGTTGAAGCCGGAGGCCGCCTACCCGCGCGGCGTGCCCGAGATGGCCGACAGCACCCTCGGCTGGCGTTTCCCGCACCCGGCGCTGGCCGCCGACGGCCACACCTGCAGCCTGGGCGAGACGGCCGAAAACGTGGCCGGCCGCCGGGCCGTCTCGCGCCAGGACCAGGACGCCTTC
>DASREE010000007.1:0-32525 GCA_035652235.1 Gaiellaceae bacterium | reverse complement strand
GCTCCTCGACCTCGAGCAAACGGATCTGCGCCTCCATCGCCTCCATCGTTGCAATCCCCATCGCTTCCCCCTTGACTCGCTTGCAAGGGAGAGGCTAGGACCGCCCCCGGATGGACCCGGTTACTGACCCAGGCTCCTAGGGCCACCGCGCGTGACGACGGGGCGCCTGTTCGGGCGAGGGACGACTCCGTCACCCCCCTCGTGTCGGGAGCCGTCTCGGCTGGATAGTGACGCGCCGCGCTCGCCACCCCCACACCTTGCCCGCCACGACGGGGGGGTTCGATCGGGGGTAGCACTCATCTTCAGGCAACCCTGTTACGGCTCGACGAGCCCGGCGCGGATCGCGTAGCGGGTGACCTCGACCCGGTCGCGCATGCCGAGCTTGTCGAGGATGTTGGCCCGATGCCGTTCGACTGTCTTCGGGCTGATCACGAGCAACTCGGCGATCTGATGGGTGCTGTAGCCCTCGGCGATCAACTTCGCCACCTGCGTTTCACGCGGCGTGAGCGGTCCTTCCGCGTCGCGATCGGGATGTTCCAGATGCCGGCGCATGATCGCGCCCAGGCCTGCCGGGTAGATGAACGGCTCGCCGCGCATCGCCGCCCGGCAAGCGTCGACGATGTCCTCGTCGGCGGCTTGCTTGAGCACGTAGCCCGACGCCCCGACCGAAAGGGCCTCGAACAGATACTGCTCCTTGTCGTACATGGACAGCATGAGCATGCGCAAGTCGCCTCGCCGCCGGGACAGCTCCCGCGCAGCCTGCAGACCGGTCAGGCGAGGCATGGCGACGTCGAGGATCGCGAGATGAACATCGGGGTCGAGGCTCTTCTCAACAGCCTCGGCCCCGTCGACCGCCTCCGCAACGACTTTCAGGTCGGGCTCGCTGTCGATCAGCGTCTTCAGGCCCCGACGAACGACGGCGTGGTCGTCCGCGATCAGGATGTGGACAGGGAATGGGATCGGCACCGTTAGCGGTCCCACCCACGAGGCAGCTCGAAGGTCACGCGGGTGCCACCTTCCGGCGGCGACTCGATCTCGAAGCGAGCACCGACGAGCAGCGCCCGTTCGCGCATGCCGCGGATCCCCCAATCCTCGACGAAATCGTCGGTCAGCCCCGTGCCGTCGTCCTCAACCTCGAGCCTCACATGCCCTCCGTCGACGAGGAGATTCAGATGCACGCGGGCGGGATTCCCGTGGCGGAACGCGTTCGTCAAAGCCTCCTGGGCGACCCGGTAGACGGCGAGCTCCGAGGTCCAGTCGAGCCTGGGAAGGCCGTGATCCAGCGTGCGCTCGACTCGAACCCCCGTGCTCTCTTCAAACGAATGAGCAAGGGCGTCGAGCGCCTTCGTCAGACCAAGGTCGTCGAGGATGCCAGGTCGTAGCTGCCAGGCGAGCCGCCCGATCTCGTCGATCGTGTCCCGCGCCTGCTCCTGCGCCTCGCGCAAATACCGCAGGATCGCCTCAGGCGCCTCCACCTCGGCGCGCTTCAGCTGCAACAGGATCGCGGTCAGGCGCTGGCCGATGTCGTCGTGGAGCTCCTGCCCGATCCGGCGGCGTTCCTCGTCTTGGAGCATCAACGCGTGACCGATGCTCCGCCGTCGCTCGCTCTCCAGGCGAGCCAGCATCTCGTTGAAACCCTCGATCACCGTCCGCACCTCGACCCCGCCCGCGACCGGGATGCGCTGACCGGGCATGAGCAGATCGATCGTCCGCATCTGCTTGACCAGCTGTGCGAGCGGGCCGAAGCTGACCCGCAGCAGCAGCGCATTCGCGACCACCATCACGATCAGCCCCGCGACCAGCACCCCCACCTTCTCCACCGAGCTCGGGAACGGCACCCTCGCCGGCGTGAACGCAAGCACCGCAGATGCGGCCACGAGCACGACCACGTTCACCAGCAAGACGCGCGTGTAGAGCGACGACCGCCGGTACCCACTACCGTCCTGGGGCCGGAGCTCACGCAGCAGCTCGGCCCGAACCGGCCAGCGCTCGATCTCCGACAAGACGGCACGGGTCGCCGTGGAAGGGCTAGGCATCTCCTCCGATTCTCCCGCCGATCGCTCCATGTCCGCAATCGGTGCCAAGCCCCATTGTCCACGGCTCATGGACGGGTGGCTCTGATCGCCAAGCAGTCCGCTTGCCCTTCTGAGTGATGTCGCCTACCAGGCAGCCCTCCATCCTGCCCGGCAACCCTCATCGTTTGCCTGCCCGGCAACCCTCATCGTTTGCTGCCAAAGCAACAAGCTGTCTGTCCATCTACAAGCTGTCTGTCCATCTGTCTACCAAGCCAATAAGCCGTCCAGAAGAGCCTGTTTTACCGGACATTTACGGGACATACAGGGACGAACCCATCCGCACCCGGGGCGGCTGGCGGCAGTCTCTCGCTTGCACGGACACCATGACTGTCGACGGACACATATGAGTGAGGAGGTTCTGTGATGAGCAAGATGTTCAGCGTGTGGCATTCCATGCGCACGCGTCCACCTGGCCGTAGCTCGTGGATGATCGGGGGTGCGGCGCTGGTGGCGCTGGCGGTGTGGGTGCCGCTGGCGCTCGCTGCGCCGAAGCGCGCGTCGGCCGTGGCTCCGGTGAACGTGGAGCCTCCGGGCGTGGTCGGCACCGCCCAGGAGGGACAGGTGTTGACCGCGAACCCGGGCAAATGGCAGGGGACGAGGCCGATGACGTTCTCGTTCCAGTGGCAGGCGTGCGACGCGAACGGCTGCGCCGACGTTGGGATGATGAAAGCTACCGACCGTATTCTTGCGGTGCCGGGCTCCGCCGTCGGCAAGGCCATCCGCGTGGTCGTGACAGCGTCGAACCCGGCTGGTTCGGCGTCGATGCCGTCGCAGCCGACGGACGCGGCGGTTGCCGCGCCGGCGACGAATCCACGCAACACGCAGCTCCCCCTGATCTACGGGACGGTGCGTGAAGGCGAGATGCTGGTCGCGCAGCCGGGCCGATGGCTGGCGCCCGGTCCGATCCGGTTCCTGTACCGGTGGCGGACCTGCCGTGCGAGCGGAGGTGCCTGCGCCTGGACGAACGTGACCGCGCGCACGTACAGCCTCAAAGCCTCAGACGTCGGACACAGCTTCCGGGTGCTCGTTCGTGCCACGGTGGTCAACGGCGGTGGCCTCACGCCCTTGCGCTGGAGTGCGGCCCTGTCCGATCCGACCGCGGCGGTCGGGCCGCTTCGGGCACCGATCAACACATCGGCGCCTACGATCACCGGGAAAGCGCAAGTCGGGGAGCTCCTGACCGCACACCCGGGGACTTGGCGTGGCGCACAGCCGATCACGTTCAAGTATCAGTGGGTGCGCTGCGACGACAAGGGCGCCAACTGCATCGTGCTGACCGGAGCGACCCAGTCCCAGTTCGAGCTCGGAGACAGGGACGCCGGCCACCGGATGCGTGTTCTCGTCACCGCCGTCAACCGGGCCGGTCGTACCGAGGTCATGTCCGGCTCGACCGACGTTGTCAAGACGAAGCCGGTGCCGGGGCCCGCGAACACGCAGACGCCAACAATCTCGGGTGCCGCGGTCGTTGGCGCGACGTTGACGGCCGACCCTGGTAAGTGGCAGAGCCAGGGGCCGATCACGATCACCTACCAGTGGGTGCGCTGCGACGCGAACGTGAAGAGCTGCCCACCGATTGCGGGAGCGACCAAGAACACGTACACGCTGACGTCCACGGATGTCGGCCACCGGCTGATCGTGCAGGTCACCGCCCGGAACGCCGGCGGGACCAGCGTCGCCAGCTCGAGCCCGACTGCGGTCGTCCAAGGAAACCAACCGCCGCCACCGCCGTCGACGAAGGGGACGATGTCGATCAGCCAGGTGTCGCTCCCGGACCGGCTCGTGGTCGACCGGCTGCAGTTCAGCCCCAGCCGGATCACCTCGACCAGCCAGCCGCTGATCGCCCGCTTCCACGTCTCCGAGACGCAGAACGGACGATCGGTTCAAGGGGCGCTCGTGTACGCGACCGGCGTGCCCTACAACCGGCTCTCGAACGCACCGGAGGCTGCTACCGGCTCGGACGGCTGGGCGACGATCACGTTCCGTATCCTGCCCACCTTCGAGCTGCGCCCAGGCAACCTGGTGGTCCTGTTCGTGAGAGCCCGCAAGCCCGGTGAGAACCTCCTCGCCGGCGTCTCCAACCGACGGCTCGTCTCCGTGCAGATCGGATAGCCCAGGCCGTCGAGGAAGAGACCCGTGGGGCCGGGCGATCCGCCCGGCCCCACTGCTTCCCTGGGTGAGGCAGCGACGGCCTCGGCGGTGGCGTCGCTTCGGAGGCGAGGCGAGCGCGAGCATGGGGTTGGCCGGTCGGCAGGTGCACCGCTGGCGGCACGTGCCCCGCTGCGTCCGCCTGCTCCGGGTCGTGGTTTCTCCCCACCCGTATCCGTCCACCCCCGGATGCTCCCCCGAGGCCGGGCGGCGACACTCGGTGCACTGCGGATAGCCGAAGGAGATGCCCATGCCAAACGTCACCATCCCGGAGCCGTTCGGCCTTGCTCCGGAGGCGATCGAGCGGATCGCCGACGATGCGGGCGCCGAGGACGACAACGTCGCCAGGCGCATCCTCCGCGCCTACTGGCACTGCGAGGAGCGCAGGGAACGCGACGCGGCGCTCGTCGAGGAGGCGCTGCGCGAGCTCGAGCACGCGCTCGTCGAGACGCTGCCGCGTAGCTTCGCGCCGGAGATCAGGCGCGCCGCCGCGACGGTCCGCGAGCGGCTCACCCGGTGAGCCGGGCCTCCGTGGACGCCGGCGTCGTCGCGCCCGGGCGCAGGCGCCGTACGCTCGTCACCGAGGAGAACCGCAGGTGGTGGACGCTCGGCGCCGTCTCCTTCTCCCTGTTCATGATCATGCTCGACAACACGATCGTGAACGTCGCCCTGCCCTCGATCGGGCGGGGGCTCGGCGTCGGCGTGTCCCAGCTCGAGTGGGTGGTGAACGCCTACACGCTCGCGTTCGCCGTGCTGATGCTGACCGCCGGCCGCGTGGCCGACCTGCGCGGACGGCGGCTCGTGTTCGCGACCGGGCTGGCCGTGTTCACGCTCTCCTCGCTCGCCTGCGGCCTCGCGCCCGGAGCCGAGACGCTGATCGCGGCGCGCACCGTCCAGGGGGCGGGCGCGGCGATGATGATGCCGGCGACGCTCTCGATCATCTCGGCGGCGTTCCCGCGCGAGGAGCGGGGCACGGCGATCGGCATCTGGGCAGGCGTGTCGGCGATGGCGCTCGCGGTCGGGCCGCTCCTCGGCGGCCTGCTCACCGAGCACGTCGGCTGGCAGTGGATCTTCTTCGTCAACGTCCCCATCGGCACGCTCGCGCTCGCCGCGGCCCGCGTGCTCGTCCGCGAGTCGAAGAGCTCCCGCCGCGCGCAGCGGCTCGACCTGGCCGGGCTCCTCGCCTCGGCGGCGGGCCTGCTCGCGCTCACGTACGCGCTGATCGAGGGGAACGGGTACGGGTGGAGCTCGGCACCGATCGTGGGCCTGTTCGCCGCCGCCGCCGTCTTCCTCACCGCCTTCGTCATCCTCGAGCGGCGGCGGGCGGGCGCCATGCTCGACCTCCGCCTGTTCCGCAGGCGGACGTTCACCGGCGCCAACCTCTCGGCGCTGCTCGTCTCGCTGGCGATGTTCGGGATCTTCTTCTTCGTCTCCATCTACATGCAGGACATCCTCGGCTACTCCGCCGTCCGCACCGGCACCACCTTCCTGCCCATGACCGGCCTGATCGCCGTCGCCGCGCCGCTCGCCGGCCGGGTCACCGACCGGGCGGGTCCGCGCTGGCCGATCGTCGCCGGGATGGCGCTCCTCGCGCTCGCGCTCTTCCTCTTCTCGCGGCTCGACGCGGGCTCCGGCTACCTCGACATGCTGCCCGGGATGCTGATCGGCGGCGCCGGCGTCGGCCTCGCCATGGGGCCGATGACGGCGGCAGCGCTGAGCACCGTCTCGGCCGACGAGGCCGGGGTCGGGTCCGGCGTGCTGACGACCTCCAGGCAGATCGGCGGCGCCCTCGGCGTCGCCGTGATGGGAGCGATCGTCGCCGCCGCCGAGACCGTGCCCGCCACCGACCCGCGCTTCCCGCTCCAGTTCGTGACCGGCTTCCAGCACGCGCTCGAGGCGGGCGCCGGGATCGCGCTCGCGGGCGCGGTGCTGGCGGCCGTGCTCGTCCGGCGCGAGCTCCCGCCCGCGCCGGAGCCGGCGCCCGCCGCGTCCGAGGCGGCTTGTCGTCCGCCCGGGGGTCGTGTACGGTCGCCCGCGTGTACCACCTCGGGCGGCTGCGCGACACCCCCTCCGACCTCGGCGTCTACGACGGGCGGAGCGCCGGGCACGCCCGGCGTGTCCTGATCGGCCGGCGCGCAGGGTCGGTGCACCAGGAGGTCGTGGTCGGGGAGCTCGCCCCCGCCGGCCGCGTCGACCCGCACCTGCACGCGTTCGAGGAGGCGTTCTACGTCCTCGACGGCGAGCTCGTGCTCGAGGTCGCCGGTGGCAGGGAGCGCCTCACGGCAGACGACTACGTGTTCGTCGACCGGGGCGTCGCGCACGCGCTCCGCAACGAGTCGCGCAGCCGAGCGCGCTGGCTCGAGGTGAGCGCGCCCCAGCCGGGCGCGTCGATCGAGGACACGGTGTTCGTGGACGGGGAGGCGCCGCGCACGGACGCCGACCCGCCCTACTGGCGCAGGCGCTTCGACGTCTCCGCGCTGCCGGAGCCGAGCGGAGGGATCGGGCTCGCCGGGTTCGAGGGCGCGAACATCGGCGGCGCCGTCGCCGAGGTGATCGTCGGCCCGCAGACGGGCGCCAGCCAGCTGAACCTGATGGTCGTGCGCTACGGGCCGGGCGGGTTCATCAGCGAGCACGACCACGCCTTCGAGGAGGGCTTCTTCTTCCTCGAGGGCGAGATCGAGGCGGTGCTCGACGGGGAGACGCACACGCTCGCGGCGGGAGACTACTGCTGGAGCGCGGTCGGCAGCCCGCACGCGCTCACGAACCGGGCGGACGCGCCCGTGCGCTGGCTGGAGACGCAGGTGCCGCAGCCGCCGTCGCGCTACCAGGCCCGTTTCTTCTCCGACTGGGCCAGGTTCACCGGCCGGCAGTAGGACGCACCGTCGCGGCGCGGCGGTCCCGCCCGGCCGGGCGTCGAGGGGAAGCTCGTGTTCTGTTACCGTCAGCGCGTGACCGCCCTGCCTTCCGGCGCCGACGACCCGTCCTCCAGGCCGGCGCCGGGCGCGGTCGACGAGCTGGCCTTCCGCGAGGCGATCAGCCGCTTCGCCACCGGCGTGACCGTGATCACGACGATCGCGGACGGCAAGCCCGCGGGCATGACGGCGAGCGCGGTCGCGTCGCTTTCCCTCGACCCGGTGCTGCTGCTCGTCTGCATCGACAACCGCCTGCCGACGCACGAGGCGATCGAGGCGAGCCGCTGCTTCGTCGTCAACGTCCTCGGCGAGGGGCAGGAGGCGCTCGCGCTCCAGTTCGCGCGGCCCTCCCCCGACAAGTTCGCCGGCGTCGCGCTCGTCCCGGGCCAGGAGCTGCCGGTGCTCCGAGACGCCATCGCCCACTTCGTCTGCGACGTGCACGAGCGCTTCCCCGGCGGCGACCACTCGATCTTCACCGGGCTCGTCCGCGCCTGCGGCGCGACCCCCGGCAAGCGGCCGCTCGTCTACTTCCGCAGCAAGTTCGGCGGCCTGCACGATCCGGAGGTCGAGGCGCTCAAGGACGCGCTCGGCTGGGACATGCCGTCGCTCTCGGGCATCGGCTCGCACGGCGCGCCGCGCTGATAGCGCTCCTGGACGGGCCGGCGCGCGCCGTTCGCCGGACCGCCTACCGCTCGGACACGAGCTCGAGCGTCCTCGGCTCGAAGCTCTCGACGACCTCCCGCAGGCGAGCGACCCGTTCGTGGTAGCCGGGCAGCGCGCGCCAGCCGCGGACTGCTTCGATGCTCGCCCACGGGCCGAAGCTGACGAACGTCGCGGCGCTCTCGATGTCGCGCAGCAGCCGCGCCTTGTCCGCAAGACCGCGCGGCTGGCTCCACTCCACCCAGTCCGCCCAGCGCTGCACGAACTCCTCCTCCATGCCCGGCTTCACCCGCCAGGTGGTGTGCGTGTAGATCGTCGTCACGTCGTCCTCCTTTGCGTCTAGCGGCAGCATGCCGCACGTGTCCGCACGAGCGCCGCTCTCGCCGGCCTGGCCGTCCTCGTGGCGGCGCTCGTCGCGCTCCGGGGCTTCGTCGGAGCGATGGCGGACTTCGTCCGCTCGCAGCGCGAGAATGGTCGCGTGCACGCACGGCGGGCAGCGGTCGTCTGGCTCGTCGCGGCGGCTGCGCCGACGGCGGGGGCCGCCCTGGCGCGCCCGTCCGCCTACGTCGCCTTCCGCACGCCGTCCGGCAACATCGGCTGCGCCTACAGCTCCGCCTTCGCCGGGCAGCCCGCCTACCTGCGCTGCGACATCCGCAGCGGGCTCCACCACCCGACCCCGGGTCGACCCGCCCGCTGCGACCTCGACTACGGCGACTCCGTCGGGCTGCGCCGCAGCGGGCGCGCGTCGCTCGTCTGCCACGGCGACAGCGTCTTCAGCCCGCACGCCCGCGTCCTCGCCTACGGCACGAGCTGGCGCCGGGACGGCTTCACCTGCCGCTCGCAGGCGGCCGGCCTGCGCTGCTCGAACCTGAGCGGGCACGGCTTCTTCCTGAGCCGCGAGCGCTGGTCCACGTTCTGAGCCCGGCGGCTCCGGCTCCGGCGCCGGTCGGCGCCCGGCGCTGATCCACGTCGCCACCGAGCGGGCGGGGCACCGGCGTGCATGCGGGAGGCCCTCGCTATGCTGGCGCTGCGCGGTGGCCGTAGCTCAGCTGGTAGAGCCCCGGGTTGTGGTCCCGGTGGTCGTGGGTTCGAATCCCACCGGTCACCCCTCGCCTGTCGCACGTCGCCTTACAGGGCTTTTACGCGACCGCCTCGGCGTGCTTACGCTGCCGGACGATGCTCTCCCGACGCGGAAGCGACACGAGAGGAGCTCGAAGCAGTGAACAGGCGATGGGGAACGATCGGGGTGCTCGCCGCCGCCACCGCCGCGGCGCTCGCGGGCGGCTCGGCGCTCGCGGTGGCGGGAACGCAGGGCAACGGGAACGGGAGGGCGGTCAAGCGACAGGCGGTGAAGCGCCACGCGGTGCGGTGGCGCGTCGTGCGCCGGCTCGAGCGGGCCGGCGTGCACGCCGACGTGAAGCTCGTCCGCGCCGACGGCAGCACGGACGCGTTCGCCGTCGACGGCGGCACCGTCACCGCGGCCTCCGGCGGCTCGCTGACGCTGCTCCGCCGCGACGGCACGAGCGTCACCTTCTCGCTGGCGAGCGGCGCGGTCCGCCGCGGCACGGTCGTCGTCGGCAGGCGCGCCCTCGTCTTCTCTCGCGACGGCACGGCGTTCCGTGTGCGTGGCGCGCGTCCGTTCGTCGCCGTGCCGCCCACGACGCCGGCGGCCGCGAAGTCGAAGGTCGTCCACCTGGAGGTGACCGTCCTCCGCGCCGACGGGTCGACGATCTCCACCGTCCTCGACCGCGGGCAGGTAACCGCGGTCTCGGCGACGTCGCTCACGCTGGGGCGAGACGACGGCGTCTCGGTGACGTTCGCGCTGAACGCCGACACGCGCATCCGCGGCCACCTCACCGTGGGAGGAAGGGCTCTCGTGCTCTCCCGCGCCGGGGCCGCCGTGCGCGTGTTCGCGCGGCCGAGCGCATAGCTTCCTCTGGCCGGGAGCTCGGCGCGGCCTCCGGCCGGGCTCCCGGCGCCCGCGCCGGGCGCTCTCGTACACTGGGCGCGGGCCCCGTAGCTCAGCGGAAAGAGCGGCAGACTTCGAATCTGCGTGCGGAGGTTCGACTCCTCCCGGGGCCATAAGACACCTGTGGCAGACGCTGTCAGAACCTGAGCCCGAACACGTCGTAGGGGCGGTCGCCGAGCTCCTCCGGCAGGAGGACCAAGAGCAGGAAGAGAAGGGAGACGACCGTGAGCGTCGCGGCGACCGTGCGCCGGCGGACGGTGGCGACGGCGGTTGCAGGCGGGCGGCTCGGCGCAGCAGCCGCCCTGACACGGGGCCTCCGCTTCGCCCGGGTGAACGTCCAGTACACGTCCGGGCGTCGCTCGGGGCGTGGAAACGCGGGTGACGAGCGCCGCGGGTGCGCTCGCCCGGCTCCGAAGCCGGCGTCCGCGAGCAGCGCCCGGATGTGCGCGTTGCGTGCCGTCTCGTCCCGGTCGAGCTCGATGATGATCGATTGCCACTCGGGCCGGGCGAGCGTGCTCGCAGCTCCTCGCAGGACGTCCAGCTCGTAGCCGTCGGTGTCAATCTTCGCGTGGTTCGGCACCGGCAGCGCCAACCGCTCGACCAGATCGTCGAGCGGGACGCCGATGATCGGGGTCGCCTCCTCGATCTGATTCGTGAGCCGGTGCTCGGCTGCGCCGGGGATGTCGGGCCGGGACGGCGAGCCGGCGACTGTCCGCCCCGGCGACAGGGCGAGCAGCTCGTAGCGCGACCAGAGAGCCACGGGCAAGGCGATCACGCTCGCTCGGCATCCGTTCAGCACGATGTTCCGGGACAGGTCGAGGAAGGAAGCGGGGGAGGGCTCGAAGGCGAAGACGCGTGCCCTGTTGTCGGAGGCTTTCGCCGCGATCATCGAGTAGGCGCCGACGTTCGCGCCGATGTCGTAGAAGACGTCGCCCGGCTTGACCGACTGCTCGATCCACTCGACCGTGAACGGCTCCTTCTCGACCGATGCCAGCCGCAGCGCGATCGCGGAAGAGCTGACGACGAGGCGGATCGGATGCGGCTCGTAGTCGAGCATCCGGGACGGCGGCAGCCGCTCCATCAGCTCCCCGACCGTGTCGGCGGGAAGGCTCGAGACGAGCGCCGCCAGCAGCTCGGCGGCCTCCCGAGCCGACGACGGCGCCAGCAGCCTTCGCGCCACAGCCACGAAGCCGGAGTCGACGCTCGGAGCTCGGGGTGGTTCGTTCGTCAACCCTGCCGTCATTCAACCACCAGGCCCGGTCTAGACTGCGTGCTCGGTGCTCACTGCGCGTCTCCTGCCTCGAGCTCTGCGAGCCGCCCGAATCGCCGCCACCGACCAGCGGATTCCGCGACCGCTCAGGTTGGCGCTCGTGCTGGGCGCTCTGCCCATCCCGGGGCCGCTCGACGAAGCCCTCCTCCTGCTCGCCGCAGTCCCCCTGCTCGTCTGCTATCGGGGGCCGCTGGCGGACGCGTGGCGACGGGCGCAAGACGCGCGCACAGCTCCCGCCCGCGCCCGCAGCTCGCCGGCGCGGCAGCCCGCGAGCCTCCGCGGGCGCCTGACGATCGCCCTCGGGCTCCTCGCCGCCCTCGCCTGGAGTTGCCTGCTCTTCGGCATCGGCCTCGACGACCTGACGGACGGCGATACGAAGCCGGGGGTCATCTTCTCCGTCACCGTTCTCAGCCTGCTCGTCGTCTCGGCGGCCTCCGCCCTGTGGAGCCTCGTCGGGCCGTACGCCAAGCGTCTGGTCCGAGGCTGATCCCGAGACGCGGAGCCCCAGCGCGAGGCCCGTCGTCCGGCGGCGAGCGCGAAGCTGCGCCGGGGCGGACGAGCGACACGGCGACCTGCAGCCTCGATTCTCGCCGTGCACGCGAGCAGCTGGCAGCCGAGCACGAGCACGGCCACGCGCACGGCCCGCTGGTCGACCGCTCGATCCTGCGCTCGCGGGCGGGGATCAAGGCCGTCTCGCTCAGCCTGGTCGTGCTCGCGCTGACGGCCGCCGCGCAAACGGCGACCTACGTCGTCGTGCTCAGCGTGGCGCTGCTGGCCGACCTGATCCACAACTTCGGGGACGCGCTCACGGCGGTTCCGCTCGGGCTCGCCTTCCTCCTGCGCAGCGCCCGAGGCGAGCGCTGGGCCGGGCTCGCCGTGGTCGGGACGATCTTCGTCAGCGCCGTGGTCGCGTTCGTGCAAACGCTCATCCGCTTCGTCCACCCGCACACGCTGACGCACCTGTGGTGGCTCGCCGCGGCGGGCGTCATCGGCTTCGTCGGCAACGAGGTCGCCGCGCACATCCGGCTCGAAGCCGGGAAGCGGTTGACGAGCGCTGCGCTCGTCGCGGACGGCTACCACGCCCGCACGGACGGCTTCGTCTCGCTCGGCGTGCTCGCGAGCGCGGCGCTCGTCGGGCTCGGCGCGCAGGTGGCCGACCCGGTCATCGGGCTCGTGATCACGCTCGTGATCCTGCGCATCAGCTGGCAGTCGTGGCGCACGGTGTCGACGGCGGGGCCTGCGGACGTGCTCGAGGAGCACCACCGGCCGATCTCCGGCGTTCGATCCTCCTCCGGTCTGGCCCGGGGTGGCGCGGACGACCGCTAGCTGCCCGTGTAGCTGTCGTCGACGAGCCGCGCCTCCCCGATGTCCTGCGCGATGTCCTGGAAGATCGTCGTCAGGCTCCCGGGGTTCGGCTCCTCGTAGAACTTCGTCGCGTCGCTCGCCATCTGCTGCAGCGTGCTCCGCGCGGTGATGGCGGGGACCTCGTTGCACGGGAACTGGATGCCCTTGCCGACGTTGCAGGAGCGCCCGCCCTGGCTTCCCGAGGACTTCCAGCCCTCGCAGTAGACGTTGGCGGCGTTGGAGTCGTACTCGATCGTGTACACCCAGGTGCCGGCGTTCTTGGCCGCGGCGGCGGAGGTGATCGCCTGGTGGCAGGGCTGGGTGCGGTAGGGGGAGGAGTTGCCCTTCGGCCACTCGCCGTAGTTCGCCTCGCCGTCCGTGAAGAACACGATCACGTCCTGGGCGTTCGGGTCGTGGTTCGCGCTCAGGACCGCCTGGGCCTGGTCGATGGCGGTTGCGTACGCGGTCGACCCGCCGGCCCTGGTGCAGTGGACCGTCTTGTACAGCGTCGAGCTGGTGTTCAGCGGCGAGGTGGCCGACGACTTGTAGTCGGTGGACAGGCCGACGACCACCCACAGCGGCGCCGGGCTCGTCTGGTCGAACCAGCTGTTCGTGTTCGGCGGCGTGCTGCAGACGGTGGACGAGCTGGAGGCCGGCGAGAAGACGACCAGCCCGACCTTGTCGACGGCGGGGTCCATGCCCTGCAGGAAGGCGTCGACGCCCGCCTGCGCGCACTGCAGCTTCGTGCCTCCCGCCGAGCACGACGAGCCCATCGACCCGGTCCGGTCGAGGACGATCATCACGTGAGCCGGCATCGGCTTGCCGCCGCCCATCGTCGCCGTCGCCGTGGCCGAGATCTGCGCCGAGTTGATCCCGAACAGCCGGGCGAACACGCTGTTCACCTTCGCCGTCTGCTTCACCGAGATCGCGTTCGGCATGCTGCTCGAGCACCAGGACGGCACGGATCCGTTCACGGTCACGCACTTGGAGGTGAAGGCGAGCGACACGTTGGTGAGCTCGGTCCCGGCGTTCCTCTGGCCCGGCGCGGCGCCGTAGCCGGCGGCGTCCGCCTCCACGGCGGCGAGCGTCTTCGCCCCCGACCTCACGTCCCAGAGCTGGTTGGCCGTCGCCGTGGCGACCGCGTCCGTCGAGGCCTGCAGCTGCCGGTTCGCCACGTAGAAGCGCCCGACGTCGATCACGAAGCCGGCCATGCCCACGAGCGCGACCATGCCGACCGCGACCAGCGGCAGCACCTGGCCGCCCTGCTGGCTGCGCAGGCGCTCCCCGAGCCCAGTTCGCGACCGCACCATGCACGTGTCGTCGGTGCGATCCGGGCGCGGCGCAAGAGCCCGGCCGGGCTTCCGACCGGGCGCCGACCCAATTCACACCGAATTCCTACTCGCGCGGCGCGCGCATTCACGATGCTCCCGGTCGCGGGCGGCGTCCGGTCCAGCGAGCCGCTCGAGGCGCGACGGCCAGCGTGACGGAAGAGAGCACGAAGACGCGAGCGTCGGTAGCCGGCGTGCGAGCCGTGCGGTCGCTCCTTGCTCCTCGGCGCAGCTCGGGGCTGGGGCCGTCTGCGCCTGCGCACATCGCCGTGTGGACGGCGTGGTGCTATCTCGCCGCCGGGCTCGTGGTCATCGGCGTCTACTACCTCCTCGGCCCCGACGGCCAGAACGCCGTCTACGTGGGCGTCGGCTCGAGCGCCACCGCCGCCGCGGCGCTCGCCGCGGCGCGGGCGGCGGGACGGGCGCGCCTGATCTGGCTCGCCTTCGCCGCCGGCCTGGGGCTGACCGTCGCCGCCGACACCGTCTTCGACTACTCGCTGGAGCCGTACACGACCCCGGCCGTGTCCGACTACCTGTACCTGCTCGGCTACATCCCCCTTGCGGGGGGCGTGCTGCTGCTCGTCCGCGCGCGGGTGGGCGTCGATCGCGCCGCCGCCATCGTCGACGCGGCCATCGCGGCCACGGCGATCGCGCTCGTGGAGTGGGTGTACGTGACGGCCCCGCTCGTCGCGCGGCGCGAGGCCTCCGTGGCCGCCGAGTCGATCCTCCTCGCCTATCCGGCGCTGGACGTCGTCCTCCTGCTCACGCTCTCGCGCTTCCTCGTCGGCAGGCCGAGCCGCAACCCGTCCTACTGGCTGGTGACGGCGGCGGTGCTCGCCTGGGTGATCGCCGACCAGGGAAACGCCGTCACGCCGGCGATCGACGTGACCGCGAGCTGGGCGGACGTGTTCTGGCTCGCCTCCTACCTCCTGTGGGGGGCGGCGGCGCTGTTGCCCCCGTCGCTCGAGCCGGGGGAGGACGTGGCGGCCCGGTCGCCCGCGCTCTCGCGCTGGCGCGTCAGCCCGCTGGTGCCGGCGCTCGCCGCCGTGCCCGTCATCGCGGGCATCGAGGCCTCGCACGGCCGCGCGTCCCATCTCGCCGCGCTCGCAATCGGAGCGGGCGCGCTCGTCGTGCTCGTCGTCGTCCGGGTGTTCGGGCTCCTCGCCGCCGCCGAGGAGCTCAGACGCTCGGAGCACCGGGCGCGCGCGGAGGCCGAGCAGTCGCGGCGTGTTCTCGCCGAGCGCAACCGGCGCCTCGAGGAGCTCGACAGCCTCAAGGACCGCTTCGTCGCCTCGGTCCGCCACGAGCTGCGCACACCGCTGACCTCCATCCTGGGGAACGTCGAGCTGGCGCTGGAGGACGCCGAGGCTGCAGGCGCGGGCAGCCTGCGCCGCTCGCTGCGCGTGATCGCCCGCAACGCCGAGCGGCTGGCGGCGCTGATCGACGACCTGCTCTTCGTCGCCCAAGCCCGGGAGCAGGAGGTGGCGCTGTCGCTCGAGCCGGTCGACGTCGCCGGGCTCGCGCTGGGGAGCGTCGAGGCGTTCTCGGCGGCGGCGAGCCGTCAGCAGACCGAGCTCGTCCTCCGCGCCGACGCTCCGGCCCCGCGCGTGCTCGCCGACCCGCTGCGGATCGGCCAGCTGCTCGACACCGTGATCGACAACGCGCTCAAGTTCACCCGTGCCGGCCGGGTCGAGGTTCGCGTCCGCCGGCACGGCGACGGGGCACTGATCGAGGTCGCGGACACGGGCATCGGCGTCGGGGCGGAAGACGGCCGGCAGCTGTTCGAGCCCTTCTACCGGGGGGCGAACGCGATCGCGAGCGGCGTGCGAGGAACGGGCCTCGGCCTCAGCATCGCCGGCACGATCGTGCAGGCGCACGGCGGCACGATCGAGCTGGCCGGCGGGCCGAGCAGGGGCACGGTCTGCACGATCACGCTCCCGGCAGCACCCCCGCGGTCGCGGGAGGTCGGCTGAGCACGGTGGCCGGCTCCGGGGCGCGGCAGACGATCCTCGTCGTCGACGACGACGACGACATCCGCGACCTGCTCGCCAACCTCCTGCGCCGCGCGGGCTACCGCACGATCGAGGCGAGCACGGGGCAGGAGGGACTGCGGCGGCTGTTCGAGGATCGGCCCGCGCTCGTCATCCTCGACGTGATGCTGCCCTACCTGGATGGGTGGCGGACGCTCGAGCGGATCAGGGACATCAGCGACGTGCCGGTGCTGATGCTGACCGCCCGCGGGGCCGAGCTCGAGCGGGTGCGCGGTCTGCGTGGAGGCGCCGACGACTACGTCGCCAAGCCGTTCGGCAGGCAGGAGCTGCTCGCCAGGATCGACGCGCTGCTGCGCCGCGCCGGCGGCTCGGACGCCGAGCGGGAGGTGTACGCGGACGAGCTCGTTCGCGTCGACTTCCCGCAGCGGCAGGTCGCCGTCGCCGGCAGGCCTGTCTCCCTGTCGGCGCTCGAGTTCCGTCTGCTTGCCACCTTCGTCCGCCACCCCGACCGGGTGCTGACGCACGAGTACCTGCTCGACGCCGTCTGGGGGGCCCGCGCCGCGACCAAGAACGAGCTCAAGCTGTACGTCAGCTACCTGCGCCGCAAGCTGTTCGGGAAGACGGCCGGGAGCCCGATCGAGACGGTGCGCGGGTTCGGGTACCGCTACCGGTCGGCCCGCTCCTAGCCTCGCCGAGCGCGGCCCCTCCGCCTGGCCTGCGCGGCGTAGGAAGACGGTGTGAGGACGGTGTGAGCTGCGCGCGATCCGTTCAGCGCCGCCGTCCCCGGCCGACGAGAAGGGCATGCGACGACTGCGCACAGCCGCCGTGCCGGGGGCGTGCCTCGCCTGCCTCGGGGCTTCGCTCCTGCCCGTCCTCCGGCACGCGATCGAAGCCGGCGGTCCGAGCGGCCGGCCTGCGCCGAAGATGACCGCGGCGGCGCTCGAGCGCCTGCTCGACCGGGCGGCGGGAGCGTCGACGGGCGGCGGGAGCTCCTGCCTCGGCGACCCGAACGGCGGGTGGGACTACGTCTGCCGCACACGCGAGCACACCGCCCTGTACCACGTCGGCGCCGACCGCATCGTCGACGGCCTCGTGCTCAGGTAAAGGCGCCGGCAGCGGCGGGTCCGCGCCCCTCGGCTGAACCCGGATCGCGCCTTGGCGGTAAGATCGGCGCCCCGTGACAGGAGCCCCGGTCGAGACCCTGCGGCGAGTGCGGCTGTTCGCCGACCTGGACGCGAGCGAGGTCGCGGAGATCGCGCGCCTGTTCAAGCCGCGTCGCTTCCCGGCCGGCGAGACGATCATCCGCGAGGGCTCGGGCGGCGCCGCCTTCTACGTGATCGAGTCGGGTGAGGCGACGGTGACGATCGGGGGAGAGCAGCGCGCGACGCTCGGGCCGGGCGACTACTTCGGCGAGATCGCCCTGATCGACGAGGGCGCCCGCATCGCCACGGTCACGGCGCAGACCGAGCTCGCCTGCTACGGGCTGACGCTGTGGGAGTTCCGTCCCCTCGTGGAGGCCAACGGGGTCATCGGCTGGAAGCTCCTGCAGACGCTGGCCAGGGAGCTGCGCGACGCCGAGCACCTGCTCGCGAGCCGCTGACCAGCCGGCGGTGGCACGACCGCGACGCCACGCGCCTGCGACGCGGATCTGACAAGCTCCCCTGCTCCGGCTCCGTCCGGCGCCGGGAACCGACCCGAAGGGGGCCCCATGACGTCTGCGGCGCCAGCCAGCGAGGTTCGCTTCGATCCTCCCGGCCCAGGGACCTGGGAGCTGGACGCGGTCCACTTCCCGCGCCCGGTCACGCGCTATTGGAGCGAGCTCCATCCACAGCCGTTCGGACGCGGCGTACGCGAGTTCACGCGCTACTACGGCATGCTCCTCGACGCCCTCGACTACCGCTACGTCAACGGCTTCGCCTACAAGGCCATGGTGCCCGTGGCGGAGGCGGACGTTCCCGCCCGGCTCGCACGCGCCGAGGAGGTGTTCGCCGGCAAGCTGTGGCGCGACCAGCTCCGGGATTGGGACGAGCAGTTCAAGCCCGCCTCGATCGCGACCCATCGCGAGCTGCAGGCCGTCGACCCCTCGGCGCTCTCGGACGAGGAGCTCGTCGCCTACCTGACGCGCTGCCGCGAGCACCACGGCGAGATGATCTACCAGCACATGCGCCACACCGGGGCGGCCGTGGTCGCGATCGGCGACTTCCTCGCCCACGTCGGCGACTGGACGGGGCTACCGCCGGCCGATCTGCTCGATCTGATGCGCGGCGCGGCCCCCGTCTCGGCGGGCGCCTCGGCCGAGCTCGACAAGCTGCGCTCCGCGCTCGCCGGCGACCCGGCCGCCCGCGAGCTGTTCGCCTCGCAGGACGAGCCGGGCCGGGTGCTCGGCTCGCTGAGGGCGCTCGGCGGCGAGGCAGGAGCGGCGGCGGCCGCGTACCTCGACCTCGTCGGCTACCGCCTCGTGAACGGATTCGACATCTCGCAGCCGTACGCGCTCGAGCTTCCGGACGTCCTGCTGCGGGCGATCCGCGCCGCCGTCACGGGCATCGAGCTCGACTCCGGGAACCTCGAGGCGAGGATCGCCGGCGTGCGCGGCCGCGTACCCGAGGAGCACCGCGCCGGCTTCGACGAGCTGCTCGAGGAGGCGCGGCTCATGTACCGGATCCGCGACGAGCGCGGCGTGTTCAGCGACATCTGGGCGGCGGGGATCGTGCGCCGGGCCGTGCTCGCGGCGGGACGCCGGCTTGCCGACGCCGGGCGCATCCACGCGGCCGAGCACCTCGTCGACGCCGGCTTCGACGAGATGTGCGCGCTCGTCTCGGGCGACGACGGCCCCTCCGCGGACGAGCTCGCCGCCCGCTTCGCCGAGCGCACATCCCGCACGGCGAAGGACGCGCCGCCGCTCCTCGGGCCTCCGTCCCCACCGCCCCCGGACATGTCGGGGCTGCCGCCGGGAGCGGCACGGATGATGCGGGCGACGATGATCGCGATCGGGCAGATGTTCGGCAGCTCCGAGGCGGCGCACGACGAGCACCTGCTGCGCGGCCTCGCCGCGAGCCGCGGCGTGTACGAAGGGCCGGCGCGGCGGGTGTCGGATCCGTCCGAGTTCGCGCGCATCGCCCAGGGCGACGTTCTCGTCACCGAGTCGACGAGCGAGGCGTTCAACATCCTCCTGCCCCTGCTCGGTGCGATCGTGACGGACAGCGGCGGCCTCCTCTCGCACGCGGCCATCGTCGCGCGCGAGTACGGCATCCCCGGCGTCGTCGGGACGCGCCAGGCGACGGAGCTGATCCCCGACGGGGCGCGCGTCCGCGTCGACGGCGGCGCGGGCGAGGTGACGGTGCTGGGATGAACGGCGTCGTCCCGCTCGAGCAGGCGCACGACGAGGCGATCTTCGGCTCGAAGGCGGTGGGGCTCGGGCAGGCTGCCCGGGCGGGGCTTCCGCTCCCGCCCGGCGTGGCGTTGTCCGGCGCGGTCGTCGAGGCGGTGGCCGGCGGCGAGGAGGCGGTGATCCGGGAGGTGGAGGAGTCGGTTCGTCCGCTCGGCGGCCCGCTCGCCGTCCGCTCATCGGCGGTGGACGAGGACGGCGCCGAGGCGAGCTTCGCCGGGCAGCACCTCACCCTTCTCAACGTCCCCTCCTGCGCGGAGGTGAGCGACGCGCTGCGCGAGATCTGGTGGTCGGCGAACTCGGACTCGGCGATCACCTACCGGCAGCGCGTCGGACTGTTCACCCGGCCGAGCGTCGGCGTCGTCGTCCAGGCGCTCCTCGATCCGACGAGCGCCGGCGTCATGTTCACGCGCAACCCCGTCACCGGGCAGGACGAGCGCGTCGTCGAGGCGAGCTGGGGGCTCGGCGAGGCGGTCGTGGCCGGGCTCGTCATCCCGGATCACTACCGCCTCGACCGCTCCGGGGTGGTGCTCGAGCGGACGCCCGGCCTGAAGAAGATCGCCATCCGCACCCTGCCCGCGGGCGGGACGGTGGAGGAGCAGCTGTCCGCCGAGCTCGCCGAGCGGCCGTGCCTCGACGAGCGCGAGCTGGTCGAGCTCGCCCGTCTCGCCGACCTGTGCGAGCAGGTGTACGGGCCCGACCGGGACATCGAGTGGGCGTTCGCCGGCGGGAAGCTCCACCTGCTGCAGTGCCGCGCGATCACGCGCGCGCTCGCCGGGCCTGGCTGATCGTGCCGCCCGGGGCGCGGCGCCGCCGGGCGCGGAGACGAGATCGGTAGTTGGCCGAAGGCGGGCTGCGGGCACCGGCCGATGCGGCCGGCGGCCGTCCGTGCGAGGAATCCGTCCGATGGCCGCGACCGGGAGGGCCGATCTGGCTGAGGCGCCCGAGCGCCTCGGCTCTGCTCCGCTCGTCGTGCGCGCCTCGCGGCTCGTCAAGGTGTACGGCGAGGGCCGTTCGAGCGTGCGCGCGCTGCGCGGGGTCGACCTCGAGGTGCGGCAGGCGGAGTTCCGTGCCATCATGGGCCCGTCCGGGTCGGGGAAGAGCACGCTCCTGCACCTGCTCGGCGGCCTCGACACGCCGACCGGCGGCACCGTCCGCATCGGCGACGTCGACTTGGCGGCGCTCGGCGACCGGGAGCGGACGCTGCTGCGGCGACGGCACATGGGCTTCGTGTTCCAGTTCTTCAACCTGCTGCCCACGCTCACCGCCGAGGAGAACGTCGCCTTCCCGCTCATGCTCGCCGGCTGGGACCCGGGCCGCTACCGGCGGCGGGTGGACGAGCTGCTCGACCTCGTCGGCCTCGCCGACCGCCGCAGGCACCTTCCGCAGGAGCTGTCCGGCGGCGAGCAGCAGCGCGTCGCGGTCGCGCGCGCGCTCGTGGCGCGCCCCGAGATCGTGCTCGCCGACGAGCCGACCGGCAACCTCGACAGCGCGAGCGGGGAGGACATCCTCGCGATCATGCGCCGCTCGGTGGAGGAGCTCCGCCAGACGATCGTGATGGTCACGCACGACCCGTTCGCGGCCAGCGCGGCCGACCGCGTCCTGTTCATGCGCGACGGGCTCATCGTCCGCGAGCGCGCCGGCCTGTCGACCGGCGAGATCCTGGACGAGATCAAGCAGCTGCAGCCGCGGCGTTCGGCATGAGGCAGAGCGTGTCGCTGTTGCTGGCCCGGCGCAGCGTGCGCCGGCGGCCGCTGCGGGCCATGTTGACGGCGGCCGGCGTGATCCTCGGCGTGGCGATGATCGTCGCCGTCCTGTCGCTCTCGGCCACCCTGTTCGGCGGCTTTCGCGGGCTGTTCGACACCGTCTACGGGAAGACCGACCTGATCGTGACGCGGGACTCCGGCACGGGGATCCCGGCGCCCTTCTCCGAGACGGTGCTGGCGAAGGTGCGGGCCGTGCCGGGCGTCGACGCCGACGGGACGACGGGCGAGGCGACGGGGGTGGCGCAGGTCGTCGGCGCGAACGGGCGCACGACGGGCGCTGCGCGCAACCTCGTCTACGTCGGCGGCTTCGAGCGCGGCAAGGTCGCGGCCGTCGCCGAGTTCGTGCGGGTGGCCGGACGCGACCCGCTCCGTGCCGGCGAGATCGCCGTCCAGCAGCAGCTCGCCGCCGGCCACGGCCTTCGCGTCGGCGACCGGATCCGGCTGGCCGTGCCGAGCGGGATCCGCACCTACCGCATCTCCGGCATCTTCCGGTTCGCCCGGGCGGTCGGCGGCGGCGGCGCCACCTTCGCCGCGGTCACCCTGCACGAAGCCCAGCGGGTGTTCGGCCTGTCCGGGCGCCTGACGCAGATCAACGTGCGCGTGCGCGACCGAGCCCGCGTCCTCGCCGTGCAGAAGGCGCTGCGCGCCGCGCTCGGACCCGACCTGTCCGTGCGCACCCGCTCCGAGTCGATCAACGATCTCGCCGCCCAGCTCGCAGGCCTGCGCACCTTCCTGCTCTTCTTCGCCGGCGTCGCGCTGTTCGTCGGCGCCTACCTGATCTTCAACGGGTTCAACGTCAGCGTCCTCCAGCGCACGCGCGAGATCGGCATGCTGCGCACGCTCGGGGTCACGAAGCCGGGTGTCGCCCGCCAGGTGCTGGCGGAGGCGACGACGATGGGCGTCGCGGGCTCGCTGCTCGGGCTGGCCGCCGGCGTCGGGCTCGCCTGGGGGCTCGTCAAGCTGACCGCCCGGCTGTTCGTGGGCATCCCGTCGGGGTCGCTGGTCGTGCCCGCGTCGGCGCTCGTCTGGGGCACGCTCGCAGGGACGCTCGTCACCGCGGGCGGCGCCCTGTGGCCGGCGGTTCGAGCCGGCCGGACGAGCCCGCTCGCGGCGATGCTGCAGCGGGCAGAGCGGATCGGGCGTATCCCCTGGCGCAGCGCGGCGCTCGGCCTCCTCCTCGTCGCCGCATCCGTGCCGGGCGTCTGGCTGCTCACCGAGCGCTCGAGCGGCGGGACCGCCTACGGCGTCGCGGGCGTCGGCGGCATCTTCCTCGGCGTGACGCTGGCGTCGCCGCTCGTTGCCCGGCCGCTCGTGCAGCTGCTCGCCAGGCCGCTCCGCCTGCTCGGCCGCGTGCAGGCGCAGATCGCGTCCACGAACGCCGCGCGCTCCCCCAGCCGGACGGGTCAGACCGCCTCGGCGGTGATGGTCGGCCTCTCGCTCGTCGTCGTCTTCGGAGCGTTCTCCGCCAGCGCCATCTCTGCGGTGAACGAGGCGGTCGACCGGCAGGTGCGCAGCGACTTCGTCGTCGGGCCGAAGAACCTGTTCAACTTCCAGGGGTTCGCGCCCAGCCTGGAGCGGCGGATCGCCGCGCTGCCCGCCGCGCGCGCCGCGAGCGGGATCGTCGCCGGCTTCGTGCGCGTGAACGACGTCGGCACCGCCGTGCTCGGCTACGACCCGGCGACGATCGGGGAGCTGTCGGGCGACGAGCTCGTCGGCGGCGGCACGCCGCCGTGGGGCGCGCTCGCCGGGCGCGCGGCGCTCGTCACCGAGGGCTGGGCGAGGCCGCACCACGTGCGCGTGGGCGAGGCGCTGCGGATCCGGACGCCGTCCGGCGAGGACGTCGTCCGCGTCGCCGGCGTCATCCGCTCCCTCGACCAGCACGTGATCGTCTCCCGAGCGCGGGCGGCCGCCGACGTGGGCGCGACGCAGGTCTTCTACGTCTACGTGAAGGCAGACGACAGCCCCGAGGCGCGGGCTGCGCTGCGCCGCCAGCTCGAGCGGGTCGTCGCCGACTATCCGACCGCGACGGTGCTCTCGAACGAGGAGCTGAAGAACCAGATCGCGGCCCGCTTCGACCAGATCTTCGCGCTCATCTACGCGCTCCTCGGCGCCGCCGTCCTGGCAGGCGCGTTCGGCATCGCCAATACGATGGCGATGAGCGTCATCGAGCGGACGCGGGAGATCGGGCTCATCCGCGCCGTCGGCGGGACACGGGGGCAGGTGCGGGCGATGATCCGCCGCGAGAGCGTGCTCGTCACCCTCGTCGGCGTCGCCCTCGGCCTGGCCGTCGGCCTCGTCCTCGCCTTCGCGTTCATCCGTGCGAGCGCCTCCCGCTTCCCTGGGCTCGGCTTCGTCGTCCCGTGGACGGTGATCGCCGTCGTCGTCGCCGGAAGCGTGGCCGTCGCGCTCCTCGCCGCGTTCATGCCCGCCCGCCGGGCGGCCCGCCTGAACGTGATCGAGGCGGTCGGCTACGAGTAGACACAGAAGGTGCAGGTGGAGATCCTGAACATGGCGCACATGCTCGCGACCGGGATCGTCGCCCAGCCTCGGTGCTGGGCGCCGCGTCGCGGGCTATAGTTGCCCCGCTTGCACGCGTGATGAGGCTCACGCCGAACCGCGGCCTCGCCGCTGATGGCCTCTAGGCCTCTACCCGGACGCGAACGGAGGTCGACGGCTACGACGCACGCCAGGGCACGCCGAGCGCTCGCAGCGAGCGAAGGGAGCGGGTCAACGGGTGGCCGGGAGCTGCCGCCGCCCGACACGCGCGTCTTCGAGCTGACGGTCGACGGCGGCGAGCTCGAACGGATTCGAGCCCGTCTGGCCGCCGATCGGCTCGAGCCCTCCGGCGACGAGACGCTCCTGCGCTACCTCGTCTACCTCGGCGCCGCCTATCTCGAGGCCGAGGCGGTGATCGAGGACGCCGACGACGTCGCGACGGCGTACGCGCGGCTGCACCGACGGTACGGAGCCGTCGGCGGAGAGGCAGCCGTCCTTCGCTTCCACTACGCGCAGGAGGCGAGGATGCACGCAGCGCAGCGGCGTGCGAGCGCGGCCCACGAGCGGTCTGCCGGGGCGTACCTGGCGCTGCTCGAACGGATGCGGAACGAGATCGCGGTCCGTGAGGAGCGGATCCGGCGTCTCGAGGAAGCGAGCCGGCGGTGAAGGTCGAGCTGCTGCAGGCCGATCTCGACGAGCTCGAGCCGCTCGGGATTCGTGTCGAGGACGCCTTCGCGCGCGGCTCGGGCGCCGTGCTCGCGCGTACGGTCCGGGACGCGCCGACGGAGCCGCCGGGGACGGAGCGCGGGCTGGCCGAGCTCGTCGACCTGTACGCGGAGACGGCGGCCGACATGCGGCTGCTCCGCTTCTCCTACGCTCTCCGACAGCCCGGCTACCGGCGCTCGCGCAGCCGCTACGACGCCGTCGAGAGTCAGCTTGCCGAGGCGAGCCGCAAGCTCGCGCCGAGTCTCCGGGCGCGTCTGCGGCACCTGCGCGGGGAGGAGGCACGGCTGGAGGCAGAGCTGCGGGCGCTCGGGATCGACCCGAGCCTGATCGGCCCCCACGTGCCGCAGGGGCGCGCGATCGACCCGAGCGTGCGACCCGGCGAGCACCGGGCGAAGCGGCGGGCGCTTGCGCCGCTACCGCCGCGCCGGAGCTGGCTCGAGCGCCTGCGTCGCCGCGCGGGGCCGCGCTGAGCCCGGCGGGGCGGCGGCGAGCTCAGGCGGTGGAGAGCCGCCCTCCTCCTCCCAGAACGATGCCGCAGGCGATGACGGCGCCGCCTGCGAGCTGGAGCCCGTGCAGGTGCTCTGCGAGGACGGCGAGGCCGAACACCGCGCCGAGGAACGGCTGCAGGTTCGCGTACAGGGCGCTGCGCCCCGCTCCGGCGCGGTTCACCGCCGTGAACCAGAACACGTTGCCGACGACGATCGACCCGAGGCCGCTGTACAGGAGCGCGCCCCAGGCGAGTCCGGGCGGTCGCGACCACGGCTCCGCTGCGAGCCACGGGGCGGCGACGAGGCAGAGGAGGACGCCGCCGATCACGCAACTGGCCGCGTTGACGGCGAGCGGGGAGTGCCGGCGCATCGCGGGCACGATCGCGACCGAGTAGACGGCGAAGCTGAGCGTCGTCCCGAGCGCGAGCAGGATGCCGCCCACGTCCGCGTGCAGCCCGCCGCCGCTGCCGGCCGCAACCAGGGCGACGCCGCCGAACGAGACGCTGGTTGCGAGCCAGTGCCGGCGCCGCAGCCGCTCGTGCCCGGCGAGCTGGGAGACGATCGAGACGAACACCGGCAGCGTCCCGAAGACGAGCGCGACCACGGAGGCGGTGGCGAAGCGCAGCGAGTAGGCGAACGCGACCTGGTTCAGCACCACCCCGACGACGGAGGCGAGCGCGACGACGAGCAGGTCGCGACGGCCGAGAAGCGGCGATCCGCCCCGCGCCGCGACCACGGCGACGAGCACCACGCCCGAGGTCAGCCAGCGGAGCCCCGCGTACGCGAGCGGCGCGATCCCGTGCGTGATGCCGTAACGCACGGCCGTGAAGTTGAAGCTCCACAGGAGCACCGTCCCGAGCAGCAGCACCTCGGGCGGGACCGACCGCTGCCGCTCGCCGCTCGCCACGCAACCCCGATCGAATCACGCGCGAGGCATGCCACGCCTGGCCGGGCGCCGCCCGCTCGCCCGTGGAAGACCCGGCCCGTGCCCGACGCATCAGCCGCCTCCACGGCTCGATCCGGCCGGATCCGGGGTGCTCGCGTTGCCCGGCGGGCGCTGCGGCAACCCCGCAAGCCGATCGCGGGATCGTCCGCAACGTCGATCCGCGTGCGGTCCGCTGGCGCGCCGCCGGGCCCGGATGCATGCTCGGGCCATGCACGAGCTGGCGGAACGGCACGACGGCGGGATCCTCGTACGGCTCCTGTGGGACCCGGGCGAGGACCGCGTCCTGGTCGACTACCGCGACCCGACGAGGAGGAACCCGTGAAGGTCGAGGACGTGATGACACGGACCGTGCTCACGGTCGAGCGCGACACGCCGCTGCGGGAAGTGGCGGCCATCCTCTCCGAGCACGGCATCTCGGGGCTCCCGGTCGTCGAGGGAGACCGTGTCGTCGGCGTCGTCTCCGAGGCCGACCTGCTCGTCAAGGAGCGGGGAGAGCCGCCCCGGCGCACGGGCATGTTCGGGCTGTTCGAGAGCGAGCGCCCCGAGGACGAGGCGAAGCTCTACGCGTCGACGGCCGGGGAGGCGATGACCTCTCCCGCGCTGACGATCACCGGCTCCCGCCCGGTGGCCGCCGCGGCGGCGTTGATGATCGAGGCAGGCGTGAACCGCCTGCCGGTCGTGGACGAGCAGGAGCGGCTGGTCGGCATCGTCACCCGCGCCGACCTCGTGCGGGCGTTCGTGCGACGCGACTCGGAGATCGCGCAGGAGATCCGCGACGACGTCGCGCTGCGCTCGCTGTGGATCTCGCCCGAGCAGCTCGAGATCACGGTCGAGCGCGGGGTGGTGACGCTGTCCGGGCGCGTCGAGACGCGCGACGACGCCGAGCTCCTGCCCAGGCTGGCGCGCCGCGTGCCGGGCGTCGTCTCGGTCGAGTCGACGTTGACCTGGGAGCACGACGGCCGCGGCTAGCGGGCCGCGGCCGGCCGCGCAGCACGGCCGTCAGCGTCAGTACAGCTCGCCGTAGCTCTCCTCGACGAGCTCCTCGACCGACGCGACCGTCAGGTCGGGAAGCGCCATGTGGTCCTTCCAGATCTGCGCCGGCCGCGCCAGCCCGTCGCGCGACGGCCACGTCGCCGGATCCCAGAGCGTCGAGCGGATGAACGCCTTCGCGCAGTGGAGGAACGCCTCCTCGACCTCGACCCCGACGGCGATCGCCGGTGGCTTGCCCGGCTGGATCTCGTGCCGGGCGAGAAGCTCCGGGTCGCGCGTCAGGCAGGCGCGGCCGTTCACGCGCAGCGTCTCGCCCAGGCCCGGGATGAGGAACAGCATCCCGACCCGGCCCGTCTCGCGGATGTTGCGGAAGGAGTCGATCAGGCGGTTCCCCTTCGCGTTGCCGAACGCGAGCCGCCTGTCGTCGAGCACCTCGACGAAGCCGGGCGGTCCGCCGCGCGGCGACACGTCGCAGCGGCCGGCCGCGTCGCAGGTGCCGAGCAGGAAGAGCGGCGAGCGGGCGATGAAGTCGCGGCAGTGCCGGTCGAGCCGGTCGATCACCTTGCTCCGTACGGCCTCGTCGGGGAGCCCGCACAGCTCGACGAGCTCCTCGAGATCGCTGACGACGTGGTCGAAGCCGAGCGCGGCGCTGACGCTCACGGGCGCGAAGCCTACACCGAATCGGCCTCGGCTCGTCGTCAGCCCTCGCCGGCGGTCGCCGTCGGCCCCTCGAGCGCGATCGTGTAGCGGACGAAGCCGTCGGCCGGGCAGAAGCGGTCGTACAGCCGGCGGGCGGTCGTGTTGCCGGCGCGCGTGTGCCAGTACACGCGCGCCCAGCCCTCGCTGCGGGCGCGCTCGACCAGGTGCTCGATCAGGAGCCGTCCGATGCCGCGGCCCCGCGCGGCCGGCGCCACGTACAGGTCCTCGAGCAGGCAGGCGGGAAGCTCGCTCCAGGTGAACGGGTGCAGGACGAAGTTCGCGAAGCCGACCGTCTCCGCCTCGAGCACGGCGAGAACGGCGCCGACCCGGCTGGCGGGATCGAGGATCCGCCGCCAGGTCTCGGCGGTGATCTCCTCCGGGACGTCGGCCCCGTAGAAGTCGCAGTAGCCTGCCCACAGCCGGCGCCAGGCAGGTTCGTCGCCGGGGGCGGCCGCTCTGAGCTCGACGGCGGCGACCAGGATCAGGCGACCTGCGCCCGGCTGTCGACGAGCGCGTCGAGCCCGGCCCGGACGGCGTCGTGGATCAGCTTCATTTCGTCGCTCGTGATCGTGAGCGGCGGCGAGACGGCGAGCGACTGGCCGAGCGCGCGCAGGACGACGCCGTGCGCGCGGATCGCCCGGTACGCCTTGACGGGCAGCGCCGGGTCGCCGGCGAGAGCGTCGTCGGCGAGCGCGACGCCGACCAGGAGCCCCGTGCCGCCGCGCACCTCGCCCACCAGCGGGTGGTCGCGGAGCGGCGCGAGCGTGGACAGGAGCTCGCCCTCGAGCTCGCGGCCGCGCCCGATCAGGCCTTCGCGCTCGAGGATGTCGAGGTTGGCGAGCGCCGCCGCGCACACCGTCGCGTGGCCCGAGTACGTCTGACCGTGGCGGACCATGACGCGGCCTGGCTCGCTCCAGAACGGCTCGGCTACGCGGCCGGAGACGACGACGCCGCCGAGCGGCAGGTAGCCGCTGGTGATCCCCTTCGCAAACGTGACGAGGTCGGGCTCGACCCCGAAGCGCTCGTAGCCGAGCCAGCCGCCGAGCCGGCCGAAGCCGCAGATGACCGAGTCGCAGACGAACAGGATGCCCGCGTCGCGGCAGATCGCCGCCACCTGCTCGACGTAGCCCGCAGGCGGCGGGAGCACGCCGCCGGCGCCGATCACCGGCTCGGCGAAGAAGGCCGCGACCCGCTCGGGCCCGACCCGCTCGAGCTCGTCGGCGAGCGCCTGCGGCGAGTCCCAGGCGACCTGCGAGGTGTTGGGGACGAGCGGCCCGTAGCCGGTCCGGTTGGCCTCGATGCCGCCGATCGAGGTGCCGAACGCCATCGTGCCGTGGTAGCCGGCCGTGCGGCTGACGACGTGCAGCCGCTCCGGCTCGCCCTCGACCTGCCAGTACAGCCGGGCGAGCTTGGCGGCCGTGTCGATCGCGTCGCCGCCGCCCGTCGTGAAGAACACCTTCGCTCCGTCGAGGCCCGACAGCTGCGACACCCGCTCGGCGAGCTCGAGCGCGGGCGGCGTCGCTGCGTCGCCGAAGATCGACCACGCCTCGAGCGTCTCGATCTGCCGCGCGACCGCCTCCGCGATCTCCCGGCGTCCGTGCCCGACGTTGCAGTACCACAGGCTGGCCGAGCCGTCCAGGTAGCGGTTGCCGTCCTCGTCGTACAGCCAGACGCCCTCCCCCCGGCTGACGACGAACTCGTTGCCGCGCACGGCCGCCATGTCGGAGAACGGGTGCCAGAGCGCGGTGTCGGTGCGGGTTGCCATGCCAGGTAGCCTACAACGCGGTAGCCTGCGCGCATGGCACGGACGACGCGAGTGGCCGTGGACGTGGGCGGGACGTTCACGGACATCTGCATCCTCGACGAGGAGGACGGGCGGATCGAGGTCGGCAAGGTGCCCTCGACGGCGGATCCGATCGACGCGGTCGTCTCGGGCGTCGTCGGCGCCGGCGTCTCGCTCCCGGACGTCGTCCTCTTCTCGCACGGCACGACCGTCGCGACGAACGCGCTCATCACCAGGAACCTGCCGCCCGCGGCGATGGTGACGACGCGCCACTTCCGCGACGTGATCGAGATCAGGCGCGGCACGAAGCCCGATCTGTGGGACGCGTACGCCGACGTGGCGCCGCCGTACATCCGCCGCCGCGACCGCTTCGAGGTGACGGAGCGGATCGACTACGCGGGCGAGGTGGTCACGCCGCTCGACGAGGGGGAGGCGCGCCGCGTCGCCGGCATCCTGCGCCGCCGCGGCGTGCAGACGGTCGCCGTCTGCTTCGTGAACGCGCACGCGAACCCGGCGCACGAGCTGCGCATGCGGGAGATCCTCGAGGAGGAGCTGCCGGGGGTCGCGGTGTCCACCTCGGCCGAGACGCTGCCGGAGATCTTCGAGCACGAGCGCTTCTCGACCACGGTCGCGAACGCGGTCCTCTCGCCGCTCATCTCCGGCTACGTGAACCGCCTCCAGGACCGGCTGTCCGAGCAGGGCTACCGAGGCGACGTCCTGCTCCTGCACTCCGGCGGGGGCGTGATGACGCCGAAGCTGGCGGAGCGCTTCGCGGTGCGCCTCGCCGCCTCGGGCATCGCCGCCGGCGCGATCGCGAGCCGGCACATCGCCACCCTGTGCGGCTTCCCGAACGCGATCGGGTTCGACATGGGCGGCACCTCCACCGACGTCTCGCTCGTGTACGCGGGCGAGGAGCGCGTGACGAAGGAGTGGTTCGTCGAGTACGGCTATCCGATCTGCTTTCCCTCCATCGAGGTGCTGACGATCGGCGCGGGCGGCGGCTCGTTTGCCTGGATCGACGAGGCGGGATCGCTCCGCAACGGGCCGCAGTCGGCGGGGGCGCACCCCGGGCCGGCCTGCTACGGCGGCGGCAACGACCGGCCGACGAACACCGACGCGAACCTCGTCCTCGGCCGGCTCGGCGAGGAGCTGATCGGCGGCGCGATGCAGCTCGACCCGTCGGCCGCCGAGCGGGCGATCATGGAGCACGTGGCCAGGCCGCTCGGCCTCGGGCTCGTCGAGGCAGCCGACGCGATCATCCAGGTGGCGAACGCGAACATGGCTGACGCAATGCGGCTGATCTCGATCCGCCGCGGCTACGACCCGCGCGAGTTCTGCCTCGTCGCCTTCGGCGGCGCCGGCCCGCTGCACGGCGCCGCGCTCGCCGAGGAGCTGTCCATCCCGACCGTGCTCGTGCCGCCGAGCCCGGGCATCACCTCCGCGCTCGGCTGCCTGCTCGTCGACGTGCGCCACGACCTGTCGGCGATGTTCCTCGCGCGCGCGGACGCGGTCGACCGGGACGCGCTCGAGGCCGAGTTCGCCCGGCTGGAGGCGGAGGGCCGCGAGCGGCTCCACGCGGAGGGCGTGCCGGAGGCGCAGATGTCGATCCAGCGCCTCGTCGACATGCGCTACCTCGGCCAGTGGCGCTCGCTGACCGTGCCCGTCTCGGCGCCCGTGGACATGGAGGCGGCGGCGACGCGCTTCCACGCCGAGCACGAGCGTGCCTACAACTACCGGCGCGACGGCTCGCCGATCGAGATCTACCGCCTCGGTGTCCGCGCGATCGGCGTCACTCCGAAGCCCGAGCTGCGGCGGCACGAGCGCAACGGCGGCCCCGTGTCGGCGCGGGGGTCGAGGCCGGTGCACTTCGACGCCTCGGGCACGGCGGTGGACACGCCCCTCTACCTCCGCTCCGAGCTCCCGGCCGGGGCGGAGCTCGCCGGGCCGGCGATCGTCGACCAGCTCGACTCGACGACGGTCGTGCCGCCGGGCTGGCGGGCGGAGGTGGACGAGTGGCTGAACATCCGCATGCACCGAACGGAGGCGCGATGACGACGGGAACCGACCGGCGCGCGTACACGCTCGACCCGGTCACGTTCGAGGTGCTGAAGAACGCCTTCGTGACGATCGTCGACCAGATGGCAGAGCAGATCCTCCGCACCTGCTACTCGTTCGTGATCTACGCGCGCGACTTCTCGTCTGCGCTCTGCGACCGCGAGGGGAACACGATCATGCAGGGCTCGCAGGACATCGCCGTCCACGTCGGCACGCTGCACTTCACCTGCAAGGCGGTGATCGAGGCCTTCGGCGACGACATCCACCCGGGCGACGTCTTCGCCGTCAACGACCCGTACGTCGGCGGCACACACTTCAACGACGTCCGGATCATCCGGCCGGTCTTCTACGAGGGCGAGCTCCTGTTCTTCACGCTGGTGCGCGGCCATCAGCAGGACACCGGCGGCGCCTTTCCCGGCGGCTATTTCCCCAATTCCTACGACATCCATGCCGAGGGCCTGTGCATCCCTCCGATCAAGGTCTTCATCGGCGACAAGGAGCGTGAGGACGTCATGGGCCTCATTCTCAACAATGTGCGCTGGCCGGAAGCGGTGCGCGTGGACAATTACGCCATGGTGGCGACCACGCGCTTTGCCGAGAACCGCATCCACGAGGTGCTGCGCCGTTACGGCAAGGACACGGTGATGGCGGCGGTGCGGGAGATGCTCGACCGCACCGAGCGCGCGGTGCGCGCCGAGATCACCGCCATCCCGGACGGCACCTATTCCGGCGCCGCGGCGACCGACGACGACGGCACGGTGCTCGACGAGCCGGTCTGGGTGCGCGTCAACATCACTGTGAAGGGCGATACGCTCACGGTCGACTTCACTGGCAGCGACGCGCAGCGCAAGGGATTCATCAATTGCCCGTTCGGCGCCTCCTACGCCATCGCCGTCGGCTCGATGATGCTGCTGTTCGATCCGTCGCTCGCCGATTTCCACAACGAAGGCTCGTTGCGGCCGATCACCGTGATCGCCCCGCCCCGCAGCGTGGTCAATCCGAGCTATCCGGCGACGGTGGGCGCCGCGCCGGTCAATGTCGGCCACCAGATCGCGACCGCGGTGGGCGAGGCCCTGTCCAAGGCGCGGCCCAACCGGGCCATGGCGGCCTGGGGCAAGCGGCGCGGCGACTACGTCTCCTCGGTCGATCCGCGCAGCGGCCAGCCTTACGTGCGCACCACCTTCGACTACGACGGCTCCGCCGGCGCGGTCACCGGCCATGACGGGCCGACCGGCCCGCTCTCCATCGGCTCGCTCGCCACCGTGATGCGCAGCAATGCCGAGGAAATGGAGATCCGCTTCCCCTGGCGCATCGTCAAATGGGAGGTGGCGCCCGACCTGATGGGCGCCGGCCGCTGGCGCGGCGGCGGCGGCATCGATTGGCGCGCGATCAACGAGGGCAGCGACGGCCGCATGGCGACCGGCTCGTCCGACGGCGATTCCACGCCCGGCGCCGGCGCGCAGGGCGGCTATCCCTCGCCGTGCTCGCGCACCTTCA
>DASREE010000006.1:0-25710 GCA_035652235.1 Gaiellaceae bacterium | reverse complement strand
AGAAGCCGACGCCGCTCCGTGCGGCCGCCTCGCGGTCGACGTGCTGGTTCGCGTCCACGAGCACGCGGTACGAGCCGCCGAGCGCCCGGCCGAGCAGGTCCAGCCGCCCGCTCAGCTCCGCGTACCGGTCGTGCCAGGCGTACCGCGCGAGCCTCCCCTCTCCCGGGCCGAGCGCGGCCTCCGGCGTCCAGTAGCAGAGCGCCGCCGAGACGACGCTGCGAGCGCCCTCGAGCAGCGACTCCGGGTGGCACGACTCCTCCGGCCGCGCCATCGTGAAACGCATCGTCGCGAAGAGGCCGCGTGCACGCCGCTCGCGGATGTGGCGCTCCGTCTCGGCGTACGCGTCCGCGCGCGTGACGCCGACGGCGTCCAGCCCCAGCTCCTCCCCCAACCGCAGGACGTCCGCGGTCGTCATGCGAGGATTCTGCCCGGGATGAAGGCGATCAGGATCCATTCGGACGGCGGACCGGAGGTGCTGCGGTACGAGGACGCCCCCGACCCGGAGCCGGGGGACGGCGAGGTCCTTGTCCGGCTGCGTGCCGCCGGCCTCAACCACCTCGACATCTGGATCCGTCAGGGACGGCCGTCGGTCGCGAAGCCGCACATCATGGGCGCCGACGGTGCGGGCGTCCTGGACGGCACCGGCGAGCGGGTCGTCATCAACCCCGGGATCGTGCGCGACGGCCGTGTCGAGATCCTCGGCGAGACGGGCGACGGCACCCACGCGGAGCTGATCGCCGTGCCGCGCGAGTTCGTCCATCCGATCCCGGCCGACCTCTCGTTCGAAGAGGCGGCGGCGTTCCCGCTCGTGTTCGAGACCGCCTACCGGATGCTGGCGACGAAGGCCGGGCTGGTGCCCGGCGAGACGGTGCTCGTGTGGGGCATCGGCGGGGGCGTCGCGACGGCCGCGCTCGCGATCGCGAAGGCGATCGGCGCACGGGTCGTCGTCACCTCGGGGAGCGACGACAAGCTCGCCCGGGCGCGCGAGCTCGGCGCCGACGTGGGCATCAACCACGCCTCGGAGGACGTCCGCGCCCGCGTCAGGGAGCTGACGGACGGCCGCGGCGTCGACGTCGTCGTCGAGACGGTCGGGGAGGCGACCTGGAAGACGACGGTGGAGGTGGCCGCGCAGGGCGGGCGGATCGTCGTCTGCGGCGCGACGACCGGACCGAACCCCCCGGCCGCGCTGCACCGCCTGTGGTGGAAGGAGCTGGTCGTGCTCGGCTCGACGATGGGCTCGAAGGCCGACTTCGAGGCCTGCCTCGACCTGGTCACCTCGGGGCGGGCGCGGCCGGTGGTCGACCAGGTGCTGCCGCTCGCCGAGGCGCGCGCCGCGCACGAGCGCCTCGAGGCGGGCGAGCAGTTCGGGAAGATCGTGCTCCGGATCCCGGAGTAGCCGGGCGAGTCGGAGGAGAGACGAGGCGGCGGGGCGGCTCGCCCCGCCGCCTCGAGTCGGTCAGTGGCAGAGCCCCTTCGGGACGCTCGTCTTGCAGACGTTGTGCGCGAACACGTTGCCGAGCCCGAGGCCGTCCCAGAAGATGTCCGGGGAGTTGCCGGTGATCGTGTTCCCGGTGACGCTGTTCCGGCTCGACGGCGTCCCCAGGAATCCGCTCATGACGACCACGCCGCCCGTCAGGTCGTGCACGTTCGCCGGCACGTTGTGCGTGATCGTGTTGCCGCTGAGGGTGGTGTCGTGCGCGCCGATCAGGCCGACGCCGAGCCCCGAGACGGGACCGATCTCGGACAAGCAGGCGGCCGAGTTGTCGTGCACGGCGTTCGAGGTGATCGTGGCCCCGCCGGCCGAGCCCGGCGCGTCCCCGAGCACGACCACGCCCGCGCAGTTCGTCGAAGCGGCGTTCCTGGCGATGGTCACGCCCTCCGCGTTGCGGACGAGGATCCCGATCGCGTTGCCGAGCACGGCGTTGCCGCTCACCGTGGCGAGCGCCGGGTGCGAGTCGCCGACGTAGATGCCGGCCTCCTCGCTCCCCTGCGCCCTGTTGTTCGCGAACGTCGTCCGCGTGGAGCTGAACGCGGTCACCCCGTACTGCCCGTTGCCGATCAGGGTGTCGTTGCTGAACGTGGTCTGGTTGGCGCCGTAGGCGAGGATCCCCGAGTCGGCGAAGCCGACCACCTGGAAGCCGGTCACCGTCACGTGCTGGACGGGACGGAAGATCTCTCCCGTGGCGAAGTCGACGTCGCCGGCGACGCAGATGCCGACGTCCCCGCAGGGGGAGGTCGACACCGGCGGGGGCACGATGCCCGGCCTGCCAAAGCCCGGGCCGGCCCTGAGGGTGATCCCGTCCTTCTGGACGAGCACGGTCTCCTCGTACCGGCCGGGCATGACGACGATGGTGTCGCCGGGGTTGGCGGCGTCGACCGCAGCCTGGATCGACCCGCCCGGGAAGACCACGATCGTTGCCGCCGTCCGGGCGGCACCGGCGCCGGTGGCGGCGAGCGCGGCCGCTGCCGCGGCGATCGCCGAGAGCACTACGAGCCTCGTCATCCTGCCCTCCTCCGGTGGGAGCTCGCGAGCTGACACGGCGAGGATACGCCCGTTCGCGCCCGAGCGCGAGCCGGGGCCAGCCCCGAGCCGGGGCGCGATATCAGCCAAAGCCGAGGATGAACTTCGCGTCGTCCGACATGCGCTCCGGCGTCCAGGGCGGGTCCCAGGTCAGCTCGAGCTCCACGTCGGACACATCCGGAAAGGAGGCGCTCATCGCCGCGTGGATGTCCTCCTGGATCATCGGCCCGGCCGGGCAACCCATCGACGTCAGCGTGTGCACGACCTTCACCTTCGGGCCCTCCACCTCGACGTCGTAGACGAGGCCGAGCTCGACGATGTCCATCCCGAGCTCCGGGTCCTCGACCCGGTGCAGCGCCTCCAGCACCTCCTCGCGCGTTGGCACGTTCCCCAGTCTAGTGGCCGCGGGCGGGCGCCGGCGACGCTCAGTAGCCCGGCAGGCGCACCTCCTCGCGCCGCTCGCGCGCGAAGAAGTGCACGCCGTCGACGAACCGCACCCAGTTGCAGCGCGTGCACATGACGAGCGAGTGCGTGCGCGCGCTGTCGGCGAGGAAGCGGACGCCGCGCAGGAGGTCGCCGTTCGTCACGCCGGTGGCCGCGAAGATGATCTCCCCCGGGGCCAGCTCGTCGCCCGTGAGCACGCGCTCGACGTCATCGATGCCGTGCTCGGCCGCGGCGTGGATCTCGCTGCGCGAGGTCGGCCACAGCTGCGCCTGCAGCTCGCCCCCCAGGCAGCGCAGGGCGGCGGCCGTCATCACCGCCTGCCGGGTGCCGCCGATGCCGATCGCCAGGTGGTCGTTCGTGCCGCGGATCGCCGCCGAGATCGAGGCCGTCACCGTCCCGTCCGGGATCAGCTTGATGCGGGCGCCCGCCGCACGGATCTCCTCGATCAGGTCGTGGTGGCGCGGGCGGTCGAGCACGATCGCCGTCACGTCCCCGACGGAGCGCCCGAACGCCTCCGCGATCGCGCGCACGTTCTCGGCCACCGGCCGCAGCAGGTCGATGCTGCCGCGCGCCCGCGGCCCGACGGCCATCTGCCGCATGTACATGTCCGGCAGCGTGATCAGCGAGCCCCGCTCGCCGACCGCGACGATCGACATCGCGCCGTGCCCCCCGCGGGCGACCACCTCTCGCCCCTCGAGCGGATCGACGGCCAGGTCGACCGCCTCGCCGCCTGCCCCCACCTCCGACCCTGCCTCCAGATGCGCGAAGCCCTCGGAGGCGCCGATGACGACGCGCCCCGAGATGGCCAGCCGCTCGAGCGCGCTCTCCATGCCGGAGAACGCCGCCTCCTCGGCGCCCTCCTGGTCGCCCCGGCCGAGCCAGCGCGCGCTCGCGAGCGCGGAGCGCTCCGTCGCCCGGGCGTACAGCTCGCAGCTGCACGTCGAGCGCGCCTCGCCGCTTCCGAACGGGCGCGGCTGCTCAGACACCTGCGCCACCCGCCACCACCCCCCTCCTCGCCTCGACGCTCTCTAGGACGAGCGCCATCACCGTCGCCACCGTGCGCTCGATGTCCGTGTTCTCGATCACGGGCACGCCGCAGCGCTCCGCGCGCTCGACGATCGCCCCCTGCAGGAGGCGGATGTCGTCGAGGGCGTCGAGGTAGCGCTGCACCGGCCGCATCCCTTCGGAGGCCGCGTCGCGCACCCAGAAGTGGCTCGCGTGCGCCTCGCGGTCGCCGATGTGCAGGACGCAGTGCACGGTCAGGGCGCCCTCGATCGGCGGCAGCAGCCCGGGCACGAGGTGCACGCCCTCGAGCACGATCGACCAGCGCTCCTGCAGCGCGCGGTCGATGACCGCGCCGACGCCGACGAGCACGTTGCGGGTCTGGTCGAGGAAGCCCGCGAGCACGGGCTCCTCGTCCTGCGCCGCCCAGTCGCCGCGGCCCGCCTCGAAGCTCGAGTAGTGGATCGTCGGCATGAACCGCTCCGAGAAGAAGGCGCGCATCGTGTGCCGGATCACGTCCGTCGAGGTGACGCGCGTGATCCCGAGCCGGTAGGCGACCTCGGTGGCGACGCGCGACTTGCCGCTCCCGGTGCCGCCGCCCACGAACACGAAGATCGGCAGGTCGAGCGCCTTGAACTCCCGGTACAGCCGCAGCATCCGGATCGCCGCGCTTCCCTCCTCGTCGCCGAGCACCTCCCTCGCCAGCTCCTCGAGCCGCTCCAGGTCGATGCCGGCCGCCCCGCGCTGTGCGAGATCCTCCTCCGCGCGCCGCGCCAGCTCGTACGCGCGCATCGTCGGCAGGCCCGTGGCCGTGAGCGCGCGCGCGAGCAGGCCCTTCGAGTACGGCAGCTCGCTCTGCTCGCCGAGCGGCGGGAACTCGTCCGGGTGCGACGGAGGGGCGCTCATACGGCGGCGGGCTCCCGGAGCACGGCATCGACGAGCGCCCGCAGCTCCTCGTCCAGATCCGGCTCGCCGGGCAGCGAGACGGGCACGTTCTCCGCGAACACCACCTCGGCGCCGCGCGCCTCGGCCGCCTCCGCGACCACGTCGATGGCCGCCGCCTTGATCTCGACCAGGTACACGTCCGCCTGCACCTGCTCGAGCTCCCGGCGAAGGGCCGCGCGGTCGGAGAGGCTCGCGGAGGCGTGCACGACCTCGGCGTCCAAATGCGCGGTCTGGGCGGGACCGGCCGTGAACACGGCGGTGCGCCGGCCGTCCAGGGGCGAGGCCGGCCGCAGCTCGAGCCGCGAGGCGACGACGGGCACCTGCTTCACCTCCTCGATCCGCCGGCGCAGCTCGGCGGGCGCGCCCTCCGCCATCGTCAACACGACCAGGTCGGAGACGAGGATGCGGTAGGCGTTGAGGAAGCCGGTCAGCACCTCCGGGCGCTGGCGGGCCGAGGCGACGAGCACGCGGCGGTCGGCCGCCACCGGCGGCAGCGCCGCGCCGCTTCCGTCGCAGACGACGAGCCGCGGCCCGCGCGCCGCGGCGAGCCGCACCCCCTCGTCGACCGTTGCCGTCCAGGTGGCGCCGGCCAGCCCGCCGCCGCAGCGGCGGCAGCCGATGGTGACGACCCGCGCGAGCACGGCCGTCTCCAGGTAGTCGGAAGCCGCGTGGCTTCCGCCGCGGGAGCGGGCGAGGAGCTCGCGCACGCCGGGCGGCGAGGCGACGACCTCGGGCTCGGGCGGGCCGCCGCGCCCCATCGACACGACGACCACCTCGCCGCGCTCGGCGCCGAGCCGCGCCACCCGCCCGGTCACGGCCGTCTTGCCGACGCGCTTACCCGTGCCCGCGACGGCGATCGTCGGCACCTCGACGGGCGCGAACGCCGGCGGGTCGAAGCGGAAGTCGGCGCCGACGTACGGCAGCCCCAGCGCGAGCACGCGGCTGGCGAGCCGGAAGCGCTCCTCCGGCCCCAGCACGGGCTCGTCGGACAGGTCGAGGACGACGTCCGGGGCGAGCTCTCGCACCGCCTGCTCGAGCTCCGCCACGAGAGGCACGCCGTAGCTCTCGCCGCCGCGCAGCTTCTCGGCGCCGCCGACGAGCACCGCCGCGACCACCTCGTACGGCAGCTCCCCGAGCGCCTCGCGGACGAGGGGCGGGTAGTGCTCGCCGTCCACGATCGCGAGCGCCCTCACGGCCGCCCCGAGATCTCGGACTCGATCCCGCTCACGTGCTTCTCGTAGGCGAGCGTCTCGGTGGAGAAGCGGATGATCAGGTCGCGCCCGTGATAGGGGTAGTGCCGCCAGACCTCGACCCGGTGCCCGTCGACGTCGACGACGTTGTAGCAGGGTCTCGTATTCCCGCGCAGGCGCATGGACGACACGGTGCCCGTGTTGACGATGAACATGTCCTCGAGCCGCCACGCGTACGGCACGTGCTTGTGCCCACACAGGACGAGGTCGACGCCTGCACGCAGCAGGCACTCGATCGCGTCGCCCGCGTCGTAGACGACGTTTCGCTCGCGGCCCGTCCCGGGCACCGGCAGGAGGTGGTGGTGCAGGACGAAGATGCGGAGCGCGGCGGGCACGGCGAACTGCTGCTCGATCCACGGGTAGCGGCCGCGGCCGATCTCGCCGTGGTCGAGGTCGGGCTCGGTCGAGTCGACGGCGACGACCGTCACCCCGTCGGCGCGCAGAACGGAGCTGCGCTCGCCGAACATCGCCTCGAAGTGGACGTAGCCGACGTTGCGGGCGTCGTGGTTTCCCGGCACGATCACGCGCGCACGGCACTCGAGGCGGTCGAGGAACGCCTTCGCCTCCGCATACTCGGGCTTGAACCCGAACGTCGTCAGGTCGCCGGAGCAGATGACGATGTCCGGCTGCATGTCGTTGATCTCGCTGATCGCCCGCTCGAGCAGCGTCGGCACGAAGTGCGGCCCTCCGCAGTGCAGGTCGGAGATGTGGGCGATGCGGAAGGAGCCGTTCGGAACGGCCGCCATGGGGAGAGTGTACGGCCGCTCCCACGGCGGCGGAGGCCGCCCGAGCGCGTCGGGCTAGAGGCCGTAGATGGCGCCGAACTTCGCCCGCAGGTAGCCGAGCAGGGGCTGCGGGTCGATCGCGGCCCCGACGACCCGCTCAACGAGCTCGCGCGGCAGGAACTTGCGGCCGTGGCGGTGGACGTGCTCGCGCAGCCACTCGCGGAGCGGCGCGAACTCGCCGCGCTCGATCGCCTGCTCGAGGTCGGGGAGGTCGGCGCGGATGCGCTCCCACAGCTGCCCGGCGACGACGTTGCCGAGGGCGTAGGTGGGGAAGTAGCCGAAGGAGCCGCTCGACCAGTGCACGTCCTGCAGGCAACCGTCGGCGACGTCCGGCACCTCGATGCCGAGGTACTGCTCGACCCGCGCGTCCCAGGCTGCGGGCAGCTCGTGGGCCGGCAGGCGCCCGCCGATCAGCTCCTGCTCGAGCTCGAAGCGGAGGATGATGTGCAGGTTGTACGTGACCTCGTCGGCGTGGATCCGGACGAGCGAGGGCTCGACGCGGTTGACGGCGCGGTAGAAGCCGTCCACGTCGAGGCCGGCGAGCGCATCCGGGAAGGCAGCCTGGAGCGTCGGGTAGAAGCCGCGCCAGAAGGCGAGGCTGCGCCCGACCATGTTCTCCCACATGCGGCTCTGCGACTCGTGCACGCCGAGCGAGGCGCCGCGCTGGAGGGGAGTGCGGTACAGGCCGCGGTCGACCTGGTGCTCGTACAGGCCGTGCCCGAACTCGTGCATGCAGGCAAAGAGCGAGGTCAGGCTGTCGGGAACGTGGCGCGTCGTCAGCCGGATGTCCTGCGGGCCGCCCTTGGACGCGAACGGGTGCGCCGTCTCGTCCAGCCGCCACTCCTCGTCCGTGAACCCGAACGCCCGCAGCAGCGTGAGCTCGACCTCCTGCTGGGCCTCGAGCGGAAACGGCCCCACGAGCTGCGGCACCTCCGCCGCGTCCGAGCGCTCCGCGATCGCGGCGACCAGCGGGACGAGGCCGGCCTTGAGGTCGGCGAAGACGCGACGCACCTCCGCCGTCTTCATCTCGGGCTCGTAGTCGTCGAGGAGCGGGTCGTACGGGTCGTCGTACGGCTCGAAGCAGGCGACGTACTCGCGCTTGAGCTCGATCGCGCGCTCGAGGTGCGGCAGGAAGCTGTCGAAGTCGGACGCGAGGCGAGCCTCCCGCCACACCGGCTCGGCGAGCGCAGCCGCCCGCGCGGTCTCGGCGCGCAGCTCGAGCGGCACGCGGCGCGCCTTCTCGTAGTCGCGCCGCGCGACGCGTACGAGGCTCGCCTCGTCGGAGTCGTAGTCGAGCGATGCCTCGTACGGCTTGAGTTCCTCGAGGAGCTCGCCGATCTCGTCCGCCGTGAACCGCTCGTAGGCGAGCCGGGTCAGGGTCGCGAGCTGGTCGGCGCGAGCGCGGGCGCCGGCGGCCGGCATCTTCGTGCGCTGGTCCCAGGAGAGGAGGCCTGCGGCCGCGCCGAGGTCGTAGACCTCGCCGAGCCGCTCGACGAGCTTGCCGTAGGCGTCCTGCACCGCGGCGCCATCCTAGTGGCCGGGCGGGCTCCCGCGCGACCGTCGGTCGCGCGGGAGCCCTGCGGCGAGGGGATCATCCCTCCGAGGGGGCCGCGTCCGGACCCGCTGCTAGCCTAGCCTCAGTGGCGATGGAAATCCCCGATTTCCAGGCGTATCGTGGGTCAGAGCCTCCCCAGTTCCAAAACGGGGCGGAGCTCGAGTGCGCCAAGATCCTCGACTACTACGCCGTGCCCTGGCAGTACGAGCCGCGCACGTTCGTGCTCGAGGAGGGCCCCGACGGGCGTCCGACCGAGGCGTTCACGCCCGACTTCTACCTGCCGGAGCAGGACCTCTACCTCGAGGTGACGGTGATGAAGCAGTCGCTCGTGACGCGGAAGAACCGCAAGCTGCGCAAGCTCCGCGCGCGCTACCCGTCCGTCAACATCAAGCTGTTCTACAAGCACGACATCGAGCGCCTGGCCCAGCGCTACCGGCTGGACCTCGCCTCGTAGTGCTGCCTGGGGGCGGACCGCGAGAGGCGGCCGCGCGTGCCTGACACGGCCCGGGCGCTGGCCGGCGCGAACGCCCGTGCCGACGCCGGCGCCGGGCCCGTCGGCGAGGTCTACCTGCGCCGCGACGAGATCGCCGCGCGCGTCGCCGAGCTCGCCGCGCAGATCGACGACGACTACGCCGGCTGCGACCCCATCCTCGTCGGCTGCCTCAAGTCGAGCTTCGTCTTCCTCGCCGACCTCTCGCGCGCCCTCGGCATCGTGCACCGGATCGACTTCGTCGAGCTCGCCGGCTACGGCGGGCGCGACACCGGCGGCTCGAGCGCCATCCGCCTGCTCAAGGACCTCGACCTCGACGTCGTGGCGCAGGACGTGCTCCTCGTCGAGGACGTCGTCGACACCGGGCTCACGCTGTACACGCTGACGAGGACGCTCGGCCTCCGCCAGCCCCGCTCGCTGGCGGCCGTCACCCTCTTCGACCGGCCCTACCGGCGCCTCGTCTCCGACCTCCCGGTGCGCTACGTCGGCTTCACCGTCCCCGACGAGTTCTTCGTCGGCTACGGCTTCGACCTCGACGAGCGCTTCCGCAACCTCCCCGACATCCACCTCGCCCGCGTCGGAGACGGTGGCTGAGCCGCGCCGCCCGCCTCGGGCGCTGTCGGTGCCACGAGCCCACATGCATCCGCGCCCACGGTTGATTTAGTGTGGTCTAACTTTCGCTAGACTTGAGGACGGATGATGGCGACGCGGTCAGAGGCTCTCGCCCGGCCGCTCGGAGCCGGCGAGCGCATGCTGCGCGGGCACGCGCGTCTGAGCATCTGGCCGTTCCTCGGCCCCGCCTTCATCGCGGCCGTCGCCTACATCGACCCGGGCAACTTCGCCACCAACGTCGCCGGCGGGTCGAAGTTCGGTTACACGCTCGTCTGGGTGATCGTCCTCTCGAACCTGATGGCGATGCTCATCCAGACGCTGTCGGCGAAGCTCGGCATCGCCACGGGCCGGAGCCTGCCGGAGGTCTGCCGCGAGCGCCTGCCGCGGCGGGTGACGATCGGGCTGTGGCTGCAGGCGGAGGGGATCGCGATGGCCACCGACCTCGCCGAGTTCCTGGGGGCGGCGCTCGGCTTCAACCTGCTGCTCGGCATCGGCCTGTTCCCAGCCGCGCTGCTCACGGCGCTCGCCGCCTTCGCGATCCTCGGCCTGCAGCGGTTCGGCTTCCGCCCGCTCGAGGCGGTGATCGCCGCGCTCGTCGGCGTGATCGGCGTCTGCTACCTCGGCGAGCTCTTCCTCGCCCACCCGCCGCTGGGGACGGTCGCGAAGCACGCGGTCTGGCCGCAGTTCGCGGGCGGGGACTCCGTGCTGCTCGCCGTCGGCATCCTCGGAGCCACCGTCATGCCGCACGTCATCTACCTGCACTCGGCGCTGACCCAGAACCGCATCGTCCCCGAGACGGACGAGGAGGCGCGCGCGCTCTTCCGCTACACCCGAGTCGACGTGCTCATCGCCATGACCATCGCGGGCCTGATCAACATCGCCATGCTGGTGATGGCGGCCAGCGTCTTCTTCCGCAGCGGCCTGCGCGACATCGACTCCCTGGAGGGCGCGCACAGGACGCTCGAGCCGATCCTCGGGGGCGCCTCGAGCACGCTGTTCGCGCTCGCCCTCCTCGTCTCCGGGCTGTCGAGCTCGGCCGTCGGGACGCTGTCGGGGCAGGTGGTCATGCAGGGGTTCGTCCGCCGCCGCATCCCGCTTTTCCTGCGCCGGTCGATCACGATGCTCCCCGCCTTCGTCGTCATCGGGCTTGGCCTCGACCCCTCGCGCACGCTCGTCATCAGCCAGGTCGTGCTCTCCTTCGGCATCCCCTTCGCCCTCGTCCCGCTCGTCGTCTTCACGAGCAGGCGCGGCGTGATGGGGGCGCTCGTCAACCACCGGCTGACCACGGCCGCGGCCGTGGTCGTGGCGGTCGTGATCAGCGGCCTCAACGTCTTCCTGCTCGGCCAGACGCTCGGTCTCGTGTAGGGGCTTTCCGACCGGCGTCAGAGGTAGCCGAGCGGGTCGACCGGCGCGCCGTTCACCCGCACCTCGAAGTGCAGGTGCGGCCCGAAGCAGCGGCCGGTGCAGCCGACGTAGCCGATCACCTGCCCCTGGCTCACCTCCTCGCCCAGCGAGACGACGATCCGCTCCTGGTGCGCGTACGCCGTCGACAGGCCGTTGCCGTGGTCGATCGCGACGAGGTTGCCGTATCCCTCCATCCAGCCCGCGTAGACGACGCGGCCCGCCGCCGCTGCGTGGATCGGCGTGCCGTCGCCGGCGCCGATGTCGATGCCCTCGTGCATGCGGCCCCAGCGCCAGCCGAACGGGCTCGTGATCGGCCCGCTCACCGGCCAGACGAGGCCGCTGGAGGAAGGCGGTGCGCTCGCGGTGGCAGCTGTCGCCGCAGGCTGCGCCGAGGCCCGGCTCACCGCCCGGGCCTGCTCCGCGGCGCGCTCCTGCGCCGCCCGGATCGCGGCACCGAGGCGCTCGCTCTCTGCCTGCAACGCCTCCATCTCGGCGAGCTCCTGCCGCTCCTGCGCGGTCAGGTGCGCCAGCGCCTGCTGCCTCGCCGCGCGCGTCGCGACGAGGCTCGATCTACCGGCGACGAGCTCCGCCCGGAGCGCCCGCGCTTGGGCGACCCGCACCGCCAGCACCCGCCGTTCCTGACGCATCTGCGTGCGGGCCCGGGCCGTCCTCGTCCGTGCCGCCGCAACCTCCGTCCGCGCCTCGGCCACCGCCTCGGCGATGCGCTTGTCCGCTCGGCCGACCTGCTCCAGGTAGTCGAGGCCGGAGAGCGCGTCCGAGAAGCTGCGCGCCGAGAACAGGACCTCGAGCGTGTCCGGCTCGTCTGTCTCGTACAGCGTCACCAGCCGCCGGTTCAGCCGGCGCACCGTCAGCCGCGACTCCTGCCTGAGCCAGCGCAGCCGCTCCGTCTGGAGCCCGTAGAGTGCGTCCAGGCGCGCGACGTTCCGCTCGCGCAGGGCGAGCTCCCGCTCGAGCGGTCCGAGCCGGGTGGAGACGTCGCCGACCCGTAGCTCGAGCGCACGGATCTGTGCCGACGCCGACGCGATCTCGGCGCGGACGCGCGCCTCCTGCGCTCGCGACCGCGCCACACGGTCGCCGAGCAAGGCGATGTGGGCGTCTAGCGACTGCTTCTGCCCGGCGATCGACCCTGCGCCCGCCGGTGCGGCGATCAGGACGAGCGCGAGGAAGGCAAGGGCCGCTCGGCGGACCATGTGCCTTCCGGTTCGCCGGGAAGCGAGGCTCCCCTTCCCGGCTGACCGGCGGCGCCGAGCGCCCTGAGCGCCGCGGCCGCCTCCCGGCGCAGCGGCCCGACGAGCTCCTGGTAGTCCTCGTCGGAGACCTTGCCCGTGCGGTGGTCGAACTCGAGCTCCTTCAGCGCCGCGAGCGCGCGGTCGCACTCCTCGGCGAGCGAGAGCCGCCGCTGCTCGGCTGCGTCCGGCTCGTGCAGGCGGTCGGCCTGCGCCGGCAGGCCGGGCTCGCGCAGGAACGGACGGGAGACGAAGACGACGCAGGCGACGGCGAGCAGCCCCCCGAGGACGAGCGCGGCCGTCTCCATCAGGCTCGCGCGAGCGCCCCGGCCCGCTCGTAGCGCTCGGCCAGGCGGCGCTCCTCGCGGGCGTCCGGCCACAGCGCGATCACGCAGCCGGCGACGAAGACGAAGCCTGCCAGCCAGATGAGGTTGACGAGGGGCTTGATCAGGATCTTGACGAACACACCCCCTTGCCTCGTCTCGCCGTTCAGGATCACGTCCCGGTCTTCCCCCGTGAGCAGGCTCGAGCTGATCGACATCTCGCTCGAGGTCTGCTGCTCGGCGAAGTAGAAGTTCTTGCCGGGCTCCTGGCGACCGAGGTAGGAGCGGCCACGGTACACGTCGAACGCCGCGCGCAGCTCCTGGTGGTTCCCCTCCGTCCGCTGCGAGAGGCCGCGGTAGACGTAGCGGTAGCCGCCCACCGACACCGAGTCGCCGGGCATGAGCGCCTTCGTCCTCGTCTCGTAGACCGACTGGTAGGCGCTCGAGCCGGCGACGCCGACGGCGAGCAGCACGACGGCGGCATGGACGACGTAGCCGCCGTAGCGGCGCCGGTTGCGGGCGACGAGCTCGACGAACGCCGTCGCGTAGCCGCCGCCGGCCACCGCTCGACGGGCTCGCGTGCCGCGCGCGAACTCGAGCACGATCGTGGCGAGGACGAAGGCGGAGAACGTGTAGGCGACGAGCCCGGGGATCGACGAGCCGGCGCCGAGCCCGATCAGGAGCCCGCCGAGCGCGAGCGAGAGCGCGGCGGGCAGGCCGAGGATCCGGCGCAGCGAGCGCCACGACGCCTTGCGCCAGGCGACGAGCGGCCCGATGCCCATGAGCAGCAGGAGCGGCAGCCCGAACACGCGCAGGAAGAAGTCGTAGTACGGCCGGCCGACCGTCACCGACTCGCCGCGGAGCGCCTGCGTCAGCAGCGGGTAGCAGACACCCCACAGGATGGTCAGGCAGAGCGCGACCAGCAGCAGGTTGTTGTACAGGAAGGTCGCCTCGCGCGAGACGGGCGACTCGAGCCTCGTCCTCGCCCGCAGGAGCGGAAGCCGCCGGAAGACGAGCCCGAGGCTGCCGGCGGTGACCAGGCAGATGAAACCGAGGAACCATGGGCCGATCGAGCCCTGCGTGAAGGAGTGGATCGAGTTGACGATGCCCGAGCGAGTGAGGAACGTGCCGAAGATCGACAGGCAGAAGGCCATCACGACGAGCAGCATGTTCCAGACCTTCATCATCCCCTTCTTCTCCTGCACCATCACCGAGTGCAGGAACGCGGTCGCCGCCAGCCACGGCATCAGCGCGGCGTTCTCGACCGGGTCCCAGGCGTAGTAGCCGCCCCAGCCCACCTCCACGTACGCCCAGTGGGCGCCGAGCAGCTGGCCGATGCCGAGGAACGTCCACGCCGCCAGCGTCCACCGCCGCGTGGCGACGATCCAGCGCTCGTCGGTCCGGCCGGAGAGGAGCGCGCCCATGGCGAACGCGAACGGGACCGTCAGCCCGACGTAGCCGAGGTAGAGCAGCGGCGGGTGCGCGACCATGTACGGGTTCTGCAGGCTCGGGTTCAGGCCGAGGCCGTCGGCCGGCGCCGCCTGCGTGTCGAACGGGCTGGCGACGGCGACGAGCAGCAGCGCGAAGAAGGAGGCGACGACGCCGAGCGTGGGCACGACCCACGCGATCACCTCCCTCGCCGCGACGCGGTCGAGGAGCACGGCGGCCGACGCATAGCCGGTGAGGACGAGCAGCCACAGCAGGAGCGAGCCCTCCTGGCCGCCCCAGAACGCCGACACCGTGTACAGCGCCGGCAGCTTCCGGCTCGTGTGGTCGGCGACGTACGTGAACGAGAAGTCGTGACGCAGCAGCGCGGCGAGCAGCACGCCCGCGGCGACGGCGGCGGACGCGAAGGCCGCGACGAGGGCGTTCTGCGCCGAGAGCGCGAGGCGCCGGCGGCGCTCGCGGGCGGCGAGGGCACCGGCGGCGGCGGCGTACAGCGAGAGCCCGAGACAGAGGATGAGCGCGGCCCGGCCGAGCTCAGGCATGCGTCAGGTGGCGCTCTTCTTCGGGATGTACTTCGAGGGGCACTTCGTGATCATCGAGTCGCGCTCGGCCACGAACACGCCCCCACGCAGGCGCCCGCTGACGAGGATGTGCTGTCCGACCTTGAACAGCTCGCCGACCGAGCCGGTGTAGACGACCGGGACCGAGACGGAGCCGCCGATGTCGGCGAGCCGGAAGCGCCGCGTCTGCGAGCGGTCGTCGACCCGGACCGGGCCGACCACGGTGCCCACGAGCTGCACCTTCGACGTCCGGCCGTGCAGCTCGCTCGGCTTGACGGCCGGCGTACCGCCCCCCGCGATGGCGGTGTAGATGAGGAAGACCGCCAGCGCGCCGGCGACTGCCAGGGCGACCACGAGACGCGCTGGGTTGCGCCGGGGGGCCACGCGGCGATTCTAGCCGGGGTCCGCGCGCGAGCGCCGAATCAGCAGGGTCCCTCCGGGACGGGAGGGACCGCTACCGCTGGCGGCTCTGCGCCTGCCGAGTCGGCACGCGGTAGCCGTGCTCGTGGCAGAGAGCTCCGGGAGACTCCTCCGTCAGCGAGTCGCAGTACCCCTTGCCGTAGGCGGCGCGTATGAACGCCGCCACGATCTCGAGGTTCCAGTCGGTGATCTCGTCCGCCTCGCGCCACAGGTCGGCGAGGCGCAGGTCGATGTCGAGCTCCAAGAGCTCGATGCGGGTCGGGCGCTCGGGCATGCGTCAACCGTAGAGCTCGCATCGGACGGAGCTGCGTTCGGGTGCGGGCAGCCGCCTCTCCCGCACCGCCTGCGCTAGCGTCACCCCCCGTGTCGGCGATCCGCGTCGGTCCCGCCCGCGTCCCCTCGCACGACAGCCCCGAGGAGGCGGTCAGGCTGCTCCTCGAGCGCGGCTACAGCGCCTGCGAGATCGACTTCGAGGGCGGGTTCTGGATGGACTACGCGTTCGCGGAGCGCTTCGGGACGCTCGCGCACGAGGCGGGGATCCTCCTGTCCGTGCACGCGCCGATCGCGGCCTTCGTCGGTCATCTCGACCGCGGCAAGAAGTTCCGCATGGCGGTCGGCATGCTCGACCACTCGGCGGGAATCGCGGTCGCCGCCGGTGCGGAGCTCGTCGTCTTCCATCCCGGCTTCCTGCTCGAGCGCAGCCGGGAGGAGGCGCTCGCCGCCGTCACCGAGCAGCTCTGCGAGCTGCGTGAGCGGCTGGAGGCGAAGGGGCGCGCGGTACCGTTCGGCGTCGAGGTCATGGGCAGGGTGCGCGACCTCGGCAGCGCCGAGGACGTGCTCGCCATCGCCGGGCGGATCCGCTGGGTGCGGCCGGTGCTCGACTTCGCGCACATGCACGCGACGAGCGACGGAGGCTTCCTCGAGGCGGACGCCTTCCAGGCCGTCCTCGCGCTCGCCGACCGCGTCCAGGAGCCGGGCTCGCCCTTCCACGTCCACTTCTCCGACATCGCGTTCGCGAACCGCAACGAGACGAAGCACCTGCCCTACGGCGAGGGCACGCTGCGCGCCGAGCCGCTGCGGGAGGCGCTCGCCGGGTTCGAGCGGCCCGCGACGGTCATCTCGGAGTCGCCGGACGAGGAGTCGAGCCAGAGGATTCGCGCCGTGCTCCTCGGGGAGAGCGAGGACGTCCCACCGCTCGCGCAGGCCAGCGAGGCCTGAGCGGGTGGCTGCGCCGGCCCGAGCCGGCGTCGCCGGGACGAGAGCACAGCCTCCGCGCCGTCGCCACGATCACTCGCACAGGGGTCGTCTGCTGCTTGCGCCCGGCCGACGCCCGACGCGATGGGACGCGCAGGAGCGATCGCGACGATGGCGGCCGTGCTCGGGCTCGCCGCCGCGCCGGCGACCGCCATGCCACGCGCCCGGCCGAGCACGCCGGGCCACCCGCACAAGGGCCCGACGGGCACGCACGGGCCGAGCGGGGCCGGGTCTCCGAGCACCGTCACAGGACGGCCGGCGGGCGCACGCGCCTACGGCGTCTCCTGCCGGGACCAGTCCAAAAAACACGTCGCCGGCCAACCCGGCACGCCGTTCAGCCGCTGCGTCGCCGCCATGGCCAAGCTCGCGAGCGGCAAGACCGCCTCGCCGCAGGCGGCCTGCGCGAGCCTGAGCAGGCGGCACGCCCCCGGCGAGCGGGGAACGCCGTTCAGCCGCTGCGTCGCCGCCGGGGCGAAGCTCCTGCGTGACAGGGGCCGTTAGCTCCTCGCCCGCCCCTGCCCGCGCTCGCCGGCGCGCTGCGCAGGCACGAGCGACCTTCCGGCCCAGCGGCCCGCGGCGCGGCGGCGGGCTCAGGCGATCTGCTCGGTGTCGGCCTGGAAGGCCGCGTCGAGGGCGCCGATCGGCGCCAGCTGCGCGAGGCGCTCGGCCACCCGTGCGTCCGGCCGGTGACGGTCGCGCAGGAACTGGTCGAGCTTCGTCAGCGCCCATGCCTCGAGCGAGCGGTAGCCGGTCCCGGACACCCGCTCCCACGAGTCTCGCATGAGCGCCTCCGCCTCCTCGTCGCGACCCTGAGCCTCTCTGATCGCGGCGAGGGACAAGCGCGTCGTCGCCTGGGACGAGACGTCGTGCGGGCCGACCGTCTGGAGCGCCTCGAGCGCGACGCCCTCCGCCGCCTCGAGCTTGCCCTGCGCGGCAAGCGCGTCCGCGAGCGCCCGCTGCGACTCGCACAGGGTGCCCCGGTCCTCGATCGGCTTGAGCACGCGGATCGACTCGCGCAGGAGCTTTTCGGCCCGCGTCGTCTCGCCGCGGCCGGTCGCGACCTCGGCCAGCCGCATCAGCGTGCGGCCGACCTGGAGGGAGGCGCCGGCCTCGCTGAACAGCGAGCGCGCCTGCTCGAGCAGCTGCTCGGCGCCGTCGAGGTCGCCCCGGTGCGTCTTCACGTGCCCCGCCTCGGCGAGCGCCTGCGCGCGCGAGACGATGCCGCCGCTCTCCTCCGCGAGCTCGAGCGCCCGCTGCGCGAGCGAGCTCGCCTCGTCGTAGCGCATCTGCTGCAGCTCGGTCTCCACCAGCTTGAGCGTCGCCTGCGCTTCGAAGTCGGGTCGCCCGAGCTCCTGGCCGAGCGTGAGCGCCCGGCGCACGAACGCCTCCTGCTCGACGAACTCGCCCTGCCAGCGCGCGATCGTGGCGGAGATCATGAGCGCACGGAAGGAGTCCCCGCGCTCGAGCACGGACAGGGCGCGCTCGGCCAGCTCCTTCGCGCGCGGCAGGTTCGCGTCCCGGTACAGCGCCGCCTCGGCGAGCGCCGTCAGCGCCCGCCCCTCGGTACGGCTGTCGCCCGTCGCGCTCGCCTCCGCGGCCACGCGCTCCATCTCGTGCGAGACGGCCGGCAGGTCGGCCAGCCGCCAGGCGGCGCGCGCCGCGTCGTAGCGGCGCTCGAGCGTCGGCTCCAGCTCGACGGCGCGCAGCAGGAGCCTCCGCGCAGCGCGATTCGCCTCGCGGTGGAGCGCACGCCGTCCCGCCTTGGCGAGCGCCGCGGCAGCGTCGCCGACCAGCTCGGCCGGCGGGCTGCCGTCCAGCTCCGTCAGCAGCCGTACGGCCTCGTCGAGGTGGTAGGCGCGGATCTCGAGCAGCTCGTCGCCGGCCCGCTCCCGCAGCCAGTCGGCGAACGCCGCGTGGTGCTCGGCACGCGCGGACTTGGACAGCCCCGCGTACGCCACCTCGCGGATCAGGATGTGCTTGAACCGGTAGGCGGGCTCGCCGCTGATCGACGAGCGCGCCTCGGGAACGACGAGGTCGCGCGCGAGCAGGTCGTCGAGCGCCTCGGCGAAGCTGTCCACGTCCGGCGACAGGTGCGCGAGCGAGCCGCGCCAGAAGACACGGCCGATGACGGCGCCCCGCCGCAGCAGGGCGCGCTCGTTGCGCGGCAACCGGTCGATGCGCGCGGCGATGAGCGCCTGGATCGTGTCGGGGATCCGCTCGACGCCGCCGTCTCCCCCGCGCTCGACCAGCATGCGAATCGTCTCCTCGACGAACAGCGGGTTGCCTTCCGTCTTGTCCAGCAGCATGCGCCTGGCCGCAGGCGAGAGCGCCTGCTGGTCGTCGGCCACGAGCGCCTCGATCAGGGCGTTGCTCTCCGCCTCGCCGAGCGGCTCGAGCTCGATGGCGGTCGCGCGCACCCTGCCGCCACCCCAACCCGGGTGCACGTCGAGCAGCTCCGGGCGAGCGAGGCAGAGGATGAGCAGCGGCCCGCGCACCCAGTCGGCGAGGTGCTCGACCAGCTCGAGGAGCGGCTCCTCGGCCCAGTGGATGTCCTCGAAGACGAGCAGGAGCGGCTGCGTCTCGCTCAGCCGTTCGGCGAGCTCCCGCGCCGCCCAGGCGATCTCCTGGGCGCTCCGCTCGCCCTGGAGGGCCTCGAGCACCCCCGAGGCGAGGCCGAGCAGGTCGGCGACCGCCTCGTCCTCGCAGCAGCCGCGAAGCTTCTCCAACGCCTCCTCGGCCGGGTCGTCGTCGGAGATGCCGGCGACGGTCTTCACCATCTCGGCGAGCGGCCAGTAGGTGATCCCCTCGCCGTAGGGAAGGGAGCGACCGAAGAGCACGGTCGCGCCCTCCAGGCCGTCGACGAACTCGCGCGCGAGGCGGCTCTTCCCGATGCCCGGCTCGCCGTAGATCGTGAACAGGTGCGCACGGCGGTCGCGCACCGTCCGCGCGAACGTGTTCGAGAGCAGCTCCAGCTCCTGCTCGCGGCCGATGAGCGGCACGCGCACGTCGCGCAGCGCGTCCGGGCGCTCCCCGGCGCAGACGGCACGCCACACGGGGACGGGCCCGCCGAGACCCTTCAGCGCGGTCGGTCCCACCTCCTCGGCCTCGACGGTGCCGGAGGTAAGGCCGCGCGCGACCGACCCGATCAGCACCTCGCCCGCGCCCGCCTCCTGCTGCAGGCGGGCGGCCACGTTGACGGCCTCCCCGGTGACGAAGGTCGAGTCGCTGTCGTCGACGACGACCTCGCCCGCCTCGATGCCGATCCGCGCCTCGAGGCCCAGCTCGCGCACCTGGTCGAGGATGGCGAACGCCGCCTTGATCGCCCGTTCGGCGTCGTCCTCGTGCGCCTGCGGCACGCCGAAGGCGGCCAGCACGGCGTCGCCCGCGAACTTCTCGACGACCCCGCCGTGCACCTCGATGCAGTGCGACACCTCGTCGAAGAAACGGGTCACCCGCCGTCGCACGACCTCCGGATCGGTGCTGCGGACGAGGGCCGTCGAACCGACGAGATCGACGAACAGGACCGTGGCCAGCTTCCGCTCCACGAGCACAAGTCTAGAAACGACCCATCCCGGAGGCTTCGTCCCGGCCCGGCGCGCGGCCGCGGCAACCCCTGTCGCGTGCGCGGCGTAGCATCCGCGTGATGCTCGACCCGAAGGTGTTCAAGGCGTACGACGTGCGCGGGATCTACCCGTCCGAGCTGGACGAAGCAGGTGCGTACGCGATCGGCCGCGCCTACGTCGAGCAGTTCGAGCCGCGACGGATCGCGGTCGGCCGGGATATGCGGCTGTCGAGCCCGAGCATCGCGGAGGCGGCCGGGGACGGGGCTCGTGACGGGGGAGCGCAGGTACACGACCTGGGGTTGGTCGGCACCGAGATGGTCTACTTCGCGGTCGGCGCGCTCGGGCTCGACGGCGGCATCGCCGTCACCGCCTCGCACAACCCGAAGGAGTACACGGGCATGAAGATCGTCCGCCGCGGGGCGCTGCCCGTCGGTGGCGAGTCCGGGCTCGTCGACGTGCGCGAGCGCGCCCTGCGCGGATTCGAGCCGGCGCCGAGCCGGGCCCCGCGTGTGGACGCGGACGTCTGGGACGCCTGGAGGGAGCGGGTGCTGTCGTTCGTCGATCCCGGGCGAATCGGCGACCTGACGGTGGTGATCGACGCCGCCAACGGCATGGCGGGCGTCATGCTCCCCGAGGTGCTGCGCAGCATGCCGCAGCTGCGCGCCGTCACGTGCTTCTTCGAGCCCGACGGCGCCTTCCCGAACCACCAGCCGAACCCGCTGCTCCCCGAGAACCGGGAGTTCGTCGTCGCGAGGACGCTCGCGGAGAGCGCCGACTTCGGCGTCGCCTTCGACGGGGACGCGGACCGCTGCTTCTTCGTCGACGACACGGGCGAGTTCGTGCCGGGCGACTTCGTGACGGCGCTCCTCGCGGAGTCGATCCTGGCCAAGGAACCGGGCGCGAAGGTGATCTACGACGTGCGCGCGAGCTGGGCCGTGCCCGAGACGATCGAGCGGGCGGGTGGGGTCCCGCTCGTCAACCGCGTCGGGCACGCGTTCATCAAGCAGCGGATGCGCAAGGAGGGCGCCGTCTTCGCCGGCGAGGTCTCCGGCCACTACTACTTCCGCGACTTCTTCCAGGCGGACTCGGGCGTGATCCCGTTCCTGCTCATGCTCGAGCTCGTCTCCTCGCGGGGCCGCAGGCTGTCCGAGCTCCTGGCGCCCTTCCGCGCGCGCTACTTCCTCACGGGCGAGCTGAACACGCCGGTCGCGGACGTGCCGCTCAAGCTGCAGGAGCTGAAGGAGCGCTTCGGCGGCGAGGGGACGGTGTCGCACCTCGACGGGATCTCGATCGACGCCGCCGACTGGCACTTCAACGTCCGCCCGTCGAACACCGAGCCTCTCCTGCGTCTGAACCTGGAGGCGCGCTCGCGCCAGCTGATGGAGGCGAAGCGCGACGAGGTTCTCGCCGTCCTCCGCTCTCGCTGAGCTCGCGGATCCCGCGCCAGCCCGCGTCCCCGTCGGCCGTGCCCGCCGGGAGCAGGATCCCGACCTTCACCCGGCCAGGGTGCGGTCCGCGGTTAGGCTCAGACCGTGGCCGCCTCCAGCAAGCCGCCGTTCAAGCTGTCGGCGCGGACGCGGGTCGGATTCTCCGACACGGACGCGCAGGGGATCGTCTACTACGGGCGCTACAACCCGTACTTCGACCTCGCGCGCGTCGAGTACCTGCGCGAGCTCGACCTGCTCCACCGCCACGCCGACATGGACTTCGTCATGCGGGCGAACACGGTCGAGTACTTCGCGCCGGCGGTCTTCGACGACCAGCTCGAGATCCACTGCCGGGTGGCGCGCATCGGCAGGACGAGCATGACCTACGAGTACGCGGCCTACCTCCTCCCGGACGACGAGCTGATGGCGACCGCGCGCCAGACGGTGGTGCTGGTCGACCTGGCCGAGCGGCGGGCGCAGCCGATCCCGGAGTGGCTGCGGGCATGCATCCGGGCGTTCGAGGGCGACGATGTCGATGGCTAGCGAGCGGCACGGGCGATCCGGCCGGGCGGCCCTCGACGCGATCGGCTGCGTCCTCGACGCTGGCGGCGACGCCGACGACGCGCTCCGCGAGGTGGTGGCGATCCTGCACGAGCGCGGAGGCCTCGACTGGGTCGGAATCGCCTTCGTCGAGGGCGACAAGCTGCTGCTCGGGCCGACCGCGGGCGCCTCGGCGGGCGGCGAGCGGACGGCGGTCCCCGTCGTGTACGAGGGCCGCAAGGTCGCCGAGCTCCTCGTCGAGCCTCCGCCGGACGACGACGCTGGCCGCGCGCTCCTCGAGCGCGTCGCGGGGCTCGTCTCCGCCCACTGCCTCGTCGGCTGGGACACGCGCGGCGAGCGCTGGCAGCCGTAGAGCCCTCCCTCGAACGAGCGAGGCCGGCCCGCTCGTCATGCGGCCTGGTGACGCCCATCCCTCGAACGGGTTCCCCCGTCCGGAACTTCCTCGATCCCCCGGACGAGTGAACGGCCGCGAACTCCCTCGTTCGGGCCACGCCTCCGCCGCCGGGCGTACGCTACGCCCCCGGCTCGAGCCGGTCGGCGGCGTACGCCTCGGTCACGTACGGGATCGCGATCGGCTCGGGGTGACCCTCGGCGGCCTCCAGCACGAGGCTGAGCACGCCGGCCCGCTCGTCCGGGTCGAGCGTGGCCACGAAGCTCGTCGAGGCGATCCGGTCGACCAGGTGCGCGCGCGAGAGCCGCTGCTCGTACAGCCAGCGGCGCGTGTCCGCCGGCCCGAACAGACCCGACTCGGCCAGGAGCGCCGGCGGGTCGATGTCGAGGTGGGAGACGGCGCCTGCCCGGTGCGGCGCCAGGATCTCCTGGATCCGGGCCTGGAGCGGATTCGACAGGTCGCGCACGTTCCAGACCAGCGCGAGCCCGCCTCCCGGCCGCAGCACCCGGTGGATCTCGGCGAGCGCGGCCTGCGCGTGGAACCAGTGAAACGCCTGGCCGCAGGTGACGACGTCCACCGACCCGTCCGGGAGTGGGATGGCCTCGGCGGTGCCGTCGAACGCCTCCACGTCCGGGAGCGCGGCGAACAGATGCTCGCGCATCTCGTCGATCGGCTCGACCGCGACGAGCCGGGCACCGAGCGGCGCGAGCGCCCTCGTCAGCTTGCCCGTGCCCGCGGCGAGGTCGAGGACGTCGCGGCCCGGCCCGATGCGCAGGCGATCGGCGAGCCAGGCGACGGCCTCCTGCGGATAGCCCGGGCGGGCACGTTCGTACGCCTCAGCCGAGGCGGAGAAGCCGGCAGCCGCAGTCGGATGGATGCCGGCGCCGGCGTCGTCGCCCATCGGCTAGGACGGTGTCACCCGGTACGCGTCGAAGACGGAGTCGATGTTGCGCAGCGCGTTCAGGAGCGCGCGCAACGACTTCACGTCGCCGACCTCGGCCGTGTACCAGTTCTTCGCCAGCTGATCCTCGACCATGCCCCCGTACGCGACGATGTTGGCGCCGTGCTCGGCGAAGGTGCGGGCGACGTCCTCGAGCAGGCGAGGGCGGTCCCAGGACGACACGGCGATCTGGACGCGGAAGCTCTGCGCCGCGTCGCCGTCCCAGTCGACCTCGGTCAGGCGCTCGGCGTTGCGACGCAGCGCCTTCACGTTCGGGCAGTCGCTGCGATGGATGGTGATGCCGCGGCCGAGCGAGATGTAGCCGATGATCGGGTCACCCGGAACGGGCGTGCAGCACTTGGCGAGGCGCACGAGCACGTCCTGGACGCCGTGCACCTTGACGCCGAGCGCCTGGTCGGCGGCCGGCTTCGCCCGCGTCGGCTTGAGCTGGATCGCCTCCTCGCCGACGACCTCCGTCGTCTTCAGCCGCTGGATCACCTTGCGCACGATCTGCGCCGGGGGCAGCTTCCCCGAGCCCAGGGCGATGTAGAAGTCCTCGGCCTTCTTGAAGCCAGCCTCGCGGATGACCTGGGCGAGGACAGCCGAGCCGGCGAGCTTCTTGATCGGTAGGTTCTGGCGTTTCAGCGCCTCCTCGAGCGCCTCGCGCCCCCTGGCCTCGGTCTCCTCGCGCGTCTCGCGGGAGAACCACTGGCGAATCTTGTTGCGGGCGCGCGAGGACGCGGCGAGGGTGAGCCAGTCGCGCGACGGGCCGCGCCCCGCCTTCGACGTCAGGATCTCGACGAAGTCGCCCGACTGCAGCCGGTAGTGGAGCGGCACGATCCGCCCGTTCACCTTCGCGCCCGCCATGCGGTGGCCGACGTCGGTGTGCACCGCGTAGGCGAAGTCGACGGGCGTCGACCCGGCGGGCAGCGTCTTCACCTCGCCCTTGGGCGTGAAGACGAAGACCTCCTCGTCGAACAGGTCGTGGCGGAAGTTCTTGATGAACTCGCGCGGATCGGCCTCGTCCGTGCCCCAGTCGATCAGCTGCTGCATCCAGCTCGTCCACTCCTCGTCGGCCTTGCCGCCCTTGCGGCCGCGCTTGTAGATCCAGTGTGCGGCGATGCCGAACTCGGCCTCGCGGTGCATGTCGCGGGTGCGGATCTGGATCTCGAGCGGTTTGCCCTCCGGGCCGATGACGGTCGTGTGCAGCGCCCGGTAGCGGTTCAGCTTCGGCATGGCCACGTAGTCCTTGAACCGCCCCGGCATCGGCTTCCACAGCGAGTGGATGAGACCGAGCGCGCCGTAGCAGTCGCGCGTCCCCTCCTCGCCGTCGCGCTCGACGATCACGCGCATGGCGGTGAGGTCGTAGATCTCGTTGAACTCCCGGCCCTTGCGGACCATCTTGTCGTAGATCGAGTAGAAGTGCTTGGGCCGGCCGGAGATCTCGGCCGGGATGTCCGCCTTCTCGAGCTCGCGCGCGAGCACGCGCGACGCCTTCTTGACGTGCTCCTCGCGGTCGCCCCGGCGCTCGGCGACCATGGCGCTGATCTCGGCGTACTTGCGCGGGTGCAGCGTCTCGAAGGCGAGGTCCTCGAGCTCCCACTTCATGGCGTGGATGCCGAGGCGGTGCGCGACCGGCGCGTACACCTCGAGCGCCTCCTTCGCCTTCTGCACCTGCTTCTGCTTGCCCAGGTACTCGATCGTGCGCATGTTGTGCAGCCGGTCGGCGAGCTTGATCAGGATCACGCGCGGATCCTGGGCCATGGCCACGATCATCTTCCGGTAGTTCTCCGCCTCGGCGTGCTCGCGGCTCTGGAACTGGATCCGGGTCAGCTTCGTGACGCCGTCGACGAGCTTCGCCACCTCCTCGCCGAACTCGGCCTTCAGCTCGTCGGCGCCCGCCTCGGTGTCCTCGACCACGTCGTGCAGGAGCGCAGCGGCGAGCGTCTCCTCGTCCAGGTGCAGCTCGGCGAGGATCTTCGCAACGGCGAACGGATGCGAGACGAAGTCGTCGCCCGACCGCCGCTGCTGCCCCTCGTGCGCGCGGGCGGCGAACGCGAACGCGCGCTCGAGCAGCGCCCGGTCGGCGTCGGGCTTGTACGCGAGGACGTCGGCGACCAGCTCCTCGACGAGAGCCTGATGCCGTTCGGCGAGATCCAGCACCGCCATCCTCCAAGTGTACTTCCGCCCTCCACCGGACGATCCAGCCGCACCCGAACGGAGGATCCGCGACTGCGCGACAGCCGCCGAAGGAACACGCGGAGGCTGCTCGAACATGACTTTCTTGCTCGGACGACTGTCACCACGGCGCCGGCGGCGCAAGATCCGCCGCGTCGCCAGGCTCCTGCTCGAGCTCGACAGCGCCGGCGCGCGTCACGCGCCGACTCGCCCGACGCGGGTGTCGCTGTCCGTTGGCCGCTACAGCAGCACCTAGGAGCCTGGGTCAGTAACCGGGTCCATCCGGGGGCGGTCCTAGCCTCTCCCTTGCAAGCGAGTCAAGGGGGAAGCGATGGGGATTGCAACGATGGAGGCGATGGAGGCGCAGATCCGTTTGCTCGAGGTCGAGGAGC
>DASREE010000005.1:0-29008 GCA_035652235.1 Gaiellaceae bacterium | reverse complement strand
GTAACCGTTCAGGTGGTGAAGGGACCTCGGTCCCGGCGGCGAACGTTTCTGTGTGGAGCGGGCCGAGGCGGAGGCGATTGTCGATGGTGATCGCGAGAGGGCTGTCGGTCTGCTGCTTCGGCTCGATGATCTGGTGGCCGCGAATGAGCGGCTGGTGGCTGCGAACGAGCGGCTCGAGGATCGGGTGTCTGAGCTTGAGCGTCGTTTGAATCGGAGTTCACGGAACTCGTCGCTGCCGCCGTCGCAGGATCCGCCGTCGGCCCCACCGCGGCCGCGCGGGAAAGGTTCGGGTCGGAAGCGTGGCGGCCAGCAGGGGCACGAGGGCCGCCACCGGCGGCTCGTTCCGCCCGAGCGGGTCGACGAGATCGTTGAGCATTGGCCGCTGCGGTGCCAGCGTTGCGCGTACGAGTTCGTCGAGCAGGAGCGTCTCGATGCTGCCGAGCCGTCTCGGCGTCAGGTTGCGGAGCTGCCGCCGATCGCCGTCCGGGTGACCGAGCACCGGCTGCACCGCGTGTGCTGCCCGGCCTGCGAGACGGTCACGGCGGCCAAGGTCCCAGCGGCGTCCCGCTGGGCGTTCGGCCCCAGGTTGCAGGCCGCTGTGGTCACACTGGCGGTGCGTAACCGTGTCTCGCGCCGTGCCACCACCGAGCTCGCCCGGGAGCTGTTCGGTGTCGAGCTCTCAACCGGAAGCGTGGATGCGATCTTGCAGCGTGCCGGCGACGCGCTCGCCGCGCCGCACACTCGCCTTGAGCAGCAGATCAAGCAGTCCACGGTCGTGAACATCGACGAGACCGGCTGGAAGACATGCGGCGAGCGCCGCTGGCTCTGGGGCGCGCTCACCGGTACGACAGCGCTGTTCCGGATCGCAGCGGGCCGCCACGCTTCCGAAGCGCAGACCATCCTCGGCGAACGCTACGACGGCATCGTCTGCTCCGACCGCTACCGCGGCTACGACTACCTCGACCCCTCCCGCCGCCAAGTCTGCTGGGCCCACCTGTTGCGAGACTTCACCGCCCACAGCGAAGCCATGGGCGAACAACACGACTTCGGCTGCGCCGGCCTCGTCATCACCAACAGCCTCTTCAGCGCGTGGCAGCAGTTCCAGCAAGACGGGGACCGCGGCAAGCTCCGCCGCCGGATGAAGCCGCTCCAGACCAAGCTCCGCGCCGAGCTCGAACACGCGGCGCGCAAGAGCACCCGCACCAAGTACCACGGTCAGTTCGCCCGCAACCTCCTCAAGCGCTGGCCCGCCCTCTGGACCTTCACCCACACCGACAACGTCGAGCCGACCAACAACCACGCCGAACGCGGCCTCCGCGGCGCCGTCATCTACCGCAAGCTCTCACTCGGCAGCCAATCCGAACGCGGCGAACGAACCATCGAACGGCTCCTCTCCGCCTCCATCACCTGCCGACTCCGACGACAGTCGCTCTTCGCCTACCTCACCGAGGTCGTCACCGCCCACGCCCGCGGCGACCCGATACCCGCACTCACCTGAAAGCCCCAAAACCAGCTGAACGCTTACGTAGTGCCTGCCGGCTCACGGCTCTGCATATCGGCCACGGAGCCGCCGCGATCTGTGGTCGGCCCCTGGCTGTACCCGTTGAAGTAGCCGACATGCGCAACCGCCCATGCAAGCGCGCTCACGGCTCCGCCCGTCGCGCCTGGCGCGAATGCGCCGCGGTAATCAGAGGCTTGTGCGAGCACCCTCGAGACGTAAAGCGCCGAGTGGTTGTAGGCAAAGATCGCGGCTCGATAGTCGTCGGGCGCACCGTTCGCGCGCAGTAGGCGCGCGGCGCTCGCGATCGCGTCAGCTGGATTCCAGATATCGGCAATCCGGTCGCCGTTGCCGTCCGTCGCGTACCCCTCCCCATTCGCAGCCGGCGGGCCGGGCTGAGGCACCGTCATCGGCGGGGTGCCCGTGCGCCAGGTCGCGCCGAGAAACTGCATCGGACCAGTCGCTCCTGCCGCGTTCACCGTGCCCGGCGGATTGCAGCCCGGCGCCTGGCTGCGACCGTGGTCGCACTCGAGCTTCCCGATCGCAGCGAGCACCGCCCAATCGACGCCGAATCTCCGCGCGGCCCGCTCGTACTGGACGAGATAGTCAGTCGGAATGTCCGCTATGGCGATCGGAGAGGGCTGCGAAGACCCCGTCGTCATCTCCTGCGTCGCTAAGCCGCCGATCACCGCGACAAGCAGCAAGACCAGAAGTGCGCCCGCAAGGACGACCCTTGAAGAAGCGCGCCTCCGGCCGGGAACGGCGACGGCGGTGGTGGACATCTACGCCGCCTCGCCTCGCGGGTCCGTCATCGTCGCACGACTATAACAGTTGATCTACTGTATTACAGTTGATTCCCTGCCATAGCCGGATATCGATCGATCGCCTCGGCGAGGCAGTCCGTGCCGAATCTGAGCGCGTCGACGGGCACGCGCTCATCGGGACCATGGATGAGGTCGACCGAGATCTCCTTCGGCAAGCGCATCGGCAGGAACCCGTACGTCTGGATCCCAAGACGCGCGAAGTGGCGCGCGTCGGTGTAACCGGGCAGCAGCGCCGGGATGGGAACGCCCTCAGGATCCTTCTGCCGCAGGATTTCGGCGAGCATCGGATAGAGCCGCATGTCTGGCTCCGCACGCGCGGGCGGCTCTTCCTCGATGAGTTCGAACTCGGCGAGGTCGCCGGCGAAGTCTTCCAGCTCCTGCACGAGCTCAGCAGGCGTGTGCCCAGGCAGCACGCGCCCATCCAGGTCGACAGTTACCTCGGTCGGGATCACGTTCGAGCTGTCGCCGCCATGGATGACCGTCGGCGTGGCGGTGTTGTGGACCAGGGCGTCCAGCGGGGCCGCGTCCTTCCCGAGCAATGGGATCAACAGGTTTGTCACCTGTTCGCGAAGCAAGCCATGAAGCGCGAGGCGTTGGTGCGCGGGAAGTGCCTGGGCCATTGCGCCGATCATCTGCCTGCCGAGCGGCGTGACGTGGGCGGGGAGTCGTCTCTTATCCAGCCTGGTGAGGAGTCGCCCGAGCTTCGCGGCCGCCGTGCGGCGGACGACGGTGGAAGGGTGACCACCGGCGCCTCGGATGGTCGCGCGGACGAGGCAGCGCTGCTTCTCGGCGACCTGCACCGGATAGAGCCGGCGGTCGCCGACCCACTCAGTGAATCCGCCGATCTCGCTGAACGCGTACCGGACGCCGGAGAACAGGTCATGGTGCTCGTCCACGAGGAACTTCGCTCCGAGCCGGCTCCCCCGCTCTTCGTCGCTCGTCAATACGAGGATGAGGTCCGCGGCGGGAGGGGAAGCTCGCCCGGCCACTCTCAGGAGCGCCGCAATGAGCATCGCGACACCGCCCTTCATGTCGAGGGCACCACGACCCCAGATCACACCGTCGATCGCGTCGCCCGAGAACGGCTGGTGCGTCCAGCCCTCAGGCCGAGCCGGCACGACGTCGACGTGGCCGTACAGCAAGAGAGGGGAAGCGTCTCCCGCCCCCTCCACGCGGGCGATCAGATTCGGTCGGTCAGATTCCTTCGCGAGGAACCGCGAGTCGATTCCCCCTTCGGCGAGCGCGCTGGCGACGAATTCGAGACAAGGGCGTTCGTTACCCGGAGGGTTCGAGGTGTCGAACCGGATCAGATCCTGGAGCAGATCCGCGGGATCCACCGGACCGACCCCCTGCGTTTGGCTCGGCACGTTCACGGTCAACATAGAGGATGGCAGTAGAACCACTGCCATGCTCCGGACACGAGGTGGTGTGGAGCGCATGACGGCCTACGAGCACGAAGCGGAACTCTTCTCGCCGCCTTCGCGAAGCGGCACCAGACGTTTCCGCGTGCTTTCGTTATTCGGCGCTGCAGGCTTCGTCGCCTATGCCGCAGCAGTGGCGTTCGGCGCGCCGCGACCAGTACTCACGTTCGTCTTCACCGGCGTGATGATCCTCGTGCCGCCGTCTGTCTGGTGGGCGTACGCACGTGCGCCGAACGTCCTTCGACGCCCCGTGCTGCTCCTTGCGATCGCTGCGACGTCGTGGCTCATCGGGTCCGCGATCTGGCAGGTCTACTACGTCACGGGCGGCAACAAGGTCCCGCACCCGCCGGGCGTCTGGGACGTGTTCTTCGTCGGCGCGCAGCTTCTCGTGATCACGGCGCTGGTGATCGCGATGCGCTCGCTCATCTCGTTCCGCCTGGCAAGCCTTGACGCGGTGATCGTGACCGCAGCTGGCGTGGCGCTGGCGGCCCCGTTTGTTCGCCACGGCCTTGAGAACGGCGTGAACGTCTCGTCCGTGTTCACGCTTAACCGGCCCATCCTCAGCATCGTCATCCTCATGCTCGTCGCATCGGCGGCGCTTCGTTCTTGGGAAGGCATGCCTCTCTCGATCGCGATGCTCGGGCTCGCCGAAGCGGTCCTCACCGTCGGCAATCTCATCTATGCCTTCGAGGCGGTGCAGAACCGGTACGTCGACGAGCGCTGGGCCACCCTCGCCTGGGGCGGAGGCGCGATCATCGCGCTGCTCGCGGCGAGCACGCTGATTCTCCGCATCGACCGCCCAGTGCGGCTCGCCACCTCCACGCGGATCCCGAATCATGCCGTCGGCGCATCGCGCGTCCTCCTCGGCTCACTCGCCGGACTCCTCCTCTCGTGCGGCGTCGCCGGCTACGGGCTGACGATCGGCAGTCGAGGTCTGACGGTCGCGGGACTCGGAGCCTGTCTTGCCATCGGTGTCGCGATGGCGTTCCGCGCGACCGAGTCGATCCGAACTGCGGAGACGGCGTATCTGACGCTCGATCGGGCGCTCGCCGACACTGAGCGGGCCAGAGACGAACTCGCCCGCGCGAATGTCGAGATCCAGGCAATACAGATCGCGTTCTCCGACCTGCTCAACCTCACCGACGAGCGAACGCAAGGCCGGATTCGGGAGCTCATCGAGGATACGGGCCAGGAACTCGCCGACCTGCTCGAGGACGAGATTGCCTCGAAGCGCGGGCGCTATTAAGCGTCAGCCCGAAACGTAACCCGCCTCTCGCGCGCGATCCCATTCAACCGCTGCGCCTTCACGCTCCTTGGACGCGAGATTCTCTTTGCGCTCGGACCGGTCTGAATCCTTTGCGTCCTCCCAGAAGCGCGCGGCCGTCTCGTGGAGCAGCGCAGCCCGCTCGTGGGTGCCCGCGGCCCGAACGTGTTTGCGAAACGGCACTCATCGAAGCTACCACCGCGGGTCCATGGGGAGAAAGTCAGTTCAACCGGGGCCAGGCAGCAGCAGCGCTCTTTCGGCCCGCGTTGCTCCTATGTCAATGACGGCTCGCTCTTGAGCGTGGTGTAGACCGTCCGAGCGAGCTGGCGCTTGAGGCAGCGGAGCGCCTCGCGCCGGCTCTTGCCCTCGGCCTGCTTGCGCTCGAGGTAGGCGCGGGCAGGGCTGTGGACGCGGCCCTGGGTGACCGCGATCCGGTGCAGGGCGCAGTTGAGCTGGCGGTTGCCGCCGCGGTCGAGTCGGTGGCGCTGCTGCTTGCCCGAGCTCGCCTCCAAGGGTGCGACGCCGGCGTGGCGGGCCAGTTGCGCGTCCGAGCGGAAGCGCTCGATCGGGCCGATCTCGCAAAGCAGCTTGGCGGCGCTCAGCGGGCCGCAGCCGGCGAGCTCGAGCAGCTTCGGCACGAGCGCCTCGGTCGGCTCTGCCAGCTCGCGCTCGAGCTCGAGGATCGATCGCGTGAGGCTGCGGCAGCGGGCGGGGAGCTGGCGCGCGATCCGCACCTGGGTCGTCTGCTCGGAGCGGGCGAGGCGCCGGCCGAGCCGATCGAGCCAGAGCGCCCGGTCGAGCGCGCCGAGCGGGATCGCGAGCGTCGGGTCGAGCTCGTGCAGGTGCCAGCGCAGGCGCTGCTGGGCTCGGCGCCGCTCGGCGACCAGGTCGTCGCGGTGGTCGACCAGTAGCTTCAGCTCGCGCAGGCGCTCCTCGCCCGGGCGTGGTCGGTCGAGCTTTGGCTCCTGCAGCGCAGCGCGGGCGACCGCGAGCGCGTCGATCGCATCCGACTTGCCACGGACACGGCCGCGGCGGCGCTGCGGCGCCGTCAGCCGCGGCGGTACCCGGACCAGGCGCTCGCCCGCCTCCAGCAGCAGCCGCTCGAGGCCGCGGCTGACGTGGCGACAGTCCTCGAGCGCCCACAGCCGCTCGCCCGCGGGCGCCCAGTCAAGCAGCGCGTCCTCGAGCGGGCCGCTCCAGCTCGCGAGCTCGCGGCCGAGCTCGTCGACGGCGACCGCCGTCAGCTCGTGCTTGTGCACGTCCACCCCGATCACGATCATGGGGATCGCCTCCTTCAGCGTTGGCGGCGACCGGCGAGCGGACAGGCCTCAATCGAGGCAGCTGCCAAGCTCCTATCAGGTCACGCTCGGCGGTCTCGGGAAGGCGGCGGCGACACAACGCTGGCAAGTCAGCCCTCGGGCGACATGCGGGAATCGAGTCAGCCGCCGCCGACCCGAGTCTGCGTCGTCGATCAGACGCCACCACGACCCCGAGCCTGACATTGAGTGCGGGAATGTCACCAGAAGTGTGCGCGCGGGCGCGACGCGCCCCAGGCTAGGTTCGGAGTGAGAGGACGATCGCGCCGTCCGCTCCCGCGACTACCTCGGCCAGCGCTTGTGCCGCCTGTTCGAGCGGACGGACGGACGCGATCGGCACGCTCAGGCGGCCCTGGGCCAGCAGGTCTGCGAGGGCCGAAAGCTGCCGACCATCGGGCCGGACGTAGACGTCGGATACGGCGATGCCCCGCTCCTCCGGCGGCGGATCGCCCGTGATCGTGGCGAGGCGGCCGCCGTCGGCGACCGTCTTCAGCGTGGTGGCCTCCTGCCCGGGAGCAGCGTTGACGGCCTTGGGCGCGCCGCCAGCGGTGATCTCTCGAACGAGCGCAGGCCAGTCGCCGAGGTAGTCGAGGACCTCCGACGCGCCGTAGCCGCGGATGCGCTCGGCCTTCTTCGCGCTCGCGGTCGCGATCACGCGGGCGCCGCGAGCCACGGCGAGCTGGACGAGCACGCCGCCAGTGACTCCGCCGGCTCCGTTGACGACGACCCAGCCGCCGCGCTCGATCCCGAGAGCCTCGTCGAGTGCCTGAGCCGCAGTCAGCGCCGGAATCGGAAACGCTCCGCAGGCTTCCCATAACGCCTCTGGCGGTCGGGCCGCGACGGCCGCCGCCGGCGCGAGCACCTTCTCCGCCCACGTCCCGTGACGGCGAAGCGGCAGCGGATGTGTCATCACCTCGTCGCCCTCGCGCAGCTCGACCACGCCCGAGCCGACCGCTGCGACCGTCCCGGCCGCCGACGTCCCGAGCGCCATCGGAGGCGGGCCGCCGATCTGCCAGCTGCCGATCCTGACAAGGTCGTCCCAGTTGCCGATGCCGGCGGCGACGACGTCGATGAGGACCTCGCCTGCGGCAGGCGTCGCCGGCTCGTCCAGCTCGAAGATCTCGACCGGCTCGCCGAGTGCTGTGATCCCAGCCGCCCGCATCTGTTTGGCGCACGTTACGCCTGTCCGTCATGCGCCGGCCCGCTTTGGCACCTCGCGAGAGGAGTGCGACCAGGCAAACGGATAACCCGTCTGGGCCAGCGTTGCGCAATGACGCCAGACGAAGGGGACGGGAAGGCGGTTCGACGCCCGCTCTCGCGTCCCCGAGGGACACGACCCGCGGCAAACGGACGGGACGTGCGCTGTCCAACGCTTTTGGCAGTGGGAGAGGCGTATGAGGTCGGCTGCGCGTCACGCCCTTCCACAGCTCAGCCGTAGACTTTGGCGAGATGGCTAACTGGCCACACAGCGTGCCGTGGCACGAGCGCGATGTGGTCGTACCGGCCTTCTGCCGCTGGCTCGAAGACCAAGGCTGGCAAACCGAAACCGAGTCGGACTTTGTGGACGTGGTGGCCCGTCGCGGGCCTGAGACCATCTACGCCGAGGTCAAGGGCCGCACGAAGAGCAGCGCAGGTGGGGGACTCGACACGCTCTACGGCCAGCTCTTGCGCCGCATGCCTGCCGAGGAAGTCGACGACCCGAACGCAAGGTTCGCAGTCGTGATCCCGAGCGGTGCAGAAGCGGCAGCACTCCGAGTCGCAAGACGAGTTCGGGACATTCTGCGCATCGACATTTACGCCGTTAGCGACGACGGCCACGTGGAGCAGCTGACGGACTAAGCAGCGCGCCGCTTACATCGCTTGTTGACAGCGGGCTGAGAATCGAGATTCCCGATCGGCTGGGCGAGCGTCCTCTCGCCCGATGCCCGCGCGTCCGCAGCACTGGGCGGCCGCGCGAACTACTTCGAGATTCCAGAGCTAACGCCCAGCGCTTCCGCCGCAGCCGAAAGATCGGCGATGCGCGCGTCGCCACCCCGCATGGCCTCGGCTGCGGCGACGCCGATCATCGAGGTCAGCGTCAGGAAATCGGCAAACGCCATCGGTTCATCTCCGGACCGCCAACGCCTCACCTCCTCGGCCGTCGTGTTGAGCGCCTGCGCCGCTTCCACGTCGCTCTGCCAACCGAAGAGGCGGTAGCCAGCTTCGAGCAGCGGAACCGCGCCGTCGGAGCTGCGCTTCCGTCCTTTCTTTCTTTCTTGCCGAGCTGGCTGATCGGCGGGCGGCTCGATAGCGCCGGCGTCCTCGAATACGGCGGCGCTGATCTCTTCCGGGGAGATGCCGAGGAAGTGCGCCATCCGTAGGACATCGTGAATCGGGGGCCGGGCAACCCGGCCGAGCTCCCACCCCTCGATCGTTCCGGGCTTGATTCCGACGAGCTCGCCTGCACGCGCTCGCGAGTATCCCGCGGCCTCACGCCGTTCCTGAAGCAGCTTCCCTAGCGCGGTCTGTCGCGAGGTCATTCAGTGTCTCCTTCGTCGCCGAAGGCAGTCGATCTACTGCCTAGCGAGATCTTCCCACTATACGCGGTCATCACTCGCACTTCCGCGCTTCCACTGCTATAACAGTAGATCTACTGCCTAGAGGAGATCCAGTTGATCCACGGAGGAGGCGCAGGGTGAGCCACGGAAACGGAGGACTGGAAGGAGCGGCATCGCTGTGGCAGGAGGAGGGGCGCCCCGTGCCGCTCCTCGGCGCAGAAGCCGCCGAGAGAATCGCAGAAGCCGCACCGGCGAACGGTGATGGCTCCCGGGCCAGGGCTGATCAAGGATTTGCCTCGGCCGACGACTTCTCCGTAGAGCGCATGCTGCGACCGGCGACTGACGTGCCGGCACGAGGGTGGCGGCGCAGCGTCTATCGCTTGACCGGGGGCGCCGTCCACGTCGGGCCGAGTTCGGCCGAGCTTCACCATCGCGAACTCGTCGCGCGCGTCAAGACGCCGATCGCCGGCAGCCGGAAGATCGCGTTCATCTCTCGCAAGGGCGGAGTGGGAAAGACGACGACCTGCTTGCTCGCGGGCCATACGTTCGCCTCGCTCCGCGGTGACCGCGTAATTGCGCTCGACGGCAATCCGGACGCGGGCACCCTGGGCCATCGCGTGCGCCGAGAGACGGCGGCGACGGTTGCGTCACTGCTGAGCGACGTCGAGCACATCACACGCTACGCCGACATACGCGGCTACACGTCACAGGCGAGCAGCCGGCTCGAGGTCGTAGCGGCCGACGACGACCCGACGATCACCCAGGCACTCGGCGAGAGCGAGTTCCGGCGTGCGATCGACCTGCTCGAGCGCCACTACAACCTCCTTTGCCTCGACACAGGCACGGGCGTCCTCGAGTCCGCGACCCGCGGGATCCTCGACGCCGCGGATCAGATCGTCGTCGTAAGTGCACCGAGTCTCGACGGCGCACGCGCAGCGAGCTCGACGCTCGACTGGCTCGACCGGAACGGCTACGACCATCTCGTCGCTGACGCCGTCGCCGTCCTGAACACGATCCGCGGATCGAGCGGTGCGCTCGACCTCGACCGCGTCGAGCACCACTTCGCCGAACGCTGCCGCGCGTCAGTGCGGATCCCTTGGGACCCTCACCTCGACTCGGGCGCCGAGGCCGAGCTTGCCGGGCTTCGCCCCCAGACGCGTTCTGCCTACCTCGAACTCACCGCGGCAATCGCCGCTGGCTTCACCAGCACGTCCGGAAGGAGGTCGTAGCTCATGTCGCCGCTCGCAGGAATCGTCATCGCCGCGACCGGCATCGGCGGGAAGCCAGACCCGAACGGGCTCCCCGGTAGCCCCGCACTCGAGCAGCTCGTCAACGGTCTCGCCTTCTGGGGGCTGCTCGCGGCGCTCGCGGGGCTCGTGATCTCGGCAGCGGTCTGGGCGCTCAGCGCTCACTCCGGCAACTACCACCACGCGTCAGTCGGTCGCCGCGGAACGCTTGTCTCCGCCGCGGCCGCATTTCTGGTCGGCGCAGCACCAGCAATCGTGGCCTTCTTCGAGAACCTCGGCAACACGGTCCATTGACTCCGCTGCGAGTCAGCCGCGCATCACAAGACCGTCGGCGTTCGTGGCTCTGGCAGGGACTCGCAGCGCTGGCACTCGTCGCGCTCGGAATCGGGATCGGCAGCCGGATCGCCACGCCGCGCGGTAGCAGTCCGGCAGCCTCAACGACAATCGCCACGCAGGCGGAGGCGCCAGCCAAGCCGACACACCAGACGCGGCCCGCGCGAACGGAGAGCAGCGCGGTAGCGGCCGCCGCTTCCGCGGTCGAACTCCTCGACGGCCCGGCGCTGCTCGACTCGGCACGGATCCGCCGACTCGTGGACCGAATCGCCGCGTCGAGCGCGCGCACGTCACTCGCGCGCGCGTATGCACAGGGCGCAGTCGAGGTCCGCACACGGCTGGCCGTGGATTCAGTCCCTGCACCAGTTGTCATCCTCCGTTCTGCCCTGGCCGGCTATCGCGTCGAGAGCTACACGCGATCGGCCGCGACGGTCGCCATCTGGCGCGTCGGCATCGTCGGCAGCGGCGCGTCAGTCCAACCACAGCAGTCGTGGCGAACCGAGACCGTGTCGCTCGTGTGGGAGCACGGGTGGAAGGTCACATCGTTCGCGAGTGCGCCGGGTCCGACGCCTCCACTTCCACAGACGGCGGATGCCACCACGATCGGCGACCTCTTCGCCGAGATCCCGCGCTTCACCGCGTTCTCGCATGCAGAGCCGTAGCCGATCGATCCGCGTAGCGGCGGCGACGCTCGCCGCTGTCCTGTCGACAGTCGTGGCTGCTGGGCCGGGGACGGCGCCTGCGCGCGCCGCCTCGATCCCGAACCCGTGTGACCTGCCGGGCGTCGACTTCGTCTGCAACGCGGCAGGCGATCTGGCCGGGAGTGCAGCGCAGGCTGCGGGCGACTTCGTCATGCGCGGCGTCACTTCATGGGTGACCAACGCCGCCGTCTGGGTTACGGGCAAGGTCGGCAGCCTCATCGACGCGACGGCGACGCCAGATGTTCAGGCCGACTGGTTCGCAGGCCAGTACCGCTCGATGATCGCCGTCGCCGGACTTCTTGCCCTGCCGATGCTGCTACTCGCGGTGATCCAGGCGGTCTGGCGACAAGACATGTGGATCCTCTTACGCTCAGCGCTCGGTTACTTACCGATGGCGTTCATCCTCGCGGGCGCGGCGATCGTCGCGACGCAGCTGCTGGTGTCGGTGACCGATGGTCTCTCCGCTACGGTCGTCCAAGGCCTGGGCGGCGGCTCAGGAAACCTTCTCCAATCGGTCGGCGACGCGTACAAGAACGCGCTCGACGACACCTCCGCCGGTGCAGTTCCTCTCTTCGGTGTCTTCCTCGGCGCGATCATCCTCGCGATCGGCGCCTTCGTGCTCTGGCTCGAAATGGTGATCCGTGACGCCGCCATCTACGTCGCGCTCTTCTTTCTCCCACTGACGTTTGTCGCGATGATCTGGCCGGCCACGAGCCGATGGGCGCGGCGTCTCGTCGAGTTCCTCGTCGCGGTGATACTCGCGAAGTTCGTGATCATTGCGATCCTCGGGCTCGCGTCCGCAGCGATCACCCAGACAAGCCTCGCGCAGCCCGGCGACGGCAGCATCTTCGAGCGCATGATCGCGGGCGCTGCTCTTCTGGTCCTTGCGGCATGGTCACCGTTCGGGCTGCTTCGCCTGATCCCGATGATGGAAGTTGCCGCCGGAAGCGTCGTCGGACAGCGCGCGGCGATGTCCGGCGCCGCTGGGTCGGCAGGCATCCACAGCCCGGCGAGCTACATGCGCCAGGCGATGGATCGCCAGTCGCGCGGATCAACCTCTCCGGCCTACTCAGGCGTGCCGCGCACGGTCTACGCACCGCCAACGGCTTCCGGAGGCGAGACGGCGGCGTCGCAGACCACGTCTCGCGAGTATTCGAGCGCACGAGCCGACGCTGCGTCGACCGGAGCGGGCCGTGCGACGTACGTCCGTAGCGAGTCGCAGGGAGCGCCTCCTCCGGCAGAGAGTGGCTCAGGTCGGTCGGCGCCGTCCCGGGACGGCGGCAGCTCGCCGCCGAATCGCTCGACGGCGCCACCGCCCCCGCCCCCAGACGGCGGATCCGCCTCTCCACCGCCGCCGCGACAACAACCCCCACGCACTCCGCGAGAAGGAGACTGACCGATGCCGGAAAGCGACATCAGGCGCTATCGCTTCGGCCCCCTCGAACGCCGCGGACTCATCGGGTCGCTGCGCGCGACACAGGTGATCCCGATGGCCGTGAGCCTTGCCGCGGCAGTTGTCCTGATGCGGACGCTGCCGAGCGGCGCGGGGCTCTTCGCAGCGCTCGGGCTGGTGTTAGGCATCGCCGCCTTCTGCTTCTGGCCTGTGAGTGGAAGGTCGGCCGAAGAGTGGCTGCCGATCGTCGTCGCGCATACACGTAGACGCGCGCTCGGGCGGCACCGACGGACGTCTCTCGCCCCTGCTGCCGGTGTCCGGATCGGCGAGACTGGCCGGCCGGAGCCAGCGGTGGACCTTCCGGAGGCAGTGCACGGTCTCGAGCTGCTCGCGGCCCCTTTCAGAGGCGAGACGGTCGGCGTCGTCAAGGACACGCGCGCGAAGACCTACGCCGCCACTCTCGCGGTCCGAGTCACCTCATTCGGGCTCCTCGACCGCTCCGAACAAGAGGCGAGACAGGCAGGTTGGGGCGGCGTGCTCGCGAGTCTCGCCCGCGAGGGCACGCCCGTCAGCCGCGTTCAGTGGCTCGAGCGGACGGTGCCCGCCGACGGGGACGAGATCGGCCGCTATCTCGGCGAGGCGTGGGACCGAGAGGCGGCGACCGTGGACGCACTGCCGATGCGTTCGTACCTCGATCTCGTCAGCGGCGCGCCTGCGGTGACGCGAGACCACGAGCTCTTCGTCTGCCTCCAGATCGACGCGAAGAAGGCGTGGCGCCAGATCAAGCGCGCTGGCGGCAAGAACGGCCCCGATGCCGGTGCTTCCGAGGTGCTCTTGCGTGAAGTCGAGAGCCTCGCCGAGCGACTCGCCTCCGCTGACGTTCATGTCGTTGGCGCGCTCCGGCCGGGAATGTTCGCCTCCGCAATTCGCGTCGCTTTCGATCCGTGGTCGCGACCTGGGCTTGCTCGTCTCGCAGCGGCCGACCGCGAGCGTGACGGGCTCGACGAGGGAGCTGGTTGGCCGGCGGGTACCGAGTCGTCGTGGTCCGCCTACCGCGCGGACGGTGCCGTCCACGCGACGTACTGGATCGCCGGCTGGCCGCGAACGGACGTCGGCGCAGCCTTCCTCTCCCCCCTGCTACTGCATGCTCAGGTCGTGCGCTCGATCGCCGTGACGATCGAGCCGATCTCGCCACTTCGCGCGATTCGAGAAGTTGAAGCTTCTCGTACGACGGATCTCGCCGACCAGGAACTGCGCGGCCGGTTCGGTTTCGTCGAGACGGCACGTCGTCGTCGGCTATCGGAGGCGACTTCTCGACGCGAGGAGGAGCTTGCCGACGGCCACGCTGCCGTTCGATTCGCCGGATATGTCACTGTGTCCGCGCGAAGCCTCGACGAGCTCGAGCGCAATTGCTCGGAGATCGAACACGCAGCTCAGATGGCGCGGCTCGAGCTACTGCGTCTCTACGGGCAGCAGGAAGAAGCGTTCACGTACACACTGCCGCTCTGCAGAGGACTTCGGTGAACGTCAAAGGGCAGCCCGCGCACCGAACGACGACCGCGCACATCCAGGCCGCCTATCCGTTCGTCGCCGAAGGAGGTCTCGGTGGTCGGGGCGTGTACATCGGACGCGATGTCTACGGCGGCTCGTTCTGTTACGACCCGTGGGAGCTGTACGGTCGCGAGCTGACGAGTCCAAACGCGGTGGTCATCGGCATCGTCGGCAGGGCGAAATCGAGCCTCGTCAAGACGTACGTCTTCCGTCAAAGCGTGTTCGGCCGTCAGGCATGGATCGTCGACGTCAAGGGCGAATACGACCGACTCGCCGAGGCCCTCGGTGTACAGCCAATCACCCTTTCCCCTGGAGGCTCCGTCCGCCTGAACCCGCTCACGCCGCGCGCGGGCGCAGAACGTCAGCTCAACCTCCTCTACTCCGTCGCCGCAGCAGCGCTGGAGCGCGCGCTCACGCCGGAGGAGAAACGAGGCGCCCAGGAAGCGCTCCACGTGCTCCGGAGCCGCTGCAATCGCGAGCCGACGCTCCCGGACGTGGTCGACATCCTGATCCACCCGAACGCCGAGATGGCAGACGCCCTGGCAATGTCGACCGACGAGCTCGCGGTCTCGGTGCGTCCGATGGCATTCGCGCTTGACCAGCTCTGCTCCGGGAACCTGCGCGGGATGTTCGACGGGCCGACGACCCCGGGTCTCGACCTCGACGCGCCGCTGGTTGTTCTCAACCTCCGCGCGGTGCTCAACACGCACACGACGGCGCTCGGGATCTTGATGACGTGCGCGACCGCGTGGCTCCAGGCGATGATTGACGCGGAGACTGACGCGCGCAGCGCGAAGCGGATCGTCGTCGTCGACGAGGCGTGGCGGATCCTCTCCAACCTCGGAATCGGCGAGTGGCTCCAGCAGTCATTCAAGCTCTCGCGCGGACTCGGTGCGCAGAACGTCGTCGTGATGCACCGCCTATCCGACCTGCGCTCGACCGGCGCGGAGGGAAGTCGGGAAGTGCGGCTCGCGGAGGGCCTGCTTGCCGACGCCGAGACGAAGATCATCTACGCGCAGCCTCCCGACCAGCTTCCGCAAACGCGCGAGCTGCTCGGATTGACCGACACTGAAGCCGAGCTTCTCCCCCATCTCCGGCGCGGGTGGGCTCTCTGGAAGGTTGGACAGCGATCGTTCCTCGTCCAGCACCGGCTGTCGTCGTCCGAGCACGAGCTCGTCGACACCGACGCGCGCATGGCAGTGAAGGCTTCGGCGTGACAGGCGAGCGCCGGCCGCCACGATTTCCGCTCGCGGGCGAGGAGTCGAGTCCGCTCGAGACCATCGCGCTCGGCGCGCTTGCCGTGGCGGGGGCGCTGACGGCCCTGATCTGGGCGACCGGCGAAGCTGCCGGAAGGCTCTTCGAGGGCCGGTGGCCATCTGTCGGCGCCGCCGATATGGGCGCAGTCCTCGCAAACTTCCCGGCGCATCTCGGCGATCCGGCTGCTGCATGGCCGTTGACGGAACGGCCGCTGCTTCCAGGAGCAGCGGCCTTCTACGGCACTGCTGCCGCGCTTACCCTGCCGCTCGTAGCGCTCGGGTTCGGAGCTATCCGCCATCGGTCGCGACGAGCGAGCGGCGCTCCCGTAGCCCGCTGGGCGCGGCCGCGCGACCTTAAGCCGCTACGGATCCGCGAGGCGGTGCCCGGGCGCCTGTCGCTTGGCGTCGTCGACGGCCGCCTCGTCGCGGCCGAGCCACGCCAGTCAGTGATCGTCGTCGGTCCGGTGCAGACCGGCAAGACGTCGGGCTTCGCAGTCCCTGCGATCCTCGAGTGGAACGGACCAGTCGTCGCAACGTCGGTCAAGACGGACCTGATGCGCGAGACGCTCGGCGCCCGCGAACGAGCCGGGCGCGTCTGGATCTATGACCCGACGGGCAGCACCGGAATGCCGACCTGCGGATGGACGCCGCTGTCGTCGTGCTCGACGTGGACCGGTGCACAACGGGTCGCTTCTTGGCTCGTCGCGGCGGCGCATCGGGGAAACGCCGGCGTCGAGAACGCTGAGTTCTGGTACGCGGCGGCCGCCAAGCTGCTCGCGCCGGTGCTGTTCGCAGCAGCGACTTCGGACGCGACGATGGCGGATGTCGTCCGCTGGATCGACGCTCAAGAGCAGGAGGAGATCTTCTCCGCTCTCGACGAGACCGGCGAAGACGCAGCGGTCACCGCCTTTCAAGCGTCTTCGCAACGCGACGACCGCACTCGCTCAGGTGTCTATACGACGGCCGAGACGGTTCTCGCTGCATATGCCGACCCTGGCGTGCTCGCGTCGGCGCTCACGTCGGAGCTCCGTGCGGAGCGGCTTCTCGACGGCGGAAGCAATACCGCCTACCTCTGCGCACCAGCGCATGAGCAGCGGCGGCTCCAGCCGCTGTTCGCGACGCTCGTCCAGGAGATCGTGGCGCGTGCTTACGAACGGTCAGCGGAGACCGGCGCGCCTGTGGACCCAGCGCTCCTCGTGGTGCTCGACGAATGCGCGAACATCGCGCCCCTACGTGAGCTGGCGACCCTCGCTTCGACCGGCGCCGGTCAAGGCATCCAGCTGGTCTCGGTGTTCCAGGACATGTCGCAGATCAACGCGGTCTACGGCAGGGACCGCGCGCCGACGATCGTCTCGAACCACCGCGCGAAGGTGATTCTCTCCGGAATCGCTGATGCGCAGACCCTCGACTACGTCGGACGACTGCTCGGCGATGAGGAGATCGGGCAGACGTCATCGACGACGGGCGCGGAGGGTCGCCGCTCGACGACTCACTCTGTCGCCTACCGGAACATCGCGCCGGCGAACGTCCTGAGGGAGATGACGCCGGGCCACGGACTGCTTGTGTACGGGCACCTCGCCCCGGCCCGGATCAGCCTTCGTCCGTGGTTCAAGGACCGGCGGCTGCGAAAGATCGCCTCGGGAGCGGTAGCGTGATGAGCATCGCGGAGGACCTCACGAAGCTGTCGCCGAAGCGCCTCACGAAACGGCTCGAGGAGCTGTACCGCGAAGCGCTCCCGTGCGTCTCGGCGACAGTGTTCGAGGGAAACCCGCGAGATGGGCTTACGGTCGGCCTGTGGGTCGAGTCGCACGGGCGTCGAGATGTGCTCGATCTCGCGCGCGTCCTGGAGACGGAGCCTGCAGGGCACGTCGCTACAGCATGGTCGTTGCTCCGGCCGAGCAGAGGTGACCCACTCTGGCGGCTCCTTCTTCGCGTTGAGTTCGAACGCCCGGTCAGTTGCGCATTCGTCGTCCGCTTCGACGTGCACGAGCACCGCGACGACCAGCTTCGTCGGGCACTCCCATTGCTGCTCGCCGCGAGCGGCTTCGCGATAGCGTTCGACAGGCCGACGGAGACCGCTGAGTCGCTGATCTGGGTTCCCTCGCCGACAGCGCGCGAGTGCGTCGTCGAGACGCTGACCGCGGCACTGCACTGACGCCGGGCGTTCAAGCCGCTGCGGCCTAATGATCCGGTCGGTGGGCTCGTAGGCCGCTCTCGCGATTGTTTCTATCCCGCGGATCCTGCGTTCGTTGCATCCAGCGGCTTGCCACGTACGAAGCGAGACACGATGTCGGCGACAAGGCCGGCCTCGGCAAGCCCCACCACGCCCCCGGCTAGGGGCTCAAGGCTGATGCCAGTCACGGCTCCCGCGTGTCCGATGGTCAACGAGACCGTCTCATCCGACCATCGGCCCTGCGCCTCAACTAGATAGGTCGTGGCCTGGTGGTACCCACCGCGGCCGACGTACGTTGGGTCGTAGCTGTCCTTGCACTCGAACATCAGTGCGCGTCGCCCGTGGCGGTCTATGAGCAACAGGTCGGCGGAGAGGCTTTGGCTAGTGCCCCGCAGCGCCGCGACTGCGTTCAAGTACGGCTGGCGGATGTGGGCTCGACGCCAGATTCCAGCGCTCTCGAAGTACAGCTCCCACTCCACTCCCGCGTGAAGAGTTCGGAATGCCGGGCGAGCGCTGCTCTGTCCGCCGCCGATCGGGCGGACCGACTCCACAACGCACCCGAGCTGCTGGAGGCCATACACCATCTCGCCGCATACCCCCAGATGGAACAGCTTCCCGCCCATCTCCGTATCGGGGGCGAGAAGCTCCAGAGCCAGATGGTCGAGGCCCCGCTCCTCGATCGCGATGATCGAGCTGGCGACTGCCTCGAGATCGCGCCACGGATAGCCAGAACCATGAAGCGCTCTCAGGTCATCGCCAGCAAGTTGCTGGGGCTCGATGTTGTAGAGCGCAGGATGTTTTCCCAATGCTGCAAGAACCTTGAGACGCTCCACGGCCGACGCCTCGAGCGGAGTCAAGGCTGTCGGCGCAGCGTCGAGGAGCGCGTTCGCCCGCTCTGCTCCCCAGGCAAGCGCGTTCGCAAGAACCGTGTCGGGACGGCGTTGGCGCCGACGGTAGACAAGCTCTGCCGGTGGCCAGCCGTCCAGTGCGGTGCGTGGCCAGTCAACGCGCCCCCTCGCCGCGCGCCCTCGCCGCAGGCTCGTACGTGATTCGGCTGGAAGGCCCTCCTCCCAGACGCGTTGCTCGAGTGGTAGCGCACTGATGGGTCGAGCAACTTTCGGCAGAAGTATTCGTAGTGCTCGTCGGCGGATGTCGTCAGCTGTCCACGCCCGTGTCGTCTCGTCCGGAGCCGCCGCAGCGACCGCGCTCCAGAGCTCGCCCGCGCCTTGCCACATTGCGCATAGGGTCGCGAGACCGCGACGCGGAATGCGCTCAGGTGGCGCTAGAGCGAGCGGAACATCCGCTCCAGCCATGCCCAGTCCGAGCTTGAGAAGACGTCCGGGACCAGTCGGCTCCGCATCTTCGAGCGCTCAGCGGGCGTGAGCTGTGCCAGCCAAGTCCCGAGCGACGCCACGTACGCTTCGGCGACAAGCCGTGAGATCGCAGCGGGAAGCCGAGGGCCTTCAGTGAGATCTTCCTCCACTGGCTGAGCCTCAGCGCCGCCTGCATCTTCTTCAGCAGCTTCGCTTTCAACTACTTCACCCGGCGCCTCGACTTCCGCCGCATCCTCGGTAGCTTCGACGCCGCTGAGTTCGGCAGGCTCTTCTGTCGTAGTCTCGCCGACCTCTCCGGTAACGCCCTCGCCGTCGTCAGGCTCGAGCTCGGTCGACTGATCTTCAGACGAGCCATTGCCACTGATCGGCCCTGCGGTGAGGAGGTACTCACAGAGGTCCAGGAAGGGCGCTGGCCCCAGTGGCGGCTCGAAATCTTCGTGGACTCGGTAGATCTGCACGATGGCCGCGCGGACGCTGGGCTCGAGCGATGCAGCGCGCTGCGCAAGGAGGGTCTCGAAGCGGTTGAACTGCGGTGGTGGAACCGGCACACGTCGGAAACGACGACCCAGGGCTTGGCCAAGCTTGAAGACACGTTGCGCGTCGACGGGATTGAACGTCCCGATGAACCGCCAGTTCTTGCCAGCGATGAACCTGACTGGCTTCGTGACCTTCGCCCCGGGTTCCAGCTGCTCGAGACCATCGACGGAGCAGGCTTCATCGTCGGACCACTCCAGGTAGATCTGCTGGGCGTCGTGTGCGGTGGACGTCATGCCAACTTGCACGCGCCGGCCGGCAAGCCACGTCAGAAGTCCGCCGAAGATCTTGTCGAGGTCACCGCGATTCGCCTCGTCGAGGAGCAGCCAACTGTTCGCGGCGATTGCCTGGAGCACGTAACCGGGTCTGAACGTGAGCTTTCCGTTCTCGTCGAGCGTGATGCCGCCGATCAGCGTCGTCGAGGACCATTCGTCGTCGGGCGTAACGGTCATGACCCCGTCTGGTGGCTTCGTGATCCCGAAGGCCGCGCCTTTGCCGTCCTTCATCGCCTGCTCGACCTCGAAAGCGAGCTCAGTCTTGCCGGTGCCGGGTGGTCCGACGAGCATCACAGCCTTCGAGCTCGCGATGCTGATCCGCAGCATCCGTCGTACGTATTCGTCCAGCTCCAGGGCAGCGTGTGAGATGGTCACCGCCGTGATCGACCCTCCGTCGCCGATGGGGGTGGCCTGCGGGTCGACGCCCTCACAAACCTCGGCGACCTCGTCGAGGCTGAGGGGGACGCTGCCGAAGTGAGTGGCGTCCCAGGTGTCATCGCCGTCTGCGCTGAGGATCGGCGGGCTCGTCTGGCAGAGGTCATGGCTACCGTCGGTCGGTAGTCCAAGGCGTTCGAGAGCGAAGGCAACGAGTTCTTGACGCGTTGGTGTTGCGCCAACGGCTGGGATACCGGATGTTCGCCCGAGCCAGATGCTGAGGAGAGCGAGATCAAGGCCGTGGAGCTCGGGGCGGTTGAGCTCCTCGGCGACAGCGTCTCGCCATCCCGGAAGATCTAGGAGCGGGTAGGCCCAGGATCTCTTCTCCCCGGGAACCCGTTTTGCGTTGTCGACCCAGTCTCGACGAATGGCGGTCGACATCGTTGCCTGCGCGAGGATGCTTTCGCCACGCCGGTGCCGCGATGTCGCACCTGGCAACGGAAACGGAACATAGTAGTCCTTGCCGTTCCCCGACAGATCGAACCACTCGTCGAGCCACTTGAAGATGCGTGGGTTCGGTACAGCCTCTGTCCCGTTGATCGTGACGCCCTGCCCGGCCTGCAGTGCCGCCTCAACTGCGAGCAGGACCGGGACGGTGCTGAAGAGCCGTGGAGCGGGCGATTCGTCGAGGAGCTTGAGCGCTTCGTGGAGGCCGTCAGCTGTCGGATAACGCGGTGAGGGCACCGCGCAAGCCTATGCGACTGCCCGAACCTCCGACCCCGTGTTTGGAACGCGCTCGAGGGCCTTGGTCTCCGGTGTGACCGCGAGATCTACCCCGATCGCGCTACGACCGAGCGCATACGCTGCCTTGAGTGCCGTTCCGGTGCCCATGAACGGGTCGAGCAGGACACCCGGCGTCGTCGGGGCGCTGCAGCCGCACTCTGTCCAGCCGACCGTTCTCCTCTTCGCGAAAGTGAACTCGCGGAAGTAGCCGCCGAGGACGGCTTTCGCTTCCGCTGCGAGACGTCGCACTTCCGCGCTGTTCCGGCCGGTGCCGTTCTGGAACTGCAAAGCCTTGCCAGCATCCGATACGCCCGTCGCCTGAATGGCGGCGATGTGCTCGGGAGTCAGGCGGTGCTGCTTGGCGAGTTCCATAGCGCGTCGCGCCTGCGGGCGTGACGCGTCGAGCTCCGCGGTCCGTTCGGTGATGCGCTCTCGGGGCTTGCCGCATGCCGTGCACACGGCTCGCGGGCAGGCCAGATGTACGGCACGCTCGACCAGTTCCGGCGGAAACGGAGCAAGATGTCGGCTCATGTTTCGGGCGAGGCCAACGCTCCAGACATCGCCAGGGTTGGCGCCGTTGCCGTACCTCGCGGAATAGCCATGAAGGTCGTAGTAGTACGTCCGCGACGGCGTGAGATGGATCACGTACTCGTGTCGGTTTGCAAGGCGGTTCCGCGCAGGCTCAGGCATACCGCCTTCCTTCGCCCAGATCAGCCTGTTCCGGACCTTCCAGCCGTGGTCGATCGCGAGTGCCTCTACCCGACCGGGGACGCCGGCGAGGCTCTGTCGCCAGTACGTGTCGCCGATGTTGAGGAACACCGAGCCGCTTGGCCGAAGAACACGCCGCCACTCACGCAAGCACTTCAGGATCGACTCTGCAAACTTCTGCGGCGTCTCCTCTTGGCCGATCTGATCCTCATGCCCGTAGTCCCGCTTCTTCCAGTAAGGGGGCGAGGTCACGACCACGTCGACGCTGTCGTCCGGGAGGTCGATCTGCCGCGCATCCCCGGCGATCACCTTGATGAACGGGTCTCGGTTCCGGTCCACGCCACTCATCTCTCGTACTTCTGCCATCGAATCAGTGATCTCACCAGATCCGGCGGACGGCGGATTTCCAAGCTCGTGAGCGACCTCGATCCGGAGCTGGTCCGCATGGTTCACCTGTCAAGGCTCCGGGCTGTGAGCGGCGATACGCATCAGGTCGCCGCGACTCTAGCTGTTGATTCACGTCAATAGTGTGCCAGAAGTGTGACGAATGAAGGTCGACGCGCGGACAGAGCTCGTGATCGCGGCAGATATCGCCAGGCGCCTGGCGATCTCCCCCCAACGGGTGAACGTCCTCGCCGGTGGTCCTGGCTTCCCGAAGCCACTCGGCAAGCTCGGCCGTTCGTCGGTCTGGCGGTGGAGTCACGTGGAACGTTGGGCACGGGAGACCGGCCGCCTTCCTTAGCCTGGCTGTGGCGGCCCGCGCAATGGGGCCTGCTCGGCGCGGCGCGTGGGCCGAAAAGAAGGTCACGATTTTCCTACAGGCCAAGATCAAGTGACCGCGACGGCCGCATAGATGGCGTCTCCGCTACGGGCTGCTCCGCCGCCCTTGCCCGGAAGCGAACGCTCCGCCCCTCGAGTTCTTCGAGCCGCTCCGTCGTCACGCGAACGGTAGTTCTGCACTCCTGAGCCTCACGCCGCAGCTCGTCCTTGCGCTGACGGCCACGGAGCCGTGGCCGAGCGGTGCGACTCTCGATCTGTTCCAGGCACTTCGCGGCTTCATCGCGTGTCCGCTGAAGAACGAGCCGCTCCTGCTCGACCAATCTCAGCTGAGCAGAAGCGCGAGCCGAAGGCGCAGCACGGTCGATCTCGGCTGGCAGCGCGTGGCGAGGTCCGCTCTCGTACGGCCGCTGGTCGACCGCAAGCCGCTCGACCGCTGACTCCTCGAGCGAGCTTGCGAGGCGTGCAACCGGATCGCGATCGTCGTGCTCATGGAAGTCGCTCTCGCGCTCGAAGGTGCTCGCGGTCACGTAGAGCCGCGTCGCATCCCGTGCGCGCGAAAGCGCCACGTAGCCCCACTCCTGGAGGCGCGCGTCACCGGACCCGAGGACGAAGGCACGGTCGACGGTCACGCCTTGTCCGCTATGTCCGGTCAGCGCGTACGCGTGGCGGACGTGCCCGGCTTCTAGGTACTGCCGGCTTAGCTCGACTCGATCGCCGCGATCGGTCGCGACGGAAAGCGTGCCGTTCGCCTTGTCGAGCCGCTCGATCGTGCCGCGCGTGCCATTCTTGACTCCGAGGTGGTCGCTGTTTCTGAGGCAGACGATGCGATCGCCTGATGCGAACTCGCGCCCGGCGGCGATGACTCTCTCGCGTCCGAGCTTTCCGTTCGTCTCCATCAGGCCACGGGCCAACGCGTTGAGCTCGGCGACATCGCGCCGGCGCAGCGCGATCATGACGTTCCCGCCAAGATCGGACCGGGCGTGGGACCACCAGTCCGCAACGAGGCGCATCCGCGTCGCGAGCGGATCCTCCGAGACGACGAGCCGCTCGCGCTGCTCGGCGAACGCCAAGTACTCGCGGCCAACTCCGGCGCGGATCTTTGCGAGCGCGACGCGCTCAAGCTCGTCGCGCTGGCGGCGGTTCTCGTGGAGCACGACGGCTCCCTTCCGCTCGACGATCCCCGCAAAGAGACCACCGGCCCCCACGGCAGGGAGCTGATACGGGTCGCCGATTAACACGACCTTCCCGCCGACGCGTTTGACTTGCTCCAGAACGGGAGCGAGTACGCGCGTCTCCGCCATGCCAGCTTCGTCGACGATCAGCACGCATCGGTGGGGCAGCTCGCCCCCCTGCGCTCGCTCGAGGAACCGGTGGAGGGTCGTCGAGGGAATGCCCGTCTCGTCCTGGAGCTTCTCGGCCGCGACGCCGGACGGCGCTGCGCCGACGACGTCGATGCCGGATGACGCGAACGCGGTCGCGAGCGCGTGGGCGGCGGTTGTCTTGCCCGCTCCGGCCACGCCGACGACGCAGACGACGCGATCCCGGCTCGTGGCGACCTTGCCAACCATCGCGCGCTGCTCCCTCGACAGCCGCTCGCGCAGCTGGTCCGGAAGCGAGTTGTCGAGGATGCCGTCGTCGAGGGCCGGCGCATCGGAGTCCGCGCCGCGATCGACGAGCTCGAGCGCCGACCGCTCCAGCTGCATCAGTTCGGAGGTCGAGTAGCGGGCGGGCCGACCAGGCGCGGGCGCCTCGCCGACGCGCGCGACGCCGTCGATCGCGACGAACCGCTCGCACAGTCTCCGGATCTTCGATACCGCCGCACCCCGCGGAAGCGCCTCGGCCCAGGCCATCGCGAGTTCGGGACCCGCGAACGCCGTCCGCTTCTCGGTCAACCCGAGGGGGCCAAGGAGCCGCCGGACGATCGCCTGCAGCTCCCGAGCCGACGGCTCCTGCCGGATCGATTGACCCATAATCGATCTGAGCTCCCGTTGGCCCAATCCGTGCTCGGCGGCCCGGGCGCGCCAGTCCTCGCGCAGCACGACGAGATCCACCTGCTCCTTCCGCTCGCGCGTGCCGACTGCGGCGACCTGCGCTGCGTAGAAGCCGCTCGTCGCCTGCTCCCGCATCCGCTCGACGACCGCCAGCCGCCGCGTCGAGAACTCCTCGATCACGCGGCGCGGGACGCCCTTCAACTCCGCCCAACCCTTCCGCGGCTTCTCCCAGTCGACACCGAGCGTCCGCGCGAGCTCGGCCCGCAAATGTGCCTCATAGAGGTAGCCAGCCGCAAGGCGGTAGGTCTTGAGGATCGCCTCGCCGTCGAGCGCGCGCCACTTCGCGTCACTCGGGCTCTGCGTCATATTCGCCACGATCACGTGCGTGTGCAGGTGCGGGTCCTGCGCGCGGCTCGTGCGGTGCTGGTAAGCCGCCGCCACGAAGCCGCCGCCGTGCTCGCGGATGAAGCCGTTCTTGCCGCGCCGGGTAACACAAGCCTCGTCCTCGAGGTACTCCAGCGCCGCCTGCCACGCCGCCGCATGCGCCTCGTTCACGGCCCGCCGCGTGCCCTCATCGCCGAGGGCGTGGAGGAGGCTGACACTCTTCGGCGTGCTGAAGACGAGGTCGAAGCCGGCGACGGGCGAGAGCTTCTTCTGCTCAATCCGCCGCTCGTCAGCATGCGGATCGATCCGTTCGATCGTGATCGTGCGCTCCTTCGGGTGTTTACGCAGCCGCTCCTCGGTCAGCGGGTGGACGCCGCGGATGAGCGTTCCAAGTTGCCGGTCCTGCACGACCCCTTCGAGTCCGAGGATGGCGGCTCCGCGGCCTGTCCAGACGCCCGGCGACTCGCCGCGGCCGGCGTAGTAGTCGTCGAGCCCGGCCGCCACCGATCGCTCGTAGTACGACTCCTGCCCCGGCGTGAGCTTTGCGACCGAAAGCACACCGCGAGCTTAGCATCTGTGAGGCACTTCTGCATCAGGATGCATCTGCGTCTCGCGTGTTATCGAGCTTAGTAAGGTGAGCGGACGGCGTGGGTGCATCGCGCTCACTCCGAGTCCTCGGCGTCATCATCGGCGTCGTAGGCGCTGCCCCACTCGCGTTCGCAGTCGCCCGCATGGACGAGGGTTCCGTCCTTCTCGACAGCGGCTTCGGGCGAGTCGATCGGCTCGAAGCAGCACTCGCAGCGGATCACCTCTCCGGCGGCGAGTTTGGCCCGTTGCGCTCCGACGCGCACCTCCCGCTCGGCGCGCGCCTGCTGCTCGGCCCGCTCGCGTTCCGCCGCCTGCTCGGCCTGGTGCTGTTTGACGGAGGGCGGTGCAACCCGGCGGGCGAGCTTGTCGATGACCTTCGACCCCGCCAGCTCCTGCGGCTCATAGACGCCCTGCCGGTCGGCGTTCGGCAGACCGTCCGTGTCCACGAGCCGCTGCGCGAGGAGCAGCTTCAGGACGACCGCGAGCGACGCTTCCGGCGTTCGCGCCCGCATCAGCGCGGCGGTTGCCTGCTCGTGTAGCTGCTTCTCGGCCTGGGCGCCGCGCGGGTAACGGACGGTCACCTTGCCCTGCTTGTTCGTCGTCGTCGGCTGCTCGACGCAGAGGCGGTGCGCCCACGCCGCGGCCTTGCCGTAGTGGGCGAGCACGAGCGAACCGAGCAGCTTGACCGCGTCCGTGTCGACCTTCGGCTCCCAGCGCGCAAGCGCCGCGCCGAGGTCGAGATTGCGCGTTCGGGCGGAGACACGCGCTTGGTACTGCCGCTCGCGCTCCTGGCGGCGAGCCTCGCGCTCGGGATCGTCCGGCGTGGTGGGCGACCGCTGCTCGCGCGCGGCGCGCTTCCGCTCGGTATCGGCGGCGGCGTACGCCGCGATCTTCTGGACGACCCGATCCGCGATCCACTCGGGATCGGTGGCGTAGGCGTTCGGCCGGCGCTCGTCACCCGTCGGCAATTCCAAGAGACAGCCGAACGCACGCGCTGCGTCGGCGTCCTCTTCGTCCAGCGAGAAGCACTCGCGCTCCCGGCGATCCTCCTCCTGCCGAGCGGCCCAGTCGTATTCGGAGGAGTGGACGATCTCCGGCAGCTCGGCGTACGCGGTGGCGACGGCCTCGCCGCGCTCTCCGAGTTTCGCGACGACTGCGGCCAGCACGTCGGAGCGACTTTCACGCGGAAGGATCGGGCCGTGGTAGCCGCCGACGCTGTACGCGACGGGATTGAGCGGCTGCCCGTCGTCGTCCTGCCACGTCGCCGCGAGCACGTCGTCGACGACCTCACCGGGCGCGCCCGGGAAGGCGGCAGCGTCGTGCGGGCGGTCGGCCAGCCACGCCGCACACAGGTCGGCGAGCAATGACTCGGCCTCTGCGACCCGGACGAGCGTCGGCGCGCACGCGAGCGGGACGCGGCGAGCCGAAAGCCTCGTCTGCGCCTCCTCGGGAAGCTTGAGCAGGTCGAGCCGCTCCGCGATCAGCTTCTCCCGCTTGCCGACGAGCTTCGCCACCTTGGCCGCGTCGCCGTGCTCCTCGACGAGCCGCCGGTAAGCGCGCGCTTCCTCGAGCGGGTTGAGGTCGGCCCGGATCACGTTCTCCGCGACCGCCAGCGTGAGCGCCTCTCCGTCCCCGTCGCGTACCTGAGCGGGCACCTCGCGTAGCTTCGCCGTCTTCGCCGCGCGGTATCGGCGCTCGCCCGCAATGATCGTGAAACAGCCGTCCTCGGTTGGTGCGAGCGTGAGCGGAGTGATGATCCCGTGCCGCTTCACCGAGGCGACCAGCTCCGCCATCTGCTCCTCTGCGAACTCGCTGCGAGGGTTGAAGCGGTCAGCGGGCTTGATCTTGTCGAGCGGGACGAGTGTCAGCGTCGTGGTCACTGGTCGCCTCCTTCGGTGAGCAGTTCCAGCGCGCGATCCTTGAGCGGCGCGGGTTCGGTGGCGCGTTCGAAGCGCGCCTCGGCGGGCGTGCGGTTGGCAGTGCGGCGCATCGGCTGCGCGTGATCGACGTACGCGGCAACGGCCTGCAGAGCGCCCCAGGCGGTGCCGTGGATCTCCGCGAGGTCCGGCGTCGTGCGGTATGCCGTGCGGATCGCCTCGCGGACGCGCTCGGCATTCCGGACGGCGCGGCCGCCGTTCGTCTCGTCGGGACGCGGCTCCGGGAGCGGCACAAGCCGCGTGAGGAAGCGCTCGAACTCGCCGTCGCCGACCCGTTGGCCGAGCAGCCGCGCGCCGAGCTCCTCGAGCTCGTCGTAGTAGCGCCATGCGATCCCGAGCGTGCGGCGGGCGTCGGCGAGCTTCGCCTCCACGTTGGCCGTGTGCCTCGCCTTCCAGGTGCGATGGGCGTTCGCGAGCGGAAGCAGCATCCCGTTGAGACACGCGAGGCGGAACGGCGCGACTGAGACGGTGACGGCGAGTCCGCCGTCGTGGCCGTTGCGGAAGCACAGCAGCGGGAGCACGTCCTCTCCCTCCGCCCCGCCGATGCGGATCTCGCGATCAAGCCGCATCAGCGCGTGCACGCGCGCGCCGCCGCGCGTCTCGCCCGCACCGATCCAGTGGGCGTGCCCCGAGTCTATGATCGCGTCGCAGAACGCGAACGCGGCGCGATTCTGGAGCGGCTCGTACCCCTCGCCGACGACGCCGACGACGGCGCCGGTGTCGCTTCGAACGTTCGCGACGTGCTTCGGAACGGGCACGCGCCGCGTGCCCGCGCCACCGTCGAGGACAGCCTCCAACGGGTGCTGCTCCACCCTCCAGCCGAGACCGGCGGCGGCGATCATCGCCTCGGCGCTCCGTGTGACGCGTGGATCGACGGCGCGGACGGCGTCGTCCCATCCGGCGTCTGCGCCGAACCAGAGCGGCGCGCGTGCGTCATCGAGGCGGAAGGTCGGTTCTTGGGTCTGCATCGGTTCCTCCTCTTGTTCAGGCCGCGAGCGGCTGGGGGTCGGCGGCGGTGATGAAGCGCTCTGGCTCCTCGAAGATCGCAAGGCCGACGTGAGTCGCCAGCCCGGCACCGAGCCAGAGCGCGGCGACCTCGTCGCGGCTGACCGCCTCGTGACGAAGGCGCAGCTCTACGACGTCCGCGAGCAGCTTCGGAATTGAGGCTGCCTCGATCTGCGCGACCTGGCGGCTGATGAACTCGGCCAGCGCGTCCCGGTCGATCCGGTACTCCATCGCTCCTCCTTTGTGGCGTGTTGATTTGAAACAACCCCTGCGGCGTGACGAAGCCGCTCCCATGGGTGCCGCCTCCTCACCCGGAGGGTGGATCTGCGTCTACGAAGGGGCGGATCTGCCTACGAGGCGGCAGAAAGGCGACCGGTCTCTCGTGCCCACCGCTCGATGCTGCTCCAGCGCCAGACCGTCGACCGCCCAAGCTTCCCGACCGGCTTGGGAAATCCGGGAGCGGTTGCGAGGACGTTCACGCGTTGCGGCGAAATGCCGAGGCGCTTCGCGACGTCAACGGCGATCACGAGCTCCGTCCGCGAATCGACCTGCATTGCTTCGAACGGTATCCCGGCTTACGGCGGTCCGGTCGAGACGCCGTGATTCGGGTCCCATGGCGTTCCGGGACAGCGCCCCCACAGGCCAAGGAGCTCATGCGGTGTCAAGCGCAGCCGAAAAGTGCACCAGTTTGTGCAGTCGAAAAGTGCACCACCTGGAGCCGGGTGAGGTTGATCTCCGCCGCTCAGGCGGAGCCGCGAAGCGGCGGAGCCTGAGCGGCGGGCGCGACGTCGAGGCCGCGC
>DASREE010000004.1:0-3816 GCA_035652235.1 Gaiellaceae bacterium | reverse complement strand
GCTGGTCAAGCTCCGCCACGGCGGCTGAGCGCGCGAGCGCGCCGGTCGCTCGCTCTTGAACGCTGCGCGGCGGCGCCTATTCGATGGCGTGTGAGCGTGCTCGAACGGGAGCCGACGAGGGGGAAGCTCGGGCTCGAGCAGGAGCTCGGGCTCGAGCAGGTGCTGCGTCTCGACCGGCGCGAGCTGGTGTGCTGCGGCTGCGGCTACGGCGTCGTCGTCGCGCGCGAGCCTGAGCGGTGCCCGATGTGCCACGGCTCGAGCTGGCGTCCGCAACCGCGACCGTCGCCGCTCGGACGGGCGCCCGAGCTCGATCCGATCGCCGCCTGATGCCTGCCCGCACGGGCCTCGCCGAGCGGGAGACGGCCGCCGCGGCGCACGAGCCCGCCCCCGACCGGCCGGGAGCAGCGGCGGCGGTGGCGATCCTGGAGGGGACGAGCTTCTGTATCAGCGACGAGTTCGGCGACATCGGCTCGTTCGCGACGAGCGGCTTCTTCGCCGACGACGTTCGCTTCCTCTCCCGGCTGCTGCTGACGATCGACGGCCGGCGGCCCCTGCTGCTCGCGTCGAAGAAGGTCGATTACTTCTCCGCCGCCTTCTACCTGCGCCTCCCGGCCGCTCCCGGCCTGACGCAGGATGCGCTGCTGATCGCGCGCGAGCGCTTCGTCGGCGCCGGGATGGAGGAGCAGATCGTCGTCCGTAACGAGACGGCCGATCCGGCCAGGCTCGAGCTCCAGCTCGAGCTCGGCGCCGACTTCGCCGACATCTTCACCGTCAAGGAACGCGACCACGCGCTCGGGCACCCGGACCGGGCGAGGCCGCTGCCGCTGCCGGCCGCGCCGCTGTTCGAGCGGGAGCGCAACCAGCTCCTCTTCCGCGACCCGTCCGCGGACGACGGCCCCACGACCCAGGTACTCCTCTCGCCGGCGGGCGAGGTGGAACGGGGCGTCGTGCGCTACGCGCTCGAGCTCGAGCCACGCTCCCAGTGGCGGCTACGGATCAACGTCCATCCCTCGGCCCTCGAGCCGGAGCGCGGCACCGGGCTCGCGTCGCGGCGGCAGATCGAGCAGCGCTTCGGCGACGAGCTGGCACGCGTGCGCGAGTCGCTCGCCGCCTGGCAGCTGCGCGTGCCGCAGCTGCGCGCGAGCTGGCAGCCGCTGCAGCGCGCGTTCGAGCAGTCGCTGGCCGACCTGGCGGCGCTGCGCCTGCGCGACGGCTCGGCCTCGAACCTGCCGGCCGCCGGTATGCCCTGGTTCATGACCCTGTTCGGCCGCGACACGATCGTCACCGGCCTGCAGACGCTGATCCTCGGGCCCGAGCTCGCGCGAACGGCGCTGCAGGTTCTGGCCGGGCTGCAGGCCGACCGGGACGATCCCTCGCTCGACGCCGAGCCGGGCAAGATCGTGCACGAGCTCCGGCGCGGCAAGGCGGCGCGCGCCTGGTTCGAGCGCTACTACGGGACGGTCGACGCGACGCCGCTCTTCCTGATCCTGCTGTCCGAGCTCTGGCGCTGGACGGACGACGCCGACCTCGTCCAGGAGCTGCGCCGGCCGGCGCTGCGCGCGCTCGAGTGGATCGACCGCTACGGCGACCGCGACGGCGACGGCTTCGTCGAATACGAGCGCCGCACGATGCGCGGGCTCGCGAACCAGTCCTGGAAGGACTCGATCGACTCGCAGCGCTTCGCCGACGGGCGCGTCGCCCGCGCGCCGATCGCGCCCGTCGAGGTGCAGGGCTATGTCTACGACGCCAAGCGGCGTCTGGCCGAGCTCGCGCGCGAGGTCTGGCGCGACCGTCCCCTCGCCGAGCGGCTCGACCAGGAGGCCGAGGGGCTGCGCGCGCGGTTCGACGAGGCCTACTGGATCCCGAGCCGCGGCCACTACGCGCTCGCGCTCGACGCCGACAAGCGCCCGGTCGACGCGCTCTGCTCCAACGTCGGGCACCTGCTCTGGAGCGGGATCGTGCCGCCCGAGCGGCTCCAGGCGGTCACGGACGCGTTGATGGGAGAGGGCCTCTGGTCGGGCTGGGGCATCCGCACGATGTCCGCCCACGACGCCGCCTACAACCCGCTCTCCTACCACAACGGCGGCGTCTGGCCGCACGACAACTCCCTGATCGCCTGGGGCCTCGCTCGCTACGAACGCTTCCCGGAGCTGCACCTGCTCGCGCGGCGGCTGCTCGAGGCCGCGCTCCACTTCGAGCACCAGCTACCGGAGGTGTTCGCAGGACTGGCTCGCACGGAGACGCCGTTCCCGATCCCCTACCCGACTCCGGGCAAGCCGCAGGCCTGGGCCGCCGGGACGCCCGTGCTGCTCCTGCGGCTGCTGCTCGGGCTCGAGCCCGACCCGCGCGCGCAGATGCTGAGGACGGTCGCGCCGGCCACGCTTCCGAGCTGGCTGGGCGATCTCTCCCTGCTCGGCGTGCGCGCCTTCGGGCGCAGCTGGGACGTCCACCTCGAGCGGCACTCCGTGCGCGTGAGCGAGGCCGAATGACCGCAACGCCGCTGCGGATCGCGCTCCTCGCGCCGCCCTGGTTTCCCGTCCCGCCGCCGGGCTACGGCGGGATCGAGTCCGTCGTCGCGCTGCTCGCCGACGGGCTCGTCGACGCCGGCCACGACGTCACCCTCTTCGCCGCCGGGGATTCCCGCACCAAGGCGAGACTGCGCGCCGTCTACCCGACGGCCCCGAGCGACCAGATCGGCGACTTGAACGTCCAGCTCCGGCACGCGCTCCAGTGCGTCGAGCGAGCAGGCGCGTTCGACCTCGTCCACGACCACACCGGCCTCCTCGGCCTCACCCTCGGCGGGATCGTCCCGACGCCGCTCGTCCACACGGTCCACGGCCCGCTCGACGGCGAGCCCGGCGACCTGTACGAGCAGCTCTGCCGGCTGCTGCCCGTCCCGATGCTGATCTCGATCTCGCGCAACCAGCAGCGCCAGCGACCCTCGCTGCCCTGGCTCGCCAACTGCCCGAACGCGATCGACTTCGCCGCGTACCCGTTCGAGCCCCGCCGCGGCGACTACCTCCTCTTCCTCGGCCGGCTCAGCGCCGACAAGGGTGCCCACCGCGCGGTCGAGGTCGCGCTCGAGACCGGGCTGCCGCTGAAGATCGCCGGCAAGAAGCGCGAGCCGCTCGAGCAGGCGTACTTCGAGCAGTTCATCCGCCCGCACCTCTCCGACCGGATCGACTACGTCGGCGAGGTCAGCCACGGCGAGAAGGTCGAGCTGCTCCAAGGCGCCCGCGCCACGCTGTTTCCGATCGAGTGGGAGGAGCCGTTCGGGCTCGTCATGATCGAGTCGATGGCCTGCGGCACGCCCGTGATCGCCAACCGTCGCGGCGCCGTCCCCGAGATCGTCGAGCACGGGCTGACCGGCCTCATCGTCCCAGACCACCGACAGATGGTGGCGGCGCTCGAACAGGCTGACCGGCTCGACCCGGCCGTGATCCGCCGCCGCGCAGAGCAGCGCTTCAGGCCCGCCCGCATGATCGCCGACCACCTCGACGCCTACCACGCCGCTCTCGCCCACGCCAGGGCGACGCGCCCGGCCGCCCAACCCGAGCTGGCCGTCGCCCGCGGCTGACCACACCGCGCCCACGGCGCCTGTGATCAGGTGGTTGCCGAGGCGACAGTGGCGCTGCGATCGCCGCGGCCTACCTCTGGAAGAGGAATGCATCGTTGGCGGAGCGCGTCACGACCCGACGCCGAGGCCGGCAGCTCGGCGCCGTCGAGCCCGTCCCCTTCGACGGGGAGGCCGTCCGCGAGCTCGCCTCCGACAGGGAGGGACGAAACCGTGAGCGTCGTCGAGCGGCCGAGCGGGCC
>DASREE010000003.1:0-27289 GCA_035652235.1 Gaiellaceae bacterium | reverse complement strand
GAGCAGAAGCGCAAGATCATCGGCGAGGAGTTCATCCGCGTCTTCGAGGAGGAGGCCGGCAAGCTGGGGGACCTCCGCTTCCTCGTCCAGGGCACGCTCTACTCGGACGTGATCGAGTCCGGCGGCACCGACAACGCCGAGACGATCAAGTCGCACCACAACGTGGGCGGCCTGCCGGCGGACATGCGGCTGGAGCTCGTCGAGCCGCTGCGGCTGCTGTTCAAGGACGAGGTGCGCCGGGTCGGCCAGAAGCTCGGGCTCCCGGAGGAGATGGTGTGGCGCCATCCGTTCCCCGGCCCGGGCCTGGGGATCCGGATCATCGGCGAGGTCACCCGGGAGCGGCTCGAGATCCTCCGCGAGGCCGACGCGATCCTGCTCGAGGAGGTCCGCCGCGCCGGTCTCTACCGCGAGCTCTGGCAGTGCTTCGTCGTGCTGCCGGCGATCCGCTCGGTCGGCGTGCAGGGGGACGAGCGCACCTACGCCTACCCGATCGTCATCCGCGCGGTCTGCTCCGACGACGCCATGACCGCCGACTGGGCCCGGCTCCCGTACGACCTTCTGGAGACGATCTCCAGCAGGATCGTGAACGAGATCCCGGCCGTGAACCGGGTCGCGCTCGACTTGACCTCGAAGCCGCCGGGCACCATCGAGTGGGAGTAGCCGGCGGGCGCAGGCGCAACCGCGCTCCGCCGCGCCGTCTTCGCCGCTCGGACGCTGGCGACGTGGAAGTTCCCTGGGAGGTCGTCCCGGAAGCGGAGGGCTCTCCGGGACGACCTCCGCAGCCGTCAGACGGCGGCGCCGGCTGTGACGCCGAGCCGGTCAGCCGCCATCTTGGTGCCTTCGACGCGGCTCTTGATCTTCTGGAAGGCGACCTCGCGGGCGTAGTCAGGCGAGCCGTGGTTCGGCTTCTCGTCGATGCTGAACGGCGAGAAGCCGCAGTCGTCGGTCGAGCCGAGCCGCTCCTTGGGGATGAAGCTCGCGGCGCGGACGAGCAGGTCGCAGATCTCCTGGGCGGTCTCGACCCGTGGACTCTGCGTGACGGTCACGCCGATGAAGCAGATCTGCGGAACGCCGTTCGCGTCGTCGCGGCTGTGCTCGCCGATCATCTTCAGCACCGAGTCCCTGTCGCGCTCGCTCGCCAGCTGGATCAAGAAGTAACCCGCGTTCAGCCGGAACAGGCTGGGCAGCAGGTCGCTGTACGGGACGTCGGCGCTGTGCACCGAGTCGCGGTCGCCCCCGGGGCAGGTGTGGACGCCGATGTGCGCGCGCTCCTCGGGCGAGAAGCGGTCGAGGACGCGGTTGTTCAGCTCGATGAAGTGGTCGAGCATCCCGGCGCCGGTCCAGGGGTTGCGCGGGTCGGCCCGCGTGGCCAGCCGGCCCTCGGTGAAGTCGATCGAGACGCGCGCAGCGCCGGCGTCGAACGCCTTACGGATGTCGTTCTCGCACTCGTCGACCAGATCGGCCTCGAACTGCTCCTGGGGATACCCGGGGATCTCATCGTTCAGTGGGTAGAGGAGCGCGAGCATCGAAGGCGCGATCACGGCCTGCTTCATCGGCTTCGTCGCGTACGGCAGCGACTTCGCCAGCGTGTCGGCGTCGGACGAGGACGGGCGATCCGCTTCACGCCTCCGCGGCCGGGTAGCGGGCGCGCACCTCGTCGACGAAGGCGGCGAGCTGGTCGGCGAGCTCGGCGTCGTGCAGCTCGAGCATGTCCTCGGCGTTGCGCTCACCCGAGTGCGAGAGGTTGAAGCTGCCGCAGAAGACGACGTCGTCCGCGACTGTCACCTTCGCGTGCATGAAGTCGTGCACCGTTCCCGGCGCCCACGCCGTCGAGCGCTTGCCTGAGAAGGCGCCGCCCTGCAGCACGGTCTGGAGGAGCGGCACCTTCCAGCCGGAGACGCCGTTCTCGCCCCACTGGCGGAGCACCTCCTCCGTCTGCGTCTGGTCGATGCAGCCGGCGAGGTCGAGCCTGCCGTCGGCGGTTGCCTGCGCGAGGGTGGCGAGCACCGGCGCCGCGGAGAGCACGGGCGAGCAGATGCGCACGCGCCTCCGCGCCCTGCCGATCGCCTTCGCCACGCGGTGGGAGAGCGCGTCGCCGTAGGCGGGGCAGAACCAGGGACGGACGAGGACCGAGCCCACCTCGATCCGCCGCGGCTCGACCCGCCCGCTGTCGAGCACGTTGCCCGAGGCCCACAGCTGCTCGAAGGCAAGCGTGTACGCCTGCGCGAGCTCGGGCGACTCGACGGTGACGATCACGTTCTCCTCGCGCGACCACGAGTCGTCCGTCCAGTTCGTCGACCCGGTCCACACCGTGTCCCGGTCGCGGACGACGAACTTGTGGTGCATCAGGTCGGGGACGCCGGCGACGGCCCGCGTCGGCACCTGCAGCCGCTCGACGTCCTCCGGCCGGCAGGCGGGCGGCGGGGGCACCGGGATCGGGTTGCGGTGGTCGACGTTGTAGGCGAGCCGCACGTCGACGCCGCGCGCCGCCGCCGCCTCGAGCGCGCCGAGGACGATGCCCTCGGTCTGCGGGCCGAGGTCGAGGTCGTACAGCGCGAGGTCGAGGCTGTGCTGCGCCCCGTCGAGAAACGCCGCAGCCGCGCGCGCGATGTCCGCTGGCCGCTGGCCGCCGTCGGTGAGCGTGCGAGCTGAGATCATGGCGGGATCATGGACTTCGCGGAGGTGCTCAGGCGGCGGAAGGCGGTTCGCACCTACCGCAGGAGCCCGGACGCGAGCGCGCCGGAGACGCGTGCCTCGGGCTCGCACAGGCGCGGCTGGAAGCCGATCGACGAGGTCGTGCGTTGGCAGCGCCGGTGACGCTCCCCGAGCGGCTCGCGGCCGTGCGCATCGGCGCGACGTTCAACCAGTACGCGGGCTCGGAGCTCCGCCGGATGCGCCTGGCCGCGTACCTCGAGGCCCGTGCGGACGCACCGGTGCTGCTCGTCGGGGAGGCGGCTGGCTACCGGGGCGCGCGCGTCTCCGGGATCCCGTTCACGTCCGAGCGGCAGCTGACCGGACACGGGCCGGCGGAGGCGACGGCGACCGTCGTCCACCGGGTGCTCGCCGAGCTCGGGCGCGAGCAGGACGTGCTGCTCTGGAACGTCGTCCCCACCCACCCCGGGACGGCGTCGTCGAACCGGGCGCCGACCCGCGACGAGATCGAGGGCGGCCTGCCCTTCCTGCGCGAGCTCCTCCGCGGGCGGCGGACGATCGCGGTCGGACGCCTCGCGCAGTCCGTGCTCGGCGGTCCGTCCGTCCGCCATCCTGCGCACGGCGGGGCGGCGGCGTTTCGCGCCGGGCTCGCGGAGCTGCTCGCATGAGCGGGAGCGCGCTTCCACGCCGGACGGTCGGCCTGCCGGTGCTGCGAAACACGCTGCTGCTCGCCGCCGCGCTCACCTGCCTGTCGGGGATGATCCAGCTCGCCGTCGCCGTCGCGACCACCACGCTCGTGCTCGTCACCGGCGTCCGGGGGATCCTTGGCCTCGGCCCGGCCGTCTTCCTCGCCTCCGGCGCCGCTGCGGCGCTGCCCGCCGGGCGCGCGATGGATCGCTTCGGCCGCATGCGCGTCGTCTCGAGCGGGTTCGTGATCGGGATCCTCGCCTCCGTCGTCACCGCGCTCGGCTGCCTGTGGGCCTCGAGCGGCCTCGTCGTCCTCGGCTTCATGCTGGTCGGCGCCGCCCAGGGGAGCATCCTGCTCGCCCGCGCGGCCGCAGCCGACATGTACCCGCCGGAGCGGCGGGCCAGGGGCATCTCCTTCGTCCTCTTCGGCGCCGTCTTCGGGGCCGCGCTGGGGCCGCTCGTCTGGAGGCCGCTCTTTGCCGGCAAGCACCTGACGACGCACAACCTCGTCCTGCCGTGGCTCGTGGCGGCCGCGATCATGGCGGTCGGGTTGGCGATCTCGCTCTCGGTCAGACCCGACCCGCGGCGGATCGGAGAGGCGCTCGGCTACGGCCGGGACGTGGCCGAGACGGGGGGCGCCGCCCCGCTTCGGGAGATCCTCCGCCGCCCCGGCGCGCCCGTCGCGCTCCTCGCCGCCGTGACGAGCTTCGCGCTCATGGTCTCCGTCATGAACCTGAGCGGGGCCATGGTCGTCGGCATGGGGCACTCGCAGGCGGACACGTTCTGGGTCATCTCCGCCCACATCGTCGGCATGTACGGGCTCGTGCCGGTGGTCGGCGATCTGATCGACCGCGCCGGCCGTCGCTTCGCGCTCGTCGGCGGGCTGCTCGTCATGGGCCTCTCGACGCTCCTGCTCGCGTGGGTCGCGAGCGTCGCCGCGATGAGCGTCGCTCTCTTCCTGCTCGGCCTCGGCTGGATCTTCTCCTACGTCGCAGCCACCTCGGAGCTCGTCGACCTCGCCGCGCTCTCGGAGCGCGGGAAGCTGATCGGCCTGTCCGACCAGCTCTCCAGCTTCACCGGCGCGGGGCTCGCGCTGGTCGGCGGCGCGGCCTACAACGCTATCGGCATCGGCTCGGTCGCCTACGGGGCGGCGGCGATCGCTGCCGTTCCCGCCCTCCTGATCGCGGTGCGGAGGCGGGCGCACGCCGCCGGGGCACCCGAGCCCGCCGGGCCGTAGCTGGTAGAATCCGCCGCGGCGGACGCCTGGTCCGCCCCTTTTTTCGAGCCGATGAAGACCTGGAACGCGAAACCCGGCGACGTCGAGCGGCGGTGGCGTCTCGTGGACGCCGAGGGGGAGACGCTCGGCCGTCTCGCCACGCGCGTCGCCGACGCGCTGCGCGGCAAGGGTAAGCCGCAGTACACGCCGCACGTCGACACCGGCGACTTCGTCGTCGTCGTCAACGCCGAGAAGATCGCGGTCACCGGCAAGAAGCTGGACGAGAAGCGCTACTACCGGCATTCGGGCTACCCTGGCGGCCTGCGTTCGCGCTCGCTCCGCGAGCAGCTCGAGCGGCGGCCGGAGGAGGTGCTGCGGCGGGCGGTGAAAGGCATGCTTCCCCGTAACCGGCTCGGGCGGGCGCAGCTCCGCAAGCTCAAGATCTACGCAGGCCCCGAGCATCCGCACGCGGCCCAGGCGCCCGAGCCGCTGAGCAGGGAGTGGTGATGGCAAGCGAACAGGCTTCCTACCGCGGTACCGGCAAGCGCAAGACCTCCGTCGCGCGCGTCATCCTGCGGCCGGGCGACGGCTCGTGGTGGATCAACGGGCGCGGCCTCGAGGAGTACTTCCCGCGCCTCGTGCACCGCGCGCAGGTGGAAGCCCCGCTCAAGATCGCAGGGGCCGAGGGGCGCTACGACGTCCGCATTCGCGTCCACGGCGGCGGCCCGACGGGCCAGGCGGGGGCCGTCCGCCACGGGATCGCTCGTGCGCTCGTCGAGGCCGATCCGGAGCTGCGCGTGCCGCTCAAGCGCGAGGGCTTCCTGGCGCGCGACGCCAGGGCGGTCGAGCGCAAGAAGGCCGGCCTGAAGAAGGCGCGCAAGGCCCCGCAGTGGGCGAAGCGCTGATCCTCGCCGGCGCGCAGCCCTGACTGCTCGGCTGCGGCGGAGCGGCCGCGCGATCGTCTAGAGTCGGCCGTCGCCCCCGGCGGCAGGCGAGCCATGGCACGGAGATACTTCGGAACAGACGGCGTCCGCGGCGTCGTCGGACGCGACCTGACGCCGCAGCTCGTCGAGCGCCTGGGGCGGGCGGCGGCGCTCTGGCAGGGCGGCGGCGCCGTGCTGGTCGGCCGCGACACCCGCGGCTCCGGGCCGGAGCTCGAGCGCGCGTTCGCGTCGGGCGTGGCCTCCGCGGGCGGCACCGCCGTGCTCGCAGGCGTGCTCCCCTCGCCGGCCGTGGCCCTCCTTGCCCTCGACCTCGGCGCTGTCATCTCGGCGTCGCACAATCCGCCCGAGTACAACGGGGTCAAGCTGTTCGACTCGCACGGGCGCAAGCTGTCGGACGCGGACGAGGAGGCGATCGAGGGCTTCCTGGGCGCGCCGCCGCGGAACGCCGAGCAGGGACGCATCGACAACCTCGAGGTCGCGCTGGGAAGCTACCTGGACCACGTCAACGAGCGCTTCGGCGGCGATCTCACCGGCATGCGCATCGGCGTCGACTGCGCGAACGGCGCCTACTCGGGCATCGCGCCGGAGGCGTTCGCACGGCTCGGCGCGCGGGTGACGGCGATCGGCAACCGGCCGAACGGCTCCAACATCAACGTCGGCTGCGGCGCCACCGACCTGCGCGCGCTGCAGCAGCTCGTGAGGCGGGAAGGGCTCGACCTCGGCGTCGCCTTCGACGGAGACGGCGACCGCATGCTGGCGGTCGACGAGCGCGGCGAGCCGGTGGACGGCGACCAGATCCTGGCCGTGCTCGCGCTCGAGCTCCGCGTCGACCTCGTCGTCGTCACGGCGATGTCGAACCTCGGCCTGCGCCGGCTGCTCGAGGCGCACGGCATCCGCGTCGTCACGACCGACGTCGGCGACCGCTACGTGCTCGAGGCGCTGCGGCGCGAGGGCGGCGTGCTCGGGGGCGAGCAGTCGGGCCACGTCGTCTATCTGAACGGCCACGTCACCGGCGACGGACTCGTCGCTGCGCTGCTCCTCTGCCGCTCACTCGGCGGCCGGACGCTGTCGGAGGCAGCCTCGGTCCTGACCCGCCTGCCGCAGGCGAAGGCGAACGTCCGCGTCGAGCGGCGGGAGCTGACCGGCGGCATCGTGCGCGAGGTCGCACGGGCGAACGAGGAGCTCGCCGGCCGCGGTCGCGTGCTCGTCCGCCCGTCGGGGACGGAGCCGGTCGTCCGCGTCCTCGCCGAGGCCGAGTCGGACGAGGAGGCGGCCGGCCTCTGTGCTAGCATCGCAGCCCTCGTCAGGGAGGAGCTCGGCTGAGCGGCTGATGCGTCGCCCCGACCGGGCTCGACGCGTGTCGAGAGGAGTCGCGGCCTGCTCGGACGAACGGGCTGGGCAGGTCTTTCGGTTTCGTTCGAGACCGCCGATAATCGGACGAAGGGGCGCTTGGATGTGTGGGATCATCGGATACGTCGGACGCCGGCCGTGCAAGGAGCTGCTGCTGGCCGGGCTGGAACGGCTCGAGTACCGCGGCTACGACTCCGCCGGCATCGCGCTGCTCGTCGACGGCTGCCTCGAGTACACGCGCGCCGTCGGCCCGCTCGCCAACCTGAAGGCGCGTGCCGGGGGGGACGGCTCGGCGGCGCTGACGGGTCTCGGGCACACGCGCTGGGCCACGCACGGGGCCGTGACCGAGGCGAACGCGCATCCGCTCACCGGGTGCGACGGCGACCGGCTCTCGATCGTCCTCAACGGCATCGTCGAGAACTTCCGCGAGCTCCGGGAGGGCCTGCAGGCGGAAGGCCACGTGTTCACGTCCGAGACCGACGCCGAGACCGTCTCGCACCTGATCGAGCGCCACTACCGCGGCGACCTCGTCGAGGCGGTCAGCAGGGCGTACGACGAGATGGAAGGGCACTTCACCTTCGTCGCCGTCCACGCGGGGCACCCGGACCTGCTCGTCGCAGCGAGGCTGCAGACGCCGCTCGTCGTCGGCGTCGGCAACGGCGAGATGTTCCTCGCCTCCAACGCCGCCGCCTTCCTGTCGGAGACACGGCGGGTGTACTTCCCCGACGACGGCGACGTCGTTGCGATCACGCCCGACAGCGTGCGCTTCCGACGCACGGACGGCACGCCCGTCGAGCACGAGCTGGTCGAGCTCGACTGGGACATCGAGGGCGCGGAGAAGGGCGGCTTCGAGACGTTCATGCTCAAGGAGATCTCCGAGCAGCCGGAGGCAGTCGCCGAGACGATCGGCGACCGCGTCCGCCACGGGCGGCTCGAGCTGGAAGGGCTGGGGCTGTCGGACGACGAGCTCCGCACCCTGCGCCGGATCGTCATCCTCGCCACCGGGACGGCATACCACGCGGGCGTGACGGCACGCTACGTGCTCGAGGAATGGGCGCGGATCCCGGTCGAGCACGACATCGCGAGTGAGTGGCTCTACCGCAACCCCGTGATCGGCCCGGACACGCTCGTCATCGGCATCTCGCAGTCGGGCGAGACGCGCGACACGATCTCCGCCATGCAGCTCGCGCGCGAGAAGGGGGCGCACACGCTCGCGATCACGAACATGATGGGCGCGCAGATCACGCGCGAGGTCGACTCGGTGCTGTACACGCGCGCGGGGCTCGAGATCTCGGTCTGCGCGACGAAGACGTTCACGGCCCAGGTGGCGCTCTTCTACCTGATCGCGCTCAAGCTGGCGCAGGTGCGCGAGACGCTGCCGGCGGACGAGCTCGAGTCGCTCCTGGACGAGGTGCACGAGCTGCCGGCGAAGATGACCCAGTGGCTCCGCGCCGACCACCCGATCGCGGAGATCGCTCAGCATCACTACGACAAGCCGTTCTTCCTCTACCTCGGTCGCAACATCGGCCTGCCGATCTGCCTCGAGGGCGCGCTGAAGCTGAAGGAGATCTCGTACATCCCCACGGAGGCGTACTCGGCGGGAGAGATGAAGCACGGGCCGATCGCGCTCCTCGACGAGCACACCCCGGTGGTGGTCGTCGCCACCGACTCGCACGTCTACGACAAGGTCGTCTCCAACATCCAGGAGTGCCGGGCGCGCGGCGCCAAGGTGGTCGCGATCGCGACCGACGGCAACGAGGACATCCAGCACCACGCCGACGACGTGATCTTCATCCCGCGCACGCACCCTCTGCTGCAGGCGGTGCTGGCGGTCATCCCGCTGCAGCTGCTCGCCTACGAGACGGCGAGGCTGCGCGGCCTCAACATCGACCAGCCGCGCAACCTGGCGAAGACGGTCACGGTCGAGTAGCCGGCGCGCCGGTGCCCGCTCGCCGCGTCCTCGCCGCTCCGTGCAACAGGAGAGCTCGTCCGTCGCGATGGACGCGCCCTCCGGTCGTGGCCGGCGAGGGTGAGCCCGCCGCGAGGCGACTCGGCTGCGAACGGTGTACGGGACCGGCTCGATTGGCGGCGCGGTGAACCCGGCGAAGGCAGGCAGCGGGCTCTTCCCCGCGATCGACCCGGGTCGGGTGCCGTGGCTCTCGGTCGAGCAGATGCGCGAAGTCGACCGCATCATGGTCGGGGAGCTCCGCATCACGCTCGTGCGGATGATGGAGAACGCCGGCCGCAGCCTGGCCCAGGTCGCCCGCGACCTCCTCGGGGGAGACACGGCCGGGCGCGCGGTCGTCGTGCTCGCGGGCCCCGGCGGCAACGGCGGCGGTGGCCTCGTCGCGGCCCGTCACTTGGCCGTGGCCGGAGCGGAGGTCTCGGTCGCGGTCTCGGCGCCCGCGACGCGGTTCGCGCCGGTCTCGGCCGAGCAGCTTGCGATCGTCCGCAGGCTCGCGATCCCGGTCCACGATCGTGCCGACGCCCTCGGCGAGCCCGAGCTCGTGATCGACGCGCTGCTCGGATACGGGCAACGGGGCAGACCGCGTGGCCGCGTCGGCGAGCTGGTCGTGTGGAGCGTCGGCCGGCGCGTGCTTGCGCTCGACGTCCCGACCGGGCTCGAGCTCGCCACGGGGAAGCTGCATGCACCCCACGTCACCGCTGAGGCGACGATGACGCTTGCTGCCCCGAAGGCGGCTCTGGCCGGCACCGACGCGGCCTGGGCGGTGGGGAGGCTGTTCCTCGCCGACGTCTCCGTGCCGGGCTTCGTCTACAGGCGGCTCGGTCTCGCCTACGAGACGCCGTTCACACGCCGGCCGGTGGTCGAGGTGGCTACCGCTTCGCATCCGGGACGCGACCCGGGCTCGACCGAGACGGCCGAGGCCGCCGTCGACCCGCGGGAGCGAACGGATCTGTGCCGGTGAGACGGATGGCGATGAGACGGATGGCGAGCGCGCTCGGGATGAGCTGTCGCCCGACGCTCGGCGCGCGGGCCTCCGCCAAGCTCGGCGTCGAGTAGCCCCGACGGCGGAGCCGCCGAAGCGCGCTCGAAGCGCGCCCTGCTCCGATCCTGTGTCGTGGCGCATCTACCTCTGTCGTGACGCCTGTACCTCCTGATGTGATCCCACAAGCGCTCGACCAAGCGGCCCCCGTTCCAGCTCCGCCGCGGGCGAGCGATGCCGAACTGCTGCGGGCGATCGGTCAGGGAAGCGAGCCCGCCTTCGCAGAGCTGCGCAACCGCTACCGGCGTGCCGTCGAGCACGCCTGCCGCCAGATCGTCGGCGGCGAGCTCGAGGACTGTGCGCAGGAGGTGTTCATGCGCATCTGGCGCAAGGCGTCGCTGTATGACCGCAGCCGCGGCAGCGCCCCCGCCTGGCTGTTGACGATCGCCCGCCGCACCGCGCTCAACTTCCGACGGCGGCGCGAGCTGCCGCTGCCCGATCAGCGGGCAGACGAAGCCGGTGCAATCGAGGCGCCCGATGTCGATCGCTTCTGGGTCGAGGCGGCGCTCGAGCGGCTGCCCGAGCGCGAGCGGACGGTGATCGAGCTCGCCTACTTCCACGACCTGAGCCAGAGTCAGGTGGCGGCCGAGCTCGGCGTCCCGCTTGGCTCCGTCAAGAGCTGGACTCGCCGTGGCTTGCACCGGCTGGCGACCCTCCTCGATGAGGAGACGACATGACGCACGAGCACGCCTGGACGCGCCTCCCCGACCTGCTCGCGGACCGCGACCAGCCGGAGCTGCTCGCCCACGTCGCCTCCTGCCACGACTGCCAGCGGCAGCTGTTCCTGCTCGGCCGCGTCGACCGCGCACTGCGCGGCAGCGCCTCCATGCGCCGCAAGGAGCGGCGCCGTCTCGGCAGGGGTCGCTGGTTGCGCCTGCCTCCCGGAATCGTCGCGGCAGCCATCGCCGCGGCGGTCGTGGTGCTGTTCCTGCCTCACAACGCGTCCGTGCGCCAGCTCACGCTGCGCACGGCGGCGGGGCAGCCGATCGGTCGAGCCATTCTCGACCGCTCGGGCGCGGACAGCACGTCGCTCACGCTTGTCGCTCGCGGCCTGCCCGCTCACCGCGGCGACATGTTCGTACTGTGGGCTGCCGGTGACGGTCGGCGGCCGACCACGGTCGGTCGCTTCATGGTCGCCCCGAACGGCTCCTGCCGGGCGCGCTTCAACCTTCCCGGAGGACGCAGCTGGGCCCGCTTCTGGGTCACCCCTCCGGGCCGGCCGAACGCTGTTGTCGCCAGCACCTGAACCAGAGGGCCGGCGGTACAGTCCGCCGCCTTTCTGCTCGTCGTGGCCGTCGAGCTCGTCGAGTGCCCCAGCGACGGGTTCTGGGAGAAGCTCGGCTACGACCGCGACGCCTGGGTCGGGCGCTCCACTGCGGCTTGAGCAGATCCGCCGCTTCTCGCGCACGAGCACGCCCGCGCCGCCACCACCCACGCTGGGCGGCGCTAGCTAGCGCACGATCCGCACGTGCGGTCGGAAGGCGGCGACGGCGAACCAGAACGGCTCCTCGAAGACCACCGGCCGGCCGTGCTCGGTCACGGTCGCCGCGCCGACGTCCCGCCCGCGCGGGATCGCGCTCGAGTCGAGGGCGGAGGCGACGCCGCCGCGCCAGCGCACGACGAGGTGATGGCCGCCCACGCTGACGCGAACGACGCGCCTGCGCCGGAGGACCGAGAACGGCACGACCGCGGCGTCCCGACCGCGCTCGAGGAAGACGACGCGCTCCTTCGGCGCAAGGCGGCGGTCGTTCGCGTGCGCGGCCGGGAAGAACGGCGGGCTGGAGACGTCGTCGTAGCCGCTGTAGGGGTTCTCGCCGTAGGGACGGGAGAAGCCGGTGTCGCGCGTCAACACCAGCCCCCCCGGATGGCGGCGCGCGAACTCGCGCCAGGCGACGATTCGCGCCGGGAGCTGGCGGAGGCGCACGCCCGCGTAGTGGCCGACGAGCGCCAGCCCGCCGAACTGCTGCCACCACGACTCGGTCTGGCGGTCGTACATGACGAGGTCGGAGTTGCGCAGGTTCCCCGTGGTTCCGAAGGAGAGCGTGCGCCCGCGCACCCGCCGGTCGAATGCGATCGCGGTGTTGCAGAGAGGGCAGAAGGTGACGGCCACCGGCAGGCCGCCGACACGGTCGTTGACGATCTCGTGCCAGATCAGGATCTGCAGCGGATAGGCGCGCACGTCCCGACCGACCGCGAGCTCGATCACCGGCTCGCGCGAGGCGAGCCAGTCGACCGTGGAGGCGCGCTGGAAGCGCGGGTGGTCGAGCGCCGGGATGCCGTCCTTGCCCGGCCCGCCCGATTGGAACTGCGAGAGCGGCACGAGGTGGCGGCAGAAGTCGGTCTTGAAGCCGGAGCCGATCCCGGACGGCGCCGGACAGCGCCCGCCGCTGGCGACTCCGCCGACGCCGACGGCGCCCACGACGAAGGCACAAGCGGCGGCGGCGAGCAACCTGGACACGACACCTTCTTCGATGGCGTCGATCCGCGCCGAGGTTCAGAGCAGATCGAGCGCACGGGCAGCCTCACCTGCCATAGGCGCGGCCATCGGGCCATCGTGCACGGATCGCGGCGACGGCGGCGAGCATCCAAACTCTCGGTGTCGCCCAGCTCGATTGGATGAGATGACCGGCTCGCCGAGGACACCCTCGCCCGACCCCGCCGCAGCGGTCGCCGTCCCGCGCCTCGAACGGGTGAGGGCGTGGATCGGGCCCGCGCTCGAGACCTGCTGCACGCCGGCGACGCTGCGGCGGACGACGCGGATCGCGGCGGTCGTCGGGGTCGTGTTGAGCGGAATCAACGAGGGCGGCAGCCTCGCCCATGGGAACGTCTCGGTTGCGACCGGGGTCAAGATGGCGCTCAACTTCGTCGTCCCCTTTGTCGTCTCCAACCTCGGCGTGCTCGCCGGGACCCGGCGCGGGTAGAGGCGCGAAGCCGTGGCGCGTGCTCGCGAGCCAGGAGCGTCGGTGCGATCGAGCGCGGACTTCGACGTCGTCGTCGTCGGCGGCACGGCCGGGTTGGCGGCTGCCCTCGCGGCACGGTGCGAGGGAGCGTCGGTCGCGCTGGTCGAGCAGCAGGCAAGGCTCGGCGGCGACTGCACCTTCTACGGCTGCGTGCCCTCGAAGGTCCTGATCGAGGTGGCTCAGCTCGCACACGAGGCGCGGCGCGCCGCCGCGGAGGGGATTCTCGCGGGCGTTCCCGAGCTGGAGTTCGCGGCGATCATGCGGCGCCTGGCGCGGATCGTCGAGGCGATTGCGCGCGACGAGCGCGACGAGCGCTTCACCCGCGCCGGGGTGGAGGTGGTGCACGGCCGCGCCCGCTTCCTCGACGAGCACGCGCTCGAGGTGGGGGAGCGCGTGCTGCAGGGCCGCCGCTTCGTCGTCGCCACCGGCAGCCTGCCGGCGGTGCCGCCGATCGCCGGCCTGGCCGAGGTGTCCTTCCTGACGAACAGGACGATCTTCGGGCTCGAGCGGCTGCCGCGGCGGCTGGTGGTGCTGGGCGGGGGCGCGGTCGGCCTCGAGCTTGCGCAGGCGTTCCGTCGCTTCGGCAGCGAGGTGACGGTGGTCGAGCTGCTGGAGCGGCTGCTGCCGAGGGAGGAGCCGGAAGCGGGCGAGACGATCGCCCAGGTGCTGCGCGAGGAGGGCGTCGGCCTGCGGCTCGGCGCCGAGGTCGAGTCCGTCGAGCGGCGGAACGGTCAGGTGGTGTTGCATGTGGCCGGGGGCGAGGTCGTCTGCGACGCCCTGCTCGTCGCCGCCGGCCGTACGGGCTCGGTCGAAGGGCTGGGGCTCGAGCTCGAGCTCGACGGCGGCTACGTCGAGGTCGACGACCGCTGCCGCACGAGCCTGCCGCACGTGTACGCGGCGGGCGACGTCACCGGCGGGCTCCAGTTCACGCACGTCGCGTCGCACGAGGGGGTCGTCGCCGGCCGCAACGCCGCCGGCACGCGGGCCAGGAAGAGCGAGCGTGTCGTTCCCTCGGTCACGTTCACCGACCCGGAGATCGCGCGCGTTGGCCTGACCGAGCTGGAGGCACGCGAGCGTCACGGCGGCGTCGAGGTGCACGTCTTCCCGATGAGCCGCGTCGACCGGGCGCGCATCCTCGAGCGGCCCGTCGGCTTCGTCAAGCTCGTCACCGCCCGCCGGCCGCTGCTCGGCCGGGCCGGCGGCGGCGTGCTCGTCGGCGCGCAGATCGTCGGGCCGCGGGCCGGCGAGCTGATCCAGGAGTGCGCGCTCGCCATCCGCACCCGCTGCTTCGCCGGCCGGCTCGCGCAGACGATCCACGCCTACCCGACGTTGAGCCTCGCCGTGCAGCAGGCCGAGGCCCAGATCTCGCCGCTCGGGCGGCTGCTCGCCGACGCGGACTGACCGAGGGTGTCGTTGGCGCCGCTGGCGGATGTGAGCACGGCGCCGGGTGCGGGCACGAGTCGGGTCAGTCGGCGGCTGCCGCCACCCCGGCGCGGGCGAGGGTAAGGGCGAAGGCGGCGAGTCCGCCGAGCGCTCCGGCGGCGACGAGCGCTGCCGCTCCCGGTGCGCCCAGAGCCGCCAGCGCGAGGCCGGTGAAGAGCACGAGCCCGGGCAGCCTCGCCGGCACGAGCGCCTCGAGCGCCGGCGGCCGGGCGGCTGCGAAGTACGCGACCGTGACGGCGAGCCATTGCAGCCCGTGACGCGCGAGCACGAGTGCGACCGCCCAGGCCGGCAGCAGACCGGCGCGGGCGGCGCCGATCGCCGCAGCGGCGAGCACAAGCCCGTCGACCGAGCCGTCCAACCAGATCCCCAGGCGCGTGGTCTCGCCGCGGGCGCGCGCGATCGGTCCGTCGAGCGCGTCGAGCAGGCCGGCCGGGATGAGCAGCGCCGCAAGCTGCGCGGGTGGGATGGCGAGGAGCGCCGGGACGGCGCCGGCGCGGAGGATGGTGAGCACGTTCGCGGGTCCGAGCCTGCGCCGAGCGTCGAGCATGCCCAGGTGCCAGTCGACCATCAGCGCGAGCAGTGCCCACCACAGCCCGCCCGCGAGCGCCAGCCACGGCGTGCCGGCAGGAGCGGCCGCCGCCCAGCCCGCGAGCCCGGCCGCTGCGAGGATGAGCGTCTGGCGGTGTGCGCTCGGCCGTTCCCGCCGCGCCTGGCGGGCGCGGGCGAACGAGCGGGTGAGGAAGCGCGCCCAGGCGCGCGGGCCGAAGCGCGCTGCGCGCAGCTCGGCAAGCACCTCCTCCGTCCAGCTCACCGGCAGGCGATCACGTTGCGCTCGACCGTCGAGCCGCGGCGCTCCGGCGGCGCCGCGACCGGCTCGAGCGGCCGTGCGTCGATGCACGCGACCCAGCCCTCCATACTCCCGGTTAGATGCCGAAGCGCTCGGCCCGCTTCCGACGGCGCCGGTACCGCGCTCGCGAGGCGCCCGTACCGCGCTCGCGAACGATCCCCCGCTTCCCGCCCCGAGAGAGCAGGATATTCATGTATTCTCATATCATCCGTTCTAGATACCGACCTGGAGGTGGCACGTGCCGAGACAACGGATCGAGGTGCGGGGGATGACCTGTGAGCACTGCGCGCTCAGCGTGCAGGCGGTGCTGGAGGATGCGGGCGCGACAGGGGTGTTCGTCGACCACCGGCGAGGCTTCGCCGAGCTCGATCCCGAGGGCCTGGACCTGGAGCGGGCGCGGGAGCTCGGGCAGGCCGCCGGCTACGAGCTGGGGGAACCGCTCCCGATCGGCGGCGATGGCGCCGCCGTGCGGGTCGAGGAGGTGGCGGCCGAGGAGGCCGGCGAGTTCGAGTACGACCTGGCGATCGTCGGCGCGGGCGCGGCCGCGTTCGCGGGGGCGATCCAGGCGGTCGAGCGTGGGGCTCGGGTGGTGATGGTCGAGCAGGGGACGGTCGGCGGCACCTGCGTGAACGTCGGCTGCGTTCCCTCGAAGGCGATGCTGCGCGCGGGCGAGCTGTACAACGTCGCCGGTCACAATCCGCATCACGGTACGTCCACCTGGGCGGGACCGGTCGCGCTCGGCGAGCTGGTGGCGCAGAAGGACGCGCTGGTGGAGCGGATGCGCCGGGAGAAGTACTGCGACCTGATTGAGGAGTACGGCTGGGAGCTCGTCGAGGGCCACGCCGAGTTCGCCGACGCGAAGACGCTGCTGGTCGATGGGAGGCCGCTGCGTGCGCGGCGCTACCTGGTGGCGAGCGGCGCCCGGCCCGCCATCCCGCCGATCGAGGGGCTCGAGGAAGTCGGCTACGTCACCTCGACGAGTGGGCTGGAGCTGAAGGAGCTGCCGAAGCGGCTGCTGGTGGTCGGCGGTAACTACATCGGTCTGGAGCTGGGGCAGCTGTACGCCCACCTCGGCTCGGAGGTGGTGCTGTTCGAGATGCTGGAGCGGATCTCGCCGCTCGAGGAGCCGGAGGTCGCCGAGACGCTCGCCGACGTCCTCGAGTCGGAGGGTGTCCGGCTGGTGACGGGCGCACGTGTCATCCGTGCGGGGCGTGCCGACGGCCGGAAGGTGCTGACGGTGCTCGTCGACGGCGAGGAGCAGGCCTTCCAGGGCGACGAGATCCTGATCGCCGCCGGCAGGCGCCCGAACACCGATAGGCTCGGCGTCGAGCGCGCCGGGATCGAGCTCGACGAGCGGGGCGCGCTTCGCACCGACGAGACGCAGCGGACGACGAACCCGCGTGTGTACGCCGCCGGCGATTGCACTGCCTCGCCGCAGTTCGTCTATGTCGCCGCCGCCCAGGGGGCGACTGCGGCCCGGAACGCACTCACGGACGGGGAGGAACGGCTCGACTACACGGCGCTGCCGCGGGTGACGTTCACGCACCCGCAGGTGGCCGCGGTCGGGCTGACCGAGGTCCAGGCCCAGGAGGCCGGCTTGGCGGTGGAGGCGCGGACGCTGCCGCTCGAGGCGGTGCCGCGCGCTGCGGTCAATCTCGACACGCGCGGCTTCGTGAAGATCGTCGCCGAGCGCGAGGGCGGCCGCATCGTCGGCGCGACTGCTGTTGCCGAGAACGCGGGCGACCTGATCCTCGCGGCCGTGTACGCGGTCCAGTTCAAGCTGACGGTCGACGACGTCGCGACGACGTGGGCCCCCTACCTGACGATGAGCGAGGGCTTCAAGCTCGCCGCGCAGATCTTCACGCGCGACGTCTCGAAGCTGTCGTGCTGCGCGGCATGAGCGAGCGCTTCGACGCTGTCGTGCTCGGCGCCGGCCCGGCCGGCGAGGTCGCGATTGGCGTTCTGATTGGCATTCTGATATCAATATGCGTACATATGGCGAGGAGATGATCGGATGTCCGCACTCGAAGCCCCCTTCCGCCTGCCCGAAGCGCCGGCGCGCAGCGACCTCGTTGCGAAGTACTTCCGCGGCCTCGGCGACCCGACCCGCGTGCGCATCCTCGAGCTCCTGCGCGACGAGGGCGAGCTGTCGGTCGGCGCGCTGGTCGAGCGGCTCGGGCAGCCGCAGCCGAAGGTGTCGAACCATCTCGCCTGTCTGCGCTGGTGCGGCTTCGTCGAGGCCCGCCGCGAGCACCGCACCGTCTACAACCGGATTGCCGACGAGCGGGTGGTGACGATGCTCGCGCTCGCCCAGGCGCTGTTGGACGACAACGCCGAGCACGTCGCCGCCTGCTGCCGGATCGACACGCGATGAGCGAGACGCGCACGAGCCTCGGCTGGGGCGCGCTCGCGCTGATCCCGATCGCCTGCTGCCTCGGCATCCCGCTGATCGCCGCCGCCGGGATCAGCGTCGCGGTCGCCGCCTGGGCGGGCGGGATCGCGGTCGGCGCCGTGGTGCTCGCCGCCGCCCTCATCCTCGGCGGCCTGCGCGTTCGCCGGCGTCGCCGCCGGCGGGCGCCGGCGCTGTCGGTGACGCGGAGCCGGCCGTGAGCAGCGGGGAGCGCTGCGCACACGCTCGGAACGCATCTTCCAGCGCGGGCGTCGTCGGGTGAGCGGGAGCACGGTCAGCTTCGCCTTCGTCGCCGGCACCGTCGCCACCGTCAATCCCTGCGGCTTCGCGCTCCTGCCCGCCTACCTGGCACGGCGGCTCGGCGCCGAGGACGGCACCCGCAGGAGCGCCGACGCCGTCAGCCGCGCCTTGCTGGTGGGCGGCGTGACCACCGCTGGCTTCATGCTCGTGTTCGGAACGATCGGCACCGCGATCGGGCTGGGCGCGCGCGAGCTGACACGCGCGCTTCCCTGGGCGGGCCTGGTGATCGGCGCCGCACTCATTCTTGCGGGCGCGGCAGTGCTCGCCGGTGGCCATCTGCGCCTGCGCCTGCCGCAGCTTCCGTATCGCAGCAGCGGCGGTGGGCTGCGCGGTGACGTGCTGTTCGGGATCGGCTACGGCACAGCGTCCCTGTCGTGCACGTTGCCGATCTTTCTCGCCGCCACCGGCGGCGCGGTCACCGGCAGCCTCGCCGGCAGCGCGCTCAGCTTCCTCGCCTACGCGGCCGGCATGGGAACGATCCTGACCGCGCTCGCGGTCGCCGCGGCGCTCTCACAGCAGGGGCTCGCACGAGCGCTGCGCCGGCTCGTCCCCTACGTCAACCGGGTAAGCGGCGCGCTGCTGCTGGTTGCCGGCGCCTACGTCGTCTACTACTGGGCCTTCTTCCTGCTGCCCGGCTCGGACACCCGCAGCAGCGGCCGCTCGCTGATCGACCGCGGTGAGACCCTCTCCAGCCAGGCGGCGACCTGGCTCAGTTCGGGCACGGGACAAACGGTCGCAACCGTCGTGCTCGCCACGATCGCGGCGCTCGCAGCGTGGGCGCTCTGGCGCTGGCTCTCCCGGCCCTCGACACCGGCCGGCAACGCGCCACTCGCGCCTGCTCGCAAGGAAGGCCCTTCGGAAAGGAGATCGCATGCGCCTACATCGACGCGCGCCTGAAGCAATCATCGACAGCCACCGTCCCGTGTCTCGGGGCGGCTACCGGAAGGCATCGGCGTGAGCGGACGCCGCGCCAAGCGCGAACGCGCCGCCGCCCAGGCCAAGCGGCCGCAACGGCAGCCGGTCCGTCGTTGGAAGCTTGCGCTCGCCGTTGGTGCAGTCGTCATCGTGGCTGCGGCCGGCGCGACGCTTGCGTTCACGCGTAACGGCGGCTCGACCGGATCGGCCGGCTCGGTTGCAGGCGGCGGTTCGGCCGCCGCACCGCTGCAGCTGAGCGGCACCGATCCGGTCAGCGGTCGCGCGGTCAGCCTTGCCAGCTACCGGGGCAAGCCGATCGTGCTGAACATGTGGGCCTCCTGGTGCACCGGCTGCTACGCGGAAGCGCGCGCGCTCGCCACCTTCGCCCGAACTCATCCACAAGCGCAGGTCGTCGGCGTCGACATTCAAGACACGCGCACCGCAGCGACGGCGTTCTACCGGCGCTTCGGCTGGCGCCACCCAAGCATCTTCGACCCGCAGGGCGTGATCGCGTCCCGCTTCGCACTGCAGGGGCTTCCGGCCACGCTCTTCCTCGACCGCCGGCACCGGATCGTCGCCAAGATCCTCGGCGAGACCGATCTCGCCGGCTTCGAGGCGGGCTACCGGAAGGCAACCGCATGAGCGGCGAGGGCCGGAGCGGTCGGATCCCTCGATCGGGGGAACGGTCGCCTCGCCTGCCCGGACGAAGAACCTGACAGCGCGCTCGGTCGGGGACGCCCCCGCACCGGTCGGAGCGCGTGCGAGGGCCCGATGGTCTCAGAGCCGCCGACATCCGCACCTCCGTCGAGGGCGCGTCTCGACCGCGTCTTCCACGCGCTGCGCTGGCCGGCGCGGGCCTGGGGGCGGACGTTCGAGCGGACGGCCGGGATCCTCGCGCGGCGAGTCGGAACCGGCTCGCCGCGCATCCTCCGGGCGAAGCGCGTGCTCGCCGTGCTCGTGCTCCTCTACGCCGCCTTCCAGTGGATCCTGTACTTCGCGCACGGCGAGCTGCCGTCGCTGACGCAGGTCCTGATCGCCGTCCTCGGCTTCGCCCTGTACACGAACCGGGGCGGCCGGTTCGTGCGCGACTGGCTGCCCGTGCTCGCCGTCGCCGTCCTCTACCTGCTCGCCGACCAGGCCGTCAACACCCTCAAGCTGTCGGTCTTCTACCGGCCGCAGATCGACGCCGACCGCATCCTTGGTCTCGGCACGGACCCGACGGTGTGGCTGCAGTCGCACCTGTACCACGGCCACGTCGGCGCGCTCGAGATCTTCACCGCGATCATGTACCTGTCGCATTTCCTCGCCCCGCCGGCGCTCGCGTTCGGGCTGTGGGCGTTCTGGAGCAAGCGCGCGTTCTCGGACCTCCTGTTCGGAGTCCTGATCGTGATGGTGATGAGCGAGATCACCTTCGTCCTCGTGCCCACCGCGCCGCCGTGGATGGCGGCGGAGCACGGCGTCCTCCCGCACATCCACCCCATCCTCAAGGACGCCTTGTACTCGCTGCACATGGACCAGATCGCGAGCGCGATCCACAGCGGCGGCTACGACATGGTCGCGGCCGTGCCCTCGCTGCACGCTGCGGTGCCGACGATCGGACTGCTGGTCGTGCGCAAGCACCGGCTGCCGCGAGCCGTCGTCGGCCTGCAGGCGGCGATCCTGCTCGGCATCGTCTTCTCGATCGTCTACCTGGGCGAGCACTACGTCGTCGACGCGCTCGCCGGCGCCGTCTACGCGCTCGCGGCGTGGTGGGTCCTCCAGCGCGCGCTGGCCGCCGACGTGGCGCCGGCCGTCCGCCCGGTCGCGGTCGCGTCACCCGTGGCGGAGGCTGCGCCGGCCGCGCCCGCCGGCCCGGTCGCCCCGCCCGCGCGGGCCGCCTCCCGCTGACGCCGGAGCGGGGCGGGCGCTCCGGTCAGGGCTGCAGGACGAGGCGCTCGCCTTCCCGCAGCCCGCAGCCGGCGGCCGTCCCGGCGGGGAGCTCGAGCACCGCGTGCGCGCCGCGCTTCGCCGCCAGCCGCCAGGGCGCGAGGTCGGCCGCGATCCGCAGCACGGTCAGGTCGCGCGACAGGAAGACGGCGTCGATCGGGAAGCGCATGAAGAGCATGTGGATCGAGGAGGCGGGGCGCAGCAGGATGCCCTCGCCGGCGGGAAGCTCGCGCCGGCCGAGGAGCCCTTTCATCCGCAGCCACGGGCTGTCCGCGAGCAGGCACCGCTCGCACACGGTCGCGCCACCGGCGCTGCGCACGGTCGCGAGTCGCGGCGCCATCAGGAACCGACGTGGATGTGGCCGGCGTGGTCCGGCAGGGAGGTCGCGGGCGGCGGCGACCGCGCTCGGGGCTGGCCTCGGCGCGTGCACAGGGGAGTCATCGAACGCCGCCGGCCTCCCCGTGTCCCTCGAATGGGTGAGCGTCGCCCGGCCGCTTGCCGGTGGGGCAGACAACCCTTGAGTAGGTCGCAGAAAAACCCTTGAGCGGGTGACTCCGCGATGCAGCAGGCGCCGATGACTCCAATACGAGCGAAGGCGACCGCGACTGTTTCCGACTGAACTCGACAGACAAAGGAGCGAAAGGGCGTGGCGGCGGAGCGAGAAAGGCAGGAGGTGCGTCTCTCGGGTCAGACGATGGCGGAGTACGCCATCGTCCTCGCGGTGATCACCATCGCGCTTGTCACCACCTTCGCGGTGACGCTGCCCGGCGTCGTCGGCTCGAAGGTCAGCGCGGTTACGGGGCTGCTTTAGCGCCGGGTACGAAAGCACGTGCCTCGTTCGAAGGAAACGACAAAGGGTCGGTGGCGAATCACTTCGATGGGGGATCGCGCTTTCCATGACCCGAAGCGATTCTTTGCCCAGTGCGCAGCCTGAAGCGAGCGACTGCGAGAGGAGGTGACAAGACATGACGTTCTCCGAGTACATCGAGCTCATCAAGACGATGAGCAAGCGCCAGGAGGGCCAGACGATGGCGGAGTACGCCGTCGTGCTGGGCGTGATCACCCTCGTCGTCGTGGGGCTCTTCGCAACGCTTGGGACGACGATCGGCAGCAAGATCAGCGCGGTCACGAGCGCGATCTAGACCGAGATCCGTTTCCGGGTGGGCTCCGAGCGGTCGGAGCCCACCCGAGGACGCAGGAGGGCGAGCTGTTCGCCACTTTTTCCGTAGTGCAATTTCAGTGACGAGGCGCAAGGCAAGAAGAGAAGAGAGCCGGTGCGATATCCACGAGCCGTACGGCGTGACGAGCGTGGCCAGTCGATGGTCGAGTTCGCGGTGGTCCTGCCGCTTCTCCTCGTGCTCCTCCTGGGCATCGCCCAGCTCGGCCTCGTCTACAACAACTGGGTGACGCTGACGGACGCCGTGCGCGCCGGCGCGCGCAAGGCGGCGGTGAGCCGGACGGACAGCAACCGCGACGCGGACGTGATCGCGGCCGTGAAGAACGCGGCCACCGACCTCAGCTCGAGCAAGCTCACCGTCGACACGCCCACCTCGACGTGGAATCCGGGCGACACCGTCAAGGTGTGCGCCCACTACCCGTACTCGATCAGCCTGCTCCTCGTGGTGGCGAAGAGCGGCTCTCTCGACTCCTGCACGACCGAGCGCGTGGAGTGACGTCGTCGTCACCAGCCTGGAGGTGTGAGCCATGACATCCCGGAAGCGCCCCAACGACAGCCCCGGGTCCCCGTCGCGGCGGATCCTCCGGCGCTCGCAGCGAGGCCAGGTCTTCGCCCTGGTTGCCGTCTCCATGGTGGCGCTCGTCGCGCTGGGCGGCTTCGTCGTCGACGTCGGCGGCGCCTACTACGCGCACCGCCGCGCCCAGGCAGCCGCCGATGCCTCGGCGCTCGCCGCGGCGCAGCTCCTGCCCGCAGACACGGCGGCGGCGACGGCCGCCGCCAACCAGGTGCAGGCGCAGAACCTGCCGGACGGCTCGATCGACAGCCCCACGTACGGCTCCACGTACACGGCCAACGACACCGTGTCCGTGCGGGCGAACAAGTCGCTCTCCGGCGTGTTCTCGAACCTCTTCACCGGCAAGGTGGCCCACGCGGACGCCAAGGCGACCGTCGCCAGCTACACCGGGTGGTCGATGAACATCGCGCCGTGGGCGATCCCACAGGCGAGTCTCGTCTGGGGCCAGACGGTCATGTTCAAGACGGACACGGCGGGCCAGGGGAACTTCGGCGGCGCCCAGCTGCCGGTGCTCGAGTACAGCTGCAGCCTGGGCACCGGCGGCAACGACTACCGTGACCTGATCGCGAACAGCGAGCACTCGTGTCTCGTCCGGGTCGGCGACCAGCTCCAGTCGAAGACGGGGAACCTCGCCGGCCCGACCTTCCAGGGCCTGCAGAACCGGACCGTGAACGGCCAGGGCGTGATCACCCCGTTCTGCCCCAGTCCGTCGTCGTGCCCGATCCTGAAGCTGCAGAGCGACGGCTCCTACGTCCTCACGACCTACAACCACCCGAACCTGATCGTGATCCCGGTCGTCGACCAGGTCTCGAACGGCAGCAAGCCGTACACGGTCGTCGGCTTCGCCTGGTTCATCATCCAGAACTACACGAGCAAGACCGTCTCGGGCATGTTCATCGGCTCGCAGGCGCCGAGCGCCGCCAAGTGCCCGACGGCGACGAACCCGAACGCCCCCTGCCCCGTCGGCGCGTACAACTCGCTCGGGTTCAAGACGATCCTGCTCACCGGCTAGCGGCCGAGCCGCGGAGCTCCTCCCGCCGGCGACGAATCGGCCGCGGTGCTCAAGCCTCGTGCAGCGCCCGCCGATAAGGAGCGCGTGGGCATCCACGCGAGCCCACGCTCGACGCGAACGACGACGAACGAAAGGCTGATCGATGAGCTATCGGATGCGGAACATCCTCATCGCGGTCGGTCTGGCCGGGCTCGCGGCGCTCCTGACGACGTACTACGTCTCGAACTACAAGAAGAGCGTCCAGCACGGTCAGGCGGCGACGGCGGTTGTCGTGGCGGCGAAGCCGATCCCGCAGGGGATGCTGGGCGCCGACGTCATCTCCAAGGGCTACTTGAAGACGCAGCAGGTCCCCCGCGACGCGGTGGTGCCGGGCGCGATCTCGAGCCCCGGCCAGATTCGCTCGCTCGTCGCGACGGAGCCCACGTACGTGGGCGAGCAGGTGTCGAGCGCGCGCTTCGGCCCGCTCGTCCAGCAGGGCATCAAGGGCCAGCTCACCGGCACCTACCGGGCGATGCAGCTGGCGGGCGACCCCAACCAGGTGCTCGCCGGGACGATCGAGCCGGGCGACCACGTCGACTTCGTCGGCGTCGTCACGCTCCAGGGGACGAACTCGAGCGACGTGACCTACGGCCGCGTCGTCGTGCGCGACCTGAAGGTGCTGGAGACGCAGACGCCGGGCGGCACGTCCAGGATCAGCGGCTCCACGAACAGCACGAGCGCCGTCATGCTGCGCATGACCGACGCTCAGGCGCAGAAGGTGGCGCTCGTCTACAAGAAGGGCGACTACTGGACGCTGACCGAGCGGCCCGGCCTGAAGGCGGCCGACAGCCCGAACAGTGTCGAGACGGGCTGGACGCTCCTGCACGACGGGATCGACCCGTCCAAGCTCGCCGGCATCTTCGGAGGAAAGTGATGACGACCGAGAGCGGAGGCGCACCACTGCGCATCTACGTGACGGGATCCTGTGAGGGCCTCTTCGAGATCGTCGAGGCGCTCCGTGACCACGAGGGCGTCGAGCTCGTCGGCACGACCGAGCAGATCGCCGAGGCGGCGTCCGCCCTCACCGGCGGCCACCTCGACGCGGTCGTGCACGCGACGCGCGGCTCCGAGTTCCCCGCCGGCGAGTACGCGGCCCTGCGCGAGTACACGCGGGCGCCCGTGATCCTCCTCTGCTCGGGCGACTGCTCCGGGATGCTGGAGGAGGCGCTCGAGGCCGAGGTCGCGGATGTCGTCCCGCTGCCGCAGCTGACCGAGAACATCGTCTTCTCGATCCGCAAGGCCTGCCAGGCTGAGCGGCGCTCGACCTCCGGCTCGAGCCGCGTGGGGCGGGTCGTCACCGTCTTCTCGCCGAAGGGCGGGATCGGCAAGACGGTCGTCTCCACCAACCTCGCCTCCACGCTGGCCAAGCACCACAAGGAGCGCACGCTGCTCCTCGACCTCGACCTGCAGTTCGGCGACGCCGCGATCATGCTCGGGCTCGAGCCGGACAAGACGATCTACGACCTGGTCGTCGCCCCCGGCGAGCTCGACAGCGAGAAGCTCGCCGGCTACACGTGCGCGCATCCGTGCGGCCTCGACGTCCTGCCGGCGCCGATCCGCCCGGAGGACGCCGAGCTCGTCACCGAGGGGAAGCTCGCGCGGCTGCTCGAGGTGGCGCGTGCCTCCTACGACATGATCGTCGTCGACACGTCGCCGTTCTTCCACGGGCCGATGCTGGCGACGCTCGACCGCACCGACCTGCTGCTGCTCCTCTGCGGGCTGGACATCCCGACGATCAAGAACGTGCGCCTCGGCTTGCAGACGCTCGAGCTCCTGTCCTTCCCGAGCGAGCGCGTCCGCATCATCCTCAACCGGGCGAACACGAACGTCGGCCTCAAGCGGAGCGAGGTGGAGGACACGCTCAGGGCCAAGGTGCACGCCGAGCTGCCGTCCGACCGCGCCGTCCCGATGGCGGTCAACCGCGGCAAGCCCGTCGCGCTCGCCGAGCCGGGCGCCGACTTCTCGCGCGCGATGCGCGAGCTCGCCGACGCGGTGGTCGGCAAGAAGGCCGGCCGCGCGCAGAAGTCCCCGCGCGAGAAGCAGAAGGCAAGGGCCGAGCGCCAGTCGATCTTCGCGCGGATCCGGTCGTAGGCGATGGGTCTCCAGGATCGGCTCAAGGTCGGCGTCGAGCAGGGCGCGGCCCCGGAGGACGGCGACCTCCCGACCGCGCTCGCCGCCCCGGTCAAGCTGCACGCGCGCGAGCGCGACGCGAGCCACGCCGACCCGTACGCGGAGCTGAAGACCCGCATCCACCACGCGTGCATCGCCCGCCTCGGCCCCGAGCTGTTCGCCACCGAGGCGGCGGGCGACATCCCCGAGCGCGTCCTGCGAGCGGTGATGGAGCAGCTCGCGCTCGACCGGACGCCGCTGACGCGCGAGGAGCGCCGCAAGCTCGTCCGCGAGATCGCGGACGACATCCTCGGCTACGGACCGCTCGAGCCGTACCTGCGCGACCCGGCCGTGACGGAGGTGATGGTGAACGGCCCGAACCAGGTGTACATCGAGCGCGCGGGCAAGCTGGAGATGACGAGCACGTCGTTCCTGGACGACGCGCACCTGCTGCGGATCATCGACAAGATCGTCTCGCCCATCGGGCGGCGGATCGACGAGTCCTCGCCGATGGTCGACGCCCGCCTGCCGGACGGGAGCCGTGTCAACGCGATCATCCCGCCGCTCGCGCTGCGCGGGCCGACGCTGACGATCCGGAAGTTCTCGCGCGACCCGTACACGATGGACGACCTGATCGGGTTCGGCACCGTCACCCCGCGTGCGGCGCACTTCCTCGCCGCCTGCGTGCGCGGGAAGCTGAACATCCTCATCTCGGGCGGCACCGGCTCGGGCAAGACGACGACGCTGAACGCGATGTCGGCGTTCATCCCCAACGACGAGCGCATCGTCACGATCGAGGACGCGGCCGAGCTGCAGCTGCAGCAGGAGCACGTCGTCCCGCTCGAGTCGCGGCCGCCGAACATCGAGGGCCAGGGCGAGGTGCGCATCCGCGAGCTCGTCCGCAACTCGCTGCGCATGCGCCCCGACCGGATCATCGTCGGCGAGGTCCGTGGCGCCGAGACGCTGGACATGCTCCAGGCGATGAACACGGGCCACGAGGGGTCGCTGACGACGATCCACGCCAACGCGCCGCGCGACGCGCTCGCCCGCCTCGAGACCCTCGTCCTCACCGGCGGCATCGACCTGCCGCTGCGCGCGATCCGCGAGCAGATCGCCGCCGCGTTCGACCTGATCATCCAGGTCTCGCGACTGGTCGACGGCTCGCGCCGCATCACCCAGATCACCGAGGTGCTGCGCATGGAGGGCGACACGGTGACGCTGCAGGACGTCTTCGTCGCCCGCCCGCCGACCGAGGAGTCGACGCAGGGGTCGCACGCGATCCGCCTGCTCGGCCCGCTCGCGTGCACCGGCCTCAAGCCGAGCTTCCTCGAGAAGATGGCGGCGAACGGGGTCGCCCTGCCCGCCGCGTTCTTCGAGAACGAGGAGGACGAGCACGGCGGCAGCGCGGGCTTCGCCACGGCGAACTTCGGGAGAGGCTTCCGCCGATGAGACGGCGGGTACTTCTCGCCGTCCTCGCCGTCTGCCTCCTCGCCCCGGCCGCCGCCGCGGCCGGCGTGCGGATCCGCGGCGTCGACGCCAGCGGCTACCCGCGCGTCCGCGTCACCGTGGTGACCTCGCAGCCGACTGCGAAGCCGCCGACGGTCCGCGAGAACGGACATCCCGTAACGGCCGTCACGGCCGAGAACCTCGGGCGAAACGCGACGATCGCACTGCTCATCGACCGCTCCCGGTCGATGCGCGGCAAGTCGCTGAAGAACGCGGT
>DASREE010000002.1:0-43100 GCA_035652235.1 Gaiellaceae bacterium | reverse complement strand
ACCTGCGGGATCCCGTAGGTCTTCGAGATCAGCTTCGCCTGGGTCCCCTTGCCCGACCCCTGCGGCCCCAGCAGCAGCACGTTCACCCCGTTACTTGAGGAATCCCTCGTAGGAGCGCATCATCATCTGCGACTCCATCTGCCTCATCGTGTCGAGCGCGACGCCGACCATGATCAGGAGCGAGGTGCCGCCGAGGAACGTCCGCGAGGTCGTGGACAGGTCGAAGTAGCCGCCCAGGTAGGTTGGGAAGACCGCGATGAAGGCGAGGAAGAAGGCGCCGGGCAGGGTCAGCCGGGAGAGCACGCGGTCGAGGTACTGCGCCGTCGGGGGCCCAGGGCGGATCCCGGGGATGTAGCCACCGTACTTGCGCAGGTTGTCGGCCTGGTCGACCGGGTTGAACTGCACCGCGGTGTAGAAGTAGGTGAAGACGATGATCAGCACCGCCTCGGTGAGCAGGTACTGCCACTGGTGCGGCTGGAAGTTCCGGTTGATCCACGGCTGCGTCTTCGGGAAGAACTGGCCGATCGTCGGCGGGAAGGCGAGCAGCGCCGCGGCGAAGATGATCGGGATCACGCCGGCCATGTTCACGCGCAGCGGCATGTAGGTCGAGCCGCCCGAGGTCATCCGCCGCCCGATCATGCGGCGCGCGTACTGGACCGGAATCCGGCGCTGGCCCTCCTGCACGAACACGACCGCGACGACGACGGCGAGGAAGAGGATCGGGTAGAAGAGCTTCGTCGTCGGGCCGCCGTTCGCCCACGAGGTCACCGTCGTCGGCGCGTCGGCGATGATCGAGGCGAAGATGAGGATGGAGATGCCGTTGCCGACGCCGCGCTTCGTGATCAGCTCGCCCATCCACATGAGCAGCGCCGTCCCGGCCGTGAGCGTGATCACGATCAGCACGATGCGGCCGGCGTTCGCCTGCAGCGCTCCCTCGCGCTTGAACAGGTACGCGTAGCCGAGCGACTGCACCGCCGCGAGCCCGACGGTGAGGTAGCGCGTGTACTGGTTGATCTTCGCGTAGCCGGCCTCGCCCTCCTTCTGCAGCTGCTCCAGCCGCGGCACGACGACGGCGAGGAGCTGCAGGATGATCGACGCCGTCACGTACGGCATGATCCCGAGCGCGAAGATCGAGAAGCGCGAGAGCGCCGAGCCGGAGAAGAGGTTGAGCAGTCCGAGCACGCTCTGCCCGACACCGCCCTGGTTGAAGTAGTTCTTGATCTGCGCCGAGTCGACGCCCGGCGCGGGCATCCACGACCCGAAGCGGTAGATGGCGAGCACCACGGCCGTGAACAGGACACGGCGGCGGAGCTCGGGGACGCGCCAGGCGTTCGTCAGCCACGAGAGCACCGGCTAGCCCTCCTCGGGCTCCCGGCTCGCCTCGACCCCGGCCGGCCTCCCGGTCGGCTCGGGCTCCGGCCGCGGCTCGCCCGCCGGCGGCGCCTGCCGGGCGCGCGTCCGCTTGCCGGCGCGCGGGCCGGGCTCGCCGCGCAGCCACACGGCCCGGCCGCCCGCCGCCTCGATCTTCTCGCGGGCGGAGACGGAGAAGGCGTGCGCGTAGACGACGAGCGCCTTCGCGAGGTCGCCGCAGCCGAGGATCTTGACGTCGACCCGGGTCGAGCGGATCAGCCGCTTCGCCTTCAGCGCCTCCGGCGTCACCTCCGCGCCGGCGTCGAACACCCGCTCGAGCTCGGCGACGTTGACGCCCTGCGAACGCGTCCGGTGCGGCCCGATCGGCATCGCGTCCTTCGACGTGGGCCCCCGCTGCTTTCCGAGCCGCATGGAGATCGGCATCTGGCCGCCCTCGAAGCCGGCGCGCATGGTGTGCGAGCCCGAGCGTGCCTTCTGCCCCTTGATCCCCCGGCCCGAGTACCGTCCCTTGCCGGAGCCGAGGCCGCGCCCGACGCGCTTGCGTCCGCGCCGTTTCTGGGCAGGCTGCAGCGTCGACAGGTTCAACTCGGCAGGCATCTCACGGCTCCTCGACCCGGACGAGGTGACGGACCTTGCGCAGCATACCGGCGAGCTGCGGGCTGTCGGGCCTCGCGACCGTCCGGCCGATCTTGCCCAGACCGAGCGCGCGCAGCGTGCCGCGGTGCTTACGGCTCGCGCCGATCTGGCTGCGAACCTGGGTGATCTTCAGCGTCTTCACGAGGCCGTCTCCTCGGCCGGGGCGGCCTCGGCGGAGGATGCGCCGGTCGCAGCGGGCGCGGATGCCTCCGGCGTCTGGCGCGGCAGAGGCAGCACCTCGCCCACCGTCTTGCCGCGCGTCCGCGCCACCTCCTCGGGCCGGCGTAGGCTCTTCAGCCCCGCCACCGTCGCCTTGAGCATGTTGATCGGGTTCGTCGTGCCCAGGCTCTTGGCGAGGATGTCCTTGACGCCGCCGAGCTCGAGCACGGCGCGGACCCCCCCACCCGCGATCACGCCGGTCCCCTCGCTCGCGGGGCGCAGGAGCACTCGGGCTGCGTCGAACTCGCCGATCACCTCGTGCGTGATCGTCGTCCCGTGCTTCGGCACCGTGAACAGGTTCTTCTTCGCGTCGTCGACCGCCTTCGAGATCGCGAGCGGCACCTCGCGCGCCTTCCCGTAGCCGACGCCCACCCGGTCGACCTCGTCGCCGATGACGACGAGCGCGGAGAACGAGAACCGCCGGCCGCCCTTGACCACCTTGGCGACACGGTTGATCTCGACCACCCGCTCCTTCAGCTCCCTCGTCTCCGAAAACTCGCTGGCGCTCACGAGAACTCCAGACCTCCTTCGCGCGCGCCGTCGGCGAGCGCCTTGACGCGTCCGTGGAACAGGTAGCCGGCACGGTCGAACACGCAGCGCTCGACGCCGGCCTTGCGGGCTCGTTCGGCGAGCAGCTTGCCCACCTCGCGCGCCTGGTCGGTCTTCGTGCCCGCGAACGCGGCGGGAAGGTTCTGCCAGCCGGCCGCCGCCAGCGTCCTTCCCTGGCCGTCGTCGACGAGCTGGGCGTAGATGCCGGCGTTCGAGCGGAAGACGACGAGCCGCGGCCGCTCGGCCGTCCCGGACACCTTCCCGCGCACCCGCCGGTGGCGGCGCGCTCGTGCCTGCCGTGTCGAGAGCTTCATCCTAGGCCCGCTTCCCGACCTTGCGGCGGACGTGCTCTCCCTCGTAGCGAATCCCCTTGCCCTTGTAGGGCTCGGGCGGCCGCACGCGCCTGATCTCGGCCGCAGTCTGACCGACCGCCTGCTTGTCGATCCCCTTGACGACGATCTGCGTCGGCGCGGGCACCTCGAAGGAGATGCCGGCGCGCGGCGCGATCACGACCGGGTGCGAGAAGCCGACGGCGAGCTCGAGGTCGGCGCCCCGCAGCGACGCGCGGTAGCCGACGCCCTGAATCTCGAGCCGCTTCTCGAAGCCCTTCGTGACGCCATCGACCATGTTCGCGATCAGCGTCCGCGTGAGCCCGTGCAGCGAGCGGTCCTCGCCGCGCTCGGTCGGCCGCGTGACGACGATGGCGCCGTCCGCCTGCTCGACGCGGATGCGCCTCGGCACCGCCTGGCTGAGCTCGCCGAGCGGCCCGTTGACCTGCACACGGCCGGGGGAGAGCGAGACGGTCACGCCCGCCGGCACAGGGATCGGCTGTCTTCCGATGCGGCTCATGCGCCCCTCTCCGTCACCAGACGAAGCAGATGACCTCGCCGCCGACGCCCTTCTCCTCGGCGCTGCGGCTGGTCATCACGCCGCTCGACGTGGACATGATCGCGACCCCCATGCCGCCGAGCACGCGCGGCAGCCGGTCCTTGCGCGCGTAGATCCGCCGCCCGGGCTTGGACACGCGCTTCAGCCCCGAGATGACGCGCTCGCGGTTGCGGCCGTACTTGAGCTCGATCACGAGCGTGTCGAAGCTCCCGGTGCGCTCGACGCGGTAGTCGCGGATGTAGCCCTCCTCCTTGAGCAGGCGGGCGATCTCGACCTTCGTGCGGGAGCTCGGCATCTCGACGGTGTCGTGCAGGGCCTTGTTCGCGTTGCGGATCCTGGTCAGCATGTCCGCGATCGGATCGGTCAGCATCGCCTGCTCCTCACCACGACGACTTGGTCATGCCGGGGATGACGCCGAGATGCGCCAGCTCGCGCAGGCAGATCCGGCACAGGCCGAACTTCTTGTACACCGCGCGCGGGCGGCCGCAGCGGTTGCAGCGGCTGTACTTCCGCGTCGTGAAGCGCTGCGGCCGGGCGGCCTTCGCGATCATGGACTTCTTGGCCACTCGCTACTGCTCCCTTCTCTCTTCGGCGAACGGCAGGCCGAGCCCGCGCAGCAGCGCGTAGGCGGCCTCGTCCGTCTCGGCCGACGTCGTGATCGTGACGTCGAGGCCGCGGATCGTGCTCACGTCGTCGTAGTTGATCTCGGGGAAGATGATCTGCTCGCGGATGCCGATCGAGTAGTTGCCGCGGCCGTCGAACGAGCGCGGGTTGAGGCCGCGGAAGTCGCGGATCCGCGGCAGCGCGATCGAGACGAGCCGGTCGAGGAACTCGTACATGCGGGCACCGCGCAGCGTCACCCGCGCGCCGACCGGCATGCCCTCGCGCACCTTGAAGCCGGCGATCGACTTGCGGGCGCGGCGCACCTGCGCCCGTTGCCCGGCGATCGTCGTCAGCTCCTCGATGGCACTGTCGAGCGCCTTCGCGTCCGTCTTCGCCTCGCCCACGCCCATGTTCAGCGTGATCTTCGTCACGCGCGGCACCTGCATCACCGACGCGAAGCCGAGCTCTTCCTTCAGCCTCCGGCGGAGCTCCTGCTCGTAGGCTGCCTTCAGGCGTGGCGTGTAGGTCTCGGTCGCGGCCACCCGGCTCACCCCCTGTCGATCTCCTCGCCGCAGTCGGCCCGCCGGCAGACGCGGACCTTGACCCGCTCGCCCTTGACCTCCTTGAACCTGACGCCGACCCGCGTCGGGCGCCCGCAGGCGGGGCAGACGACCATCACGTTCGAGACGTCGATCGGGGCGGGCTTCTCGATCACGCCGCCCGGCTGGATCTGCGGCGCGCCCATGCGGCCGGAGTCCCTGATCGGGCGCGGCTTCGTGTGCCGCTTGACGATGTTCAGGTTCTCGACGACCACGCGCCGCTCGCGCGGCCTTGCCTCGAGCACCTTGCCCTGCTTACCCCGGTCCTTGCCGCTCAGGATCTGGACGAGGTCGCCCTTCTTCACTTTCAGCGTCGTCGGCATGTCCTCACAGCACCTCCGGCGCGAGCGACACGATCTTCATGAAGTTCTTCTCCCTGAGCTCGCGGGCGACGGGGCCGAAGATGCGCGTCCCGCGCGGGTTCCGCTGGTTGTCGATGATCACGGCGGCGTTCTCGTCGAAGGCGATCGAGGTTCCGTCCTCGCGGTTCTGCGGCTTCTTCGTGCGCACGACCACCGCGCGCACGACCTCGCCCTTCTTGACCGCCCCCTGCGGACTGGCCGACTTGACCGTGCCGACGATGATGTCGCCGACACGCGCGTAGCGCCGGTGCGACCCGCCCATGACGCGGATGCAGAGCAGCGTACGCGCGCCCGTGTTGTCGGCGACGCGGACTCGGGTCTCCTGCTGGATCACCCGCGCACGCTCCGGGCCGTCACTTCGCCACCTCGATGATCTCGGCGAGCCGCCAGTGCTTCGTCCTCGACAAAGGACGCGTCTCGACGATGCGCACGGTGTCGCCGACCTTCGCCTCGTTGCGCTCGTCGTGGACGTGGAACTTCGTCGAGCGCCGGACGATCTTCTTGTACCGCGGATGCGACTTGAGCGTGTCCACGCGGACGACAATCGTCTTGTTCATCGCGCTCGAGACGACGACGCCGCGCCGCTCCTGGCGCCGGCCGCGCTCGCTCTCCGGCTTGGGCAGGCGCACGATCGGGCTGCGGTCGCCGCCCGAGGAGCGCCTCGGCTTCGCCCGCTGCCGGCGCTCGGCGCGCGGCAGGCGCTTGCGCTTCGTGCGCGGCTCGGCGGCAGGCTCGCCGGCGGCGGCCTCGGCCGGCGGCTCGGGCACCTCTGCGGCCTGCGCCACGGCCTCGGCAGCGGGCTCGGGCTCAGCGTCTGCGGCGGGCTCGGCCTCGGCGACCGACTCCGGCTCCAGCTCGGCCGCCTCGCTCGCCGCACGCGGCTTCGCGGCGCGCGTGGGCGCGGGCTCCTCCGCGGGCTCCCCTGCCTGCGCGTGTGCCTCGGCAGCCGGCTCCACCGTCTCCTCCTGCGCCTCCGGCTGCGCGTTCTTCGTCTCTGCCATCCCTACCTCTCCAGGCTCGCTTGTCGCTCGTGGCGGATCGTCAGGATGCGCGCGATCTCGCGCTTCGCCAGCCGCAGGCGCGCGGAGTTCTCCAGCGCACCCGTCGACGCCTGGAAGCGCAGGTTGAACAGCTCGCGGCGCGTCTCGGCCATGCGCCGTTCGAGCTCCTCGTCGGACAGGTCGCGAAGCTGCCTCGCTTTCATCGATCGATCCTCCAGGTGCGACTAGTCAAAGATGTCCGCCTCCCGTCCGACGACCTTCGTGCGGACCGGGAGCTTGTTGCCGGCCAGGCGCAGCGCCTCGCGCGCGAGCGGCTCGGGCACCCCGGCCAGCTCGAACATGACGCGTCCCGGCTTGATCACCGCGACCCAGCCCTCCGGGGAGCCCTTGCCCGAGCCCATGCGCGTCTCGGCCGGCTTCTTCGTGTACGGCTTGTCCGGGAAGACGTTGATCCACACCTTTCCGCCGCGCTTGATCTTGCGCGTCATGGCGATACGTGCGGCCTCGATCTGCCGGTTCGTGATCCAGCCGCTCTCGAGCGCCTTCAGCCCGAAGTCGCCGAACTGCACGGTCACCTGACCCTTGGCCGTGCCACGTCGGCGCCCCCGGTGCTGCTTGCGGAACTTCGTCCGGCGGGGGAGGAGCATCAGTCGCTTGCCTCGCCCGTCGTCTCGGCCGCCGGCGCCTCGGTCTCGGGCGCGATCTCGGCCGGAGCCTGCGTCTGCTCGGGCGCCTCGACGGGGCTCTCCGGCGCACGGGCGCGGCCGCGCCCTGAGCCGCGGCCGGGACGGCGCCGTCGCACCGGGCCGAGCCCTTCGCGGTCGGGCGCCCGACGCGAGTCGCGCTGGCCGAGCCCCTCTGCGGAGCGGCCGGATCGCCGTCGCCGCGCCTGGTCCTGGTCGCCGAGCCGCAGCTCGCGCCCGCCGGCCATGCCCTCGTAGCCCTCCGGCATGATCTCGCCCTTGTTGATCCACACCTTGACGCCGATCCGGCCGAACGTCGTCTTCGCCTCGGCGAAGCCGTAGTCGATGTCCGCGCGGATCGTGTGCAGGGGCACCCGACCCTCCGAGTAGCTCTCCGAGCGGCTCATCTCGGCGCCGCCGAGCCTGCCGGCGCACATCACCTTGACGCCGTGCGCGCCCGAGCGCATCGCCGAGGCGAGCGAGCGCTTCATCGCGCGGCGGAAGCTGACCCGGTTCTGGAGCTGCTCCGCGATCGACTGCGCGACGAGCTTCGCGTCGAGCTCGGGCCGCTTGATCTCGTTGATGTTGATCTGCACGTTCTTGTGCGTCATGGCGTGGATCTCGCGGCGCAGCGCGTCCACCTCCACGCCCGACTTGCCGATCACGATTCCCGGTCGCGCGGTGTAGATGTCGATCGTGATCCGCTGCTTGTCCTTGCGAATGAGGATGTCGGAGAGCCCGGCGTGGGCGAGCTTGCCGTAGATGTGGTCGCGGATGCGCACGTCCTCGAGCAGCGCCCCCGCGAAGTCTTTGTTCGCCACGTACCAGTTCGACTTCCAGTCGTGGATGACGCCGACTCGCAGCCCTCCCGGATGAACCTTCTGGCCCACTACTCGCTCTCCCTCTGCTCGCTCGTTCGCCTCCGCACCGCAGCGCGGCGCCTCGGCTTCTCCTCCGCGGACGCCTCGGCGTCCTGCACCGGCGGCTTGCTCTCGGCCTTCGGCGCCGGCTGCGCCTTCGGGCGGAGCGGCACCCTGCGCCGCGTCCTCGGCTCGGTGGACGGCGCGGGTGCAGCCGCTGCGCTCCCGCGACGGAGCCGCCGGCGCGCCGGCGTCGCCTTCGCCCCCGCGGGCGCCGGCTCGAGCAGGACGGTGATGTGGCAGGTGCGCTTGCGGATCCGCGCCACGCGCCCCCGCGCGCGCGCGCGCCACCGCTTCAGCGTCGGTCCCTCGTCGACGAACGCGGCGCTGACGACGAGCTCGTCGCCGATCAGCCCGTGGTTCGCCTCGGCGTTCGCGACGGCCGAGCGCAGCACCTTCTCCACCTCCCGCGCCGCCGCACGTGGCGTGAACGCCAGCACCGCGCGAGCCTCGGGCACCGACCGGCCGCGGATGTGGTCGGCGACGAGCCGGGCCTTGCGGGCCGATGTCCGCACCCACTTGGCCTGTGCTCGAACCTGACTGGTCTCGCCGGCCGCCACGCTACTTCCTCTTCACCTGAGTCTGGCGGTCGCCCGCGTGGCCGCGGAAGTGTCGCGTCGGCGCGAACTCGCCCAGCTTGTGCCCGACCATCTGCTCCGTCACGAACACGGGCACGTGCTTGCGCCCGTCGTGCACGGCGATCGTGTGCCCGACCATCTCGGGGAAGATGGTCGACGCCCTCGACCAGGTGCGCAGCATCTGCTTCGAGCCCGAGGCGTTCAGCTCCTGGACCCGCCGCATCAGCCGCTCCTCGACGAACGGCCCCTTCTTCATCGATCGGCCCATCAGCGACTCCCTCCCGGACCCCTCATCAGCGCTTCTCCTTGCCGCGGCGGCGGCCGCGGACGATCAGCCGGTCGGACTCCTTGCGCTTGCGCCGGGTGCGCTTGCCGAGCGTCGGCACCCCCCAGGGCGTGACCGGGTGGCGGCCGCCCTTCGACTTCCCCTCGCCGCCGCCGTGCGGATGGTCGACCGGGTTCATCGCCGAGCCGCGCACGGCGGGGCGCCGGCCAAGCCAGCGGCTGCGGCCCGCCTTGCCGACGCTGATGTTCGAGTGCTCCACGTTCCCGACCTGTCCGACCGTGGCGCGGCAGCTGAGCGGGACACGGCGGAGCTCGCCCGAGGGAAGCCGCAGCACCGCGTACGGCTCGTCCTTGGCGACGAGCTGGACGCCGGCGCCGGCCGAGCGCCCGAGCTGGCCGCCCCTGCCCGGCTTCAGCTCGACGTTGTGCACCAGGGTGCCGGTGGGGATGCTCTCGAGCGGCAGCGAGTTGCCCGGCTTGATGTCCGCTTCCCGACCCGACTCGACGACCGCGCCGACCTTCAGCCCCGCCGGCGCGAGGATGTACGCCTTGGCGCCGTCCGCGTAGTGCAGGAGGGCGATGCGCGCCGAGCGGTTCGGGTCGTATTCGATCGCGGCCACCTTCGCGGGCACGCCGTCCTTGCGCCGCTTGAAGTCGACGACGCGGTAGCGGCGCTTGTGGCCGCCGCCGCGGTGGCGCGTCGTCACGCGGCCGTACACGTTCCGCCCGGCCTTCTTCGTCAGCGGCTCGGTCAGGCTCTTCTCGGGCTCCGTCCTCGTCACCTCGTCGAAGGTGGAGACCGACATGAACCGGCGTCCTGCGCTCGTCGGCTTGTACTTGCGAACAGGCATCGTCGTCGTCTCCTAGACCTGCGCTCCCTCGAAGATCGGGATCGTCTCTCCCTCGCGCACCTGGACGATCGCCTTCTTGTAGCCGGGCCGGTACCCCTTCGTGTAGCCGCGGCGCTTGGGCTTCGGCTGCACCTTCGTCACGTTCACGCTCGTTACGTGCACGGAGAACAGCTCCTCGACCGCCTGCCGGATCTGGGTCTTGTGCGCGTTGCGGTGCACGCGGAACGTGTACTTGCGGTCGCCGATCAGGCTGTAGCTCTTCTCGGAGACGATCGGCGCGATCAGGACCTCGTTCGGGTGCAGGCTCACGACGTCTCCTCTCCGCTCCCCGGCCCGCCCCGCTGCCCGTTCCCTGCACGCGCCGCGACGAGCGGCAGCGCCGACTCGCTGACGAGGAGCGACCGCGCCCACACGACGGCGGCCACCTCGAGCTCCTCCGGCGTCGTCACCGCGACGTGGGCGAGGTTCCGGAACGACTTCTCGGCCGTCTCCTCCTCGCCGGTGACGACGACGACGAGCGGGAGCTCCCTGCCCCAGGCGCCGACGAGCGCGGCCGCCTGCCTGGTCGACGGCTCCGCGAAGCCCCCGGCATCGAACACCGCGAACGTGCCCTCGGCGACGTGCGCAGAGAGCGCGCCGCGCAGAGCCGCCCTCTTCTCCTTGCGGTTGACCTTGAAGGCGAAGCTCCGCATCGTCGGCGGGAAGGCGACGCCGCCGCCCGTCCAGTGCGGCGCCCGGGTCGTGCCGATGCGCGCGCGGCCCGTGCCCTTCTGACGCCACGGCTTCGAGCGGCCGCCCGAGACCTGGCCCCGGCTCTTCGCCCCCCGCGTGCCGGCTCGCCGCGCATTCAGCTCCGAGCGTACCGTCTCGTGCACCAGGTGCGCCTTGGCCTGCGCGGCGAAGACGGCGCCGTCGAGCGCCAGCTCCGTGGCGACCTTCCCGGTCGGGTCGAGACGGGGCGCCTTGACGCTACTTGCCATGCGCCCTCTCCTCCCGGATCTCGACGATGCCGTTCTTCGGGCCGGGCACGGCGCCCTTGACGAGCAGCAGGTGGTTGTCCGGATCGACGTCGTGCACGACCAGGCCGACCTGCGTGACGCGCGTGCCCCCGAGCCGGCCGGCCATGCGCACGCCCTTCAGCACCCGCGACGGCGTCGCCGACGCGCCGACGGAGCCCGGCTTGCGGATGTTGTGGGAGCCGTGCGACTTCGGGCCGCGGTGGAAGCGGTGCCGCTTGATCGTGCCGGCGAACCCCTTGCCGATCGAGATGCCGGCCACCTTCACCGCGTCGCCGGGCGCGAAGGCGGCGACGGTGACGGTCTCGCCGACCGCCAGCTCGCTGGGGCCGCGGAACTCGACCAGCCGGCGATGCGGGGCGACCCCGGCCTTCGCCAGGTGGCCCGCCTCGCCCTTCGTCAGCTTCCGCTCCGCGACCGGGTCGAAGGCGAGCTGCACCGCCTCGTAGCCGTCGGTCTCGAGCGTCTTCACCTGCACGACCGGGCACGGACCGGCCTCGATGACCGTCACCGGCGTGACGACGCCGCTCTCCGGGTCGAAGAGCTGCGTCATCCCGAGCTTGCGGCCGACGATGCCTTTCACAGCTTGATCTCGATGTCCTTTCACAGCTTGATCTCGATGTCGACGCCGGCCGGCAGGTCGAGGCGCATCAGCGAGTCCACCGTCTTCGGCGTGGGGCTGTGGATGTCGATCAGCCGCTTGTGCGTGCGCACCTCGAAGTGCTCGCGCGAGTCCTTGTCCTTGAACGGGCTGCGGATCACGCAGTAGACGTTCTTCTCGGTGGGCAGCGGCACCGGGCCGGTGATCGTCGCGCCGGTGCGCTCCGCCGTCTCGACGATGTCGCGCGCCGACTTGTCCACCTGGTGGTGGTCGTAGCCCTTCAGCCGGATGCGGATCTTCTGCTGCGCCATCTGCCGCTACTTGATGATCTCCGTGACCACACCGGCACCGACCGTGCGCCCGCCCTCGCGGATGGCGAAGCGGAGCCCCTGGTCCATGGCGATCGGCTGGATCATCTCGATCTCCATATTCGTGTTGTCGCCGGGCATGACCATCTCCTGGCCTTCGGGGAGCTTGATCGTGCCGGTCACGTCCGTCGTGCGGAAGTAGAACTGCGGCCGGTAGCCGTTGAAGAACGGCGTGTGGCGTCCGCCCTCGTCCTTCGAGAGCACGTACACCTCGGCCTTGAAGTGCGTGTGCGGGGTGATCGACCCAGGCTTCGCGAGCACCTGGCCGCGCTCGACCTCCTCGCGCTTGATGCCGCGGAGCAGCGCGCCCGCGTTGTCTCCCGCCTGGGCGAAGTCGAGCGTCTTGTTGAACATCTCCAGCCCGGTCACGACGGTCTTCTGGGTCTCCGGGTGGATGCCGACGATCTCGACCTCGTCGCCCGTCTTGATCTGGCCCTGCTCGATGCGGCCGGTGACGACCGTGCCCCGGCCCGTGATCGTGAACACGTCCTCGATCGGCATGAGGAACGGCTTGTCGATGTCGCGGGTCGGCTCGGGGATGTAGCTGTCGACCGCCTCCATCAGCTCGAGGATCTTCGGCGTCCACTCGGGATCGCCCTCGAGCGCCTTCAGCGCCGAGACCTGCACGACAGGGATGTCGTCGCCCGGGAACTCGTACTTGGAGAGAAGCTCGCGCACCTCCATCTCGACGAGCTCGAGCAGCTCGGGGTCGTCGACCATGTCGACCTTGTTCAGGGCGACGACGATGTACGGAACCTCGACCTGGCGGGCGAGCAGGATGTGCTCGCGCGTCTGCGGCATCGGGCCGTCCGCCGCCGAGACGACGAGGATCGCCCCGTCCATCTGGGCTGCGCCCGTGATCATGTTCTTGATGTAGTCGGCGTGCCCGGGGCAGTCGACGTGCGCGTAGTGCCGGTTCGCCGTCTCGTACTCGACGTGCGCGGTGTTGATCGTGATCCCGCGCTGCCGCTCCTCGGGAGCGTTGTCGATCGAGTCGAACGACCGGATCGCGGTACCGGTGCCCTGCTCGGCCAGCACCTTCGTGATCGCAGCGGTGAGAGTCGTCTTGCCGTGGTCGATGTGACCGATCGTGCCGACGTTCAGGTGCGGCTTCGTGCGCTCGAACTTCTGCTTGGCCATTCCTTCCTCCGGGTCTCCTGCTGACTAGTGCTGGGCGGCGACGATCTCGCCCGCGATCGACGGGGGCACTTCCTCGTAGCGATCGAACTGCATGGTGAACGTAGCCCGGCCCTGCGTCGTCGAGCGCAGGTCGGTTGCGTAGCCGAACATCGTGGCGAGCGGGACGCGCGCCTTGATCGCCTGCGCGTTCCCCCTCGGCTCCAGGCCGAGAACGTGGCCTCGGCGCGCGTTCAGGTCGCCCATGACGTCGCCCAGGTACTCCTCCGGCGTGACCACCTCGACCGACATCACCGGCTCGAGCAGCTTCGGCTCCGCCTTCGCCATCGCGGCCTTGAACGCCATCGAGCCGGCGACCTTGAACGCCATCTCGCTCGAGTCGACCTCGTGGTACGAGCCCTCGACGAGCGAGACGCGGACGTCGACGACCGGGTAGCCGGCGACGACGCCCGACTCCATCGCCTCCTGGATGCCGAGGTCGACCGCCGGGATGTACTCCTTCGGCACCTTGCCTCCCACGGTCTTGTCCAGGAACTCGTAGCCTCCGCCCGGCTCGGCGGGCTCCACGTCGATGACGACGTGGCCGTACTGGCCGCGCCCGCCGGTCTGACGGACGAACTTGCCCTCGACGTTCTTGACCGGACGGCCGATCGTCTCACGGTAGGCGACCTGGGGCCGGCCGACGTTCGCGTCCACGGAGAACTCGCGCATGAGACGATCGACGATGATCTCGAGGTGCAGCTCGCCCATCCCCGAGATGAGCGTCTGCCCGGTCTCCTCGTCGGTGCGCACGCGGAACGTCGGGTCCTCCTCGGCGAGGCGCTGCAGCCCCGCACCGAGCTTGTCCTGGTCGGACTTCGTCTTCGGCTCGATCGCGACCGAGATCACCGGCTCGGGGAACTGCATCGACTCGAGCCGGATCGGCGCCGTGTCGGCCGCGAGCGTGTCGCCGGTTGTCGTCTGCTTGAAGCCGACCACGGCGGCGATCTCGCCGGCGGCGATCTCGCTCCGCTCCTCGCGGTGGTTCGCGTGCATCTGCAGGATCCTCCCCACGCGCTCGGTGCGGCCGTTCGTGGTGTTCAGGACCCTGTCGCCCGCCTTCAGCTGTCCGGAGTAGACGCGGATGTACGTGAGCTTGCCGACGTACGGATCGGACATGACCTTGAACGCGAGCGCGGCGAACGGCTCCTCGACGGACGCACGCCGCGACAGCTCGTGCTCCGTGCGCGGGTCGATCCCGTGTACGGGCGGCACGTCGAGCGGACTCGGCAGGTAGTCGACGACCGCGTCGAGCAGCGGCTGCACGCCCTTGTTCTTGAACGCGGAGCCGCACAGCACCGGCACGACGCTCAGGTCGAGCGTCGCCTTGCGCAGCGCACGGCGCAGCATCTCCGGCGTCACCGACTGCTCGTCGAGCAGGTATGTCTCCATCAGCTCGTCGTCGTGATCGGCAACCGCGTCGATCAGCTGGTGGTGGTACTCCTCCGCCTGCTCGCGCAGCTCGGCGGGGATGTCGATCGTGTCCGGGTGCATGCCCAGCTCGTCCGTCCAGACGAGGCCGCGCATCTCGACGAGGTCGACGACGCCGCGGAACCCGTCCTCGCGACCGAGCGGGAGCTGTACCGGAACCGGGCGCGCGCCCAGCCGGTCGACCATCGACTGCACGGACGCGAAGAAGTCGGCACCGACGCGGTCCATCTTGTTCATGAAGGCGATCCGAGGGACGCCGTACCGATCGGCCTGCCGCCAGACCGTCTCCGACTGGGGCTCCACGCCCGCCACCGAGTCGAAGACCGCGATCGCGCCGTCGAGCACGCGCAGCGACCGCTCCACCTCCACCGTAAAGTCCACGTGTCCGGGCGTATCGATGATGTTCACGCGAACGTCGCGCCAGAACGCCGTCGTCGCCGCCGACGTGATCGTGATGCCGCGCTCCTGCTCCTGCACCATCCAGTCCATGACGGCCGCGCCCTCGTGGACCTCGCCCATCTTGTACGTGCGGCCCGTGTAGTAGAGGATGCGCTCGGTCGTCGTCGTCTTGCCGGCGTCGATGTGCGCCATGATCCCGATGTTGCGGACGCGGTCGAGGGCGACCGCCTGCTTGGCCACTGCCATCGTGCTCACCAGCGGTAGTGGGCGAAGGCCTTGTTGGCCTGCGCCATGCGGTAGAGGTCGTCCTTGCGCTTGAAGGCACCGCCCTGCTGCTCGAGCGCGTCGAGGATCTCGCCGGCGAGCTTCTCGTCCATGTGCTTCTCGCGGCGCTCGCGCGCGTAGTTCACGAGCCAGCGCACGGCGAGTGTGCGCGCCCGGCGCTGCGGCACCTCGACCGGCACCTGGTAGTTGGCGCCGCCGACGCGGCGCGAGCGCACTTCGAGCACGGGCGTCACCGTCTTGACGGCCTGCTCGAGCACCTCCACCGGCGGCCGGCCGGTGCGCTCACCGACCCGTTCGAGCGCCTTGTAGACGACGCGCTCGGCCGTCGACTTCTTGCCGTCGACCATGACGCGGTTGACGAGCTGCGACACGAGCCGCGAGTTGTACACGGGATCCGCTTCCAGGGTGCGGATCTGGGCTGCTGCTCTGCGCGGCACGCTAGCTCCTCTTGGCGCCGTACTTCGAGCGGCCCTGCCGTCGGTCCTGGACAGCCGAGGCGTCGAGGGCAGCGCGGATCACCTTGTAGCGGAACCCCGGCAGATCCTTGACACGGCCGCCGCGGATGAGGACGACCGAGTGCTCCTGCAGGTTGTGGCCCTCGCCCGGGATGTACGCGCCCACCTCCATGCTGTTCGTCAGACGAACACGGGCCACCTTGCGGAGGGCCGAGTTCGGCTTCTTGGGGGTCGTCGTGTAGACGCGGGTGCAGACGCCGCGCTTCTGGGGGGCACCCCGGAGCGCAGGCGTCTTCACCTTCGCCTTCTTGGTGACGCGTCCCTTCCTGACGAGCTGATTGACGGTGGGCATGTGTGAGCGGCTCGGTCTCCTTACGCACAAGAAAGGTCGGCAGGGCGGTACCCTGCCAACCCCAGAGCCACCATAGTAGCGAAGGCCGTCGGCGGCCGTCAACCGGCTCTGCACGCCAGCCTGACCCAGGGGATGGAAAGGACTCCGCTTCCGGACTACAGTGAGCCGGAAGGCCCGGCGGGGCGAAATCCAACTGCGGCGGGGTGCCGATGAGCACACTCTTTTCCACGGCCACGACGGCCGGAACGGCGGCTGGCGTCGCGGTCGGCGCCAGCCTGGTCACCGTCGGCACGGTCCTGCTCGTCGTCCGCCGCCTGCGCAGCCGCCGACATGGCCCCGAGCAGCGCGTGACCGAGCTCGTGCGCGAGCTCGACCTGCGCCTACGCAAGCTGGGCGAGGAGCTGTCCGAGGAGCTCGCGCGCACGAAGGAGGAGAGCCTCCGCTCGCGCTTCCTCGGCGAGCTCAGCTGGTCGATCGAGCTCAAGGAGGTGATGGCGCGCACGCTCGACGCCGCGGTGGCCCTTCCCGGCGTCGACGCGGCCATGATCACCGTGCTCGACGCCGCCGGCGAGCCCGTGACGAGCGCGGTCGGCCTCTCCGAGCAGGAGACGAGCCAGCTCGCGATCGAGCGCCCGCCGCGCAGCGGGCGGATCCAGTCGATGACGATCGCCTACTCGCGCGAGCCCACGCTGGGCGGCTCGGCCGAGCCGCCGCCCGTGGCGACCAGCGTCGCCGTCCCGGTCGAGGCGAAGGGTCACACCGTCGGCGTGCTCAGCGTCTTCTCCCGCGACGAGTTCCACGTCTTCGACGAGGCGACGCAGCGCGAGCTGGAGGAGCTCGCCGCCCGCGCCGGTCCGGCCGTGCACAACGCGCGCCGCTTCCAGGAGGCGCGGCGCCTGGCCGAGCTCGACCCGCGCACGGGCCTGCACAACGAGCGCTACTTCGAGGAGGCGCTCGGGCGCGAGGTGGCGCGGGCGCGGCGGTACGGCCGGCGGCTGGCGCTGATCGTCCTCGATCTCGACGACTTCAAGCAGATCAACGACCGCTACGGCCACCTGGCCGGCGACGCAGCGCTGCGCGGCGTGGCCGAGCGCCTGCTCAAGGTGCTTCGCAGCGCGGACATCGCCTGCCGCCTCGGTGGCGCGGCCGACGAGTTCGGGGTGATCCTGTACGAGGCGTCGCTGGACGACGCGCAGCAGTTCTACGCGCGCGTGCGGGAGGAAATCGACGCCCAGCCGATCGAGGGCGTCGGACGCGTCGGGCTGTCGGCCGGCATCGCGGAGTACGACGGGCGCGAGGAGGCGCACGAGTTCCGCGAGCGGGCCGACGCGGCCCTGTACCGCGCCAAGCAGAGCGGCAAGGGTCGCCTCGAGCTCGCCCCGCACGGCAGGTTCGAGCCGCGCCGCGAGGTGGAGAGAGCCCGGAAGTGAGCGAGGGGGCCCGCGCCGGCCCCCTCGCCGAAACCTCGGCCCCGCTCGGTCGCTACTCGCCGTCGAGCGGCGAGTCGACCTCGGGCGCCTCCTCTGCCGCACCAGCCCCGTGCGAGCCCGTCGCGTCGGAGCCGGCCTCGCCGCCGAAGTCGAGCCCGAGCGAGGAGAGGTCGAGACCGGCGCCGTCGCCGATCTCCTGCAGCGCCGCCAGTACGGCCTCGCGCTCGTACGCCTCACGCGGCACCGTGCCCGCCGGCTGGATCTCGATCGTGCGGTAGCGCTTGAGACCGGTCGCCGCCGGGATCAGCTTGCCGATGATGACGTTCTCCTTGAGCCCGAGCAGGCGGTCGACCTTGCCCTCGATGGAGGCGTCCGTGAGCACCTTCGTCGTCTCCTGGAACGACGCCGCCGACAGGAACGACTCGGTCGCGAGCGACGCCTTCGTGATGCCGAGGATGAGCGGCTCGTACGTGGCGGGCTCGCCCTTCTCCTTCCTCACCCGCGCGTTCTCGCGCTCGAGCGCGACCCGGTCGACCATCTGTCCCGGCAGGAAGTCGGTGTCGCCCGAGTTCTCGATCCGCACCTTCTTCAGCATCTGGCGGACGATCAGCTCGATGTGCTTGTCGTGGATGTCGACGCCCTGCGACTTGTACACCTTCTGCACCTCGCCCACGAGGTAGAGCTCGGTCGGGGTCGAGCCCCGCCCCGAGCGGGAGTGGAGCTCGAGCAGCTCCGTCGGGTTGAGCGAGCCCTCGTCGAGGGCGTCGCCCGGCTCCACACGCTGCCCGTGCTGCACGAGGAGGCGCGTCCTGCGCGGCAGCTGGTACTCGACCGGCTCCGGTGCCTCCTCCTTGCCGTCCGCGTCCGGGTGGATCAGGACGCGCGGGCCGCGCTCCGTGTGCTCGATCGCGACCGTGCCGGCCACCTCCGCCAGACGCGCTGCGCCCTTCGGGTTACGGGCCTCGAAGATCTCGACCACGCGCGGAAGGCCGTGCGTGATGTCGGCGCCGGCGACGCCGCCCGTGTGGAACGTCCGCATCGTCAGCTGGGTGCCGGGCTCTCCGATCGACTGCGCGGCGATGATCCCGATCGCGTCGCCGATCTCGCACATCTGGCCGGTGGCGAGGAAGGTCCCGTAGCAGGCGCGGCAGAGGCCGAACTCGCTCCGGCACTTGAGCACCGACCGCACCGGCACCTTCGTCTCGTGCGCGGCCTCGCCCAGAGCGGCCACGATCTCGCGCAGCTTCGGCAGCGTCAGCTCCTCGCCCTTCTCCGCCAGCTTCGTCCGGCTCGGCTTGCCGTCCTTGAGCGGCTTCGTCACGTCGGCGGCGAGCACGCGGCCGGCGACGCTCCGGTTCAGGCCGTCGGGCAGGAACAGGGGCAGCTCGATGTACTCGTCCGTCCCGCAGTCGTCCTCGCGCACGATCACGTCCTGGGCGACGTCGACGAGACGCCGCGTCAGGTAGCCCGAGTCGGCCGTGCGCAGCGCGGTGTCGGCCAGGCCCTTGCGGGCGCCGTGCGTGGAGATGAAGTACTCGAGCACCGACAGGCCCTCCATGAAGTTGGCCTTGATCGGGCGCTCGATGATCTCGCCCTTCGGGTTCGCCATCAGCCCGCGCATGCCGGCCAGCTGGCGGATCTGCTTGAACGACCCGCGCGCGCCCGAGTTGGCCATCATGTACACGGGGTTCAGCTCGAACAGCGTCGCCTCCATCGCGTCGGCGACGGTGTCCGTCGCCTCGGTCCAGATGTTCACGATCGACTCGTGGCGCTCGGCCTCGGTGATGAGCCCGCGCTCGTACTGCTGCTCGACCTCGGCGACCCGCGCCTCGTAGCGGGCGAGGATCTCGTCCTTCTCGGCCGGGATGACGATGTCGTTCTTCGAGATCGTGATCCCCGCCTGGGTCGCGTACTTGAAGCCGAGCCGCTTGATCGTGTCGAGGACGCCCGCGATCGTCGGCGCTCCGAAGCGGTCGACGAGCTCGGTGATGAAGTCACCCGTCTCTCTCTTCGCCATCGTCCGGTTGATGAACGGAACGTCGACCGTCTCGTCGGAGGCGATCAGCTCGCGCACGGCGCGGGCGATCTCCTCGTTGAAGACGACGCGGCCCGGCGTCGTCAGCACCATCTCGTCCCCACGCCGGTACTCGATCGGATCCTGGAGCCCGATCTGCCCCGCGTCGAGGGCGAGCTCGACGTCCTCCTCGCAGACGAACCGCTTCGGCCGGGGGTCGAGCGACGCCGGGTCGAGCGAGCCGAGATCGGGCTTGTCGGAGTAGGTGAGGTAGTACAGGCCGAGGACCATGTCCTGTGACGGCGTCGCGAGCGGACCGCCGAAGGACGGCGACAGGATGTTGTTCGACGACAGCATCAGGATCCGCGCCTCCGCCTGAGCCTCGGCCGAGAGCGGCACGTGCACCGCCATCTGGTCGCCGTCGAAGTCGGCGTTGAACGCGTGGCAGACGAGCGGGTGCACCTGGATCGCCTTGCCCTCGACGAGCACGGGCTCGAAGGCCTGGATGCCGAGGCGGTGGAGCGTCGGCGCGCGGTTGAGCAGCACAGGATGCTCGGCGATCACCTCTTCGAGGATGTCCCACACCTCGGGCTCCATCGAGTCGACGTACTTCTTCGCCGCCTTGATGTTCTGGACGATCTTGCGCTCGACGAGCCGGCTCATGATGAACGGCTTGAACAGCTCGAGCGCCATCAGCTTCGGCAGCCCGCACTGGTGCAGGCGGAGGTTCGGTCCGGCGACGATCACCGAGCGGCCGGAGTAGTCGACGCGCTTGCCGAGCAGGTTCTGGCGGAACCGGCCCTGCTTGCCCTTGAGCATGTCGGACAGCGACTTGAGCGGCCGGTTGCCCGGGCCGGTGACCGCGCGTCCGCGGCGGCCGTTGTCGAACAGCGCGTCGACCGCCTCCTGGAGCATGCGCTTCTCGTTGTTGACGATGATCTCGGGCGCGCCCAGGTCGAGCAGCCGCTTGAGGCGGTTGTTCCGGTTGATCACGCGGCGGTAGAGGTCGTTCAGGTCGCTCGTGGCGAAGCGGCCGCCGTCCAGCTGCACCATCGGGCGCAGCTCGGGCGGGATCACCGGCACCGCCTCGAGGATCATCCACTCCGGCTTGTTCTCCGACTTGATGAACGCGTTCACGACCTTGAGCCGCTTGATCGCCCGCGCCTGCTTCTGGCCCTTCGACGTCCGGATCGTCTCGCGCAGCGACGCCGCCTCAGCCTCCAGGTCGAGGTCGCGCAGGAGGTCGCGGATCGCCTCCGCGCCCATGCCTCCGCGGAAGTAGACGCCGAAGCCGTACGGCGAGCCGAAGCGGTCCTTCATCTCGCGGAAGATCTGCTCGTCGTTGACGACCATCTTCGGCTCGAGGTCGCGGAACAGCAGCCACGTCTGCTCGAGGCGGTTGCGCGCCTCGACCGCGGCCTCGCGGGCGTCCTCGCGCCGCTGCTCGATGTCCTGGTACATCTCGCGGGCCTTGAGCAGCCAGGCGACGACGGCGTCGAGGTCCTCCTTCTGGATCCTGCCGTCCGTGCGCAGGCAGAGGTCGTTCGCCAGCTCGCGCAGCGCCGCGTCGTCCACATCGGGCGAGGCCTGCCCGACGATGTCGGCGAGCAGTCCGTTGCCGAGCGCCCGGGCGGCCTCGAGCCGCTTTCCGTCCACGGCCGCGATGAGCGCGGCGTCCTCCTCCGTCGGCTCGCCCCCGTGCAGCAGCACGTCGAGGACGCGGTTCAGGTGCTTGGTGATCGCGCCCTTCTTCGAGCCGCTCGCGCCCTCCAGCTCCCTGCGGAGCGGGGCGAGCGCCTCCCGGATCTCGATCGCCGTCTGCACCACCGTCTCCAGCTCGCGCGGCGTCAGCCGCCGGTCGTCCCGGATGGCGGCGTTGCGAACGAGCTCCCGGATCTTCTTCGAGTCCTCCGTCGTGACCTTCGGGGCGAGCTCGGCGAACATGCCGCCGACCAGCTCGCGCACCTCGGCGAGCGCCGGCATCCCCTGCTCCTCGGCCCAGTTGGCGAGACCGCGCGCCCAGAACTCGTCGTCCTCGTCGAAGCCGCGCTCCTTCCCCCTGGCGAGGTAGTCGCGTCGCCGGCCGAGCCGGTCCTCGAGCGTGGCGAGCTGCTCGTCGCGGTCGACCACGATCTGCTCGTACTCCGCGCGCACCTTGTCCTCGAGGTCGGCGAGATCCCGTGCGCGAGCCTCCTTGTCGACGTGCGTGACGATCGAGGCGGCGAAGTACAGCACCTTCTCGAGCTCACGCGGGGCGATGTCGAGCAGGTAGCCGATGCGGCTGGGAACGCCCTTGAAGAACCAGATGTGCGAGACGGGCGCGGCCAGGTCGATGTGGCCCATCCGCTCCCGGCGCACCTTCTGTCGCGTCACCTCGACGCCGCAGCGCTCGCAGATGATGCCCTTGTAGCGCACGCGCTTGTACTTGCCGCAGTAGCACTCCCAGTCCTTCGTCGGCCCGAAGATGCGCTCGCAGAACAGCCCGTCGCGCTCGGGCTTGAGCGTCCGGTAGTTGATCGTCTCCGGCTTCGTCACCTCGCCGTGCGACCAGTCCCTGATCTGCTTCGCGGAGGCGAGCCCGATCCGGATCGCGTCGAACTCGTTGATGTCGATCTGTGTCACGTACGTCGCGCCTTCTTTCCGTCAGTCGTCGCTGGTCATGTCACTCTTCGAGCTCGAGGTCGGCGAAGTCGACGTCGAGCGGCTCGCCTTCGGCCTCCGGCTCCACCGGCGCCCCGGCCGCAGGGAGCTCGACGTCGAGCTCGCTCAACGCCTCGTCGGCGGGCAGCGTCAGCTCGCCGGTCTCGTCGACGCGCTCGGCGCCCTCCTCGACCTCCTCGGCGGTCGGCTCGCGCGCGGCCGCGCGCAGCGATCCCGGCGACAGGTCGATGCCGAGCTCCTCCGCCGCGCGCAGCAGCTCGTCCTCCTCCTCGCGCACCTCGACCTCGCCCCCCTCCTCGGAAAGGACGTGGACGTCGAGCGAGAGCGACTGCATCTCCTTCAGCAGCACCTTGAACGACTCGGGGATCGACGGCTCGGCGATGTTCTCGCCCTTGACGATCGCCTCGTAGGCCTTGACGCGCCCGACGGTGTCGTCGGACTTGATCGTGAGCATCTCCTGCAGCGTGTACGCGGCCCCGTAGGCCTCGAGCGCCCACACCTCCATCTCGCCGAAGCGCTGGCCGCCGAACTGCGCCTTGCCCCCGAGCGGCTGCTGCGTCACGAGCGAGTACGGACCCGTCGAGCGCGCGTGGATCTTGTCGTCGACGAGGTGGAGCAGCTTGAGGATGTACATGTAGCCGACGGTCACCTTCTGCTCGAAGGGCTCGCCGGTGCGCCCGTCATACAGCCGCACCTTGCCGGAGCAGCGCCGCCCCGGCGGCCGGCTCGTGTCGACGTTCATCTTGATCGGCGAGTCGGGGTTCTGCTTCGTCCACTCGATCAGCGCGTTGTCGACGTCCTCGGGGGTGGCGCCGTCGAACACGGGCGTCGCGACCGGTGTCGGCCCGCTGCCCCTGGAGCCGTTGGCGCCGAACACGCCGTGGTACGCCGCCCAGCCGAGATGCGTCTCCAGGATCTGGCCGATGTTCATGCGGCTCGGCACGCCGAGCGGGTTGAGGACGACGTCGACCGGCGTGCCGTCCTCGAGGAAGGGCATGTCCTCCTCGGGGACGATCTTCGAGATCACGCCCTTGTTGCCGTGGCGCCCCGCGAGCTTGTCACCCTCGGCGATCTTGCGCTTCTTCGCCACGTAGACGCGGACGAGCTCGTTCACGCCCGGCGGCAGGTCGTCGCCCGCCTCGCGCGAGAACGTCTTCACGTCGATGACCTTGCCGCCCTCGCCGTGCGGCACCTTCAGGGAGGTGTCCCGCACCTCGCGCGCCTTCTCCTTGAAGATGGCGCGGATCAGCTTCTCCTCGGCGGTCAGCTCGGTCTCGCCCTTCGGGGTCACCTTGCCCACGAGCAGGTCGCCCGAGCCGACCTCGGCACCGATGCGGACGATGCCGCGCTCATCGAGGTCCTTGAGCGACTCCTCGGAGCGGTTCGGGATGTCGCGCGTGATCTCCTCGTCGCCGAGCTTCGTCGAGCGCGCGTCGATCTCGTACTCGTGGATGTGGATCGAGGACAGCATGTCCTCCTTCACGAGCCGCTCGGAGATGACGATCGCGTCCTCGAAGTTGTAGCCCTCCCAGGGCATGAAGGCGACGAGCATGTTCTTGCCGAGCGCCAGCTCGCCGTGGTGGGTCGACGACCCGTCGGCGAGCACGTCGCCCGCCTTGACGCGGTCGCCGAGCTTCACGACCGGCCGCTGATGGATGAGCGTGCCCTGGTTCGAACGCATGAACTTGATCAGGTCGTAGGCGTCGCGATCGCCGTCCCTGCTCTCGACGACGATCCGCTCGGCGTCGACGTCCACGACCGTGCCACCGCGCTTGGCGACGACCACGTCGCCCGTGTCGACGGCGGCTCGGTACTCGAGGCCGGTGCCGACGAGTGGCGGCTCGGTGATCAGCAGCGGCACCGCCTGGCGCTGCATGTTCGAGCCCATGAGGGCGCGGTTCGCGTCGTTGTGCTCGAGGAAGGGGATCAGCGCCGTCGCCACCGACACGATCTGGGCCGGCGACACGTCCATGTACTCGACCTGCTTCGCGTCGACCATCACCGCCTCGCCGTCCTTCGAGCGGCAGAGCACCTGGTCGTGCAGGAACTTCCCGGTCTTCGGGTCGAAGCGCTCGGACGCCTGCGCGATCGTGTACTGGCGCTCCTCGGCGGCGTCGAGGTAGACGATCTCGTCCGTCACCCGTCCCCCCGACACCTTTCGATACGGCGTCTGGATGAAGCCGAACTCGGACACGGTGGCGTACGAGGCGAGCGATCCGATCAGGCCGATGTTCGGCCCCTCCGGCGTCTCGATCGGACACATGCGGCCGTAGTGCGTCGGGTGGACGTCGCGGACCTCGATCGGAGCGCGCTCGCGCGTCAGGCCGCCCGCGCCGAGCGCCGACAGTCGACGCCGGTGCGTCAGGCCGGCGAGCGAGTTCGTCTGGTCCATGAACTGAGACAGCTGCGAGGAGCCGAAGAACTCCTTCAGCGCCGCGACGACCGGCCGGATGTTGATGATCGTCTGCGGCGTGATCGCGTCCACGTCCTCGGTCGTCATCCGCTCGCGGACGACGCGCTCCATGCGGTAGAGGCCGACCCGGAACGCCTCCTGGATCAACTCGCCGACCGTGCGCAGGCGCCGGTTGCCGAAGTCCTCGTACTCGTCGAGCTCCGAGCGGATCGGGTCGCGCGAGAGCGCGATCGCGTCGGCGGCGAAGTCCTTCGAGTCCTCGGGCACGCCGAGCTTCGCCGGCAGGTCGATCAGCCGCTTGACGAGCGCGACGATGTCCTCGGTCGTCAGCACGCGGACGTGGTCCGGCACGGACACGCCGAGCCGCTGGTTCAGCTTGTAGCGACCAACCTTCGTCAGGTCGTAGCGCTTCGGGTCGAAGAACAGCGCGCGCAGCAGGCTGCGGGCGTTGTCGAGCGTCGGGGGCTCACCCGGGCGCTGCTTCTTGAACACCTCGATCAGCGCCTCCTCCTCGCGCGTCGAGGGGTCCTTCTCCAGCGTGTTGACGATGTAGCCCGAGTTGTCGAACAGCGCGAGGATGGCCTCGTTCGTCGACGTGTCGAGCCGGAAGCCGGTCGACGGATCCTCGGCCGGCAGCGCGCGCAGGAGCGTCGTGATCGGAAGCTTGCGCTTGCGGTCGATGCGCGCGTAGACGACGCCCTTCTTGTCGATCTCGAGCTCGAGCCACGAGCCGCGGGACGGCATCAGGTTGGCGGTGAAGACCTGCTTCGTCGGGTCTTTCGGCTCCATCAGGTAGGCGCCCGGCGAGCGCACGAGCTGCGTCACGATCACGCGCTCGGTCCCGTTGATGATGAAGGTGCCCTGGTCGGTCATCATGGGGAAGTCGCCCATGAACACCCGCTGCTCTCGAATCTCGCCGGTGTCCTTGTTGACGAACCGGACGGTCATCGAGAGCGGCACCTGGTAGGTCAGGTCCTTCTCGCGGCACTCCCTGATCGAGAACTGCGGCTCCCCGAACTCGTAGTCGCCGAACTCCACCGCGAGCGTGCCGGTGTAGTCCTCGATCGGCGAGATGTCGTCGATCGTCTCGCGAAGGCCCTCCTCCAGGAACCAGTCGAAGGAGGCCTTCTGGATGTCGATCAGATTGGGAAGGTCGAGAACATGCTTCAGACGCGAGAAACTCTGGCGCGCGCTAGGCGCAGCGACCCTGCTGGTCAAATGAAACAGCCTCCGTGAAGAGAGTGGTGGTGATGGCAGGCGAAAGAGCCGGACGTCGGCGCAACCCTGCAGGTTACCGAACGCGGTCCGTGCTCGGCAAGAAGACGCCGCAGACGAGGGCTCCGGTCCGGGACTCCGTGTCCAACATCCCCCTCGGCAGCGGGCGGCGGGCAGGCGACGACGCCGTCCCGCCGCCGCGCGTCCGCCCCGCCGCTACCTCAGCTCGACGGTCGCCCCGACCTCTTCGAGCTGCGACTTGATCGACTCCGCCTCGTCCTTGCCGATGCCCTCCTTGACCGGGTTCGGCGCTCCGTCGACGAGCTCCTTCGCCTCCTTGAGGCCGAGGCCCGTGACCGCGCGCACGACCTTGATCACCTGGATCTTCTGCGCGCCCGCGTTCGTCAGCACGACGTCGAACGACGTCTGCTCCTCGGCCGCCGCGCCCCCGTCGCCCGGGGCTGCGCCGCCCGGGAGCGCCGCCGCCACCGCAACCGGCGCCGCGGCGGTGATCCCCCACTCGTCCTCGATCTTCTTCTTCAGCTCGACAAGCTCGAGGACGGACATCTTCCCCAGCTCGTCGAACACCTTGTCGACTGCGCTCGCAGCCATCTACGCCTCCTTCTCGTCTGCTTCGGTCTCGGGCGCGGCGACCTCCGCCGCCTCCACCCCCGGTGTTCGCGTCTCGGCCGCGGCGGCCGCGCGCGCCTCGCCGTCCGCCCGCGGCGCCTGCGTCTCGGCCTCGGCGGCCGCGGCGACGTCGGCGCCGGCCTCGGGCGATGAGGCCTGCGGCACGGGCGAGGCCGCCTGTTCGCCCGCCAGCTGGTCGATCCTCGCCTGCAGCAGGCCGTGCAGCTCGCGGAGGGGAGCCGTCAGCAGCGCCGCGATCGCCTGCACCGGCGCCGTGACCGCTCCCAGCACCTGGGCGCGGAGCGCGTCGATCGGCGGCAGCTTCGCCAGCTCCTCGACGGCGTCCGCGCCGATCACGCGCCCCTGCATGACGCCGCCGCGCACGGTGAGCACCCGGGTCAGGCGGGCCGTGTCGCTGATCGCCTTCGCGACCGCCACAGGGTCGCCGTCCGCCTCGAGGAACGCAATCGCGGTTGGCCCCTCGAGCAGCGCGAGCACCTGCTCCGCGCCGGCCGCCTCGGCAGCCCGGCGAGTGAGCGAGTTCTTCACCACGACGAAGCGGGCGCCGTGCTCGAGCAGCTTCGTGCGCAGCTCGTCGATCTCCTTCACCGACAGGCCGCGGTAGTCGGTGACGATCAGCGTCTCCACCGCCCGCAGCCGCTCGGTCAGCTCGGCGACGATCTTCTCCTTGTTGCTCCTCAGCATCGAATCACCTCCTCGAAACGACTCGGGCCCGCCAGCGGCGGACCCGGACGAGATGACTCGGCTCGAGTACGCCTCGGCTGGACTTCCGCCCCGCGGGGCCGCCAGCGGTCTTCGGCGACGGGCTGCGTTGCCGTGCTACGCGGCGACCGGCGCTCCCTCCAACTCCTCGACGATGTCGCGCGTCCGCGTCGGGTCGACGTGCACGCCGGGCCCCATCGTCGTGGTCAGCGTGATCGAGCGGATGTAGCGCCCCTTCGCGGCCGACGGCTTCGCGCGCACGATCTCGTCGACGACGGCCGCGTAGTTCTCGAGCAGCTCCCGCTCGCCGAAGCTCTTCTTGCCGATGGCGAGGTGCACGTTCGCGCCGCGGTCGGTGCGGTACTCGAGCTTCCCCGCCTTCGCGTCGCGCACCGCCCTGGCGACGTCGAACGTGACCGTGCCGGTCTTCGGGTTCGGCATCTTCCCGCGCGGGCCGAGGATGCGGCCCAGCTTCCCGACGACTCCCATCATGTCGGGCGTGGCCACGGCGACGTCGAAGTCGTCGAAGCCGGCCTCGATCCGAGCGGCGAGATCCGCCGACCCGACCACGTCGGCGCCGGCCTCTTCGGCTTCTTTCGCCTTCTCGCCCTCGGCGAACACCGCGATTCGCTGCTCCTTCCCGGTCCCGTGCGGGAGCATCAGCGTCCCGCGCAGCTGCTGGTCGGCGTGGCGGACGTTGAGGCCGAGCCGGAGGTGCACCTCGACCGTCTCGTCGAACCTGGCGCCGTCGAGCCCCTTCAGCAGCCGCACCGCCTCCGCCGGCGAGTACGCCCGCTCCCGGTCGACCTGCGCGCGAGCCCGGCGGTACGCCTTGCCGTGGCGAGCCACTACGCCTCCACCTCCACGCCCATCGAGCGCGCCGTGCCGGCGATGACCTTCATCGCCTGCTCCACGTCGCGCGCGTTCAGATCCTGCAGCTTCGTCTCCGCGATCTGCCGCACCTGCGCGCGGCTCAGCCGGCCGACCTTGTCGCGGTTCGGCTCCGCCGAGCCCTTCTCGAGCGAGAGCGCCTCCTTGATCAGCACGGCGGCCGGCGGCGTCTTCGTGACGAACGTGAACGAGCGGTCCTCGTAGACCGTGATCTCGACCGGCGTGATCCGTCCGTTCTCGTGCTGCGTCTGCGCGTTGAACGCCTTGCAGAACTCCATGATGTTGACGCCGTGCTGGCCGAGCGCCGGCCCGACCGGCGGCGCCGGGTTCGCCTGGCCGCCCGGGATCTGCAGCTTGATCAGGGTGAGGACTTTCTTCGCCATCAGTCGATCTTCTTCACCTGGTCGAAGCCGAGCTCGACCGGGACCTGGCGCTCGAAGATGTCGACGAGCACCTTCAGCTTCTGCTGCTCGGGGTTCACCTCGACGATCTCGCCGTCGAAGTCCGACAGCGGCCCTGAGGTTACCTTGACCGACTCCCCGAGCGAGAACTCGACCTGCGCGCGCGGACGGTCGCCGGCCGCCGCGCCTGTGTGCAGGAGCCGGTCGACGTCCGCCTGCGCGAGCGGCACGGGCTTGCCGCCGGGCCCGGCGAATCCGGTCACGCCGGGGGTGTTGCGCACGACCGCCCAGCTCTCGTCGTTCAGGTCCATGTTCACGAGCACGTAGCCCGGCAGGATGCGCTTCTCGGTCTGCACCTTCTGGCCGTCCTTCGTCTCGATCACCTGCTCGGTGGGAACGACGACGCGCCTGAAGCTGAGGCGCTGGCCCATCGAGTCGATGCGGTGCTCGAGGTTGGCCTTGACCTTGTTCTCGTGGCCCGAGTAGGTGTTGATCACGTACCAGTGGAACATGCGCTGCCTCGACCCGCTAGCGGAGCAGGACGTCGTTGACGAGATGGCGGAAGGCGATGTCGGAGAGCCAGATGTAGACGCCGAGGATCACGCAGGCGACGAGCACCACCACCGTCCCCTGGATGACGTGGTTCTGGCTCGGCCACTCGACCTTCTTCAGCTCGCCCCACGACTCGGAGAAGAACCGGGCAAGCCCTCTCGGCTCTGCCCGCGGCGGGCGGGCGATCTCGGCCGTCGCCGGCTGTTGCGCCGGCCGCACCTGGCCCTGCCGGGCGCGGGCCCGCTCGACGAGCCCGTTCGGAGCCTCGGCCTGCTGCTGCCGGCGGCGCGCGCGCCGCTCCGCTCTCGTCTGCCTGGCCACGGGGCTAGCTCACCGCGTCTCGCGGTGCAGCGTGTGGCGGCCGCACCAGCGGCAGTACTTGCTGAGCTCGACCCGGTCCGGCGAGTTCCGCTTCGACTTCTGCGACTGGTAGTTGCGGCGCTTGCACTCCGTGCACGCGAGCGTGATTGCGACTCTGACTCCGGTTGCCATGTCCTTCCGATCTGCCCAGGGGACGATAGCGGCGGGAGGACTCGAACCTCCGACACGCGGATTATGATTCCGCTGCTCTAGCCAACTGAGCTACGCCGCCGCGCCGGTCGAGTGTAGCAGCCTGGGCGATCGCCTCCTGGCTTGCAGCTGTGACCGGGGCGAGGGTCGCCGGCGCGAGGACCGCCGCCGCGCCTCGCTCGAGGCCTACTGAGCCACCGTCAGCCCCGCGGCGCCGACGAGGACGTTCCCGGGCTGGCCGATGGGGACGGCGACGGATCTGCCGGCGAGCCGGACGTCGAGGTTCCAGGGCGCGCCGACCCTGATCCACAACGGCCGGAGGACGGCGAAGCGGCGCGACTGCCCGAGCGCGACGATCCCCTCGTACAGGACTGGACCGGATGCCGAGCCGCGGCGTACGAGGAGCCAGCAGTCGCCGCGTGCGGCCGAGAGCACGACCTCGACGCGCCGCGGCCTGGAGACCGGGTGCACGGCGGCGGGCGCGAAGGCGAGGTGCGACGGCACCGTCCGCCGGGAGTCGTGGCGCACGGCGGCGAGGTGGGCCGTCGCGCGCGGGGGCGCGGGGCCGGGCGCAGGCCCCCCGCCCGGACTCCACGCGATCAGCGCGATCAGCACGGCCACGACGACCGCCGCCGCCACGACCGCCGCGCGGCGCCTCGCCCACGAGGCGCGGCGGACGAGGACCGGCGGCGGCGGGACGGGCTCCTCGTCGGGCGCCGCGAACCGCTCCTCGTAGGCGGCGAGAAGCGGCGCCGGGTCGATCCCGACGACGCTCGCGTAGCCGCGGAGGAACGCGCGCGCGTACGCCTCGCCGGGCAGCTCCTCGAAACGGTCCTCCTCGATCGCGAGCAGGTAGTCGGGCCGGATCTGCGTCGCCCGGTGGACGTCGTCGAGCTCGAGCCCCCGCCGCTTCCTGGCCGAGCGCAGCACGCTGCCGATCGCCGTCATCCGCCGGCCTCCTGCGGCACGTGGAAGTACGCGGAGTAGATCTCCCGGGCCGCGGGCGCAGCCGCCTGGGCCCCGAAGCCGCCGTGCTCGATCAGCACGACGACGACGACGCGCGGATGCCCGGCGGGCGCCCACGACGCATACCAGGAGTCGTCGCTCCCCGGGGGCGACTCGGCGGTGCCCGTCTTGCCCACCACCGGCACCGGGAACGAGGAGAACACCCCCGCCGACGTTCCGCCCGGGTCGTGGGCGGCCATGAACAGCCCGTCGCGGATCGCCTGCAGGCCGACGAGGTGGAGACGGCGGCGAGGCGGGAAGCGGAGTGTCCGCACGACGCGGTTCGACGCGTCGAGGACGGCTCGGCCGAGATGCGGGCGGACGATCGTGCCGCCGTTCGCGAGGGCGGCGTAGGCGACGGCGAGCTGCAGCGGCGTGACGGTCAGGTAGCCCTGGCCGATCGACATGTTGACGGTGTCACCGACGTACCATGTGCCCGCGGGACCGTGGATCGTCCGCTCGAGCCAGCGCGGGCTGCCGACGAGGCCGGCCGTCTCACCGGGTACGTCGATCCCCGTCGGCTGCCCGAAGCCGAAGCGCGCGGCCCACTGCTCGAGGTCGAGGCGCCCCGTCGTCACGCGGCGCGCGTCGAGCATCGTGCCGAGCCGGTAGAACCAGGTGTCGCAGGAGATCGAGAGCGCCTGCGGCAGCGTCAGCGTCGCGTCGATCCCGGCCTCGACGTTGTGGAACACGTGGTTACCGACCAGGAGCGAGCTCGTGCAGGCAAGCGGGGAGGTCGGTGAGATCAGCCCGGAGGCGAGCCCGGCTTCGGCCACGAACGGCTTGAACGTCGACCCCGGCGGATACGCGCCCTGCGTGGCGCGGTCGAGGAGCGGCCGGGAGGGATCGCGCCCGGCGAGCAGGCCTGCCAGGTAGCGCGGGTCGGTCGCCGCGCGCTCCTGGTCGAACCCGGGATCGCTGGCGAGCGCCTCGATCGCCCCCGTCCACGGGTCGAGCACGACTGCGGCTCCGCCGGATGCATCCGCATGGCCGGCGGCGCGGGCGAGGGCGACGCCGTCCCGGATCGCCTGCTCGGCCGCACGCTGCAGCGGCAGGCGCACCGTCAGCTGCAGCGACCGCAGCGGCGGCGGCGACCCGACGAGGCGGGGCCGGCTGCGAGGTCGGCCGAGCGAGTCGACGAGGACGCGCGCGCGCCTGGAAGGGCCGCCGAGCAGGCGGTCGTAGCTCGCCTCGATCCCGGACTGACCGACGACGTCGCCCGGGGCATAGCCCCGATAGCTGGGCTCGCCGAGCTGGTGGGCGTCGATCTCGCCGAGGAGGCCGAGGAACTCGCTCCCGATCGCGCCCTGCGGGTAGCGGCGAGTAGGCACGACGACGACCTGGAGGCCGGGGAGCTCGCGTTCGTGCTCCTGCAGGTAGCGCGCGAGGTCGGCGCCGACGCGCGGCAGGACAACCGGGGGCGCGACCGGCGAGCGGACGAGGCTGCGCCGCACCGAGCCGACGAGCGCGGGAAGCGACGTGTGCGCGAGCCCGGCGAGCCGGCGGAGCAGGCGCCGCCCGCCCGCCGTCGGCCGCCAGGCCTCGCCCTCACCCCTGCCGAGCGCAGGCGCACGGACGGTCACCTCCAGGCGCCCGTCCGCGTCCACGAGCGTCCTGCCGCCCGCGTCGAGGATCGCGCCGCGGGTCGTCGGCACGTGGATCGTCCGCGACGCCTGCGCCATCGCCTGCCCCGCGAGCGACGGCGACCGCAGGATCTGGAGCGACCACAGCCGCAGCGCGAGCACGCCGAAGGCGGTGAGGGCGAGGACGCCGAGGCCGGCGAGGCGCGCGTAGAAGCCGGGGCTGCGCACGAAGCCTGCGTCCACGCACGAGGCAGGCTCCACCCGGCGGAGCGCAGGCCCCGGAAGGCGGACGGCAAACCGCCGCTGCTCTCCGCCCGGCGTCCGCTCGGCCGGCACGTCCCCCTACCCCGGCAGCCTCCGCCGCAATCGCTCCAGACGGCGCGGCTCGCGGGACCGGGACCGGCCCGCGACGCGGACACGCCGCGCGCTTGGGTCGATCTCCTCTACGTCGTCGACCGCGACCAGGGTCAGCGCACGACCGAGACGCCCGCCGCGAATCGCGAGCGCGGCCGGCCGATCGAGCCGCTCGCCGAAACGCACCTCGACCACGACGCCGAGCCTCTTGCCGCCTGCGTCGACGAGGTAGCCGTGGCAGCGTCCGAGCCAGTAGTCGCGGTCGAAGCGCGCGCTCCGCGGGAGCGACGGCATGCGGCGGACCGCCCGCCCAGCCGATCGTGTCGCTTCGGTGTCGACCTGGCGCCCGTCCACAGCCCGCGACCACCCCGTTCGCACTTTCTCGACTGCACGTCGCTCACCGGGTGCAGAGACGGCCCCGCGAACCCACCCCGGCCCTCGGGTGACCCCGTCTCATCGACATGGTAGCCGAGGCGCGATCCCCCGATGAGCGACGGCGCTTCGCCGCCTGGACGAGCGCCGCCGGTGGTCGAGCGCGGGCACAATATCCGCCGTGGACCGACGCGAGCGCGAGCAGATCCTCGGGGAGTGGGGGCCGAGAGACGGGAGCGTCCGCGAGCGCGCCGAGCGGCGCGTGCTGGCCGACGACCTGGCGACGAGCCCGCTCCGGGGCCGGCCGCTGCCGGAGCGGCCGCGCAACTTCCGCCCCTCGGTCGAGGGCTACCTCGCCTCCCTCGCAGGGCCGCTGCCGTACATGCAGCGCCTGCGGCAGATCGAGCTCGAGACGGAGGAACACGAGCGGCGCCTGCGCGAGGCCTGGCACGCGCTCGGCGCGGCGAGCGCCGGCGACGCGGGACGCTTCGCCCGTGCCTGGCGGCGGACGGCCGAACGCTGGCGCTTCGACGCGGTCAACGAGCTGATCCGCCGCCACAACCTCTACTACCCGGTCGAGGCGCGCCTGCCGATGGACCCGCGCAGCCGAGACTACGTCCCCGTCGCAGGCAAGCCCTACCGGCGGCGCCCGCTCGACGCCGACTGGATCCTGGAGCGCTTCCCGCCGGAGCTTGCCCGTGCTGCGCCCTGACCTCCCCCGGCCCGCGCTCTGCGGCGCCGGCTACGGCGGCGGGCGCAGCTGCAGCCACTCGTAGAACGCGCCCGCACGAGCTGGAAGCATTCGCCGTCTGGGTCTGACTCGGCAACCGCGGTCGTCGTCGGGTTGGCGTCGTGGCGGTGCTGGGCAGCGACGACGATCTCCGAGCTCACGCCGAAGCTGGTGACAACAGCGTGATGGCGAAGCGACCACGCGCCCCTGTCAAGCTGATCGGTCAGCCGCAGCGGCCGGCAGCCGCCAACGAGTTCGGGCCGATACGCCCAGAGCCACTCCCAGACGCGCGTCACAAGGCGCGCCGGGCGCGTCGCTCCGAAGGTGAGACTGGCGAGGCAGAGCAGCCCGCCGGGCGCGAGCAGGCGGCGCGCCTCTTCGATGAAGATTCCGATGTCGGTGGGAGCGAGCAGATCGAGGACGTAGTTGGCGACGACACGGTCGAAAGCGTCGTCCTTGAAGGGGAAGTGCAACGAGCCGTCACCGAGGCGCAGCTCGGCGCGGTCGGCGAAGCGGTCGAGCCGACGGCGTGCGAGCTCGTGCATGCGCGGGCTGACATCGACGCCGACATAGCGGCTCGCCGGCGGCAGGTGCCGTTCGAGCAGCCGTCGCGCGAAGGCGCCGGTGCCGTACCCGAGCTCGAACACCGCCTGTGCACTCTCGAAGTCGGCGTGCGCGATGAGCTCGTTCGTCGCCCGGCGCTCGTACAGCCCTTGCAGGTCCTGGATCCGGCCGATCCGGTCGTAGACAGCCCGCACCTGTGCGACGGTGAGGTAGCGCCGCCCGCTCGCCGGCTGACGGCTCACGTCGATGCCGCCGCCAGACGGGCGCATCGCCGGCCGGCAAGGATCCGGTAGGTGGCATGCTTCGCAGCGTCGAGAGCGACGAACCAGGCAAGCGCCCAACCCCAGGCGAGCGCCGCGTACTGCCAGGGGAGCGCGGTCATGAGAAAGCCGCCGACGGCGATCGCGGTGGCGAGGATCTGTGTCCCAACGACCGCGACCAGGAGAATGGTCGCCGGTCTAACCGACCAGAACGGGCCGCGGGTGCGAGCGACGAACACGGTCAGGTGACCGGCCACCGACAGCTTCAGGTACATGAGCGTCCGCACGGTCGCCTGGTCGAGCCCGAACACGTGCTGGCCGACCAGCAGGAGTGAGAAGCTCTCGACGACGCCGACCAGGCCGAGCACGGAGGCGATCGTCAGCACCTCGCGCATCTGCCAGCGCTCCGGCAGCGGCGAGGCTTTGACGTTGTCGAAGGCGATCGAGAGGATGGCGGCGTCGTTGAGGAGCGCGAGCAGCACGATCATCTTCGCCGTGACGGGGAAGTAGCCGAACGCGACGATCGCGAGGGTGACGAAGACGACGACCCGGATCGTCTCGGTGATCCGGTAGATCGCGTAGTTCGTCATCCGCCGGAAGATCTCCCGGCTGACGCGGAGAGCGTGGACGATCACCGACAGGCCGGGCGCGAGCAGGACGATGTCGGCAGCGGCCCGGGCAGCGTCGGTCGCACCCGCGACGGCGACGCCGGCGTCGGCACGGCGAAGCGCCGGCGCATCGTTGACCCCGTCGCCCGTCATCGCGACGATGTGCCCGGCCGCCTGCAGCGCCTCGACGATCCGGTACTTGTGCTCGGGCACGACCTGCGCGAACCCGTCAGCCGCTTCCACCCGTGCTGCCAACCCCGCGCCCGGCTGCTCGAGTGCGTCCGCATCGAGGATCTGCGTGCCGAGCCCGACCTCCCCTGCGACTTCGCGTGCGATCTCGACCCGGTCGCCAGTCACCATCTTCACCGCCAGCCCGAGCTCGCCCGCCTCGGCGATCGTGGCCGCCGAGTCCTCGCGGGGAGGATCGTGCAGTGGCAGCACACCGAGCAGTCGCCAGCCTTCACCATCGTTACGGGCGACCGCGAGCGAGCGAAACCCGCGTGCCGCGAGCTCCGCAACCGTCGGGCCCATCGGCGCCGCGCTTGCGGGAGCAAGTACGGCGATCGCCTGTGGCGCCCCCTTTGCCACCTCGAACACCGTCCCACCCGGGCCGCGCACGCGCGCCTCGGAGCGCTTGCGCTCCGGGTCGAAGGGCCGGAACTCGACCGTCGCAAAGCTCGAGAGTTCCCGCTCGGATCGCCATCGTCACGTACAGGACCGCTGGCAAGGCGACAGGCACCGAGGCAATCGTCACCACCAGCGCGAACTCCAGGGTCGCCGAGACACCCGCTCCGCGCGCGAGCGAGACAGCGACGATCGCCGCCACCAGCACCAGCGCCAAGAGGATCAGCTCGCGGCCGATCTGCAGCACTGCTCGCTGGAAGTGGCTCGGCGGTGGCTCCGTCCCGGCTAGCTGGGCGCTGCGGCCGAACAGCGTGCGCACCCCGGTGTCTGTAACGAGCGCTGATGCCTCGCCCCGCGTGAGCACCGAGCCGGAGTAGAGCTCGTCACCTGTCTTCTTGTCGAGCGGTAGCGACTCCCCGGTCAGCGCCGACTGATCGACCTCGCACGCCCCGGAGATGACGCGCGCGTCGGCGGGGACGATCTGGCCGAGCTCGACGTGGACGAGATCGCCCGGCACGAGCAGCCGCGCCGCCAGCGTCTGCCAGCGCCCGTCGCGGCGCACCCGCGCCATCGGCGCCAACCGCTCCTTGAGCGCCGCGATCGCGTTGCCGGCCTGGTGCTCCTCCCAGAACCCGACCGCCCCGTTCACCACGAGCAGCACGGCGATGATCGCGAAGTCGGCCCAGTGGCGCACCACCGCCGTCAGCACGACGGCGGCTTCGATCATCCATGGGATCGGCCCCCAGAAGTGGGAGCCGATCTCCAGCAGCAGGCTGCCCCGCTCCTCCGGGATCTCGTTCGGGCCGACCTCCTCCAAGAGCTGGGTCGCCTGCGCGGAGCTCAGACCGGTTGCTTCCTCATCCGTGCTCGTACGGCTCCCGGTCGCCGTTCGATGCGGAGCTCGCGTTCCGTGCTCCGGCCCGCTACGCTCCGTCAACACCGGATCTCCCCTGTGGCGACAGATCGTGCTTGGCCTGGTGTCCCGTCGAGATTCTGGCGTCAGGGCCGCTCGCGTCTGGTGGTGAGCTGATTGCGTCGGCCAGGGTGTCAGCCGCGGCGGCCGGGACAAGCACGGTCAGCCTGTCGCCCCGCTCGAGACGTTCGTCGCTTTCCGGTTCGAAGGCGTGCTCGCCGCGGCGCAGAGCGAGTACGGACGAGCGGGGCGGCCAGGGCAGATCGGCGATGCGGCGACCGACTGGCGGCCGGGTGGTGGCAAGCTCGAGGTCGACGATCCGATAGCCGCGCAGTCGGGCGAACGCCCCGCGCACTCGCTTCGGCGGGCGTCGCCGATCGGCTGCCCGGCGCGCGTGCCACGCCTGCTCGATTCCCTGCTGGAGGTGGGCGTTGTAGGCGCGCAGCACGTCGAGGTGTGTGAGCCAGCCGACCGGGCGGCTCCCGTCGGCAGCGACTACGGGGAGACCGGAGCGGGCTCGAAGCAGCGCGCCGAGGGCGTCTTCGAGGGTTTGCCCGACGGTCAGTGCCGGCACGTCCTGCGCGAGGTCGCCGGCGCAGACATCGAGCGCGTTCTCGCGCATCGCCTGTTCGACCTGCTGCGAGCCGACGGTTCCTCGGTACAGGCCACTGGTATCGGTGACCGGCAAGCCGTCGGTCGGTGAGTCGCCGAGCCTGGCGATGACCTCGTTCAGCGGTGCCTCGGTATCCAGTGCCGCCGGCAGCGGCTGCATCGCGTCGGCCACCCGGAGCAGTTGCATCAGGTTGGCGCCGCGGCCGCGCATGATGTCGATTCCTCGCCGGCGCAGCTTCAGGGTGTAGATGGTGTCGCGGCTGAGGAACCTCGAGGCGCCGCTTGCGAGCACGATCGCGAACATGAGCGGCAGGATGATCCGGTAGTCGCCCGTGAGCTCGAAGATGATGATCACCGCCGTGATCGGCGCCCGCGCCGCGCCAGCGAACACCGCGCCCATGCCGACGATCCCGTAGGCGCCCGCCGGCCCGGTCACACCGGGAAGCAGATGGTGGACTCCGATTCCGTAGGCGCTGCCGAGCATCGCTCCCATGAACAGCGAGGGCGCGAATACGCCGCCGGAGCCACCGATCGCGATCGTCAGGCTGGTCGCGAGGATCTTGCCCGCGAGCAGGGCGAGCAGCAGCCAGAAGACGTCGTGGCCGCGGATCGCCTTCTCCAGCGGCGGGTAGCCGACGCCGTACAGCTCCGGCAGCGCAAGCAGCACGAGGCCGAGCAGCAGTCCGCCCGCGGCCGGGCGGAGCCACTCGGGGCCACGCCACAGCCGGTCGGCGAGATCCTCGCTGCCGTAGAGCACCCGGATGAAGACGACCCCGACCGCGGCGGCGAGGAGGCCTAGCCCGGCGTAGAGCAGGTACTCGACGGGAGAGCGTAGCTCGAACCCAGGCAGAGCCAGGAACGGGTGCGAGCCGAAAGCAGCGCGGCCGATGATGTCCGCGGCAAACGAGGAGAGCACGACGACGCCGAACGAGTCGGCTTCGAAGTCGCGCAGGATCAGTTCCAGCCCGAAGAACACGCCCGCGATCGGAGCGTTGAAGGTCGCGGAGATTCCGCCTGCCGCCCCGCACGCGACCAGCACGCGCAACCGCGACTCCGGGACGCGCGTCAGTTGCCCGAGCGCCGAGCCGAGCGCCGAGCCGATCTGCACGATCGGCCCCTCGCGACCGACTGAGCCGCCCGAGCCGATGCACAGCGCGGAGGCAAGCGACTTCACCACTGCCACCCGCGGCCGGATCCGTCCGCCACGCTCGGCCACCGCCAACATCACCTCCGGGACGCCGTGGCCGCGCGCCTCGCGCGCGAACAGTGCGATCAACGGCCCGTACAGCAATCCGCCGACCACGGGCGTGAAGATGACGAACCAGAAGCTGATCCCGTGGGCGTAGCCGTACGGTGCCCGGCCCGCGGCACTGTAGTCGCGGTGGCCCGTGAACGCCTCCGTGAAGGCAAGGATGAGGTAACGGAAGGCGACCGCGCCTCCCCCAGCACCCGCGCCAACCGCGAGCGCGAGCGCCACCAGGCCGCCCGGCGTGCCGCGCAGCCACGTGTGCGCGCGGATCAGCCAGCCGCGGCCTGCAAGCTCAGCGCGGGCGCGCACTCGGTACTTCAGACGAGACCGCGGGCAAGGACACCACGAGGCATCAATCCGCGGTCGCCTCGTCCTGGCTGTCAACGAAGGCACGGAAGCTCGTACCGACGGCAGCCATCGCCTCGGCGAGCTGGCGACGCCCCTCGCGCAGCCCGTGAAACGCCCGCATCAGCCGCCGCGATCCCTCCACGCTCAGGGCGAGCACGGACACGCGGCCGTCAGCCGCCGAGGTGGATCGTTCGACCAGACCCGCCTCCTCGGCCCGCTTCACGAGCTCCGTGACCGCGGTCTGACGCAGCGAAAGCCGCTTCGACAACTCGGTCACGGTCGAGGTCTCGCCGGGCCCGGTCTTGATCGCCAACAGCAGGTCGTAGCGCTGGGCGGTCAACCCGGCCGCGGCCGCGACCTCGTCCGTGCGGGCCAGAAAGCGACGAAGAGCGAATCGGAACGCAGCTGCGCGTTCTAGCTCCGTCACTGCACCGGACTAGTCGGAGTCAAGCGCCCAACCATATTTGTTACATCATAACATGATATAATCGCTTGGCTGCTCCGTCCTCTGTGAGGCTCCGGATCCCTCCGAGCGACCGAACGGGCGAGGGGCCGCCATCGTGACAAGGCCGATGTCAAGCGCCGGCGACGCGGGACGCTTCGCCCGTGCCTGACGGCAGCTGCAGCCACTCGTAGAACGCGCTCACGCTCCCGTCGAACGAGTACACGGCCCGCCGAACGCTCCGGAACTGCGCTGCCGTCCGGTCGAGCTGAGCGAGAAGCAGTGCGCTCCCGCACGAGCTGGAAGCATTCGGGATCACCCGCGAGAAGTTGCGGAAGTCGATCCGCGCGACTCCCTGCACGATCGTGACCCGCCGAAGCATGCCGGCGGTCTTCGCCGAGAACCAGCCGCCGTAGCCGCGGGCGCGCTCGGCCTGCGTCGGCCCGCGCAGGAGCTCGCGCATCGCACCCGTGAGTAGCGCCGGCGTCTGCACCGTGCGGACGAGCGGGACGACACGACGCACCGCTTGCCGGGCGCGCCGCGCGGGACGTAGATGTTCACGCGCGCGAGGCCGGACGACGGCATCGCCCGCCCGGCGCCGGCCGCGACCGCGCCGGGGAGCGCCGCCGCGACGCCGGGGAGCGCCGCGAGGAAGAGCGCCGCGAGGAGGAGGCCTATGGGCCGGGCCACGAGCGAAGCGTGCGCGCGGCCGAGGAAGGAGCGCATCGGGTGGCCCGCTGATCCGGCAGAGGAGAACTACGGAACGCAGCCGCCGCGGGCCGGCTTTCCGTCCGCCGAGGCGTGCCATGCCCTGCGGCCGGCCTCCGTCTCGACGCAGAACGAGGAGCGGCTCGCCGAGCGGAGCCGCACGCCCGCGGGCACGACGGCGCCCTCGTACGTCCCCGAGGCGGCGTGGTGGCGCTCGAGCGCACGGGTCGCCTGGACGAGACGTGGAGGTGGGGCGTCGGAAGAGCCGCCCACGAGGCGGAGGTAGCCCGGCAGGGCGACGGCGATGGCGACGCCGATCACGGTCGCGAGGAGGACGAGCTCGAGCGCGCTCGGCGGCGCGTACCGCCGCGGCGCGGTCACGGGCGCTGGGGCGGGCCTCCCGCCCGGGGGAGTCGTTCCTGCCTGCGGCAGGTCGGCGAGCGGGCGCAGGAGCCTCACGACGCCGCTCCCAGGAAGAGGGCGCCGACGGAGCCGAGGGCGAGGAAGGGGCCGAACGGGAAGCCCACCTTCCGGCCGGCGCGGCCGTGCTTGACGAGGATGGCGATCGACGGCAGAAGCGATGCGAGCGTGGCCAGGACGAGCGCCACCGCCACGTCGCGGCCGAGCGCGGCACCCATCAGGAAGGCCAGCTTGACGTCGCCCATCCCCATCCCCTGTGGGGAGACGACGCTGAAGGCGAACAGGAACGCGGCGGCGGCGAGCGCGGCGGCGAGCCACTCGAAGCTCGGGTGGGAGAGCGTCATGAAGGGGAGGACGACGAGCGACGCGGGCGCGACGATCCGGTTGGGGATCAGGCGGTACTCGAGATCGGTGGCGGTGACGAGCACGAGGGCGAGGCAGAAGACGGCGGCGGCGAGCCCGTGCAGCGTCGGCCCGAAGACGGCGAGGCTCGAGGCGGCGAGCGCGGCCCCGGCGAGCAGGAGCAGGTGGTAGACGACCGGCCGCAGACGACCCGGCCCGTGGTCGACGTCGGGCAAGGCGAAGGAGACGACCGCAGCGAACAGGCTCACCGGGAGAGTCTTCGGCAGCCCGAGCGGCGGAGTTAAGCGGTCGACGCCTCGACGCGGTAGCCGGAGCCGGGGTCGCCGGCGGCTCTCGCGAGCGCCTCGATCAGCTTCAGCGCCCAGCGGGAGGGGCCCTGCTCGTCCCCAGGATGGCTGATCTCTCCCCGCAGCATGTGTTCGACGGCACTCCACGCGAACGGGATCCGGCCGAGCGCGAACGTCAGCCGCGGGTAGCGGTCGAACGCCGCCTTCGCTCCCCACGAGGCAGCGGCGCCGAGCGCGAGGGCGCCGGCCAGCCTCTCCGTGTAGCCGTCGAGCCGGTCGACCCGTCCGGCCAGGAGGTCGAGCACGGCGTCCGCGGCGAGCCGGGAGGAGACGAACGCCTCGTACATGCCGTCGCCCGAGAGCGGGTCGACGAGGCCGGCGGCGTCGCCGACAAGGAGCGCGCGTCCTCGAGCGGCCACCGAGCCGGCCCGGCGCAGGGGAAGCCGGTGTCCGCGCAGATCGGTGACGGCGCTCTCCGGGATCCCGTGTGCGCGGCAGAGGATGCGCAGATGCCGGCGCAGCGACGGCCCCTCGCGCTCCCAGCCGCCGACCCCGACGTTGACGTGGTCGCCCTTGGGGAAGATCCAGCCGTAGCCGCCGGGGATCGTGCCGAGCTCGAACTCGGCCAGCCCGTCGTAGCGGTCACCGACGACGCCTCTGGCGGCGTTGCCCTCGAGCGCCACGCCGAGCACGTACTCCCCGCCGAGGTCGAGCGCCCGTCGCGTCGTGCCGTTCGCACCGTCCGCCGCGACCAGGGCGGCGGCCTCGACGGGAGCCCCGTCGACGGCGACGCGCACCGCGCGTTCGCCTACGGTCACGTCCGCGACCTTGACGCCGTCGCGGACCGTCGCTCCGGCGGCAGCCGCCTGCTCGACGAGGTAGTGGTCGAGCCGCCGCCGCTGCGTCATCAGGATCAGGGGCTCTCGCCCCCCTCGCTCGAAACGGCTGCGGTAGTCGAGGCGGAAACCCATCCGGTCGACGACGTGCTCCACGACCGGGTCGGGCGGAACGGGCATCTGCCGCACCGCCCGGATCGTCAGTCCGCCGCCGCAGGGCTTGTCGCGCGGGAAGCGCGCCCGGTCGAGGAGGAGCACGTTCGACCCGGCGCGCGCGAGCCGGTACGCCGTCGTCGAGCCGGCCGGGCCGGCGCCGACGACGATCGCGTCGAAGCGCTCCACGCCCGGATCGTAGTCGCGTCCGGCTCGGCTCGGCCGGCGATCACACCCGGACGCGACGCCGACCGGGATAGAATGGCCCTCCCGGGGGTGTACCCGAGTGGCCAAAGGGGACGGGCTGTAAACCCGTTGGCTCTGCCTACGGAGGTTCGAATCCTCCCGCCCCCATTCACTCAGCGCGCGAGCGCTGGCGGAGAACCTCCTGAGTCGGGCAACCGCCTCGGCCCGGATGCAGACGCCGACGGCTCGGCGGCGATCGCCGCTCCGCCGAGCAGCCAGCCGGCCAGTCCCGCCTCATCGGGGAGCCGCGTGCTCGGGCGGAGAGCGGCTAACCTAGCCTCGCGCCCTCTTAGCTCAGTCGGTAGAGCACCTCCATGGTAAGGAGGGGGTCGACGGTTCGAGTCCGTCAGAGGGCTCTAAAATCCCCGCAAAACGGGGATTTTTGTTGCCCAGATTGAGCGCATCGAGCACCTCCTTCGAAAGGAGGGGTCGATGATCATTCAAGGGCGGCAGTAAGCCTCGCAAACCGTGTGTTCAAGCGGACTGGTGACCGAACGACGGACGGCCGCGACCTTTTGGGGACAGGTTTTGGGGACGAAATCGGCCGGCGCTTTGCCTTACGAGGCAACGAGCCGCCTTCAGCCGACGAGGTCGGGGTGGCGTACCCGAACGCGACTCTCTCGGTAGCGGATCGCCTCGTACGCAACGATCAAGGAACAGATGCCGCTAACGAGCGCAAGCGCCGCGAGAGCGGGAATCGCGGTCGCGGCGGGGACGATGGCGAGTAGTAGAAGTGCGCCGATCGTCCGCCGGCGGAAGACTCGGCCCGTGGTTCGCCAGAGGAACGCGATGTGTGCGAGCAGGTAGAGGGCGGCGCCGCCGTATAGTCCGACGGCGGGAACGATGTCGAGTGCAGTGTCGACGTGGTGGAGTGTGGTCTTGAGGCCGAGGGCGAAGAGGACGATCCCGGCGATCATCGGGAGGTGGAGGTAGCTGTAGGCGTCGCGCGCGATTCGCGCCCGCTCGAGGCCAGTTGCTTGGGTCAGCCGTCTGCGCGCGAAGATCGCGGCGACGTCGAAGTAGAGCCACCAGAGCGCGGACACGACGACGATGCCGAGCGCTGCGGCGACGATCACCTCGGTGGTGAGTTGGAAGCTGGCGCCGACGCCGATGGCGATGATCGACTCGCCGAGTGCGATCAGGACGATCAGGCCGTGCCGCTCGGCGAAATGCGCCGGTGCGACGTGCCAGCCACGCCCGATCCCGATCAGGATCGGCCCCAGGTAGTCGATGGCAAGCGCGACCAGCCATAGGGCGATTCGGACCTGGCCGTCGAGGAAGCCGGCCAACAGGATCAGTGTCGCCCCGACGAGGGCGGTCGGGGCGAACCGGAGCAGCACGCCACGCCGAACGGG
>DASREE010000001.1:0-25266 GCA_035652235.1 Gaiellaceae bacterium | reverse complement strand
GTCGAGCAGCGATCTCGGCCGGAGCGCGGACAGCACCCCGACCGGGATCGCGATCAGCATCCAGAAGATCGCGCCGCCGATCACCAGCGAGGCGGTCACGGGAGCCGCTTCGAGGATGATCTTGTTGACGCTCTCGCGGTTGTACCAGGAGTGGCCGAGGTTCCCGTGCAGCACGAGCCGGCCGACGAAGTGGCCGTACTGGACGTAGATCGGCCGGTCGAGCCCGAGGTAGTGCTTCGCCTTCGCGATCGTCTCGGGCGTCGCCCCCTTGCCCGCGAACTGCCTCGCCGGGTCGGCGGGGATGATGAAGAAGAGGATGTACGCGACGATGGTGACGGCGAAGAACAGCAGCACCGCCCAGATGAGCCGTCTGATCATGTACCGAGCCATCGACCATCCTCCCGTCGCCTCGCCGGGCCGCCTGTCGGCCGGTTGCTCGATCCGACGCCTGTGCGGACAACTCGTTAGCGCGGCCGCGGACGTTCCCGTGGACCCGCGAAACGGCGTGCTCATGCGAGTTTCCGCCGCCGCGAGCGGTGCGTCGCGGGACGTGATCAGAACGAGTCATCGCGCGATTCCAAACGCACCGGCGTAGGCTCCGCAGACGATGAGCGGGCAGCGGGACTAGTGCCGGGACGCCGGCGGCCGACCGTCTTCGGGCTCGTGCTCGCGGGCGGCGAGGGCAAGCGCCTGATGCCGCTCACCGCCGACCGGGCGAAGCCCGCGGTGCCGTTCGGCGGCCACTACCGGCTGGTCGACTTCGCGCTGTCGAACCTCGTCAACGCGGGCTACCTCCGCATCGTCGTCCTCACCCAGTACAAGAGCCACAGCCTCGACCGGCACGTGACCACGGTCTGGCGGCTCTCGCCCCTCCTCGGCAACTACGTGACGCCGGTGCCGGCGCAGCAGCGCCTCGGCCCGCAGTGGTTCGCCGGCTCGGCCGACGCGATCCACCAGAGCCTGAACCTGATCTACGACGAGCGGCCCGAGTACGTGTGCGTCTTCGGCGCCGACCACATCTACCGGATCGACCCCGCGCAGATGGTCGCCTGCCACGTCGAGTGGGACGGCGGCGTCACCGTCGCGGGCATCCGCGCGCCGCTCGCCGAGGCGCACCAGTTCGGCGTGATCGAGCCGGCCGCGGACGGCCACACGATTGCGCGCTTCCGCGAGAAGCCGACGGACGCCGCCGGCCTGCCCGACTCCCCGGACGAGGTCTTCGCCTCGATGGGCATCTACGTCTTCGACACGAAGACGCTCGTGGACGCGGTCGTCGAGGACGCCGCCGACCCGGGCTCGCGCCACGACCTCGGCGGCAACGTGATCCCGATGCTGGTCGAGCGCGGCGAGGCGCACGTCTACGACTTCCGCGAGAACCACGTCCCCGGCGCCTCGGAGGAGGAGCGCGGCTACTGGCGCGACGTCGGGACGCTCGACACCTACTACGACGCGCACATGGATCTCGTCCGGACGGTGCCCGCGTTCAACCTCTACAACCAGGCGTGGCCGATCCACAGCTGGCCGGAGCCGCTGCCGCCGGCGAAGTTCGTCTCCGAGGAGGAGGGCAGAACCGGGCAGGCGCTGAGCTCGATGGTCTGCGCCGGCGTGATCGTCTCCGGCGGCCAGGTGCGCCGGTCGATCCTCTCGCCGGGCGTGCACGTCCACTCCTACGCCGAGGTCGAGCAGTCGGTGCTGCTGCACGACGTCGAGATCGGCCGCCGCGCGGTCGTCCGGAACGCGATCCTCGACAAGAACGTGCAGGTGGCCGAGGGGGCGCAGATCGGCGTCGACCTCGACCGCGACCGCGAGCGGTTCCAGGTCTCCGAGGGCGGCATCGTCGTGGTCGCAAAGGGCGCCGTCGTCGATGCGTGACCTGCGCGTCGCGCTCCTGACCCGCGAATACCCGCCCGACGTCTACGGCGGCGCCGGCGTCCACGTCGAGTACCTCGCGCGCGAGCTCGACCGTCTGGTCGACCTGACCGTCCACTGCTTCGGCGACGACCGCCCGGCCGGAAGCCGGCCGCGCGTCGTCGCCCACCGGCCGTGGGCCGAGCTCGCGGGCGACGCGCCGTACCGGGCCGCCCTCGGCGCAGTCTCGGTCGACCTGGCGATGGCGGCGGCGGTCGAAGGCTCCGACCTCGTGCACAGCCACACCTGGTACGCCAATTTCGCGGGCCACCTCGCGAGGCTCGTCCACGGCATCCCCCACGTCGCGACGGTGCACAGCCTCGAGCCGCTCCGGCCCTGGAAGGCCGAGCAGCTCGGCGGCGGCTACGCAGTCTCGAGCTGGTGCGAGCGGACGGCGCTGGAGGCGGCCGACGCGGTCGTCGCGGTCTCCGCGGAGCACCGCCGCGACCTGCTCGCCTGCTACCCCGCAGTCGACCCCGAGCGCGTGTCCGTGATCGGAAACGGAATCGACACGGACGAGTACCGCCCCGACCCGGGCACCGACCTCGTCGAGGCGAACGGCGTCGACCCCGGTCTGCCGACGGTCCTCTTCGTCGGCCGGGTCACGCGTCAGAAGGGGCTCACCCACCTGCTCGACGCCGCAGTGTCGATCGACCCCGGCGCGCAGATCGTCCTCTGTGCGGGCGCGGCCGACACGCCCGAGCTCGCCGCCGAGATCGAGGCGAAGCTCGAGCGGGTCCGGGCGGCGCGCGGCCGCGTGGTCTGGATCGAGCGGATGCTGGCTCGGCGCGAGGTGATCCAGCTGCTCACGCACGCGACGGTGTTCGTCTGCCCGTCGATCTACGAGCCGCTCGGGATCGTCAACCTGGAGGCGATGGCGTGCGAGGCTGCTGTCGTCGCCACCGACACCGGGGGCATCCCGGAGGTGGTGGAGGACGGCGTCACCGGTCTGCTCGTCCCGTTCGAGCCGTCGCCGGACGGCTCGCGCGCGCCCGTCGACCCCGAACGCTTCGCCGCGGACATCGCCGAGCGCGTGAACGAGCTCGTGGGCGACCCGGCGAAGGCGAGGCGGCTCGGCAAGGCAGGCCGCGAGCGGGCGGTCGAGCGCTTCGACTGGCGGGCGATCGCCGAGCAGACGATCGCCCTCTACCGCAGCCTCCTCGACCCCGTGCCCGCCGCCGCCGACTCCCAGGCTCCGGCCAAGTAACAGTCTGTTACTTGGCGGGAGACGGGCCGGAGAGGCGACCGGAGGAGGCGGTGAGCGCCCGCAGCTTCGCCGCCAGCTCGGGCGTCAGCTGTCCAGGCGCGAGGCGCCAGCGCCAGTTGCCGGAGCGCGTGCCGGGCCGGTTCATGCGCGCGGAGCCGTCGAGGCCGAGGACGTCCTGGGCCGGCGCGATCGCCACCGCCGCGGGCGAGCGGTGGGCCATCTCGATCAGCGACCAGCTCGGATCGTCGGGGTCGAGCCCGGTGCGGCGCCGTTGCGCGCCCGTGAGCGACCGCCACCAGCCGACCGCGGTGTCCGTGTCGTGCGTCCCCGTGTAGACGACGTGGTCGGGCCGGTGGTTCTCGGGTCGGTGCGGGTTCCGCTCTCCGCCCGCGAAGGCGAACTGGAGCACGACCATGCCCGGGAGGCCGAGCTGGCGGCGCAGCCGCTCGACGGGCGGCGTGATGATGCCCAGGTCCTCGGCGATCAGCGGCAGGTCGCCGAGCTCGTGCTGCGCGGCGCGGAACAGCGCCGCGCCCGGGCCGCGCCGCCACCGCCCGGCTTCCGCCGTTCGCGACCTCTCCGGCACCACCCAGTACGAGACGAAGCCGCGGAAGTGGTCGAGGCGCGAGAGGGTGAACAGGCGCGACATCCGGCGCAGGCGCTCGATCCACCAGCGGTAGCCGCGCCGTCGCAGCGCGGGCCAGTCGTAGAGCGGGTTCCCCCACAGCTGGCCCCGGGCGCTCAGCGAGTCGGGCGGCGCCCCGGCGACGACGCCGCGCTGGAAGAGCTCGGGATGCGCGACGTGGTCGGCGCTTCCCGGGGCGACGTAGATGGGCAGGTCGCCGATCAGGTGGACGCCTTGCGCGGTCGCGTAGCGGCGGAGCGCCGCCCATTCGCGGTCGAAGCGCACCTGGTCGTCGGCGGCCCCCGGTCCGGCGAACCGCTCCCAGTCGCCGATCCAGAACGCCTCGCGCGCGCGGAACGACTCGAGCTCCGCTGCGTCCACGGGCGCCTGCGGCTCGGCCACAAGCCCCGGCCAGGCGGCGAACGCGGAGGCGGCCATGTACGGCGAGCCGTAGGCGTCGGGCGGGCCGATCGGCAGCATCTGCCACCACGACTGCCCCGCGGCGGCGAGCCAGTCGACGAAGCGGTACGCCTCCGGCCCGAGCCGTCCTCCGGGAAGGGACGTGAGGTGCAGCAGGATGCCGCTCGAGCGGGGAAGATTCATCAGCCGGCGTAGACGGAGGGCGCCGGGGCGCGGTACCACGGACGCCGATGACGACGCTGCCCAAGAGGAGGCCTGCCCGGATCCAGATCCAGCAGGTCTGGCCGCTGCTCGACTGCGGGCGCTACCCGGTCAAGCGCTCGCTCGGCGAGGAGCTGCACGTGTGGGCGGACGTGTTCTGCGACGGGCACGACGTGCTGCGCGCGGCGGTGCGCTACCGGCCGCCGGGCGCGCGCCGCTCCCTGGAGGCGCCGATGGAGCCGATCGGCTCGGACCGCTGGCACGGCGCCTTCGCCTGCTCGCAGCTCGGCCGCTGGCGGTACACGGTCACCGCCTGGATCGACCGAGCCGCCTCCTGGCGGCAGGAGCTCGAGCGGAAGGTCGAGGCGGGCGAGACTGACCTCGCCGGCGAGCTGGCCGAGGGCGCCGCGCTCCTCGGACGGGAGTCGCTGACGGTGGAGGAGGGGCTCGACCCCGCCACCGGTGCCGGCCTGCCGCGCGCGGAGCAGACGTCGATCCCACCGCTCGAGCTCGTCGTCGACCGCGAGCGTGCCCGCTTCGGCGCCTGGTACGAGCTCTTTCCGCGCTCGTGGGGCGGCCTCCGCGGCGTCGAGGCGCAGCTGCCGCGGCTGGCGGAGCTCGGCTTCGACGTCGTCTATCTCACGCCAGTGCATCCGATCGGGCGCACGCATCGCAAGGGGCGCAACAACGCGCTCGTCGCCGCGCCGGGCGACCCGGGTAGCCCGTGGGCGATCGGCGGCCCGGAGGGCGGCCACACCGCCGTCGAGCCGTCCCTCGGCACGCTCGACGACTTCGACCGGCTCGTCTCCAGCGCCGCCGAGCACGGGCTCGAGATCGCGCTCGACCTCGCCATCCAGTGCTCTCCCGACCACCCGTGGCTCCGGGAGCACCCCGACTGGTTCCACCGCCGTCCGGACGGCACGCTCAAGTACGCCGAGAACCCGCCCAAGCGCTACCAGGACATCTACAACCTCAACTTCGCGTCCGACGACTGGCAGGCGCTGTGGACGGCGCTCAAGGAGGTCGTGCTGTTCTGGGTCGGCCACGGGGTGAAGCTCTTCCGCGTCGACAACCCGCACACCAAGCCGGTCGCGTTCTGGGAGTGGCTCATCCGCGAGGTGCAGGCGGTCGACCCGGAGGTCGTCTTCCTGTCCGAGGCGTTCACCCGTCCGGCGATGATGACCACGCTCGCCAAGGCCGGGTTCAGCCAGTCCTACACGTACTTCACCTGGAAGAACACGAAGGCCGAGCTGACGGAGTACCTGACCGAGCTGACGCGGAGCGTGCTGCCCGAGTACTTCCGGCCCAACTTCTTCGCCAACACGCCGGACATCCTGCACGAGTACCTGCAGCGAGGCGGCCGTCCGGCGTTCGAGGCCCGGCTCGTGCTCGCCGCCACGCTCTCGCCGAGCTACGGGATCTACTCCGGTTTCGAGCACTGCGAGAACGTACCCCTCGAGGAGGGGAGCGAGGAGTACCTCGACTCCGAGAAGTACGAGATCAAGCGGCGGGCGCTCGACGGGCCGCTGCTCCCGCTCGTCGCGCGCCTGAATGCGGCCAGGCGGGAGAACCCGGCGCTGCAGTGGCTGGACGACCTCACCTTCCTCGACACGGAGAGCGCGGAGCTGATCGCGTACGCCAAGCGGCGCGCCGGCAACACCGTCATCGTCGTCGTCAACCTCGACGCGGCCGAGGCCCGCGAGGGTGTCGCGGTCGTCCCGGCGACGCTCGGGTTGCCGCCGGCCTTCCGCGTCCGCGACCTGCTCGACGGCTCCGAGTACACCTGGCGCGTCGGCCGAAACCACGTCCGGCTCGAGCCGGGCATTCGGCAGGCGCACGTGCTGCGGGTGGAGCCGTGACCGAGGCGGCGCGCGGGGGGATTGCCCGCGAGCTCGACCTCGTCGTCTGCCGCGACCACGCCGACCCGCACCGCGTGCTCGGCGCGCACCCGCATCCGGAGGGCGCCGTCGTCCGCGCCTACCGGCCGGACGCGCGCGAGGTGCGGGTGCTGCCGGAGGACGGGGAGGCGGTCGAGCTCGCGCTCGTGCACCCGGCGGGCGTGTTCGAGGCCGTGCTGCCCGGCCGCTCGCTCCCGCTCCGCTATCGCCTCGAGGTCGTCTACGACACGGGCAGGTACGTGCTCGGCGATCCGTACGCCTTTCTACCCACCATCGGCGAGCTCGACCTCCACCTCGTCCGCGAGGGCCGCCACGAGCAGCTCTTCGACAAGCTCGGCGCGCACGTGCGCCGCGTGGACGGCGTCGAGGGGACGTCGTTCGCCGTGTGGGCGCCATCGGCGCGCTCTGTCAGCGTCGTCGGCGACTTCAACGGCTGGGACGGCCGCCTCGACCAGATGCGTTCGCTCGGGGCCTCCGGCATCTGGGAGCTGTTCGTGCCCGGCCTCGGCCCCGGCGCCGCCTACAAGTACGAGCTGCGCACGCGGGACGGCGCCCTGCGGCTGAAGGCGGACCCGCTCGCGACGCGTACCGAGGTGCCGCCGGGGACGGCCTCGGTTGTCTTCCGCTCCGAGCACGAGTGGCGCGACGGCGACTGGCTCGAGCGTCGCCGGAGCGAGGACCCCTTGCGCCGGCCGCTCTCGATCTACGAGGTGCACCTCGGCTCGTGGCGGCTGAACCCGCTCGAGGGGAACCGCAGCCTCACCTACCTGGAGCTCGCCGACGAGCTCGCCGACTACGCGCTCGACCTCGGTTTCACCCACGTCGAGCTGCTGCCGGTGATGGAGCATCCGTTCGCCGGCTCGTGGGGCTACCAGGTGACCGGCTACTACGCGCCGACGGCGCGGTTCGGCAGCCCCGACGACTTCCGCGTCTTCGTCGAGCGCCTGCACCGCGCCGGCCTCGGCGTCGTCCTCGACTGGGTGCCCGCGCACTTCCCGCGCGACGACTTCGCGCTCGCGCGCTTCGACGGCACGGCGCTGTACGAGCACGACGACCCGCGTCGCGGCGCGCACCCCGACTGGGGCACGCTCGTCTTCAACTACGGACGCAACGAGGTGCGGAACTTCCTCGTCGCGAACGCGCTCTTCTGGCTGCGCGAGTACCACGCGGACGGCCTGCGCGTGGACGCCGTCGCCTCCATGCTCTACCTCGACTACTCGCGCAAACCCGGCGAGTGGGTGCCGAACCGCTTCGGCGGAAACGAGGACCTGGAGGCGATCGCCTTCCTCAAGGAGCTGAACGCCGTCGTGCACCGCGCCGAGCCGGGCGTGATCATGGCGGCGGAGGAGTCGACGGCGTGGCCGGGCGTGTCGCGCCCGACCGAGCTCGGCGGGCTCGGCTTCGGCTTCAAGTGGAACATGGGCTGGATGCACGACACGCTCGACTACTTCCGGCGCGAGCCCGTGCACCGCGTCCACCACCACAACCAACTCACCTTCGGGCTCGTCTACGCCTTCAGCGAGAACTTCGTGCTGCCGCTGTCGCACGACGAGGCCGTGCACGGCAAGGGCTCGCTGCTCTCGAAGCTTCCCGGGGAGCGCTGGCAGCAGCTCGCCAACCTGCGCGCCCTGTACGGTCACATGTGGGCGCATCCGGGCAAGAAGCTCCTGTTCATGGGCGGCGAGCTGGCGCAGGAGCAGGAGTGGAGCCACGAGCGCTCCCTCGACTGGCACCTGCTCGAGCGCGCCGAGCACGGCGGCGTGCAGGCGCTCGTCCGCGACCTGAACCGCCTCTACCGCGCCGAGCCCGCCCTGTGGGAGCGCGACTTCGACCCCTCCGGCTTCCGCTGGTTGGAGGCGAACGACGCCTCCTCGAACGTGCTCGTCTACGCCCGCTTCTCGGCGGACGGGTCGCGGAGCCTCGTCTGCGCCGGCAACTTCTCGCCGGTGCCGCGGGAGCGCTACCGCATCGGCCTGCCCGTGGGCGGCCGCTGGGTCGAGGTGCTGAACACGGACGCGTCCCGCTACGGCGGGTCGGGCGCCGTCAACGGCGCCGTGGAGGCAGAGCCGCTCGCCTGGCACGACCAGCCGTTCTCGGCGGCGGTGACGCTGCCGCCGCTCGCGGTCGCGTGGTTCTGCCCCGAGACCGGTTCTTAGCCGGTTCTTAGATGGGTCACAGGCCGCTCTTAGGGCCTGCTGGTGGCATGGTGGAGCAGACGGCAACCCATCGGAAGGACGCTTGTGAACATGCGAACCCTGAGATCGAAGGCGGCGCTCCTCGCCGTCGCGGGCAGCGCCCTGATCGGCGCCGGCGTCGGCGTCGGCACCTACGCGGCGGTCGGCGGGCCGGGCTCGACGGTGACCAAGGTGGTGCAGACGCCCGCTCCGAGCGCGAGCACGGCGTCGACGGCGCCGCAGACGTCCTCGGCGCTGACCACGGCGACGAGCACGTCGATCGGCACGGTCTACACGCGCACGTCGCCGGGCGTGGTCAAGATCACGGTGACGAGCCAGGGCTCGTTCTCCTTCGGCGGGCGTGACACGCAGCAGGCACAGGGCTCCGGCTTCGTCTACGACCGGCAGGGCCACATCGTCACCGACCAGCACGTCGTCGACGGCGCCGATTCCATCTCCGTCACCTTCCCGAACGGGGCGACCTATCGGGCGACGGTCGTCGGCAGCGACGCCTCGACCGACCTGGCCGTGATCAAGGTGTCCGCGCCCTCCTCGCTCCTGCGGCCGCTGACGCTGGGCGACTCGAGCGCCGTCAAGGTCGGCGACCCGGTCGTCGCCATCGGCAGCCCGTTCGGGCTCCAGAACACGGTCACCTCCGGGATCGTCAGCGCGCTGCACCGCGACATCACCGCGCCGAACGGCTTCACCATCAACGACTCGATCCAGACGGACGCCCCGATCAACCACGGCAACTCGGGTGGTGTGCTGCTGAACATGAGCGGCCAGGTGATCGGCGTCACGGCGCAGATCGACAGCGAGTCCGGCGGCAGCGACGGGGTCGGCTTCGCCATTCCGGCCAACACCGTGCGCAGCGTCGCTTCGCAGCTGATCGGCACCGGCAACGTCGCGCACGCCTACCTCGGCGTGCGCATCCAGACGCTCCCGGCCGACGCGGCCGCGGCGCTGCACGTGCCGGTCGGCGTCGAGGTCACGCAGGTGATCGGCGGCTCTCCCGCCGACAAGGCCGGCCTCCGCGCGGCCACCTCCTCGACGGTCGTCAACGGCACGGCCTACGCCGTCGGCGGCGACGTCATCACCCGCGTCGACGGCCGCCGCGTGACCACGGCCGACGGCCTCACGAGCGCGGTCGGCGCGTACAAGCCGGGCGACTCGATCTCGGTCACCTTCGTCAGGAACGGCACGACCAAGACGGTGCACGTCGTCCTCTCGAAGCGCCCGTCCTGAGCCGCCTTGCGGGTGGACGGAGCCTCCCTGTCTCCCCCCGATCCGGCCCGCCGAGCCGACAGGCCCGGCGGGCCGGCTCCCGCCGCGTCCTCGCGCATCGCCGCCGCGCGCACCCGGCTTCGCGGCGCGAAAGTCGGCCTGACCGCCGCCGCGACCGTCGCGTTCGGGGCCGCGCTGCTGCTCGCGCGCGCGACGAGCGCGGGCGGCTCGGGCCGCACGAGGGCGCCCGGCCCGGCGTCGCTCGCGGCGCCGAAGGCGTTCCTCGCGGCGCTCGGCTCGGGCGGCGAGGGGCGGGACTTCGGGGCGGGCGGTGCGCTTGCTCCCGCGCAGTCACCCCCGCAGGTGCGAAGCGGCGGGTCGTGACGTGGAGCGGTTCCGCGCGATGGGCTGCGAGGTCGTCGTCGGAGGGGCGACGGCGGCCGAGCTCGAGGAGATCCGCGAGCTGTTCGACGCGCGGGAGCGAACCTTCAGCCGCTTCTGCCCGGGGAGCGAGCTGAGCCGGGTGAACGCCGCCCCGGGCGACGTGGTCGTCGTCTCGCCCGTCTTCCGCCGGATGCTCGACCAGGCGCTCAGGGCGGCGGCGCTCACGGACGGGCTCGTCGACCCGACGCTCGGGGCGGCGATCGAGGCGGCGGGCTACGACCGCGACATCGCCGAGCTCGTGGCCGACCCGCGGCCGCCGGGGGAGGCGGCCCGCTGGAGCTGGCGCTCGCTGAGCGTCGTCGGGCCCTTCCTGCGCCGGCCGAGCGGGCTCCGGCTCGACCTGAACGGTGTCGTCAAAGGCCGCACCGTCGACGATGCGCTCGCGCTCCTTGCTGGGCCCGGGTTCGTGTCCGCGGGCGGCGACCTTGCCACCACCGAGCCGCTCGACGTCGAGTTGCCGGCGCTCGCCGCCGTGCGCGTGCGAGGCGCGCTTGCCACCTCCAGCGCCACGAAGCGCCGCTGGCTCCGCGGCGGCGAGTGGCAGCACCACCTGATCGACCCGCGCTCGGGGCGACCCTCCCGCTCGCCGTGGACGGACGTGACCGTCTGCGCCGGCACCTGCGTCGAGGCGGACGTGGCCGCGAAGGCCGCCTTCCTGCTCGGCTGGCAGGGGCCGGCGTGGCTCGACCGGCGCACGCTCGCCGGGCGCTTCCTGCTGCCGTCCGGAGAGGCCGTCCACACCCGGGCCTGGCTCGCCGGCGTGCCCGCGGTGGACGCCGCCTGACCAGCCGTGCACGTCACCTCGAACCCCGTCGACTGGTACGCGATCAGAGCGTCGGGTCTCGTCGCCTACCTCCTGCTCACGGCGGTGGTCGCCGTCGGCCTGGCGCTCGCCGGGAAGGAGCGCCTGCGGCGCTGGCCGCGGTTCGCGCTCGCCGACGTGCACCGCTTCGGCAGCCTCCTCGTCGGCCTGTTCGTGTCGCTGCACGTGCTCACGCTCGCGCTCGACGCCTACCTGCCGTTCACGGTCGGGCAGCTCGTCGTTCCGTTCGCGTCCAGCTACCGGCCGCTGTGGACCGGGCTCGGCGTCGCCGGTGCGGAGCTCCTGCTCGCGCTCGCGCTCACGAACCGCTTCCGGCAGCGCCTCTCCTACCGCTTCTGGCGCCGGGCCCACTACCTCACCTTCGTCGTCTGGGCGGCCGCGACTGCGCACGGCATCGGGGCGGGGACGGACTCGTCCGCCGGCTGGAACGTGGCCGTCTACGGGGTGTCGGTCGCGCTCGTGGCCGGGCTCGTCGTGCGCCGGGTCGCGCGCGCCCGGGCGGGCGCCGCGCCGCTCCCGCGCCCCGAGCTCGCGGCTGCCGGCGCGGGGCTCCTCGTCGTCGTGCTGCTTGTGACGGTTCCGCTCGGCGCGACGCACGCCCGGGCGGCGGGCGCTTCCGCTGCGGCCGTCCCGCGCAGCGTGCGCGACACGCTCACAGGGCAGATCGTCGCGCAGCGCGGCTTCGCGCGCGAGCTCGTCTCCCTGACCGGCCGCGGCGCCGGCCGCCAGCCGCTCGTCGTCCGCGCCGACCTGCTCGTCTCGGAGGACTCGCAGGACACCTCGCTCCAGCTCGAGTTTCTCCCGAGCGGCACGCTCTGCGTCGGCTCGCTGACGAACGTCGCCTCATCCAGCTTCGACGGCACCTGCTCGCTGCCGGGCGGCGCGACGCGCGCCGTCCACGCGCAGTGGTCGCCGGCCGCGGACGGCACGCTGCGCGGGACGATCGCGGCGGGCTAGCTAGCGCGCCGCACGCGCGGGCGCGGCACAGCCGGGTGCGAGCTCAGCGCCGGGCCGCGCGGCGGAGGACTCGCACGTCGCCCGTCCGGCGCGTGACGCCGTCCGCGTCGAGGCGCTCGAGCAGGAGCTGCGCCGTACGCCTGCCCACGCCGAGCAGGTCGCGGAAGCGCGCCAGCGTGATCTCGCCCCTCGCCTCGCACTCCGCGACGAGCACGCGCCGCACCTCGTCGTAGGCGGCACGCGACACGGCCAGCCCGGCGCCGAGGCGGACGAGCCGCCCCTCCTGCTCGAGGAAGCGCGCGAGCCTCGGGTCGTCCACCTTCACCGGCTCGAGGCCGAGGCGTGCCTCGAGCTCGGCTGCCGCCGCCGCCCACTCGCCGAGCGAGCCTGCAGCTCCTGGGCGGTAGAGCTTCGAGCCCTTGCGCTCCAGCCCGAGCAGCGGCACGACCGCGGCCGCCCACGGCTCGGCGGGCGGTGCGATGCCGGGATCGAGCGGGTCGGCGTCGGCGAGCCTGCGCTCGAGCTCCGCGCGGAGCTCCTCCAGCCAGGCCGGCGCGAACACCCACTCTCCCGCGCGCTCGAGCCCGGCTGGCTCGCCGTCGAGGAGGTGGCGCAGCGTGTCGAGCCGGACGGGTGCGTGCACGGTGGCGGCGACCTCTCCCCGCTCGAGCAGCTCGAGCCGCTCCGGGCTGCGGTGCCGCGGCGGCGCGGGGTCGAGCACCCGTCCGCCGCCGAGGGTCGTCTCACCTCGCAGCACCACCCGGTCGCCGCGCGCGGCGACGGTGGGCGCGGCCAGCCGGAGCTGCGCATAGCGCTCGCCGATCCGGCGCACGACGCCGTGCGTCTCTGCCGTGCCGTGGTGGACCCGGACGCGCTGCCCGTCCCCGATCGGTTCGAGCTCCTCGAGCGTCACGTCGAGCCGGTAGCTGACGGGGAAGGCGCTCGGCTCGACGAGGACGTCGCCCCGGCGAAGCTCGCGCCGCTCGAGGCCCGGCAAGCTGACAGCCACCCGCTGGCCGGCGTGCGCGCGCTCGACCGGCGCGTCGTGCACCTGCACGCTGCGCACCCGGGCGCGCAGGCCGCGCGGCTCGACCGCAAGCTCGTCGCCCTCGCCGATCGAGCCCGACCACAACGTGCCCGTCGCGACCGTGCCGATGCCGTGCAGGGTGAAGACACGGTCGACGAACAGCCGCGTCGCCGAGCCTGCGTGCACCGGCCGGACGCGGTCGCAGGCGGCGGCGAGCTCCGCGCGCAGCCGGTCGAGACCCTGCCCGGTGCGGGCGCTGACGGCGACCGCGGCCGCCGACGGCACGAGCTCGCGTGCCTCCTCGAGCGCGAGCTCGAGCGTGTCGGCGTCGACGGCGTCCGCCTTCGTGACCGCGACGACGCCCTCGTCGATGCCGAGCAGCCGGATGATCGCCAGGTGCTCGTGCGTCTGCGGTCGCGCGCCCTCGGCGGCGTCGATGACGAGCAGGAAGAGGTCGATGCCGGCGGCGCCGGCGATCATCGTCCGCACGAAGCGCTCGTGGCCCGGCACGTCGACGAGCGAGAGTCGACGCCCGTCCGGCAGGTCGAGCGGTGCGTAGCCGAGGTCGATCGAGATGCCGCGCGCCCGCTCCTCCGGCAGCCGGTCCGTGTCCTTGCCGGTCAGCGCCCGCACGAGCCACGTCTTGCCGTGGTCGATGTGACCGGCGGTGCCGACGACGAGGCTCACGCGCTGCGGGCGGCGCGCACGGCGGCGGCCGCCTCCTCGACCTCGTCCTCGCGCAGGGTGCGGCAGTCGAGCAGCAGCCTGCCGTCGCGGACGATGCCGGCGACCGGCGGCTCTCCTGCCCGCAGCCGCGGCGCGAGCTCCTCCTCGACGGCGCAGGCGAAGCTGGGCAGCTCGGCGAGCGGCAGCGCGCCTCCCCCGACCCGCGCCACCGTCTCCTCCACCGTCCCGCCGGCGAGCGCCGCCAGCCGCTCCGCCCGTGCGCGCACCGACTCGGCGGGCTCGCACAGCATGCGCAGCACCGGCACCTCGCGCAGGGCCCGCGCTGGCTCGAGGTAGAGGGCGAGGGTGCCTTCGAGCGCGGCCAGCGTGAGCTTGTCGGGGCGCAGCGCCCGCTGCAGGGGATGCCACCGGAGCCGCTCGACGAGCTCGACGCGCCCGACGACGATCCCCGCCTGCGGGCCGCCGAGCAGCTTGTCGCCGGAGAAGCAGACGAGGTCGGCGCCCTCGGCGAGGCTCTCGGCCGCCGACGGCTCGTCGCCAAGGAAGTCGCCAAGGAACAGACTGTTGCTTGACAGGAGGTTCCCGGAGCCGAGGTCGTCCACGAGCGGCAGTCCGTGCCGGCGCGCCACCTCTGCCACCTCGCCGAGCCGAGGGCGGTCGGCGAAGCCGACGAGGCGGAAGTTCGACTGGTGCACGCGCAGGACGAGCGCCGTCTCCGGCCCAACGGCGCGCTCGTAGTCGGAGGCGCGCGTCCGGTTCGTCGTCCCCACCTCGACGAGCCGCGCGCCGGAGCTGGCGAGCACCTCCGGGATGCGGAAGCCGTCCCCGATCTCGATCAGCTCGCCGCGGGAGACGAGCACTTCGCGGCCGGCCGCGAGCGCCGCGAGCGCGAGCAGGACGGCGGCGGCGTTGTTGTTGACGACGAGCGCCGCGCCAGCGCCGGTGAGGCGGCGGAGGAGGCCGGCCGCATGCTCCTGCCGCGACCCCCGGCTCCCCGCCGCGAGGTCGTACTCGAGGTTCGAGTACGATCCTGCGATCGACTCGACGCGCGCGAGCGCCTCCTCCGGCAGCGGCGCGCGACCGAGGTTCGTGTGCACGACGACGCCGGTAGCGTTGAGCACGCGCCGCAGCGCCGGCGCGGCTGCGGCGGCGAGCTCCGCCGCGACCTGGGCGACGAGGTCATCCGGCTCCCGCCCGGCTCGGATCGCCGCCCGTGCCCGCTCGAGCGCAGCGCGCGCGGCCGCGACGGCGAGCGCGTGCGGCGCTCCGGCGAGCCGCTCGTGGCGGAGGAGCTCGTCCACCGACGGCAAGTCGCGAAGCCGCACAGCCGACAGTGTAGGGAGGTGCTCTCGGGCGGCTTCGCTCCTCGAGGGCGGGCTACGCCACGACGTCCGCGCCCGCCACCGTGTCGGCGCAGCGCCGCTCGTAGCAGTCGACCACGGTGCGGACGGCCTCCGTCGGGTCGTCGGTCACCGAGAGGAGGAGCACGTCCGCCTCGGAGATCAGCCGCTCCGCGATCAGCCGCTCCGCGATCCAGGCGCGCAGGCCGCGCCAGTGCTCGCTCCCGAAGAGCACCACGGGGAAGTGGTGGATCTTCCCAGTCTGGATGAGGACGAGCGACTCGAACAGCTCGTCGAGGGTGCCGAACCCGCCTTCGAAGAGGACGAACCCCTCGGCCGCCTTCACGAGCATGGTCTTGCGCGCGTAGAAGTGCCGGAAGGTGAGCTCCAAGTCGAGGTAGCCGTTCGCGACCTGCTCGTGCGGGAGCTCGATGTTGAAGCCGACCGAGAGCCCGCCCGCCTCGTGGCAGCCGCGGTTGGCCGCTTCCATCACCCCCGGTCCGCCGCCGGTCACGACCGCGAAGCCGGCGTCCGCGAAGCGGCGGCCGACCTCGCGCGCGAGTCCGTACGCCCGGTGTGCCTCGGTGATGCGGGCCGAGCCGTAGACGGTGACCCCGGGGCGGCCGATGCGCTCGACGGTTTGGAAGCCTGCGCGGAACTCGTCGGCGATCATGGCCACGTGGCGGTCGAGATCGGTCTCGACCCGCTCGAGGATGGCGCGGTCCTCGTCTGGCCTGGTCACAGCCGGCTCTGGGCGACGTGAGCGGCGAACATGCCGGCGACGAGCAGCACGGCCAGCGATCCGTAGACCGCCCCGACGAGCGCCGCGCGCCGCGGCGCGCCGCCCAGCCGGAGGTAGTGCAGCGAGCGCCAGATCTGGCCGCCGTCGAGGAAGCCGATGGGGACGAGGTTGAACAGGTTGAGGAAGAAACCGGTGTAGCCGAGCGCCTGCAGGAGCTGCGAGTGCGACGCCTCGCCCGCGCCCCAGACGGCGGCAGCCCCGGCCGACCCGACCAGCGGGCCCGCGAGCGCGATCCAGGCGTGCTGCCACGGGTTGAGCCGCTCGCCGCGGATGGCCACGAACGCGCCCAGGAAGGGGATGAAGATCGGCAGCGCCGGGTTCAGTCCCTGCCGTCTCGCCTCCAGGTAGTGGCCCATCTCGTGCACGAGGATGAGGAGGACGAAGCCGATGCCGAACTGCCAACCCCAGATGAGCGCATAGCCGCCGACGGCGACGAAGATCGAGGCGAACTTCGCGAAGGCGAAGCCGAACTTGAGCACCAGCCCGAGCACGAGCCCGATCGGCGCCCAGATCCTCCCGGCAAGCCCGCGCCAGTCGAAGCCCTTCGGGTGGAGCGGCTCGTAGTCGCGCAGCTCGCCCGTGGGTTCCATGCACGTACGGTAGCTGCACGTGCCGGTCAGGACCCGCGCCCGATCCATTCCTCGCCGTCCTCGTACACCTCCTTCTTCCACAGCGGCACGGTCTCCTTGAGCCGGTCGATCGCCTCCCGGCACGCCGCCAGCGCATCCGCGCGGTGCGGCGCCGAGACTGCGATCACGACCGAGATCTCGCCGACGACCACGCGGCCGGTGCGGTGGGCGATCGCCACGGCCGTCAGCTCGTAGCGGCGCTCGAGGTCGGCAGCCAGGTCGGCCATGACCTGCTCGGCCATACCCTCGTAGGCCTCGTACTCGAGCTGGCGGACGGCGCGCCCCCGCGACTCGGAGCGGGTCGTGCCGATGAAGGTGGCGATGCCGCCGGCGCGGTCGCTCGCCACCTCGCGGACGACGGCTGCGACGTCGATCGGCTGGTCGGTGAGGCGGAAGGCGCCTCCCGACACAGGCGGGATGAGCGCGACCTCGTCACCGTCCGCGAGCGTCGAGTCCGCCGGCGCGTACTGCTTGTTGAGCGCGTAGAGCAGGCCTGCCGGCTCATCGCCGAGCTCGAGCGCCGGCCACACGTCTGCGACGCGCGCGCCGGGCGTGAGCTCGAGCTCGCGCGTAGCCGTACCCGCCCGCTCGCGCAGCCCGGCGAACAGCCTCACCGTCACCCGCACGGCGCAAGCGTAGTAGCGAGCGTACGATCTCGGCGTGGGCAACGAGCACGCGACGGGGCCGGTCGGCGCCACGCGCGACGAGCGCCGTACGACCGACTCCGGCATCGAGATCAAGCCGGTGTACACGGCCGAGGACGTGGAGGGCTTCACGCTCGAGCTGCCCGGCGAGTACCCGTTCACCCGCGGGCCGTACAGGACCATGTACCGGGGGCGGCCGTGGACGATTCGCCAGTACGCGGGCTACGGTTCGGCCGAGGAGACGAACGAGCGCTTCCACTACCTGCTCGCCCGAGGCCAGACGGGGCTGTCGGTGGCGTTCGACCTGCCGACGCAGCTCGGCTACGACTCCGACGACCCGCTCGCCGCCGGGGAGGTGGGGCGCACCGGCGTCGCGATCGACTCGATCGAGGACATGCGCATCGTCTTTCGTGGCATCCCGCTCGACCGTGTCTCGACGTCGATGACGATCAACGCGCCTGCGTCGCTCCTCCTGCTCCTCTATGAGCTTGTCGCGGAGGAGCAGGGCGTGCCCGGCAGCGACCTCCGCGGCACGGTGCAGAACGACATCCTCAAGGAGTACGTCGCGCGGGGGAACTACATCTTCCCGCCGCGACCGTCGATGCGGATCACGACGGATGTCTTCGCCTACTGCGCTGAGCGGCTGCCGCGCTTCAACGCGATCTCGATCTCCGGCTACCACATCCGCGAAGCTGGCTCGACCGCGGTACAAGAGCTCGCCTTCACGCTCGCGAACGGCATCGCCTACTGCCAGGCGGCGGTGGACGCGGGACTGTCGCCCGACGAGTTCGGCGAGCGTCTGTCCTTCTTCTTCAACGCCCACAACCACTTCTTCCAGGAGGTGGCGAAGTTTCGCGCGGCCAGGCGTCTGTGGGCGCGCATCATGCGCGAGCGCTTCGGTGCCCGGAACCCGAGGGCCTGCGCCCTGCGCTTCCACGCTCAGACGGGCGGCTCGACTCTGACGGCGCAGCAGCCCGAGAACAACGTCGTGCGGGTGGCCGTGCAGGCGCTCTCCGCCGTCTGCGGCGGCGCGCAGTCCCTGCATACGAACGGCTTCGACGAGGCGCTCGCGCTGCCGACGGAGCGCGCGGCGGCGATCGCGCTGCGCACGCAGCAGATCCTCCAGCACGAGGGAGGCGTGGTCGACACCGCCGATCCGCTCGGCGGCTCCTACTTCGTCGAGTCGCTGACGCGGGAGCTGGAGTCCCGGGCGCAGGAGCTGATCGAACGCGTCGACGAGCTCGGCGGAGCGGTGGCGGCGATCGAGCAGGGGTTCGTGCAGCACGAGATCGAGGAAGCTGCCTTTCGCTACGCGCGCGAGATCGAGACGGGCGACCGCGTGATCGTCGGCGTGAACGCGTTCACGGAGGACGAGGAGACCGAGATCGAGCTGCAGCGGATCGATCCCGCGATCGAGCGGCGACAGCGCGAGCGGACGGCGCGCGTTCGCGCCGAGCGTGACCCGCGGGCGGCGGCCGCCGCCCTGGAGGCGGTCCGCTTGGCTGCGCGGGGCGAAGACAACCTGCTCGTGCCGATGCGCGCCGCGCTGCGCGCACGCTGCACCGTCGGCGAGATCTGCGGGGTGCTGCGCGAGGTCTTCGGGACCTACGACGCGCAGCGCCCGGAACCGACGTTCTAACGGCTGCACCCGCCCCGGAACGAGCCGGCGGCCGGGGCACCCCAGCCCACCACCCGCTGCGAGCATACCCACAGAGCCGCGACGCGTGGGTGACGGGAGCGTGCCGAAAGCGTCACCATCTCTCCCGTGCGGATCCTGCTCGTGTCGCAGATGTATCCCGGCCCCTCCGCTCCCGACCTGGGCGTGTTCGTCGCGCAGGCCGAGCGCGAGCTCGAGCGCCGTGGCCACACGGTCGCCCGGGCCGTCCTCGACAGCCGCGAAGGTGGCCGGCGCCGCTACGCCGCGCTGGCTGCCCGCACCGCCTCCGAGGCTCGCCGCTTCCGCCCCGACGTCGTCTACGCGCACATGCTCGTTCCCGCCGGTCTCATCGCTGCCATCGCCGGCCGCGCCCCTCTCGTCGTCACCGCCCACGGTCAGGACGTCCGCAACGTGGGAGCGCTGCCCGGCGCCGGGGAGGCGACGCGCTTTGTCGTTCGCCGTGCGCGGGCGGTGATCGCCGTCTCCGACTACCTGCGGCGCGAGCTCGAGGCGCGTATCCCGGACGCTCGCGGCAAGACCGAGGTGATCGACTGCGGCGTCGACCTCGACCGCTTCCCGCTGCTCGCCGCACGCTCGCCGGCCGAGGACGGGCCTGCCTTCCTCTGCCTGGGGGCTCTGACCGAGCGCAAGAACGTGCTCCGGCTGGCACGCGCCTTCGAGCGGCTGGGCAGCGGCACGCTCACCTTTGCGGGCGCCGGGCCCCTGCGCGGGCGGCTCGAGGGTCGCTCCGGCGTGCGCGTACTCTCGCCCGTCGCGCACGAGCGCGTGCCGGCGCTCCTCGCCCGAAGCGACGTCGTCTGCCAGCCGAGCCTCGTCGAGCCCTTTGGCCAGGCGCTGCTCGAGGCGATGGCATGCGGGCGGACGGTCGTCGCGACGGCCGTGGGAGGGCCGCCCGAGTTCGTCACCCCGGAGGCGGGCGTGCTCGTCGACCCGACCGACGAGGAGGCGCTGGCCGCCGCGCTGGCGCACGCGGCGGCTTTCCCGCGGCCGAACGCCGCCGCCCGTGCGGCAGCTGAGCGGCACGACGTCCGCCGGCAGGCTGCTCGGATCGAAGCTGTGCTCGAGCGGGCGGCCGCGGCCGCCCGCTCGAGCACTCGTTGATGGCGCCCGCTACGTCGCCGGCGGCGTGGCTGCCCCGCCGCTCGAGGGCCGCACCTCGTCGCGGATCCGCTGCATGTCGTCCCGCAGGTCGGTGTCTCCCTTGACCACGACTGCGTAGATCACCCAGGCCAGGATCGCTCCGAGGGCGGGCCCGACCACGAACACCCAGAAGCCGGTCCACTTCGCCCCGACGAGCGCCGGTCCCAGCGAACGAGCCGGGTTCACGGATGTGCCATCGACCCGGATGGTCGCAAAGTGAATCGCGAGCAAGGTGAGCGGGATGGCCACGAGCGCGCTTCCCGAATACCGCTCGCTCTTCGTCGACTGCAGGATCACCAGCACGAAGATCGCCGTGAACACGATCTCGACGAACAGGGAAGCACCGTCGCCGTGGGGAACGTCAGCCGTCGCCTTGACGAGATCCTGGTTGAACGGGATCAAGAGCAGAGCAGAGGCAAGGATCGCGCCGAGGCACTGGAAGATCCAGTACCCGAGCAGATCGTCGAAGCTCAGGCGCCGGTCGAGGAACAGCCCGAGCGACACGGCCGGGTTGAAGTGCCCTCCCGACACCTCGGCGAACGAGTAGAGGGCGGCCATGAGCCCGAGCCCGAATGCGAACGGAACGAGGATGTTGACGTAGCCGGTGGGATCCCCTCCCGGGCCGACGATCTTGATTGCGGCGACGATCGTCGCCGTGCCGCTGATGACGAGGATGAACGTTCCGAACAGCTCAGCTAGGTACCGCTGCCATTGCTTCACTCGCCGAACTCCCTCCAGACGCGTGACGGATCGGGGGAAGGGTGGCAGGAGCACCGGATGGATCGGGGCTCAGCTGTGCGCGCCGCCTCGCTCGAGATCGCGCAGACGGATCTCCACGAGCGGCCGCACGCGCTCCTCGAGGCCGGCCTCGCGCGCGAGAGCGAGCGCCTGCTCGTAGCTCTCCCGCACCTTGTCCGCTGCGACCCCTTGCTTGAGCCGGTTGTCCCCGGTGACGAGGAGTCGCTGGATGCGGGCGCGGACGTCCTCCGCCATCGGTCGTGTACTCTAGGCGGCGAGATGCTCCAGGCGCTCGCAGTCTGGCACGTGCTCGTGTCGTTCGCCCTGCTCGGGCTGATCCTCATGCACTCCGGACGCGACAGCGGCTTCGGCGGCATGGGCTTCACGCCTGCGTCTCAGGGTGGCACACACATCGTCGAGCGCAACCTGACGCGGCTCACGATCGCCGTCGCGATCGTCTTCGTCGCCGACACGATCGGTCTCTTCCGGCTGCTCTAGCCAGACGGGAGACCGGATCGGCTCGAGGGGTCGGCTAGAATCGTCTTCGAACCTGCGCTGGTGGCGGAATTGGTAGACGCGCAAGGTTGAGGGCCTTGTGGGCGGTTCGCCCGTGGAGGTTCAAGTCCTCTCCAGCGCACTCGAAGGAACGGCGTGTCGGGCGGGGTCGACCCCGCCCTTGACGTCGTCCGGCCGCCTCGCTACCGTGGAGCGAACGCACGTTCGGAAAGCGAGGATGCATGCTCACCGCGAGGCAGCGGCAGATCTGGGACTTCCTGGTCGAGTACGTCGACCGCCACGGGTATCCGCCGACCGTTCGCGAGATCGGTGAGGCGGTCGGGCTCGCGTCGCCGTCGACGGTCCACGCGCACCTGGCGAACCTCGAGCGGGCAGGGCTCCTGCGGCGCGACCCGACGAAGCCGCGCGCGCTCGAGCTCGTCGGGCGCGAGCGGAGCCGGGCGTCGCGGCCGGCCGCGGAGACGCACGTGCTCCCTGTGCTCGGGCAGATCGCCGCCGGCGGGCCGCTGCTCGCCGAGCAGTCGATCGAGGGCTACGTCGGCGTCCCCGAGCCGCTCGCACACGGCGGCGAGGAGTTCGTCCTGCGCGTACGCGGCGACTCGATGATCGACGCAGGGATCCTCGACGGGGACTACGTGGTCGTCCGCCGGCAGCAGGACGCCCAGAACGGCGACATCGTCGCGGCGCTCGTTGGGGACGACGAGCTCGCAGAGGAGGCGACGGTCAAGCGCTTCTTCCGGGAGGACGGCGCCGTCAGGCTGCAGCCCGAGAACGCCGCGCTCGAGCCCATCTACGCCCGTCACGTCGACATTCTCGGCAAGGTCGTCGGCGTCTTCCGGAGGCTCTGACATGGGCGGCGCGGTCGTTGCCCTCAACCGCTCCCTCGACCAGGAGTTGCAGGCGCTCTTCCGCGGGGCGAGCCTCGAGTGCCTCGTCTGCGGCGAGTTCGTGCTGCGGCTGCCCGACCGGTCGATCTTCTGCCCTGAGTGCGGGAGCGCGCTCGACGGCGTCCGAGAGGCCGCGGCCGGGCCGGCCCGGAAGGGGGCGGGGTACAATCCATGACGCAGGCCGGGTGACCGCGGGCCGGCGGGGCCGGCTCGAGGAAAGTCCGGACACCGCAGGGCAGGACGCTGGGGAAACCCCAGGCGGCGAAAGCCGACGGAAAGTGGCACAGAAAGGAGACCGCCACCGGCGACACGTCTCTCTCCGGAGACGCCGGCGGTAAGGGTGAAACGGTGGGGTAAGAGCCCACCAGCGTCGTGGTGACACGGCGGCTCGCCAAACCCCGTCCGGTGCAAGGTGAAGCAGGCCCCGATGACGCTGCCCGCCGAGGGGCCGGGTACGCCGCTCGAACCGCCGGGCAACCGGCGGCCTAGAGAGATGGTCACCCTCGACAGAATCCGGCTTACAGGCCTGCTACGGAAAAAGCCCTGGAAACGGGGCTTTTTCTATGGACCCGGTTCGCCGGCGACTCGTCAGGCTCGCTCCGCGGCGGGCTGACTGCGGTCTCCGTGGAACCGCCCGGCCCGGCGTGGCCTCGCAGGCCGTGCCGGCTACGAGCCGCTCCGCCCTCGGGACGCTAGCAAGCCAGTGCGCCAGGCGCTCGTTCCTCGCGTCGCGGCCTCACCCGTTCAGTAGCGTTGCGGTCGTGACAGTGTGTCTCGCAGCGCTGTGCCGCGATGGTGACGAGAGCCGTGCCGTGGTTGCGACGGACCGTATGGTCAGCCTTGCTGGCTTCATCGAGTTCGAGCACGCGATCCCCAAGATGGTGACCGCTTCGACTCGAGCGCTCGCGATGTCCGCCGGCGACGCCCTCATTGGCAGCCGGATCGCGGAGGAGGTAGCGCGGTCGCTTGCCGGGACTCCCACGGTGCTCGAGATCGCGCAGCAGCTTGCGCGGCACTACGAGGCGACGCGGACGGCGCGGATCGAACATCAGCTCCTCGCGCTCCGCGGCCTCAACTTTCAGGCGTTCTATGGGGGTCACAACTCCTTCAACCCGCAGCTCGCGATGATGCTCGACCAACAGATGCAGCAGTTCAACCTCGGAGTCGAGCTCCTCCTCGCTGGGGTCGACGACACGGGCGCTCACATCTATTCGATCCAGAACCCAGGGCAGCCCGAGAACCTGCATGACATCATCGGGTACGCCGCGATCGGGAGCGGCGCGATTCACGGCATACAGTCGATGATCGGCTTCGGCCACACCGGACAGGCGCAGTACCACGAGACGGTCTTCCGGGTATACGCCTCGAAGCGGAGAAGTGAAGTGGCTCCTGGAGTTGGCCTCGACACAGACATGGCCATCATCGGAGCCGGCGGCATTCACCGGCTCTCGGATGACGAGCTCGACCAGCTACGTCAGATCTACGAGAACTTCGAGACGTCCACAACGGCCGCCTTGACGGAACAGCTGGCGGCGTTCAAGCTCGGGGAAGCCACGGCCGAGAAGGAAGCATCTGGCGATGGATGAGACTCCGCGCGACGAGCAGGCTGTAGCCGAGGTAGATCCGTCGCTCGTCGTGGCGGCGGCTTTGGCTGAGCTCGAGTTGCTGCGCGCGGAAACGAGCATCACGATCTCGCAGCTTGAGGCCATTCGCGCGGTTGATCCGCCGCTCAGCGACCTCTCCCCGCTGGGGCGGCGACAACTGTAGGACGTCGCCCGGCCTTTGGGAGGGGCACCGTGACAACCACGGTTCAAAGGCTGTGACCAGAGGTACCCCGAGAAGAATGAATCCTCGCCAGTTCGGTCGCGACGGCCCGGACGGCGAGGAGAAGTGCCGCGGCATCGTAAATAAGCTTCGAAGCGGATGGCAACGGCGCCCGCTATTCAAGCGCCAGCTCCGATAAACGATCGCCTGTACGAGACTTACGGTTATGACGATGGAGTCGTACCTCTCCGCTGAGGACAAGGCTCGGGTCGAGATCGACAAGATGCTCGAGGCGGCGGGCTGGGCGGTCCAGGACGCGCGCGATGTCAACCTCGCCGCAGGGCGCGGCGTCGCCGTCAGGGAGTTCGTCCTCGGGCCGCCGCACGGGCGCGTCGACTACCTCCTCTTCGTCGACCGCGAGGCGGTCGGCGTGATCGAGGCGAAGCCGGCGGGCGCGACGCTCACGGGTGTCGAGTGGCAGTCGGCGAAGTACCTCGACGGCCTGCCCGACTGGGTGCAGAGCGCGCTCGAAGGTGCGTTGCCGTTCGCCTACCAGTCGACCGGCGTCGAGACGCGGTTCACGAACACGCTCGATCCGGAGGCCCGCAGCCGGCAGGTGTTCTGGTTCCACCGACCGGAGACGCTCGCCGACTGGATCCGGGAGGTGCACGAGAACCCGGCTGCGCCGACACTCCGCCACCGCTTGACGAAGCTGCCGCCGCTCGCCGAGGAGGGGCTGCGCTCGGCGCAGGCGACGGCGATCCGGAACCTCGAGGGCTCGCTGGCGGAGAACCGGCCGCGAGCGCTGATCCAGATGGCGACCGGCGCCGGAAAGACGTTCGCCGCTGCGAACATCGCCTACCGGCTGGTCAAGTTCGCCGGCGCCCGGCGCGTGCTCTTCCTCGTCGATCGGGCGAACCTCGGCCAGCAGACGCTGAAGGAGTTCCAGGCGTTCACCGTCCCGGACGCGAACCGCAAGTTCACCGAGCTGTACAACGTCCAGCACCTGTCCTCGAACGTGATCGACCCGGTCGCGCGGGTGACGATCACGACGATCCAGCGGCTGTATTCGATCCTCAAGGGCGAGGAGGAGCTCGAACCGGAGCTCGACGAGCACTCGAGCTACGACCTGACGCCGGCGGAGCCGGTGCCGGTCGAGTACAACCCGCTCCTTCCGATCGAGACCTTCGACGTCGTCATCGTCGACGAGTGCCACCGCTCGATCTACGGCGTCTGGCGGCAGGTGCTCGAGTACTTCGACGCCTTCGTCGTCGGGCTGACCGCCACGCCGAACAAGCAGGCCTTCGGCTTCTTCGACCAGAACCTCGTCATGGAGTACACGCACGAGGAGGCGGTCGCCGACCAGGTGAACGTCGACTTCGACGTCTACCGGATCCGCACGAAGATCACCGAGCAGGGCTCGACGATCGACGCCGGCCTGGTCACCGCGTTCCGCGACCGGCAGACGCGGCGGCTGCGCTGGGAGACGCTCGAGGACGAGGTCGCCTACGACGCGGACGCGCTCGACCGCCG